>CAYYXR010000012.1:0-65255 GCA_964475755.1 uncultured Rhodobacterales bacterium
AGTTGGCCCAATCGCGGCTATTCCAACGCTGTCTGAATTAAATATCGGCCATTTTTTGGTGGGGGAGGCCATATTTGTTGGCTTTGAAGCGGCAATTCAGCGTATGCGTATGCTTATGAACACCGCAAGAACGTCGCTTACCGCACAATAACGGTGAAAAATGATCATCGGAATTGGAAGCGATCTTATTGATATTCGCCGCATCGAAAAAACCATCGAAAGGTTCGGCGACCGATTTATCAACCGTATCTATACCGACGTCGAAATACAAAAAGCTGAGCGCCGCCGTGGCGCCGGCGGTGCATACGCAGCGACATTTGCGAAACGCTATGCCGCAAAGGAAGCTGCAGCTAAGGCGCTCGGCACCGGATTTCGCCGTGGCGTGTACTGGCGAGATCTGGGAGTTGTGAATTTGCCATCGGGCCGGCCGACTGTTGTTATGAACGGCGGTGCCGCCGCGCGTCTTCAGGAATTGACCCCAGAAGGTATGACGGCGCAAATCGACCTGACGATTACGGACGAATATCCAATAGCAGAGGCCATGGTTATTATCACAGCCATTGCGCGGAACACTTCAAGTATGAAATCGGCGTAGAAGGGCAGAACACTTGACTTTCAGGCAATCCGCTGGCTTCATCTGCGCCCCCGGTCCCAGAATGCCGTTTCAGGCTCAATTCGCATACAAATCCAAATGACAAAAATCGGTACAACGACGATGAGCAGTTCAAAGCGGCAGGAAGGTTTTTGGGAAACTGTCCACACACTTGTCTATGCTGTGGTCATCGCCATTGTCATTCGCACGTTTTTATTTGAGCCGTTTAATATTCCTTCCGGTTCGATGATCCCAACTTTGCTGGTTGGAGATTATTTGTTTGTGTCCAAATACTCTTACGGATACAGCAAGCACTCCTTTCCGTTCAGTATGGGTCCCTTCGACGGACGTATTATTGAATCCCTGCCTGAGCGCGGCGACGTGATCGTATTCAAATTGCCGTCTGATCAGAAAACGGACTACATCAAACGCGTAATCGGGCTGCCCGGTGAAACAATTCGGATGCAAGACGGCCGCCTCTTCATCAATGGCGAACTGGTAGAGCGCGAACGTGTGGGTGAATACGAATATCGTGATACATACGGCAGCGTGTTGCGTCCCACACGGTATCTGGAAAAACTGCCCGATGGAAAAGAGCACTACATACTTGAGGAAGGGGATAACCGCCGTCTCGACAACACGCCTGAATTCACCGTTCCTGAAGGGCACTACTTCATGATGGGTGACAACCGTGACAATTCGGTGGATAGCCGTGCAAACGTCGGTTTCGTGCCCGCCGAGAATCTCGTTGGGCGCGCTGAGTTTCTTTTCTTCTCCACCGACGGCACGGCCTCGCTTTGGCAGGTGTGGCGCTGGCCCTTCGCAACGCGCTTCAGCCGCTTCTTTAACGGCATAAATTAGTCCGTTCATGACCTCCGGCCGACACCCGCTCGAGAGTGTGCTCGGACATCAATTTTCGAACCGAAAATTGCTCGAGATTGCTCTGACGCATCGCGGCGCGTTGGGTGTGGTATCGTCGGACAACGGCAAGCCCTCTCACACCGTGACCAACGAACGGCTCGAATTTCTGGGCGATCGGGTCTTGGGGCTGGTCATCGCCGAAACGCTTTACAATCTTTATCCCGAGGAAGAAGAAGGTGCGCTCGCCGCGCGACTGGCCCATTTGGTCAGCGCTTCAACGTTGGCTAAGGTAGCGGATCAGTTTGGCTTGGCGCCACATGTGACGACCGCGCCCGGTCAGCACGCCGGTTCCCACGATACGGCCATACTTGCGGACGCATGCGAAGCCGTGATTGGGGCACTTTACCTCGACGGTGGTCTCGAGACTGCCGCAAGTTTCATAGATGCGCAGTGGCGTAGGCGTATCGAGTCCGAGTCAGCGCCGCCCAAAGATTCCAAAACTGCATTACAGGAATGGGCGCAAGGACGTTCATTGCCGCTTCCCAATTACACGGTTGTGTCGGAAAAAGGTCCTGCTCACGCGCCGTCTTTTACAGTATCGGTGAGCGTCGAAGGACAAGCAGCACGCGAAGGGAAGGGGCGGACAAAACGGTCTGCCGAACAGGCGGCCGCAAAAGCTCTTTTGAAAGACCTCGAAGAGGCATCGGCTTGAATACGGAAACACAAAATAAAGGGCCGACGCGCTGCGGTTTCATCGCCGTGTTGGGTGCGCCTAATGCAGGCAAGTCAACGCTGGTCAACGCGTTGGTGGGCAGCAAAGTCAGCATCGTGACGCCAAAGGCGCAAACGACGCGCACAATCGTGCGCGGCATAGCGATATTCGGCCAGTCGCAGGTGGTGTTCTTGGACACGCCGGGTATTTTCCAGGCCAAGAAGCGCATTGAGCGGGCAATGGTGGCCGCTGCATGGTCGGGGGCGGCGGACGCGGACGAAATATTGCTGGTGGTCGATGCCGCCAAGGAAGGGCGCGCCGAGCGCCTTTCCCCGGACATCGAACAGATTGTTGCTGACCTGAAGACGTCAAACCGCCGCGCTATGCTGGCCCTGAACAAAATTGACGCCACGCCAAAGGAAAAACTTCTTTCCTTGGCCGCCCGCCTTAATGAGACCGGCGTGTTCAGCGACGTCTTTATGATCTCGGCCTTGAGCGGGGACGGGCTCGATGCGTTGCGAGACCACTTGGCGGCAGTCGTCCGGGAGGGGCCTTGGCTCTTTCCCGAGGACGACATCTCGGACATGCCGCTGCGGCTTTTGTCGGCGGAGATCACCCGCGAGAAACTTTTCCTTCAGTTGCGCCAAGAGCTTCCGTACTCCTGCGCCGTGGACGTCGAGAAATGGGAAGAAAAGAAAGATGGCAGCATTCGCATTGATCAGGTCATCTATGTGTCGCGCGAAGGGCACCGGCCGATTGTCCTTGGCCATGGCGGGAAACGCATCAAGTCCATTGGCGCGGCGGCAAGGGCCGAATTGGAGCACTTACTAGAACGCCGGGTCCATTTGTTCTTGCACGTCAAAGTGAACGAACGCTGGTCCGAGGACCGGCATTTCTTCAGCGACTGGGGGCTCGACTTCAACGCCTGATTCCGCTTTTATGGCGCGCGTGTAGAGCGCGCCACAATGTCCAATGGAAATTCATGAGCGTATTCGGTGTCATTAGCTTTATTGCGGGTGTGATCGCGCTTGCGCTGATTGTGATCCGCCGCGGGCGGCATATTCCGAACACTTGGGTCGATCATTGGGCACTTTTCGTCGGCATCGCAGGAACCATTTTAGGTCTAGCGATCATCTTCCTCCGCTTTAGCTAAAGCCTTAAACTCCGCACATGGCCGTAAGTTGGGAAGATGAGGGCATAGTCGTCTCCGTTCGTCGGTTCGGCGACTATGACGCCATTGCGTCGTTGATGACCGGCAGCCAAGGCCGCCATGTGGGCCTCGTCAAAGGTGGCATGGGTAAAAAACACCGGGGCATTCTCCAGCCCGGTAACCTTGTGAAAGCCTCGTGGCGGGCAAGGCTGGAAGAACACCTCGGAACGTTCACCGTGGAAGGCGTGCAGAGTTACGCAGCTTTGGCATTGTCTAATGCCGATCAATTGGCAGGCCTCAGCGCCATGTGCGCCATGATCGAAGATACCATGCCCGAGCGCGAGCCGCACCTCGAAGTCTATCAACGCACGCTGGATCTTCTGACCCAACTTGATGCGGCATATTGGCCCGCGCTGTACGCGAAATGGGAACTGGCGCTGCTCGCGGACATGGGTTACGGGCTCGACCTCGCATCCTGCGCCGCCACCGGATCGCGCGATGACCTTATTTACGTTTCACCGAAATCGGGACGGGCCGTGTCGCGCGGCGCGGGAGAACCTTATGTTGGTAAACTCCTTGCCTTGCCGGCATTCATGGCGGGCGGTGCTGACGATGCGCCCAATTCGCCTGAAATCGCCGCCGCCCTCGAACTGACCGGCCACTTCTTCGAAAGCCGCGTGTTCCGGCCGCAAAAGCGCGAACTCCCGGCATCCCGCACCCGATTTGTTGTGCGGCTCAAGGGCTGACATACTAGGTATTGTATAAATTCGCCGTCTGCCGCTATTGTGCGCGCGGATGTCCAACAGAGTCACAAATGCCTAGAAAACCCAAAGCCTCGCAGCCCAAAACGGCGGAGAAGATTGTCGATGCGCCCTTGGCCGATGCCTTGGGCGAGCGCTATCTGGCCTATGCGCTTTCGACCATTGTGTCCCGTTCGCTTCCTGATGTGCGCGATGGCCTAAAGCCGGTTCACCGCCGGCTGCTCTTCGCCATGCGCCAACTGAAACTCGACCCCGCCGGCGGGTTCAAGAAATGCGCGCGCGTGGTCGGCGATGTCATCGGTAAGTATCACCCGCACGGCGACTCAGCGGTTTATGACACGCTGGTGCGGCTTGCGCAGGATTTCGCCGTGCGCTTTCCATTGGTCGAGGGGCAGGGAAACTTCGGCAATATCGACGGCGATAACGCCGCCGCCATGCGTTACACCGAAGCCAAACTCACGCCGTTCGCGCAAGCCCTCATGGAGGGGCTGGACGATGACGCGGTTGATTTCCGCTCCACCTACGACGGCGAGGAGTCTGAGCCCGTTGTCATGCCCGCCGCCGTGCCGAATTTATTGGCGAACGGCTCCTCGGGCATCGCCGTGGGCATGGCCACCAATATCCCGCCGCACAATGTGGGCGAGGTTTGCGATGCGCTGCTGCACCTGATCAAAACACCCAAGGCGCAAATCGGTACGCTCGTCGATCTCATGCCCGGCCCGGACTTTCCCACTGGCGGGATTTTGGCTGAAAACCGCGAGACGATCACCGAAGCCTACAAGACCGGGCGAGGCTCGTTCCGCATTCGCGCGCGCTGGGAAAAAGAAGATCTGGGGCGTGGGCAGTATCAGATCATTGTTAACGAGGTGCCATATCAGGTGCCCAAGGCGCGGCTGATCGAGCGCATCGCCGCGCTCATGGACGAAAAAAAGCTGCCGTTCCTGGCCGACATTCGTGATGAGTCCGCCGAGGACATTCGTATCGTGCTTGAGCCCAAGTCGCGCAGCGTCGAAGCCGAGCAGATGATGGAACAATTGTTCCGCCTGACCGATCTCGAAACGCGCTTCGGCCTAAATATGAATGTCCTTGATGCCAACGGCACGCCGCGCGTCATGGACCTGCGCGACGTGCTGCAATCCTATTTGGATCACCGTCAGGTGGTATTGGTGCGCCGCTCGAAACACCGCTTGGCGGCCATCAATCATCGCCTGGAAGTGCTCGGCGGTTATCTCATTGCCTATCTCAATCTCGATGCGGTAATCAAAATCATCCGTAAGGAAGATGAGCCGAAACCCGTACTAATGAAGCGGTTCAAGCTCACCGACGTTCAGGCCGAGGCCATCCTCAACATGCGTTTGCGCTCTTTGCGTAAGCTTGAGGAAATGGAGATCAAGACCGAGAACAAAAACCTGACGGCGGAAAAGAAAGACCTGACCGCGCTGCTCAAGGACACCAAGAAACAGTGGGCGGCCATCGCCGCGCAGGTGAAAGAAGCTAAGGACAAGTTCGGCCAGAAGTCCGAGGTCGGCAAGCGCCGCACGGAACTGGGCAACGCGCCGAGCGCCGAAATCGTGCCCATCGAAACCTTCATTGAGAAAGAACCCCTCACGGTCATTCTGTCCAACAAGGGCTGGATCAGGTCGATGAAAGGCCACCGCGACGAAGTTGCCGCGGGTAAGGCCGATCTCAAATTCAAGGACGGCGACTCACTTCACAGCGCGGTTAAGGCGCAATCCACCGACAAGATCATGCTGTTCGGCTCCGACGGGCGCTTTTACACCGTCGCGGCGGACCGCCTGCCGCAAGGGCGCGGTTTCGGTGAGCCCATCCGTCTGCTGGTGGACCTTCCCAACGACGCCGAGATCGTGTTCATGACGGTCTATGCCCGCGAGCAGAAATTCCTGCTGGTCTCCAGCGCCGGGCGCGGCTTTGTCGTCACCGCCGAGCAGGTGTTCGCGCAAACCAAGAACGGCAAACAGGCGCTGAATTTGGCGAAGGACGAACGCGCGAAGGTTTGTGCGCCTATTCCCGGAACGTCAGGATTGGGCGATGATCTGTTGGCCGGCAAGCCGCCGGATTCCGTGGCCATCATCGGCGAAAACAAAAAGCTTCTGATCTTTCCGCTCAAGGACGTTCCGGAAATGGGACGCGGGCGCGGCGTCATTCTCCAGCGCTACAAGGGCGGCGGATGCGCCGACGCCAAAGTGTTTACCTTGAAAGAGGGACTGACCTGGAAAGCCGGTGAGCGCCAACGCACGGAAACCGATCTGCGCGCCTGGATCGGCGCCCGCGCTCAAGCAGGCCGCATGCCGCCGAAGGGCTTCTCCACCTCAAAGCGACCGTTTAGCTAACCTCTATTCTTCCTCCATATCCACGCCGGTGGTGAGCAAGATCCGCGAGACCATGTTATAGGCCGCGATCACGCTGATGGCTTCCATCACCTGTTGCGTGCCCGGTAGTACCGCTTTCACTGCATCCAGGGTTTCCATCGTCGGTTTTACGTTGCGGGTCATTTCGATGGAGAGACGAATAATCGCTCGTTCCGCCGCATTGAAATTCTCCGCATCGTTCACGGCGTCATCAATATTATAGAGAGACGTGATCTGGTCCGGCGTGCCGCCGGCCTCGTGAAACACGGGTACGTGCTGACGCACTTCGTAATCCGCGCCGTTGATCACCCCCACGGCGCAGATGGCGAGCTCGCGCAGTTTCGCATCAAGGCTCAGTTCCCGGCGCACTTTGCGGAAAAAGATGTTCCAGCCCTCTGCGAACGGCGGGCTATGCACCAACATGCGGTCGAGATTGAGCGCCTTGCCGCCGCGGCGCTCCTTGATGGCTTCAAGCAGCGCGCGAATCTCTTCGCTCTCCGCAGTTTCAATGCTGGCGTAGGGAATATTAGGCATGTGATTGTCCGCTTAAAAGGTGTGCGGGATTAGACGGCGAGGTTGACGTCTTCTTCGAACCGTTCCCAGCCGTTCTCGGTCAAATGTTCGAGCGGCTGGAAACGCGATTTATAAGCCATCTTCGGCGAGTTCTCGATCCAGTAGCCCAAATAGACGTATGGAAGTTTTAAACGCTTGGCCTGTTCGATCAGCCACAGCACCACGTAGTTGCCAAGGCCGTCGCGCTCGCCGCCGGTTTCGAAAAAGCTATACACCGCAGACAGGCCGTCCGTGGTTTTGTCGGTCAGACACACGGCAATCAAATTGCCGGAATGATCGCGATACTCCACTAGGAATGTATCGATCGGGCTATCCTCGATCATTGCGCTGTATTCGTAAAAACCCATCAGCGCCATATCGCTGCCGGAGTGGCGCGATTGTTGGTAACGCGCGAACAATTCGTATTGCTCCGTGGTCGCGCGGGCGGGCACCTTGATGGCGACCAAGTCTTCGTTCTGCCGCCAGATCCGCGCCAGTGAACGCCGCCGCGTAAATTCCTGCGCGGACACGCGCACCGGCACGCAGGCGCGGCAGCCTGGGCAAGCGGGCGCATAGGCTATGGAATGGCTACGCCGGAAACCGCTGCGCGCCAAGCTCTCATGGGTGCCTTCGGCAGAAGAGCCGGACAGTTCCGTGACCAGTTTGCGTTCCAAGCGCTCAGGCAGGTACGGGCACGGCAGCGGCGCCGTGGTGAAAAAAAACTGCGGACGTTTGAGCGGTGTTTGATCCATTACATTCGCAATTGCCCAAAAGGAAACGCAGCCCGAACAAATCGGGCATCGGTATAGAATGACGGGCGTTTGCCGCTCTTGCAAGCGCCAGAACGGCCAAAATTGCGGCGAAAAATACCCCGAAAATCAGAGGGTGCGACGCCTCAGTTGCTGAATGTTTCGCTGGCAGCCGGGCTCAAGGGCTCGGGCAGGGTGCTGCGCTCGAGGAAGTTAGGTAAGCGGTTGAACTCGTCACCGCTCAAATTGTCTGCGCGCATCAGAATGATGGACACCCGCCGGTTACGCGGCGAGCGCAGTTCGGTCGGGTCCAAAGGCTCTCTGTCCGCCAGTCCGACGACTTCACCTATCTGCCTGTCATCCACGCCGCCCTGAAGCAGGACGCGGCGCGTAGCGAGAGCGCGGTCCGCCGACAGTTCCCAATTGGTGTAGCCCGATGGGTCAATGGCGGTGGTCGGGTCGGTGTGCCCGGAAATGCTGATTTTGTTCGGCATCTTTCGGATCACGCTTGCCACCTGGACGAGGAGATCCCGCGTTCTCGGGTAAAGCTGCGCACTGCCGGGCGCGAACATATCGACCTTGTCCTGGTCGGCGATTTGAATACGCAAACCTTCCGGCGTGCTGTCGATCAACAAACTATTGGCGAGTGGCGCGAGGTCGGGAATGCCGCTGATCTGGTCGCGCAATTCTTGGGCGATTTGTTCGAACTGTTCCTGCTCTTTCGCTTCGAGTGCCGCTTCGATGGCATCTTCCTCGATATCGGAGGCTTCGTTGGGGTCGGTCATTTCCTGACCGCCCGCGCCGACGGACGGCGGGGGCAGTACAACGGCGGCTGTAGAGCCGGTGATGCTTTGTTCAGCGCCTTCACCAATAGCTTGGCTGCCGAGCATACCGCCGGCACCGCCAAAATCTGGCCGTTCTGCCATGTGTCGTTCGCTTCCCTATTCGCGGTTCGCCGCGAGGCTGCATTGCAGTCTACACACCGCGCCCAAACTATTGAAGTCTATGTAATCTTTCAACTTCAGGGCACAAGAATGGCCCGGACAAGGTAAAATTTTCACTACCAGAGGCTATTTTGCAGGCGACAAAATTAGGCGATTTACTGCCGTTTCAGGGGTCGGAGCGGCAAAATACCGTCCATCACGCCAGGAAATCAGCAAATCATCGTAATGGGGCGAGGCGAGGTGGCCCGACTGTCCGCCGGCCATGGCAAAGCGGGACAGGCTCCGGTCCCCAAGGTCGAAGACGGCCCGAAACGCCGGACCATGCCCCTGGCGAAAGGGGAGTCTAGAAGTGGACGCCGCATGCGAGCCGACATTGATGGTGTAGTTGTCGCCGCCATTGGACACCCTCATTCTGCCGATCCCGGAAACCAGCGGCAGATTTCCGAACAGCAGATGGTTAAAGGTGGCGAAGTGGTAATCGCCCCATTTGAGCGATGTCGGGTCAGTCGCATTTTGTTGTTCCACCCATGCAGCGACCTCATCCCAGGCATTGCCGATTTGCGTGCTGCACGTTTCGAATGTCTCGGTTAAAACGTCGTCGCACCAGTGCTGATTCTCCGTCAGGATGGTGCGGATGAATTCGGCATTGACCCCGGAGAAGTATTGGAACGTTTCGTCCAACTCGTCAGCGGCCAGGGCAGTTTTGGCTTTTTCCATCCACAAAAGAAATATCAGCGGCTCCATGCGTGCCCGGTCCATTTCTCCGTTCCACCGCAGCATCGCACTGAGCAACGGATCGTTTTCGATTTTATCGGGTGGCATCAGTTCCATCAGAAGCGGTTTCAAATCGCGCGCCATCAGCGAGACCTGGTCAATTTGCGTTTGCGCGACATTGTCCAGGGTTGCTGTGTCGTTTGCCGCGATAAGGTCGGCAATCCGATTGGCGCGGTAGGGCGCGCGCCACCGCGCGGCGATCAGATGCGGGTAGTCGTCGGGAACAATCTTGTTGTTTGCATTCACCAACTGACCTGACTCAGGATTCAGGGATTGCGGCAGTTCCTCGAACGGAATCCAGCCCATCCAATCGAATTCCCCGGTCCAGCCCGGCACGGGAACCGTGCCGTCTCCATTTTTGCGGATGGGTACCCGCGCCGGTGACATATAGCCGATGCCGCCGCTGTCGTCGGCAAAGACGATGTTTTGCTGCGGCGCCTTGTATAGTCGCAGCGCCTCGTGGAACTCCTGAATGTTTGCGGCACGGGCGACGCGGTAGATCGCTTCGGCTGTCGTGTCATTCGGCTGGAGTACGTTGACCGCCAAAGCAACCGCATGATTTTCCGCCGTCAGTTCGGGAACGCTGCGCTCCACCGGCAAGACATCGCTTACGATTGGGCCGTGCCGGGTTTCGCGGACCGTCAGCGAGACGGGCTCGCCAAACCGGGCATTTATGATTTCAGTCCGTGTCTCCAAAGGCGCGAGACCGTCCGGCGTTTCATAAGAATTCCCGTCCTCGGACAGCTTCTCGATAAAGAGATCTCCGGTATCGCTATGGGTGGTGGTCAGGCCCCAGGCGACATGCTCGTTTTGTCCGATGAGATGAAACGGCACGCCGGGTACCGTTGCGCCGAAAATGGACTGGCCCGGAAACGCGACGCCCGCGACATACCAAAGGTTTGGCGCCTGAAATCCAAGGTGCGGATCGCTTGCAAGGATCGGCGATCCGGTGTCGGTGCGCGTGCCGTTTAAAGCCCACACATTGGACGCAAGCGTTGGGTTCAACGCCTCGGTCATGCCTTCGTACAATTCGGCAAACCGAAGTCCGTTGTAGTCTGCCGCGACCTCTTTGAGAGTCGTGTGGTCGGTCGGTCGCTGCGAGGGCCAAAGTTCCCGCGCTTTCTCAGGGCCGAGTTTTTCGATGAGCAGGGCATCGACGAGTTCCTCGTCCCAATTGCCGGATAGCTGCAATCCCATGATCTTTTGCCAGACCATTGAATCGGCGGGCACCCAAGGTTCAGGCTCGAACATCAGAACCTTGTATTCGACGGGCAGGGGATTGCCGCTGTTGATCCAGGCGTTGACACCGGCCGCGTAGCTTTCGGTCACCGCCATCACATCACTGGACAATCCTTTGATGTCGTCCTGCGCGCGTCGGTAAAGGCCCAAGGTACGTGTGTACTTGTCGACGGAAACGGCAAGTGGTCCGATCAGTTCGGCAAGACGGCCTTGCCCCTGGCGGCGCATAAGTTCCATGGCAAACAGCCGGTCCTGGGCGTGGGCGTAGCCGAGACCGAAATAGGCGTCTGTTTCGCTTTGCGCCGATATAAGAGGAACGCCATATTCATTTCTGATGATGGTGACCGGACCGGACAGGCCATCCAATGACACTTCGCCGTCCCACTCGGGAACCGCATGCCGGGCGCTGAGCCACAAATAGGTGGGCCAGCCCACGGCCAAAACGACCACCAAGGTAACGACTATTAAAATCCCGCGCAGAATCCATTTCATGCGGAAGCTCCCCCGTGCCGCGAAGATATACCCTTCGTGATCGCAGCCGTGTTAAACTAAGCGAACAACATTGGTTTTTAGCATGTCCGGCTATAATCCGTTCTACCGCAAACCTAAACGCTCATTGAGCCTTGCCGGTTCGGAAATCCGCGAGGTTTTGTTCGAACTGACCGCGATCGGGAATGCGGTTAAGGTCTCGGCCATTGACCCCGACACCAATATCGAGGTGAGTATCGTCGGCTCGGCGCGGATGAGCCCCTTCAGCCTGAAAATGAATGCCCTGCGCAAGCTGAAGATTGCCGTGCGCAAATACAACGAGCGGCACGCGCGCTGATATAAATTTTCCCATATAAAACAATTTGTTGTGCCGCATTGGCAGGTCCTTGCGATATATGGTATTCCACCTCTCCAATTTGCACCGAGAGGTCGGAGGGACCAATGAAGAAGGCTTTGTTGATGACGACGTTGGCGGCAGCGGTTGTATTGGTTCCGGGCGCGGCCAGTGCCCAGGATACCCAACCAGACAAAATGAGCTTTTTCATCACCAGTGTCGGCTCGGGTGACGGCGCCAATCTCGGTGGCCTGTCGGGCGCTGACGCCCATTGTGCATCGTTGGCTGAAGCCGCTGGCTCCAGCGGAAAGACGTGGCGGGCCTATTTGAGCACCCAAGGATCGGGTGCGGTCAACGCCCGCGACCGCATTGGCTCCGGTCCGTGGTTCAATTCCAAAGGCGTTCAGATCGCGGCGAACGTCGCGGAATTGCACGGCGAAAACAACCTCACCAAGGAGACCCAGCTCACTGAAAAGGGGAGCATGGTAAACGGGCGGGGTGATACGCCGAACCAGCACGATATTCTGACCGGCTCCAATTTAGATGGAACCACCTTCGCGGACGGCGAGGATAAAACCTGTAAGAACTGGACGAGCAACGGCGAGGGCAGTGCCCAGGTTGGACACCACGACCGGACCGGCGGCGGGGCCAATCCCACCTCCTGGAACAGCTCTCATGGATCGCGCGGTTGCAGCCAGGAAAACTTGGTGGGCACCGGCGGGAACGGTTACTACTACTGCTTCGCGGCAGACTAATACCCATTAAAGAGGTCAATTTAAGTTCAACATGTCCGAGAACGTTTTAGCCCGCGCCGGGGACACCGTCGCAATTGCAAGCGATCACGCCGGTGTAGAGCTGAAGACCATACTCGCCAAGGATTTGGAGGGGATGGGATTCAAAGTGCTGGACCTCGGCACTACGGGAACGGACTCCGTTGACTATCCGGACTTCGGCCACGCGTTGGCCGAGGCGGTGACAGGCGGAAAAGCCAGGGCCGGCGTCGTTGTTTGTGGGACCGGGATCGGGATTTCGATAGCCGTCAATCGTCACCCGGGAGCCCGGGCCGCGTTGGTCCACGATGAGTTCACGACCAAGATGTCGCGGCAGCATAACGACGCCAATATCCTTGCCCTCGGTGCTAGAACCATCGAGGCCGACGCCGCGCGAGCGCTATTGAAGACGTTCTTCGCCACAGAATTCGAGGGTGGGCGCCATGCCCGCCGTGTAGAGAAATTGGATTAACTCCCGGAAACAAGCTATTGAAAAAGAGGACGATTTAAAGAATGGACCGCGCCGTTTCCCCTGCTTTTTTCTCACAGTCTCTGGCCGAGGCCGATCCCGCCGTCATGAAGTCCGTGACCCAGGAGTTGCATCGCCAGCAGGAACAGATCGAACTTATTGCCTCGGAAAACATCGTCAGCCGCGCGGTGCTCGAAGCCGTGGGCAGCGTGCTGACCAACAAATACGCCGAGGGATATCCGGGTAAACGCTATTACGGCGGCTGCGAATATGTAGACATCGCCGAGGAACTGGCGATCGAGCGGGCCAAGAAACTGTTCAATTGCGCTTATGCCAACGTGCAGCCTCATGCCGGGGCGCAGGCCAATGAAGGTGTGTTCCTAGCTTTGGTGAAGCCGGGCGAAACCATCATGGGCATGGGCCTCGCGGCGGGCGGTCACCTCACTCACGGTGCCAAGCCGAACATTTCCGGCAAGTGGTTTAACGCCGTTCAATACGGCGTGCGTCAGCAGGACGGGCAGATCGACATTGATCAGGTCGCCAGCATGGCCAAGGAACATCAGCCCAAGCTGATTATCGCCGGCGGTTCGGCCTATTCGCGCATCATCGATTTCAAGGCTTTCCGCGAGATTGCCGACAGTGTCGGAGCGCTGTTCATGGTCGATATGGCGCACTTTGCCGGGCTTGTCGCAGCGGGCGTTCATCCCAGTCCTCTGCCGTATGCCGATGTGGTGACCACAACAACGCATAAAACTTTGCGCGGCCCGCGCGGCGGTATGATCCTTTCCAATAACGAGGACATCGGCAAAAAGATCAACTCGGCCATCTTCCCGGGCCTGCAGGGCGGACCGCTCATGCATGTCATCGCCGGGAAGGCGGTGGCCTTTGGAGAAGCGCTGAAGCCCGAATTCAAGACTTACGCGCAAAACGTTGTGGCGAATGCAAAAACGTTGGCCGAGACTCTGCGCAAAGGCGGCCTGGAAATTGTTGCCGGTGGCACGGATACGCATCTGATGTTGGTCGATCTGCGGCCCAAAAAACTGACCGGAAACGTAGTCGAGGAACTGCTCGAGCGCGCCGGGATCACCTGCAACAAGAACGGCATTCCGTTCGATCCGGAAAAGCCCATGGTGACCTCGGGGATCCGCCTCGGCACCCCGGCGGCCACCACGCGAGGCTTCGGAACCGCGGAATTCCAGCAGGTCGGCGAGTTGATTGTCGAGGTGCTGGACGCCCAGGCGGCCAATCCCGGCAATACCGCGGACGTTGAGGCCGCCGTGGGTAAAAAAGTCCAGGCTTTGTGTCGGCGGTTTCCGATTTATCAATAAATTGGGGTCATAAGGCCTGAAACGGGGAATGCGAAAAGCCCCGAACGGGTGAAAACGACTGGTGGGAGTAAGGTTAAATGCGTTGTCCCTATTGCGGGGGCCTGGATACCCAGGTCAAGGATTCCCGCCCGACGGAAGATAACTCGGCGATCCGCCGCCGGCGTGCGTGCCCGGCCTGCGGCGCGCGGTTCACCACATTCGAGCGCATTCAATTGCGCGAACTCACGGTGGTGAAAAAGAACGGCCAGCGCACGCCGTTCGATCGGGACAAGCTGGCGCGGTCCATTATCACGGCGTGCAGAAAACGCTCCGTTGAAGAAGAGCGGATCGAGCGGGTGGTCAACGCCATGCAGCGACGCTTGGAAAGCATGGGCGAAGCGGACATTCCCTCCAGCGTGATCGGCGAAATGGTGATGGAAGCCCTACAAGGCCTCGACAAAGTGGCCTATGTGCGCTTTGCCTCGGTCTATAAAAACTTCCGCGAAGCCAAAGACTTCGAAAACTTCGTTGAGACGTTGTCCGATCCGAACGCCCCGACGCTGGACGAGTAAAGCCGGTGGCCCCGGCCGCTTCCGAAAACGATAAAGCTTTTATGCAGGGCGCGCTGTCTTTGGCGGCGCGCGGGCTCGGCGATGTGTGGCCGAACCCGGCCGTTGGCTGCGTGATTGTCAAAGACGGCGTCATTGTCGGGCGCGGTTGGACCCAGTCAGGAGGCCGGCCGCACGGGGAAACAGAAGCGTTAAGGCGTGCGGGCGAAGCGGCCAAGGGCGCGGACGTGTTCGTCACCCTGGAGCCATGCAGCCATCACGGGAAAACCCCGCCGTGCTCCGAGGCCTTGATTTCCGCGGGCGTCGCGCGGGTTGTGGCGGCGACGATTGATTCAAATCCCAAGGTCTCCGGCGCGGGACTCAAAAACCTTCAGGACGCGGGAATCAAAGTCGAAACCGGGCTTTGTGAGACCGAGGCGCGCAAACTCAACGCCGGTTTTTTCCTGAGCGTCGAGCAGAAGCGCCCGCTATTCACATTGAAATGCGCGAGCACTTTGGACGGGCGTATTGCGCTGAAATCCGGCGAAAGCAAATGGATTACGGGCGAGGCGGCGCGCGGCGCAGCGCATGTTTTGCGCTCGCGCTTCGATGCCATTTTGGTGGGCTCGGGGACGGTTCTGGCGGACGATCCGGAGCTGACATGTCGGATGCCCGGTTATGCTGGACGGCCCAAAGTACGGCTTGTTCTAGACCGGCGGGGAAGAACACCCGAAATCGCGAAAATTATCGCCACGGCGCGCGATATTCCGACGTGGATTATTACGGTAAAGGGCGCGGATTGCGCGCATCTTGCGGCGAAGGGCGCAGAAATCATCACGGTAGAAGCCGGAAAAAACGATGCGGAGTTCGCGGCAAATGCCGCCCGTGAACTCACAAATCGCGGGCTCACACGTGTCATGATCGAGGGCGGCGGCACGGTCGCGGCGGCGTTTTTGGGCGCGGATCTGGTGGACGAGATCGCCTGGTTCCGCGCGCCGGGTGTCATCGGCGGCGACGGCACCCCGGTTCTGGGCAACCTCAACCTTGGAAAAATCGCCGACATGGCCCGGTTCAAGGCCCGCGATAGCCTAGTTTTTGGCGCAGATATGCTGGATTTTCTGGACCGAGCGCCCCGTTAGGGGCATGTAGAAGGACGGTTTTGCCGTGCATGTTGTTCTTATCCCGCACGGTATTGACGCTCATGTTTCACGGTTTTGGCTGCAAATTTCACGGTTAAGCGCGCATGTTCACCGGAATCATCACAGATCTAGGAAAAATCGCCGAAATTTCCAAAGGCGATGCCGCCGCGCGTTTTAAAATCGCCACCAGCTACAACACCGAGGGCATCGAAATGGGCGCTTCCATAGCCTGCAATGGATGTTGCCTGACGGTGACCGAAAAGGGGCCCGACTGGTTCGCGGTCGATGCCTCGAAGGAGACTCTCGACAAGACCACCCTCGGCGATTGGAAAACCGGCACGCGCATCAATCTGGAACGCGCGCTTAAGTTCGGCGACGAACTCGGCGGGCACTTGGTGTCCGGCCATGTGGACGGCGTCGGCAATGTCACGGCCATAGCGGACGAAGAAGGCTCAAAGCGCTACACCGTCGCGCCCCCGTCCGAGCTCATGAAATTCATCGCCCCCAAGGGCTCGGTGACTCTGGACGGGGTTTCCCTGACGGTGAACGAGGTTGAAAACGGCACCTTCGGGGTCAATATAATCCCGCACACTCAAACGGTTACCACCTTCGGCACCCTGGAGCCGGGGAGCGCCCTGAACGTGGAAATCGATCTGCTGGCGCGCTATGTTGCGCGCCTACTGCCGCCCAATTCATAAGGGCCGAGGAGACGGTAATGCCCGACGCACATTCGCACCTGAGCCATAACGAGTTCACCGATTACCTCGCGCCCATCGAGGAGATTATCGACGATGCGCGCAACGGGCGCATGTTCATTCTGGTGGACGACGAGGGCCGTGAGAACGAAGGCGATCTGATTATTCCCGCGCAAATGGCCACGCCCGATGCGGTGAACTTCATGGCCAAGAATGGGCGCGGACTCATTTGCCTTTCGATGACCCGCGAGCGGGTGGAGAAATTACGCCTGCCGCTGTTGCCTGCGCAAAACCAATCGCGGCTTTCCACCGCCTTCACACTTTCCATCGAAGCGCGGGAAGGGGTGACCACCGGCATTTCCGCTGCTGACCGCGCGCGCACCATTGCTGTGGCCATCGATCCTTCGTCCGAACCCACCGACCTCGCCACGCCCGGCCATGTGTTTCCGCTTATGGCCAAGGACGGCGGCGTGCTGGTGCGCGCCGGGCACACTGAAGCGGCGGTGGATGTCTCAAGATTGGCAGGCCTCATTCCCGCCGGGGTGATCTGCGAGATCATGAACGACGACGGCTCCATGGCGCGGATGCCGGACCTTGTGAAGTTCGCGCAGTTTCATGGACTCAAGATCGCCACCATTGCTGACCTGATTGCCTACCGCCGGCGCAAGGAACGCCTCGTGCGCATGGAGGCCGAAGCGCCGTTCAAGAGCGAGATCGGCGGGCAATGGCTCAGCCGCGTTTACAAAGACAGCGTGACCGGCGACGAGCAACTGGTGCTGGTTAAGGGCAAGGTGGACGGGCCCGAGCCGGTGATGGTGCGCATGCATCACTTCAACCTGCTGCCCGACGTGCTGATGGATATTCAGTCCCAGCGCACCGGCGAATTGCAGGCGGCCATGCACATGATTGCCGAATACGGGCGCGGCGCGATCGTGTTCTTCCGTGAAGCCCCCGGTGGGCTGGCGGAACGTATTCGCGCCAAGGCGCGCGGCGAGGAACACACCAAACGCCTGATGGACTACGGCGTGGGCGCGCAGATCCTCGTCGATCTCGGCGTGGACAACATGATCCTGCTCACCAACACCTCAAAGGTGATCGTCGGCCTGGAAGGCTACGGCCTGAAAGTGGACGAACAACGCCCCATCCTGCAGGATAAGTTCGGGAGCCATTTGGGGTAACAAAAAAGGCCCCGGGTTTCCCTGGGGCCTTTTGGTTTTAATCTGATGGTTTGTTTACAGACCCGCCGCCATGGCCACCGCACCGGGGGCGTTGACGATGCCTTCCAATTCACCGTCCAATGACTCGCTGATGAACGGGTGATCGATCGGGGCGCTTTCCACATTGGAGGCGGAGGCGCGAATGATCGAGCGCACCGTGAACGGCGAGAGCGCACCGTTGGCTTGCAGCATAAGCGCGGCGACACCGGCCACATGCGGCGCGGCCATGCTGGTGCCGTTCTTTTCTGTGGTGCCGCCGCCCGCCGCGAGGCTGAGAATGCCTTTGGACTGAATGGTGCCGCAGGTGTTGTTCTCGTATGTCTCGCCGGGTGCGGAGATGGTCACGCCCACGGTGCCATCGAAAGCGCCGTCGGTGGTGAAGTAGGACGCCGTATCCGCACCAACGTAGCCCGAGAGAACCTTGCATTTATTGGTGCCGGCCTGTGCCGTGGTGCTGGCAATCGCCAAGACACCGGGACAGCCCGCGGGCAACATGTCGAAGACTTCTTTTGAGCTGTCGTTTCCGGGGGCCACGACCACGACGACGCCCTGATCGGCCAGCGTTTGGATATAAGTGTACAAGCCCGGATCATCGGGCCTGCCGCACACGGCTTCGGCGCCCAGGCTCATGTTCACCACCTGGATCGGCACCGGCGAAGTCTCGGGCACGGCGCTGTTGAGGTTATAAACCCATTGCAGTCCGCTCAGCACATCGGAGAACAAACCCGAGCCACTGCTGTCCAACACCTTGACCGCGTAGATCGTCGCTTCGGGGGCAACGCCGACGATGTCCTGATCGTTGTTTTCGGCCGCGACAATGCCGGCGACATGAGTGCCGTGGCCGTTGTCGTCATCGCAACTTGTATAAGCGGTGAAGCACGGGGCGGCGAGATTGCCGTCAATGTCGGCGTGATCCTGATCTACGCCGGTATCGACGATGGCCACGCCAATGCCGGCACCTGTTGCGGCGACCGCGTTTGCGCCGATGCGCAGATATCCGGCGGGATCGACTTGAGCGCTGCTGCCGCCGCCGTCGCCGCCGCCATCGCCGTTCTTGCACTCGGGCCAGGGCGTGCAGGAGCCCGGCGGGCCTTGGATGCTCACCCGTCCGTCGGGGCGAATGTCGAGAACACGCGGATCGTGAAGCAAGCCCGATAATGCGTCGTCGTTAGGTACGTACACGGCCGTTCCGTTGATGAGCGGCAGCCCGGCGCGGAACTGTGCGCCCTTGTTTCCGACAATGCCTTTCTGTTCAGGCTGTAAGACATTGGGATGGAAAATGACAATGGCGACGCACGGTGTGACTGTGTCGCTTTGAATGGACTGCGACAGCAATGTCGCTTTGCTTGGGCACGGCGTGAAGGTCGCACCCGATGTTCGGTTCTGCGCGCCGACCTCGGCCATGGCGGCGGCCGCGCACAGCAGTGTGCCGACGGATAGTCCGGCAATAATTTTTAGGATGTTCATGGTTCAAACCCCTCTGCATTCCCCCAGCCTTAGTCGTGTTGCTTGTGCCGTCTGGTCCGGCGCGCGCACGCGGTTAGGGCGAATTGGAAACGCCGGGAAATGCAGGGGGTTGCCGTATTAATTCGGAAAATTGCGCAAATCGGCAAACAACACGCGATGTGATGTGCGCGGGCGATACTGTTGCGTGTGGTGGCGGCGCGATCGGACTTCGGAGGGTGACCTAAACGGGCAAGAGAACTATTTCTCACGCAATAGCTTCGCGCACACCATCCACGCGAGCAGTGCGCCGATGAATTGGGCGAAGATGAACGCCGGCACGTCTGCCGGCCGGATTCCCGAAAAGGTGTCTGAAAATCCGCGCGCGATGGTCACCGCCGGATTGGCGAATGACGTGGAGGCGGTGAACCAATAGGCGGCGGTGATGTAAAGCCCCACCATGACGGCGACGGCCTCGCGTTTGAATTTCAGTGTGGCGAGGATCGTGAACACCAGACCGAAAGCGGCGATGACTTCGGCGAGCGCTTGCGCTTCGCCGGTGCGCACCTTTTGCGAAAACTGCACCAGGGTTTCTTCGAACATGAAGTGGGCGGCGAGCACGCCCAGAAGTCCGCCGATAATTTGGGCCGTGATATAAAGCGCGCTGTCTTTCACGCTGATTGCTTTCGACAGCCAAAACACGAAAGTCACCGCCGGATTGAAATGCCCGCCGGAAATGGGGCCAAGAGTTGTGATCAGCACAATGAGAATGGCGCCGGTGGGTATGGTATTGCCGAGCAGGGCGATGGCGTCGTTTCCATCTGCCAATCTCTCACCCATAATCCCCGAGCCGACCACCGTTGCCAGAAGGAAGGCGGTGCCGAGCAACTCGGCAAAGAGTTTTTGAGCCATCGAATGCTGGAGCACGTCTATTCCTCAATTGTGCGAGCGAAGGGTGGTTATAGCCTCGCTTCTCGTTCTATCGCTTCCTATTTTATTGCACGTTTATCAGCCGCGCGTTGAGCTTGGCGCGTGGGGCATGGTGTTGGGCGCCGTAGGATATACGGTCTCGCCGCTCATTCTATTTGGTGTATTGCTCTTATGGCTGCGCGGAAAGTGGCGGTGAGAGAGTGCTCTTCAATTCTTTTCAAACGCCAATCGTACACCCAAGCCGATAAAAGTTGCACCCATCAGTTTTTGCAGCCAACCCGCAATGGAGGACTCTCGGCGCAATTTCGCGGTTACCTCGGCCGAGGCCGTGATCAAAACGAGATTGACGGACAGGGCAATGACGTTGACGGTCAATCCCAACAGGATGAGTTGCCCAACAGGGCTGCCGCCATCCGCGCTGACGACTACGAACTGAGGCAAAAGGGCGAGAAAGAAAATCGCCATTTTTGGGTTCAGGACATCGCTCACGAAGCCTTGCCAAAAAACAGCGCCGTGGCCCTCATGAGGGAGTCTTTCGCCGGTTGCGTTGCTTTGCGGCGAGCGGCGGCGCAAGTTCGTAATACCAAGGTAAATGAGATAAGCGGCGCCAACCCACTTAACGACCGTAAACGCGGTGGCAGACGTCATGAGAATGGCGGAAAGGCCTGTAATCGCCGCGGCCAGGTGAACAATCTGTCCGGCATTGATTCCGAGGGCCGCAAAGATACCGGCTTTTCGCCCCTGAGCGACACAGCGGCTCAGCAGGTAGGCGATATCCGGCCCGGGCACGATGCATAATACGAACGCAGCAAGGACAAAAAGAAGGTAGTTTTCAAGGGTCATAAAAGGCCTTCCAGTGAGAAGACCCTCAACCTAACGTCCGGCAGATGAATTTCAATTTTTTTTGCAGTGCATATGCGGCTTCTTGCGCCAGCTTCCACAATTAAGCGCCAGTTTTGCCACGGTTGCGACAAGATCGGAGAGCACATTTTCCTCACATGAATTAAGGCGCAAAGTTTTCTGGCGCCATATGGAAGGAGAAATGTCATGCAAGGTAAATGGCTATATGGCTTGGCGCTGAGTTTGCTCTTGCCAGCCGGGGCCGCGATGGCCGGCGAAACGCAACGCGCCGGTGTAGAAGAGCCGCAACAAGCCCGCATCCATTTCGTCAATCACGGCGCGATCCGCGATTGGCATCCGGACGGCACGCGAGGGCTATGGGTTCAGGACAGTCACCGCCAGTGGTATTACGCTAAGCTGATGACACGATGCCATGGGCTGAACTTTGCCGACGGCGTCGGGTTCATGACAGGCCCGGCCGGGAGCTTTGATAGGTTTAGCTCGGTTGTCGCCGAAGGTCAGTGGTGCCCGGTTTCTTCATTGGTAAAGAGTGAGGCGCCACCGCCGAAGGCTTAGACTCGATTTAATCGTTGCTGCATACGCCGGGCCGAATAATCGCGCCCGGCGTTTTCGCATGGAGGAATGGCTGTTATGATCCCCTCGGCATTGACTCGCGAGAAGGCAGGGGATGAGCAGTTCAGAATCGAGCTCCAAAGAAAACGGAAGCTGGCGCGAGCGCTATTACGAGGTGATCTTTGGGCACGAGACGCCCGCCGGAAAGAATTTCGACATTATTCTGCTGCTGGTGATCCTGACCAGTGTGCTGGTGGCCATGCTGGACTCCGTGAATTACTTGCATGCGGACTACCAGAACTTTTTTTATGTTTTGGAGTGGGGCTTCACACTTCTCTTTACCGTCGAATACTTCCTTCGGCTCGCCATTGTTAAAAATAAGCGCGCCTATGCGACCAGCTTCTACGGGATCATTGATCTGCTGGCGATCCTTCCAACATATATCGCGCTCTTTGTATCCGGGGCGCAGTTCCTGATCGTGCTTAGAATTTTGCGGGTCCTTAGAATCTTCAAGGTCCTGCAAATGCGGCAATTCACGATGGAAGCAGGCATCCTGGTCAGGGCGCTTGCGCGCAGCTCGCGTAAGATTCTCGTGTTCCTTCTTACGATCCTGACCGTGGTGACGGTGTTCGGCGCGGTGATGTATTTGGTGGAAGGTCCCGAGCACGGCTTTACCTCCATTCCGATGGCCATGTATTGGGCGATCGTGACGGTGGGCACCGTGGGCTATGGCGATTTGGCGCCGGAAACTCCCATTGGACGATTGATCACAGCCGGGCTGATATTGATTGGCTATGGGATCATCGCGGTGCCGACGGGGATTTATGCGGCGGAATTATTCAGCGCCGGGCGACAATCCCATGAACCGCGTACATGCACCAAGTGCGGGCACTTCGGCCATGAAACCGGCGCGAAGTATTGCCTGCAATGCGGGCACAAACTTGGGGAAGCGATGTGAGCGGTTTCAAGTTCACCAACAATTGGTTTGAGCAAACCGCAAAAGCGGTGTGGGACGAATTGCTTCCAAAGCTGAATCCACGAAAGGTTCTGGAAATTGGGTCCTACGAAGGCGCCAGTGCATGTTATTTGATCGATAAGCTAGCCTCGCAGAACGATATTGAATTGCATTGTGTGGATACGTGGGCCGGCGGCGTTGAGCACACCGCGGATGAAACGGATATGAGCAAAGTGGAGGGGCGCTTTCTCCACAATATCTCGCTTGCCACCCAACAGGCAAAATACAACGTGGAGCTATACGTGCACAAAGAGCCGTCCGATCTTTGCCTTGCGAAGCTGCTGGCGCGGGGCGAGCGCAGTTCGTTTGATTTTATTTATGTGGACGGGTCGCATCAGGCGCCGGACGTGCTCTCTGACGCTGTGCTTGGATTTAAGTTATTGCGCACCGGCGGCGTGATGGTGTTTGACGATTATCTCTGGTTTGAAGATTTGCCTGGAGGGCGTGATCCTCTGCGAAGCCCCAAGCCCGCAATCGATGCCTTTGTAAACCTGAATATTCGAAAGCTTGAAATCACCGCGGAAAACGGCGCCCAACAGATCACCATAATGAAAACGGCGAAGTAAGCCGTTAAACGCCGTGGCGGACTTCCGCTTCCTCGGCGATTTCTTCTTCTTCCTCCTGGCTTAAGGTGTGCAGCGGCCCGATGCGCAAAAGCGCCGGCCATTTCCACGCCACGCCAAGCACGACGAGAATGGTGCCGATACCGCCGCCCACGACTGAAATGACAGGCCCGAATAGTGCGGCGGTCGCGCCGCTCTCGAAAGCGCCGAACTCATTCGAGAATCCGACAAAGACATAGTTGATGGCCGAAACGCGTCCGCGCAAACGGTCGGGCGTCACCACTTGCTCAAGGGTAATGCGTACGACGACGCTTATGGCGTCGAATATCCCGGTCAGAAACAACGCGACCAGAGAAAGGATGAAGCTGGTCGACAATCCGAAAGCGATTGTCGCCAAGCCGAACCCGATCACCGTATAGACGAGAACGTGGCCGGGTTTCTTCCAGGGTTTCAGGCGCGTGATGATCAGCATCATCAAAAGACTACCGGCGCCCGGCGCGGCGCGCAGCCAACCAAGGCCATCCGCGCCGACGTGCAAAATGTCTTTGGCAAAGATCGGAAGAAGGGCGACGGCACCGCCGAGAAGCACGGCGAACATATCGAGCGTAATAGCCGCAAGAAAAACCGGCGTGCGGCGAATGAAACTAAAGCCTGCAAAGACGTCCAATAATTTGCGGGATGTGGTGCCCTTTTTCGGCGGCGGAACGCGGGGCACCGCGAAAAACCCTATGATGAAAATAACCTGACCGATAGCCGCGAACATGTAGGCCCATGTCACTGCACCAGTCCATGCGATAATGAGACCGCCCAAAGCCGGTCCAGCGGCGGAAGCGAATTGAAATGCCGATGACGCCCAAGCATTGGCATTGACGAATTGTTCGCGCTTTAAAAGCTGCGGCAAAATAGTGCTGACGGCCGGGCCGGCGAAGGCGCGCGCAGTACCTACAAGCATTAGCATGGCATAGACCACCCACACGGGCCCCTGTGTCCACGATACAGCCATCAAGCCAATCGCCGCGATGGCTGCGACCGCTTGGGCCAGCATGGCGATGTCGCGCCGTGCATAGCGGTCCGCGGCATTGCCCGCGGCAATCATGAAAAGGAGAACGGGGGTCAGTTCAAAAAGGCCGACCAAGCCGAGCGACCAGGCGCTTCCCGTGCGTTCATACAATTCGTATCCCACCGCCAAGGTGACGATTTGCGTGCCCAGCGAGGCCGAGACGCGCGCGGCGACGAATGCGCGCACGAAGGGAAGGCGAACAGCCGCATAGGGATCGTGAGTGGCGGGAGAGGGCGAGGACATAAAAGCATAACGAGTAACTCTGTCGAAATATCAGCCTTATAGCTCTTGAATTTCTTTAGTGCCACACTGACGAGACAGGGCGGGCTATCAATAACGACTTCTCGTTGCGCCTAATAGTGGAAATCCTATTGACGAACGCGCCGCAATCTCTCTTTCATGAGGCATAGGTACGGTCGCAAATTGAGTTGAACCCGAGGGATAAAGATGCCGAAAGAAACTAAGGAACAAATGCTCGAAAAGGTTTTGAGCAAACGCCGGACCGTACCGCCGCGGGAAATCATATTTCTGGAAGGCCAATCGGGCAATGAAGCCTATGTGGTGCTGTTGGGCGAGGCGCAGGTTGTTGTCGAGGACGATCTGGGCAACTCAAAAGTGATCAGCCGCCTGGGTCCGGGAGAGATGTTTGGGGAACTTGCCCTCCTTCAAGACAATAATCGGCGAAACGCCACCGTAACATCGGAGCAAGGCTGCGAGCTTCTCGTGATCGAACAAAAAGTCTTTACCGAGAGACTGGAAGATGCCGACCCATTCCTGAGATTCGTGATCGACCATTTAATCAGCCATATCCTGGCGTGGTCCGATCGCGAGCGGAAACACTAAGCCGGGCGAAATGTCCCTAGCACCACTGTTCGCAGCGCCGCTGCACATCCAAATTCACGCGTTCGGCGCGATTGCCGCATTTGTGTTGGGTGTTGTCCAAATTGCAGGCCCAAAGGGAACGAGCGCGCACAAAATAATCGGATCGCTTTGGGTGGCGCTTATGGCGGCGGTCGTGCTCAGC
Organism: uncultured Rhodobacterales bacterium; assembly: GCA_964475755.1. Taxonomy (GTDB): domain Bacteria; phylum Pseudomonadota; class Alphaproteobacteria; order Rhodospirillales; family Rhodospirillaceae; genus UBA11612. The sequence continues at coordinate 25,120 of CAYYXR010000012.1, forward strand.
TCTGCGTTTATTGCGAATAACATCGGGCCGAGCGACCCGCTGTTCAACCGCTTCGGACTCATTCACCTGTTAACAGTGCTTGGCGCTTACGCCCTTACGCAAGGCGTGGTGCTCATTCGCAAGGGCGGGCCGACCCTGAAGCATCACGCAAAACCCTTCATCGGCTTTTTCATCGGCGGACTTATCATTGCCGGGGCGCTGGCGCTTGCACCGGGCCGAACCATGCACGCCGTTGTTTTCGGCGGATAAGCCCGCCGCGCTTTCGAGCTGCAGAGTGTTTTAGGGGTACACCGTCCGGTCGACTTCCTCGCCGCGCAGGAACACAGACGAAATCCTGCGGGTGTTGGTAATATCATCCAGCGGATTGCCGTCCAGTATCAGAAAATCGGCGCTTTTGCCCGAGGTCAGAATACCGGTGTCGTCAGCACCGATAAACGCGGCGGCATCGCCGGTGGACGACACTATGACTTCCATCGGTGTCATGCCGGTCGCAACCATGTCCTCCATTTCCACATGCGCGCCCCAGGCCCGGTTGCCGTCGGTTCCCATGGTGATGGTCACGCCCGCATCCTTCAGCATGGATAAGCTCTCTGCCTGCATATTGAAGAGCGCTTGCGCGCTTTCATTCACGGTGTTGCCCTTTACGATGCCTGCGAATTCATCATCCGGCAGAACGCCTTGCAGCCAGGAGATATCGGTGGGAACGCCGCGACCGGTGAGATTGGGAATTTGTACGAACCCGGCATTTTGAATCGCCAACGTAATGGACTCCTCGTCCATGACGGCATCGCGCACCATGTGGGCAAAGGAATCGATCCCGGCCTGCAGCAGGCCCTTGGCGTCTGAAAGGTCGTGGATGTGCGCCGTCACCGCCAAGCCCTTTTCGTGGGCCGCGTCGATGATCGGGCCGTACAGTTCAGGTGTGAGCTTGTCGTACTGTTCGTTGCGGTCGTCGACCCAAATTTTGATGATGTCCACATTGAGCGCCGCTTGTTCATTGACCGCCGCTACGCCGGCTTCCGGGGTGTCAATGTTGTAGGGGTCGGAAAACGGCGGGGAGAGCGTGCGGCCGGGTTCGGGTGCGGTGATGCCGCGTCCGGCACTGAAGAACCGCGCCGCGCCGGCCATGACGGGATCGCGCATCGCAACAACATCGGCGCTGTCGGTGCCCAGAGCGAGGGTTGCGCCGACGCCCCAATAGGCGCGTTGCTTCAAATCCTGAGTCAGGGCTTCGGGGGTTTGGCGGACGTGTGTATGGGTATCGATGAGGGCGGGCATGATGGTTTTGCCCGTCACGTCCACCCGCGCCGCGCCGGCGGGAACTTCTACCTGTCCGGCTGCGCCGACGGCGCTGATGGAGCCGTGATCAACAACCAATACGCCAGCACTTATAGGGGCGCTGCCGTCGCCCGGAATAATGGTGGCGCCCTCGTAGGCGGTCACGCCTTCCAGCGGGGGCGGCGAACACGCCGTGAGTGCGAGTGCGATAGTAAGGACAGCCGTGGCTGCCGTGGCGTTGAAGCGGTTCATGAGGACTCTCCCCGTTTGCATGAATTGGGGGGATACTAGCGGCTTCGGGCTGAAGTCCCAAACGCCATTCGTAAAAAATTTATGCAAACGGACCTTTTGGAGAGGCGAAAACAGTGTCCGTCAATTGATCCGCGCGCTGCCGTTCGAATTAGCCACCGGCTTTTTATGTGTGCCGTTGGGGAAGGCATCGGAACGCTCTTCCTTGTCGGCATATTCATGCGCTTCTTCCAATTTGTCCTGAAAGGCCAGCATGAGTGCGAGCAGGCGCAGAGCTTGCGGATCGTTTGGGCGTTCGGTTAGGGCGGTACGCAGGGATTGTTCGGCAGCGGCGAAATCGCCGGCGGCACGCTGTGTCTGCGCAGACGATAAGTGCGCATCAAATGATTCCGATTGGGTCCGCCCCTGCGCCGGCAATATTAGAAGGGCTGAAATAGCAAGGAATGCCGTTTTTACGATCCGCGTCATGGCTATTGAATACACTGATATTAGTTTTTTGCGCCCGAGGATGCGGATCGCAGTAGCCGTTTTACGCGGGAAGACAGTTCGTCGGGCATGAACGGCTTGACCATATAGTCGTCGGCGCCAAGAACGAGACCGCCGACAATGTCTTCTTCAAGATCCCGGGCGGTCAACATCAGGACGGCGACATTCTTTGTTTCGCTATCGGACTTGAGAGCCGGCAGCACTTCGAAGCCATCCATGCCGGGCAGCATTCCATCCAGGACGACGAGGTGGGGTTTAAACGACCGCACGGAATTTATGGCGTCATCACCATTGCTGATGGACTGAATATTATACGCGTCGCGATCAGGCCGATGCGCAATGAGATCGGCGACAAGCCTGTCGTCTTCAATAATGAGAACGTTCTGAGTCAAATCAAGTTCCCGAGTTGCCTCCGCCGCCCATGCGCCGCAGGCTGTTGCGCCGGAGTCGCAGACAGATCGGGTTCATACTCAGGAAAATGAGGGCGTGAGTAGGGCAAAAGTGGTCGGATTAGCCCTTCGCGAGGTTCTCCGGCCCGAGGAACGGGTCCTGCACGTCGGTCACACCGCACATCTGCCATGACGGACCGCCGCGCCGAAATGCGTATATGTAGCGGCCCTTGTTCATGAGCGAGCCGTCGGTCTTTACCCGCTCGACATCGGCCATGAGATAGGCGTGGTTTTCGGAGAGTGGCCAGATGGCGACAATGTTCACATCCGAGCGCGCCCAACCCTGTGATTTCATACCGGCCAACGAGCGCTCGAATTTTTTGAAATTGCCTTCGTCGGTTTCGGTGATGTCCGGCAGTCCGCCGCCGATCGTCGTGTGATAGGGCGCGGAGAGATAGGAAACGACCCCGGCGATATCCTCGCGGTGAAAAGCGTCGTTATAGGCGTGATAGGCGGTTTCGATTTCGTGAATAATTTCAGATGCCATGGCCATGGCGGTTTCCCTCCCAAACGCGCGTTTTCGCCGCCTATTCTAACGAAGACCGAGGCTGGCGCCAGGGTGCATTCAACCTCGCCGCATGACAATTCTGGGGGTATCATCGTGCCATTCGACTGCTCGAAGCTTGGGAGGGCGAGATGGCGGGGGAAACATCTTCGAAAACTGGGGTGAGCCGCTGGTCCGTCCTCGAGGTGATGGGGGCGGCGGCTGTCGTATCGGGCGTCGCTAAGCCAGGGCATGCGGCGCTCAACAAATCATTGGATGTTAAGCTGGACATTGAGGGATACAAGGTGACCGACACGTTCTTCGGCACACCCTATCTCGATGTGGACGAGATGCGTGATGACTATGTGCGTCACCGATTTATCCACGGCGGATTTGAAGGCACGGGAACGCGCTTCTCAGTCCACTTTCCCGAAGCGGACATTTATCAGGGGCGATTTCTTCAACCGTTGGAAGGCGGAACGGCAGGTAATGAATATGCATACGGCGCGCCTGCACCGGGAACTTTATCCTTCCCGGGCGGCTTGGATACTGCCGTGCGGCTCGGCGCGTACCTTGTGCAATCGAACCAAGGCCATCACGGCACCGAGAAATGCCCAAAGGGCAAGGACGATGTGACTATATACGGGCATCGGGCCAGTGCCGAGGTGGGGCGGTTTGCGCGCTATCTCGCGGCGCAGGTTTACGGAGAGCGGCCCAGGCATGGATATGTTTTTGGCGGCAGCGGCGGCGGCAAGCGTTCTCCGACATGCCTCGAGCAAGCGCCGGACGTCTGGTCCGGCTGCTTGCCTTTCATGGGCGGCGCTCAGGTCGACCCCGAGAACGTTGAGAAACCAATGATCGCCACACAGATCATTTTCTATACCGCGCTTTTGAATGTGCAGCGGATGCTGGGAGACAAACTCAAGCAGGTTGTGGACGCGGTAGAGCCGGGCGGCAGCGGCGATCTGTTTGCTGGGCTGAATGTGGATCAGCGTCAGGCGCTTGCCGATCTGTACCGCTGCGGATTTCCACGTGGAGCGGAGTTTTTGGTCGATCCCGATAATTACACCGGACAGATTTATGAGTGGGCGTGGTCGGCAGAAGAAATACACCACATCGATCCGACCTACTTCACCGACTTCTGGACTAAACCAGGGTACGGTGGGCACGACACGCCGCATCTATTCGAAAAAGACATCATCAATACTGAGATAACTGTCGGAAAGGTAATCACCGCCGGGGAACTAGCCAAATTGATTAAGACCGGTGGGCCGGAAGGCCGGTCGGCTTCGGCGGTCAGCGCAAGCCGCGGGAAGCCGGAAAATGTCGTCGGCATTGCTTTATCTCACCGGCCGGATGGGTACATGGTGGGTGCGGGCCTGGAATTCCTGGATGGCGCGGCCAAAGGACGCAAGCTGTATTGCACGGTTGAATCCGACTCTTTGATCATGGGCGGAGCGTTGGGTGAGGCGGGCAATTTGCGCTTCAACGGTGTGAAGGCGGGTGACCGGATCAAAATCACCAATCGCGACTTCATGGCGTATTGTCATTGGTATCGTCACCACGTCGTGACGGACAACAACGACTTCCGCAATGAAATGGTCGACGGCGAAGCGTTGTATCCGCAGCGGGACGTGCAGGTTCCCGCGACTGTTTTTACCGGCGGGCGCAATACGGCGCAATTTGAAGGCAAGATGCTTTGGTATCAGCATACGCACGATACGGCGGTATGGCCTGCCACGGCGTTTTATTATCGGAACGAAGTCTACCAGGCGATGGGTGAAGAAACGGCGCGCGCGCGCGGTTTCGATTGAGGGTGACAGAAAACGCCCAGCACGTCCCAGCTGCGTTCATTCCTGCGGGAGAAGCGCCAGTGCCCTCGACCCGCCTGATCGACTACATGCCGCACATCGAACAAGGTCTGATGGATTTGATAAATTGGGTCGAGAATGGCGTCGAGCCGATAGCAACTGTCGCAGAATATAAGGATGGGAAGCTCTACATGCCGGCTACCGCCGATGAACGCGGCGGTATTCAGCCGGTGGTTCACGCAAAGGTCAACGGTGCGGAGCGCGCCGACATACAAGTTGGAGAGAGAGTAACATTGGAAGTGGATGCGGCTGTTCCTGAGGGGACGGGCACAATCGTAGCGGTCGAATGGGATTTTGACGGAACCGGGAAATATCCCCACAAACACGATGAAGTGGACGGTAAATCGCGGCATGTGCGCATGCGTGTCAACCATGCCTTCGAAAAAGCAGGCACTTATTTTCCGGCTGTACGCGTGGTGTCTCACCGGGAAGGCGATCTGAACGCCGAAAATCGCAGAATTGAGAACCTGGGCCGGGCTCGGGTGGTCGTCGCCTGAGGCCCAAAGGCATGCTAGCATGCGTGCGTGGTTAGGGAGGGCAACATGAAATCCAGGGTAAGTGCAATTGGTCTCATCGGCGCGACGGCCGCGATGTCGTCGGCGCAGGCAGCGGAGACCCGCAGTTTCGTCGTCGATTGGTTCTACATGACGCCAGCGGTCTCGAAGACCGAAGTGGATTGTGTTGGTGGGCTAAATCCCCCGGCCGATATTCAGTTTGCACGTATGCTGCGTGATCTCGGCAAGTCCGAAGAGGACATCGAAGAAGCTTTGGCGGGTTTTCCGCACACCATGTATCAGGTGCGCAACCGCGGGCGGATCAACGGCAAGGAAGTGAACGTCTACACCAACCCGACCTCCACACACGATCCGAATATCAAAAGAGTATCCGGTCCCAATGCCCTGGGATTCAATCTGGACGGCGAAGTTTCCGAAAACGATTTCTTCGATCCTGAGACCGGAGAGAAAGGCATCGACAATCAGTTCTTCCGTGCGCTCGGCTGCATCAATTCCGAACGTGGTGACCTGGGCACACGCCCGACATACCCGACCATTCAATGGGATACCGCGCGCCCGCAGATGCAGGCGTGGCTGATTCAAGTGCGCGGCATCGACGATGCCAGGAACGACGACGACGTCGAGGTCGGTGTCTATCAAGCAAATATGCCGATAGTCCGAGACCTTTTGGCAGACGCCCAATGGGATGTGACGTTCCAGTTGAACGGTAATCCGCGCTCAAAGAATGAGGTGAAGGGCCGTATCGAAAACGGTGTCGTGATGACGGACGCCTTCGATCTGAACCTGATCGGTCACCGCTATTTTCTGCCTGAGCTGACCATGCACAAAGCCAAGCTGCGGCTGAAGCTCAATGAAGACGGCTCTGCCACCGGTGTCGTCGGCGGGTACCAAAAGTGGCCGCCGCTGTATGCAAATTTGGCTAAAGGCGGCAGCAGCTATGAGGTCAATCTGTCCTTCGATGTGCCGGGGATGTACTACGCCCTGAAAAAATCCGCTGACGCGGACCCGGATCCGGAAACCGGCCAAAACCTTTCCATTTCCGCCGCATATCGCATCGAAGCTGTCCCGGCCTACATTGTGGATGGCAACGCGCAAACTGCGCGCGCGGAATAAAGCCAATGCGAGGGCTTTTTCTGACGGCGACGGCGCTGGCGATTTTAGCGTCGGGGCAATTCACAGCGGCGACCTACGCGGCGCAAAATGATGTAGGGCTCTCGACGCCACCTGGTGTGACATTAAAGGTCATTCGTATCGGCAGCGGGGTCGGTGTGCCGGGGTCCAATTCAAACCAGCCGCGCGACAGGACGGTGTTTGCCGATCACAACGGCCTCACGCTTTATGATTCCGAGGCGGACACGTTGCCAGGCGTTTCAAACTGCTATCAAGAATGCGCCGAGATATGGAAGCCATTCGTTGCCCCTGTGAACGCGGTGGCAACGGGGGAATGGTCGATTATCGAACGCCGGGACGGCACGCGCCAATGGGCGTTTCGCGGTAAGCCGATATACACGCACAATGCAGATGAGGATGTGAACCGCGGCGGGCGTGGATATGGAGCCGGTTCCGTCGAGGTAAACGCGGATCAGCCCGTTTTCAACGGCAACACCAGGGGGCACGATGTTGACGGGCACGCGGTTGTCGAACTGCAGCCTTCGGAATGGACACATTTGCCGCTGGGGATCACGATTTCAGAAATCCGCACGGCGCAGGGACAAGTTCTGTCCACTCCCGAGGAGTATCCGCTGTACGCCTTTGATGGCTCAGTTGATGATCCAACCATCGGCGCCGAATGGACTCCCATGGAAGCGCCGCAGTTGGCGCTCCCGGTGGGCGACTTTACCGTTGTCGCGCGTGCCGACGGGCTCCATCAGTGGGCCTATCAGGGCAAGCCGCTCTTCCGCTATGCCGGAGATCTGCTGGACGGTGATTCCAACGGGCGTTTTGCCGAGGACACGAGATTCTCGCTCGCATACGTCATGAAGTATTTTATTCCGGACCAGATCCAAATCAGGACGAGCCACCGCTTCGGCGGCCTTTTGGAAACCGCGGATCGGCGCACCATATATGTGCGCGAGAACGGCGGAGACGGTGCGGATAGTCCGCAGCGGGCCGCGCGCGGCAGCCAGTCCACCGGTATGCGTATCGGTATCGGCGGCTGTGACGCTGGTTGCGAAGAAACCTGGAAGCCGGTCCTGACAGACGGGGACGATAAACCGGCCGGGTATTTCACCATCTACGAGCGTAAGGACGGCCGGCGGCAATGGGCGTATTTCGGATATGCTCTTTACACCTATGCCGACGAACCGCCGGGCGAAACCTATGGGCACATGATCTATGACGATGTCGATAATTTCGAGTTGTTGCCCGACGGTCAGGAGCGCGATGTCCTTCGCTTGCGCTGGCGCACCACGCCTCCGTAATTGATCCTCCGAACGGTGACAGCCTCGCGGAAATAGGGTAATGGGTCTGCCATGACCAGCGGACCGAACATTCTCATCATCGAAGCGCGTTTTTACGATGAAATCGCCGACGATCTGCTCAAGGGCGCAAAGGCGGCCTTGGAGCAGGGCGGGGCGAGTTGCGATGTCGTGACGGTGCCCGGAATCCTCGAACTGCCGCTGGCGGCGAGGTTCGCGTTCAGCAAGGGCGCCGCACATCCAAACCGCCATTACGACGGTCTCGTCGTCTTGGGCTGCGCCGTGAAAGGTGAAACGGACCACTACGAACACGTGTGCTCGCAGTCCATGAGCGGCGTGCAGCACGTGGCATTGGAGCTCAATCTTCCGGTTGGGAACGGCATTCTGACCTGCCCGACGTGGGAACTGGCGCAAAACCGCGCCAATCCGGCTGAAGGGGATGCCGGCGGGCGTGCCGCGAAAGCTTGTCTGCGGCTCATTGAGGTAAAGCGAGGCTTCGGGCTATAAGCGTCCGCAGAATTCGTTTTAGCTCTTTGACAGGTTTGGACCCGTGCCATGGCGGCAACGCCCGCATCACCTCAAAATACCCGGACGTCGCGCGCACCTCACGGACGTAGCGCGGCGCGTTTGGCAGCGGTACAGGCGCTTTACCAAACCGAAGTCACAGGCGAGTCCATCGATACCATCATCAGAGATTTCATTTCCGGACGCATCGGCGGCATCGCCATTGTCAGCGATGCGGATACCGAAGTGGAATCGGTTGTGCAGCTTGAAGAACCGGATACGGAATTGTTTGTTGCTTTGATGCGCGGCGTGGAAACCCGCGGCAGCGATATCGACGATATGATTCGCGGGAGTGTGAGTGCGGAATGGCCTTGGGAACGTTTAGAGATGACGCTTCGCTCGATTTTGCGGGCCGGGGCGGCGGAACTTCTCACCCAGGCCGAGATTCCACCCAAAGTCACCATTGCTGAGTATGTTGACGTGGGGCACGCGTTTTACGATGGACCGGAACCACGCATGATCAATGCCATTCTGGATCGCATGGCCAAAGCATTGGGACGTGCGTGATGGCGCGAGAAGGGACAGGCCGCGGCGAGTTTGCGCTGATTGCCGATCTCTTCGCGCCGCTCAGCACATCCGCATCGGGGGCCCTTGGTCTGCTCGACGATGCCGCCGTGTTGGATATTCCTGCAGGACATCAACTGGTGGCCGCGGCCGATGCCCTGATTGCGGGCGTACATTTCAGAGTGGATGATCCGCCGGGCCTCATCGCCCGCAAAGCGCTAAGAGTCAATTTATCGGACCTTGCGGCGATGGGCGCCAAGCCGCTTGGATTTCTCCAGACGCTGACATTGAACGAAACGACCGACGATGCCTTTCTCGGGGACTATGCCGAGGGATTGAAACAAGACGTAGATACCTTCGCGTGTCCACTGATGGGTGGAGACACCACCTCGGGTCCGGGACCGTTTTCGATCACGGTTGCCGTCCTCGGCGTGGTGGAGAGCGGTGCTGCACTTCTGCGCTCTGGCGCACACGAAAACGACGTGCTGTGTGTAACGGGCACAATTGGCGATGCCAGCCTGGGATTACTGTGCCTTGAAGACGGGATAAAGGTTTCAGGCAATTCCAAAGACAAGCTCATCAGCCGATACCAATTACCGCAGCCACGATTGAGCATTGGGCAGGGCCTGGCGGGACTGGCGACGTCCTGCATAGACATTTCGGACGGACTTGTCGCGGATGTGGGTCATATTTGTACGGCCTCAAACACGTCTGCGGCCATTGAGCAAAGCAAAATCCCATTGTCGGGCGAAAGCAGAGCCATCTTAGAGGACTCCCCGGGCCTGTGGCCGCGCGTACTCGGAGGAGGAGATGACTATGAGTTGGCGTTTACGGTTGCAGAAGAGCGTTTGAACGAGGCACTAGACCTCGGGAGAAAAGAAAACGTGCCTGTCACACCGATTGGTCGCATTATTGGCGTGAATGGTGGTAAGGTCGGCGTGACGGTGCGGGGAGACGGCGGGGCGGAGGTTCAGGTGTCCACAGCCGGATACACGCACAGGTGACGTCTTCCAGACCACTCAAAGGTATACTGTGACGTGAAGCGCTTCATCGTAATTTTTATCGTGCTGATATTGGTTGGCGGCGGCGGTGCTGGCGGCCTCATCATGATGGGCGTGATTCCAAATCCTTTTAATCCCGACAGCCAAGGATTTTTTTCCGACGCGGATAAAGCGGCGGCGGAAATGGAAAATAAATTCAAACCACCGACGTCCGCGCCGCAGCTTGTGAAGATGACGGACATGATCATTCCTGTCATCGTCGACGGGAGACTTGTCAGAAAAGTTTATATCACCGTGCGGTTGGTGGTTGTTGAGGCGCAACACAGGACTCTCGTCGAGGAAACCCTGGCACAATATCAGAATATCCTTCTCAAAGAACTCATCCCTTACTTCCAAACGCACTTCAATAATCGTGATGTCATCGATCTTCTTGCGATTAAGCGGAAGATGGTCGCGGAAGCGCACAGAACTTATGGGGATTTGATCAGCGACGTGCTCCTCATCAACATATTCCAACAGGACGTGAACAGGTAACTGGCCACGCCGGTTCGCACATGCTGGATGTTATTATTTTTTCAGTACTGGCGGGCATTACAATGCTGCTCGGTGGAATTGCGGCGCGGACCATACATTTCCGCTCCCGGTGGCTTGATTCAGAATTCAAACATGGGGTCGTTGCATTCGGCGGCGGGGCTCTCATCTCCGCCGTTGCTTTGGTTTTGATACCCCAAGGATTGGAATACGCGTCTCCGGCAAATGTCATTGCCTCTTTCATCGCTGGAGGTGTTGTCTTTTTCCTCGTTGATAGAACCATCCAGCGCAGCGGCCTTAAAATTGCGCAATTGCTCGCCATGATTCTGGATTACGTTCCGGAAAGTATCGCGCTAGGCGCTGTGCTTGCCGGTAAAAGCACCGAGGGACTGCTGCTTGCCCTGCTGATCGCTCTCCAGAATTTCCCTGAAGGATTCAATGCGTTCCGGGAAATAAAAGAGACGGGCCATTACCGCGCCAATACAATAATTGCGGTGTTTGGCGCCCTCGTTTTGTTGGGTCCAGCCGCAGCCGTAACCGGCTACGTGTTCTTATTCGATGACCCCGAAATTCTCGGCGGGCTCATGTGTTTCGCGTCTGCGGGCATCTTGTATCTCATGTTTCAGGATATCGCGCCGCTGGCACACTACCGTCGGCACTGGGGGCCACCCTTGGGAGCTGTCGCCGGGTTCCTTGCCGGACTGGTCGGGCAAATGGTGCTTGGGTCATAAGCACATAATTCTACTGTTTACGGCCCTTTTCTGGCCGGGAAGTGCTAATTTGTTGCTTCCAATTGTCCCTTCTGGCACTCTCCCGCCGCTCCTGAAGGGGAACGCGCGAGCCAGCTTATATCTCGTTGAAATTTATAGATAAAAACGGCCTGCGCGAAGGCTTAATAGCGTTCGTAACGAATCAACGGCTCAATAACTCAATAACGGGGTAAAAATGACCTCTCTCGAAACTCTCGTGGTCGCCTGCGGTGTGCTGGCGGTCCTTTATGGCATCTACGGCGTCCGCCGCGTGCTGGGCATGGATGCGGGTAATGAGCGGATGCAAGAAATTGCAGCCGCGATCCAAGAAGGGGCGGCTGCGTATCTGAACCGCCAGTACACAACCATCGGCATCGTCGGCGTTGTCGTCGCCATCATTCTCGCGGGAACGCTAGGCATTAAAGTCGCCATCGGGTTCGTGATCGGCGCGGTGCTCTCGGGCATTGCCGGATATGTCGGCATGAACGTTTCGGTGAGGGCGAACGTGCGCACTGCCGCAGCGGCCAAAGACGGCGGCCTCAAGAAAGCGCACGGTGTTGCGTTTCAGGCCGGTGCCATTACTGGCCTCCTGGTGGTCGGCTTGGGTCTGCTCGGCGTTGCGGTCTATTACATTATTCTCAAAGGTCTGCCCGATGCCGATCAGCGCGAAGTGATCGAGGGCCTTGTGGCGCTCAGCTTTGGCGCTTCATTGATTTCGATCTTTGCTCGTCTGGGCGGCGGCATTTTCACCAAGGGTGCGGACGTCGGCGCCGACTTGGTCGGTAAAGTCGAAGCCGGTATTCCCGAAGATGATCCCCGCAATCCCGCCGTGATTGCCGACAACGTCGGCGACAACGTCGGTGACTGCGCCGGCATGGCGGCGGACTTGTTTGAAACCTACGCCGTGACGATTGTTGCGACGATGTTGCTTGGCTCTATTTACTTCGCCGGCGATGTCAGCGTGTCCGCTATGCTCTATCCTTTGGTGCTCGGCGGCGTGTGTATTATCGCATCGGTGATCGGCACGTTCTTCTCCGGTATCGGAGCCAGCGGCAAGATCATGGCCGCGTTGTATCGCGGCTTTATCGTGACGGCCGTTCTGTCGGCGATTCTGATCGTGTTCATCACCAATCAGTGGTTCTCCGATGGGTTCATCACCAACGACGGCATCCTGATTTCATCCGGCAACCTCATCACGTGCGCCTTTGTCGGCCTTGTGGTGACGGGTCTGATCATCTGGATCACGGAGTACTACACGGGAACGGGCTTCCGTCCGGTGAAGTCGGTGGCGGCGGCCTCCACAACCGGCCACGGCACCAACATCATCCAAGGTCTGGCGATCTCCATGGAAGCGACCGCGCTGCCGGTGCTGGTGATCTCCGCGGGCATCATTGTTGCCTACGTCGCTGCCGGATTGTTCGGTCTCGCGATTGCCGCAACAACGATGTTGGCTCTGGCGGGTATCGTCGTGGCGCTCGACGCCTACGGACCGGTCACGGACAATGCGGGCGGCATTGCCGAAATGGCGGAACTGCCCTCCGATGTGCGCACTGTGACGGACGCATTGGACGCAGTGGGTAACACCACGAAAGCGGTGACCAAAGGTTACGCTATTGGTTCCGCCGGTCTTGCAGCTCTCGTGCTGTTTGCCGCGTACACGGAAGACCTGTCGCACTACTTCGGCAACCTCAACATCGAGTTCACGCTCGACAACCCGTACGTGGTGGTCGGTCTGTTCATCGGTGGTCTGCTGCCGTACCTGTTCGGGGCTCTGGGCATGCAAGCCGTGGGCCGTGCAGCCGGTGCGGTGGTGAACGAAGTGCGCCGCCAGTTCAAGGAAATCCCGGGCATCATGGAACGCAAGGCAAAGCCGGATTACGGCCGCGCCGTGGACATGCTGACCCGCGCAGCCATTAAGGAAATGATCGTACCGTCGCTTCTGCCGGTGCTGTCGCCGATTATCCTTTATGTGGTGATCAATCTGGTCGCGGGCCAAGGCCAAGCCTTCACGGCGGTCGGTGCAATGTTGCTGGGTACGATCGTGACCGGGTTGTTCGTTGCGCTGTCGATGACATCCGGCGGTGGTGCTTGGGACAATGCCAAGAAGTTCATCGAAGACGGCAATCATGGCGGCAAGGGCTCTGAAGCTCACAAAGCTGCCGTGACGGGTGACACCGTCGGTGACCCCTACAAGGACACCGCCGGCCCGGCCATCAATCCGATGATCAAGATCACGAACATCGTTGCGTTGCTGTTGCTCGCGGTTCTTGCCGCTCACTAAGCAGCGTTCATTCGAATAACAAACGCCCCGGTTCCATCGAGCCGGGGCGTTTTGTTTTTAGGAATTTACAGATTTATTTTTTAGGGCTGGCTCGGCGTTCCAGGGCCACGGCGGTTGGATTGTGTGCCGAAGCGGCCGATGTTACCGATGAGCTGCTCTATCAGACTGTATTCACGTCCCTTGGTCGGTGTCGTCCGTTGAGAGACATCTATTTCCTGTCCGTCTTCCAAGGTCAGTACACGAGCGCTGGTGAGAATGCCGCGATCATCGAAATTGAGAACGTGAACGGTACGGTCGAGCTCGTGTACCGGATAGAACGCATATTGCGTGGTGTGTGCGCTGATATAGTACCAGGTCTCGTCGCCGAACACGCTGGTGGTCGACGGCGTGCCGAGAAGGGCCTGAACGTCTTGGCGGGTCTGTTCGCCCGGCGCGAGTTCGGCCAAGGATTCCGGCAATGGTTCATTACCCCGAAGATGCACGTCTTTGGCGCAGGCGGAGACGAAAAGAGCCGCGCCGACCAAAACGGCGGTCCGTGCAAGGAGGGATAAGTTCACCTTGGTGTTCATGACGAGCCGTATTATACCACGTTCAAGCCCTGTCCAAGCCCTTAGATGATGGAGCGGAACCCGCCGTATGAGTTTTGCCCAAATATTTCGCCGCACTACTTCCAGCACGGCTGCCGCCGAAGCGCTTTACGGAGCAATTGTGGCAAAGTCCCGGAGCCCCGAGTTTTATGTAACCAGAGGGGTGCCCGATACCGTTGATGGGCGATTCGACATGATCATTATTCACGCGATGCTGCTATTTCGTCGGTTGCGCGGCGGCGAGGCTGCGGAAAAAATAGGCCAGCAGGTTTTCGACTTCATGTTCCAGGATATGGACCGCTCGCTGCGGGAGATGGGCGTTGGCGACCTTAGTGTCTCGCGGCATATCAAGAAAATGGCGAAAGCGTTCTATGGTCGTGCGGAAATGTATGAAACAGGTTTGGACGGAGAGGACGCGGTTCTTAAAGAGGCTTTGGTAAACAATCTTTATCGCAAGCAGCCCCCCGACGATGATGTCTTGGTCAACATGGCGACATACATTCGGTCTATGGCAAGCCGTCTAGCGGGCCAGGAAATTTCTGATATTGTCGAAGGCCGTTTGGATTTGGCTTAACAGGGCAAAGTGAGAGCGCCCAAGGTGCCGAATGAGTTCGCGGAATATGGAGGAACCGGAATTTTCCTTTCCGGTTGAAATAGAAAACTTACCCCCATCCGGGCGAAGCTTTGAATTGACCGCGACTGAGGAACAGTGCGCGGCGGTTGCGGCACGTCTCAATTTGAAGGAGGTGAAGTCGCTTTCTGCCGAATTTTCGGTCAAACGGGCGGGGCGGGGATTTTATAGCGTATCGGGGAAGCTGAAAGCGGATTGCGTTCAGTCCTGCGTGGTCACGTTGGCGCCGGTTCCGGCGCAAATCAAGGAATCCGTCTCGACAATGTTTATCGAGTCCGCCCAGTCCGCCGTTTCGAAAAGGCGCGATCGGGGGGAGAAGGTGGTTTCCGTCGAGGAAGACGATCCGCCTGAGTTGGTTCGGGGTGGGCGAATCGACTTGGGTGAGCTGGCGGTCGAACATTTGGCGCTGGCACTTGATCCATATCCCAGGGCGCCTGGCGTGAGCTTTGGCAGCCAATCCTGGGGTTCAAAGAGCCCGGAGGAGCAGGGGCCGGAGAACAAGCCATTCGCGGCCTTGAAAAACCTTAAGAAAATCAAGCCCAATTAGGCGGCAATCCGCTTGCGCCGGGGGCTGATTTTCGTTATCTAGTCGCCCTTTCACGGGTCGCCGGGCGTAAAATGCGCCGAAAAGAGGGGCGGCCTTTACCACGAAAGTCGACGACAATGGCTGTACCTAAAAGGAAGACCTCCAAGTCGCGCCGTAATATGCGCCGTTCGCATCATGCGCTGACGGGGTCTGCGTATCAGGAATGCCCGAATTGCGGTGAGTTGAAGCGCCCGCACCATGTCTGCGCGTCTTGCGGTCATTATGACGACCGTGAAGTCGTTGCCGACGCAGAGGCTGTTGCTTAGCCGTCCCGTCCTTTAACCTAAGAACGTAAGCTGGCGTCCTTCGGCGCTCTGTGGGCGGACCGGTCTGCCCCGGCACAGGTGGCATCGCAGGATCGCGGTTCGGCTTAAACGGTCGGGGGGACCATTTTTGAACGTGCCATTCACCCTTTCATTGGACGCTATGGGCGGCGACCATGCCCCGGGCATCGTCATAAAAGGCGTTGCTGAAGCCCATGTCCGGTACCCGTTGGCACGGTTTCTGTTATTCGGGGATTCCAAAAAGATAAATCCGTTGATCGCGGCGCATCACGGCCTTGCCGCATGTTGCGAAGTCCGGCACACCGACGACGTCGTTACCGGTGATGCAAAACCCAGTCAGGTGATCCGCTCTGGCCGCAACACAAGTATGTGGCAAGCCATCGAGGCGGTGAAAAGGGGGGGAGCCAGCGGGGTGGTGTCCGCCGGCAACACCGGCGCCCTGATGGCGATGTCCAAAGTGATCATGCGGATGTTGCCGGGCATTGACCGGCCGGCGATCTGCTCTTTGTTTCCAACGCGGCGCGGCGAGACGGTGATGCTCGACCTTGGCGCGAACGCGCAATGCGAGCCACGTAACCTCGTGGAATTCGCCGTCATGGGGGAATGCTTTTCCCGCGCGATGCTTGGCCTTGATCGGCCGAGCGTCGGCCTATTGAACATCGGCACGGAAGATCTCAAGGGGACCGACCTTTTAAAGGAAGCGGCCCAAACCTTGCGTGAGTCTCACCTGGATATGGAGTTCGCCGGGTTTGTGGAAGGCGACGATATCGCTAAGGGCACTGTGGACGTTGTCGTGACCGACGGATTCACAGGGAATGTCGCGCTTAAGACCGCCGAGGGCACTGCTAAATTGTTCTCCGAATTTCTGAAAGGGGCGATCAAGAGTTCACTGCTCGCTCAGTTCGGGATGATCTTCGCCAAGCCCGTACTTGCACAAGTCATGGCGCGATCCGATCCACGCCGCTATAACGGGGCCCTGTTTGTGGGACTGAATGGGGTGGTTGTGAAAAGTCACGGCGGTACGGATGCAATCGGTTTTGCCAATGCCATCGGTGTGGCGGTGGATATGATCTCGCGGGATCTCAATTCGAAGATCGGCGAACAGCTTGCGCATATCGCAGCCAAGAACTCAGAAACCAATGGACAGAGCCAAGTCGCCGCTTTGTCCAGCGCGGCGAGCTCCGGGACGCCATAATGCGCCGCTCCGTTATTCAAGGGGTTGGGGCCTATCTTCCCGAGAAGGTCCTAACCAACAAAGAACTCGCTCAAAAGGTTGATACATCCGACGATTGGATTGTCGAGCGCACGGGAATCCGCAAACGCCACGTGGCAGCGGAAGGCGAAAAAACCTCGGACCTCGCAATTGCCGCAGCAAAAAAAGCCCTGGCAGCCGCCGGCCGTGACGGCAGCGAGGTCGATCTTTTTGTCGTGGCCACAGCGACGCCCGATCAGACTTTTCCGGCGACCGCGGCCCGCCTGCAAAGCGCCTTGGGAAGGCCCGGTGTTCCGTCCTTCGACATTCAGGCGGTGTGCTCGGGCTTTGTTTATGGGCTGGCCGTTGTCGATAACTTTATCAAAGCCGGGCAGGCAAATTGCGCGGTGCTCGTTGGCGCGGAAACCTTCACGCGTATTTTGGATTGGGAAGACCGAACGACCTGCGTCTTGTTTGGCGACGGCGCCGGTGCTGTCGTTATTGGCGTGGAAGAGGGTAAGGGTGGTTCTACTGATCGCGGCATCCTATCGACGCATCTTCATTCCGACGGCCGTCAGCATGACATGCTGTACGTCGACGGCGGGCCAGGCACGACGCAAACCACGGGCCATGTGCGCATGAAAGGCAAAGAAGTTTTTCGTCACGCCGTGGTCAATCTCGCCGATACCGTAAAAGAAGCTCTTGAAGCCAACGGTCTGACAATCGACGATATAGATTGGCTGGTTCCTCACCAGGCCAATAAACGAATCCTCGACAGCACGGCCAATAAATTGGGCCTGGACCCTGCCAAGGTGATTGTGACAGTCGACCAGCACGCCAATACCTCCGCAGCGTCGATTCCGCTGGCCTTTGAGGCCGGGATTGCCGATGGCCGCATCAAACCCGGCGATTTGGTACTGATGGAGGCCATGGGCGGCGGATTTACCTGGGGCTCGGCGCTCGTCCGCCTGTAGGCCAACGAACCCGCCAAAAACAGCGGTTTTATCCCCTAAAGCCTTGGCAGGATTGGAAAACTGCATTGACGGGAAAAATCCTGCAGTCTAACCTCTTGTTATCACGCGGCTTCTAGGGGGAGCGCGACGTATGGGCGAAACGATAACAAGAGCGCAGCTGGCCGAAGCGATTTACCAAGAAGTTGGTTTGTCGCGGAATGAATCTGCCGATTTGCTGGAACTTGTGCTCAACGAAATCACGCAGTCGCTGCTAAAAAGCGAAACTGTGAAAATTTCCTCGTTCGGAAGTTTTTCCGTGCGCCAAAAGGGGCAACGTATTGGGCGTAACCCGAAGACCGGCGAAGAAGTTCCGATATTGCCGCGCAAGGTTTTGGTGTTCCGTCCGTCGCAGCTTCTAAAGGCACGTATCCGCGACGGTCATGCAGCCCGCTCGACGGCGCCGGCGCCAAACCCAAGTCCGCCCACACCCTAAGCGGTTGAAGAATGGCCGAAATGGACGAAAACGGCGCTGACGACAGCCGCCGCCGCCCGGCTAAATCCGACAGCGCCTTTCGCACCATCAGAGAGGTCGCCGAAGAGTTGGATGTGCCCCAGCACGTCCTGCGCTTTTGGGAGACCAAGTTCGCTCAGGTCCGGCCCCTAAAGCGGGGCGGAGGACGGCGCTATTACCGGCCCGAAGACATTGTGCTCCTCAAGCGCATTCGCTCGCTGCTTTACACGGACGGCCTGACGATTAAGGGCGTGCAGAAGCTTCTGCGCGAAGCGGGTGTGAAGGCGGTGACTTCGGAAGACGTGCCGACATCACCGGTGGAACAGGCCGTGGCCGCAAGTGCCAAGGGCTTATCACCGGAAGAGGCCACCAAGATCGTTGCCGAATTGACGGCTCTGCGGGACGATTTGCGCAGCTTGGCCCAGGGCGCCTGAACGCTGCAAATTCATCGTAAGACTTGGTTGTTTTGGCAAGATGCCGCGCTTATAGTGCGCCGCTTCCTGACCGGGGCCCCCCAATTCCAGCCTCGGTTTCAGGTTCGGTCGGGGCGTAGCGCAGCCCGGTAGCGCACTTGACTGGGGGTCAAGGGGTCGTGGGTTCAAATCCCGCCGCCCCGACCATTTTCCCTCTCTGCACAGTAAATACCACTGGCGCACGCATCTAAGATCACACCTTAGGTTAGACACATAATGTTCTGAAAAATGAGTCATTATTAAGCTCCGTTGTTGGATCGATTCCCGCAATGGTTGAGGTTTGGTTGCCGGGACAACGGCAACCCTTTATAAATCGTTAATGTATGTGGGTCGGGCAAGCTGAGGGGCTTGAGCCAGGGATATGAACGTACTTTTCGATTCAGTCACGCTGCAACCCGTGGCCGCGCCGCAAGCGCCGCCGCCGCGTCCGCAGGCGCCCATATCGCCGGTTGGCGAAGGCGACGCGCCCAAGCGTGATCCGCGCGAGCAGAACAAGGGTGGACGCCAACGCCACATCGATTTTCAGTCCTTTATCACGGCCTCGACTTTGGAAGGTCTTGGCCGCACGCTCGGCGGTGATCAAACGATTCAAGACGCGCCTGAGCGGCGCCCGCTGCGTGAAGCGAAATATCCCGACGCCGGTCCGAAGGTTTTATCCGGCGCGGAAGCGGCGAACTATTTCCGTACGGTGTCGGGTGAAAGCGAAGGGTTGGCCATTTCGCGCGAGTTTCAAACGGCGGCGTCCGCCTATGCCAAGAATTTCTTTGCCGTGCAGGGCACGTTCGCCCGCCCCGGAGAGTCGCTGGAACTCTCGGCCTAGAGCCGTATTTCGCTAATCAGGGTTGGACTGATCGAGCATGGCGCGTCCGGCGTCGGTGAGCTTGCACACCAGCCAATCGGGTTTCATTTGATTGGCGAACCAGGGCTCCGCCCATCCGCACTCCACGCATTTTTTGACGACTTGAGGATTTACTTTGCGGCCGTCCGCATCGAACAGGGGCAATTTGCCGCCCGGCTGAGTCAGCGCGCGTTCAAGCCACCTGCGCTGTGCAGGTGACGGCCGGGTGATATGTCTGTCACCACCGTCCATGAACGTCCCCATCGTGTTGGCATTTGCGCCTATTGATTGACCGGCAAAAGGCCGGAGCAGGCACTATGAATGCCAAGATGTGAATTTTTCATAAACCCCGAAGAACAGTGGTAAGTGTAGTGCAAGGCACCGCGTCTTCAAAGGAGAGACGTCCCATGACCGTATCGACCGCAACCCATTGTATGCTCTACATAACTGCCGGTTCCAAGGACGAAGCCAAGTCCATTGGCCTGGCTCTTGTCGAAGAAAAGCTCGCGGCGTGCGTGAATATCATGGACGGCGTGACTTCAATCTATCGCTGGAAGGGCGAGGTTGAAGAGGCACAGGAGGCCGTGCTGGTCGCCAAAACACGTTTCGATCTCGCCAACGCCGCCATCGAACGGGTGAAGGAACTGCACAGCAATGATGTACCGTGCGCCGTTGCCTACGAAATGACTCTCGGCCTGACAAAATACCTGGACTGGATCGACGAGGAGACAGAGCACACGCCGGTCACATAGTCGCAGGGTAGACAAGGTGGTTGCTTGGACTTTGCGCGCATAAACGATACACAGAAAGCCGTCATTCGTTTGGGGACTCGAACCGGCATGGACGCGATCGCCGCCCTTCCGACCGTACCATTTTCAATTGCCCTGGCATTCGGGCTCGGGTTTATCGCTAGGCTGATCAGCTTGCCGCCTCTGGCCGGGTTTCTGCTGGCCGGATTTATCCTCAGTTCCCTTGGCGTGGAGCCGGACCCCGCTATTCATGAGATTGCCGATGCGGGCGTGATCCTGCTGCTGTTCACCATCGGGCTCAAACTCAAGGTAAGTACCTTCAAACGCCCGGAGATTTGGGCGGGAACAACTATTCATACCTTGGCCGTAACGGCGGCTCTGACCGGTGTGCTCATGCTGCTGGCCAATCAAGGCGTCGGACTATTCGCCGAGTTGAATTTAACTGGCGCATTGATGCTGGCATTTGCGTTGAGTTTTTCCAGCACCGTGTTTTCCATGAAAGTCTTGGAAGGGCGCGGTGAAATCGGAACCCTGCATGGGCGCACAGCAATCGGCATACTCGTTATTCAGGACGTGTTTGCCGTGGCGTTTCTGACCATTGCCGCAGCCGTGATTCCGTCACCCTGGGCTTTTGCGCTGTTCGGTTTGATCTTGCTCAAGCCGGTTCTCGGCTATCTCCTGGACCGCGTCGGTCACGGCGAACTCGTGCCGCTGTTCGGCTTGTTCGCCGCCGTCGTATTGGGAGCAGGAACCTTTGAACTGGTCGGCATGAAGCCCGATTTGGGCGCCCTTGTGCTGGGCGCCATGATGTCCGGACACAAACGTGCCACCGAAGTGGCTAACTCGATTTTCGGGTTCAAGGAGATACTGCTTGTGGCGTTTTTCCTGGACATCGGCTTGTCCGGTACGCCGTCGATGTCCCATCTGATCGTTGCGATGATACTTGTCGTGCTGGTGCCCGCGAAATCAGCGATGTTCTTTGTGCTGCTCACAGCATTCAAGTTACGCGCGCGCTCGGCCATGCTGGCGTCATTGAATCTTGCGACCTATAGCGAGTTCGGACTGATCGTGAGTGCCGTCGCGGTGAGTAACGATTGGCTTAGCAACGAATGGATGGTTGTGATTGCGATAGCCTTGTCCGTATCGTTCCTCTTGTCCGCGCCGACGAATGCCATACCGCACCGGATTTACGCGCGGCTCCACAAATTGCTCAGAAAATTCGAACGTAAAGAGCACCATCCCCTCGACCAGCCTTTGGCCCTGGGCAATGCGACTATCGCCATCTTCGGCATGGGTCGCGTGGGGGCGGGCGCTTACGACCATTTGCGCGAGCGCTATGGCAGTGTTGTCGTGGGAATCGAAAGCAATATGGAGAAGGTGCGCCAGCATCAGCAGGAAGGGCGCAACGTCATCCACGGTGATGCCATCGACTCAGATTTCTGGGAACGCGCGCGGCGTGTGTCCTGGAATCTCAAGGCGGTGCTGCTTGCGATGCCTGAACACCGCTCAAACATGTATGCCGTGCAGCAGATCAAGGGTGGGGACTACACCGGGTTCATCGGCGCATTGGCGAAATTCCCCGATCATGCGGAACGGTTGCGCGAGGCGGGGGCGAATGCGGTGTTCAATATGTATGCGGAAGCGGGCGTTGGTTTTGCCGCAAATGTGGATGAGGAGCTTGGCGAGATGGTTGGAATGAGTAAGCTCAAACCATGATTGCTAAGCACTCACCATCGCCACAGCCTGGGCGGCGATACCTTCCCTGCGACCGGTAAAACCGAGCCCCTCGGTCGTAGTAGCCTTTACACTGATGCGCGATGCATCAATGTCCAGAATGCTTGCAATAGATTGCACCATGGCGTCGCGGTGCGGACCGACCTTCGGGCGCTCGCAGATGATGGTGATATCCAAATTTACCAGTCTTCCGCCCTGTGCGCGCAGCAAGTCGTAAGCATGTTTGATGAATTTATCCGAAGGTGCGCCGCGCCATTTCTCGTCACTGGGCGGGAAGTGCTGACCGATATCACCCGCACCGATGGCTCCAAGAATGGCGTCGGTTGCCGCGTGCAAGGCCACGTCCGCGTCAGAATGTCCTTCAAGGCCGAAGTCGTGCGGCACTTTCACGCCGCATAGGGTCACAAAATCACCAGGCCCGAATTTGTGAACATCGAAGCCCTGACCGATGCGCGTTTCGCTGAGGGCGGACTCAAGGCGGGCGAGGTCTTCCATGGTGGTCACTTTCACGTTGGCGTCGTCGCCGGCAACGGTCAGAACTTGATGCCCGGCGTGTTCCAAGATGGCGGCGTCGTCGGTAAAAGACTCGCCCGCGAATTTACGGTGAGCATCAAGTATGGGGGCGAACCGGAAGCCCTGCGGCGTTTGCGCGCGCACGAGCTGATCACGGGGCACGGTCTTGCCCACGATATCCCCGTCAATTTTCTTGAGCGTATCCACAATAGGGACAACGGGCAGGGCACCATCATTATTTACGAGGGCACTGATCACGGCACTGATGGTTGCCGCGCCGACCATTGGGCGCGCGCCATCGTGAATGAGAACGAGATCGGGGGCGTCGCCTGCAAGAGCTTCCAATCCCTTGAGCACGGACTCCTGGCGGGTTGCGCCGCCGTGAACGAAAGCCGCATTCATGCCCTGGGCCGCCTCCGTAAATAGATCTTCGTCGTCCGGGTGGATAGCCACCAGGATGCTGGAGATTTCAGAGTGCTCAGCGAACGCTCGAAGGGTGCGGCGGAGCAGGGGCTCACCCTTCAACGGGGCATATTGCTTGGGTCCGGACCCGCCAAATCGCTGGCCGCGGCCGGCAGCGACAATAAGAGCAGCGCAGGTGGGCATAAAAACCTCGTGATCAATAGGCGGGCGGGTGCGCACAGTAAGCAGGAGGCACTCCGGGCGCAATTTCCGTTTTCATACAATATGTTGCGAATTTGGGTAGTGGGTCAGTTTCAGGACGCACGTTTTTCAGTGATTCCAAAGCGTTCCTTGTGAACCGGCCACTCGTCAATTAATCGCACCACATCCTCCATAGACCACAAATTTGGGGTTACCCCAGCGGCCATAGCGGGCGTGACTCGCAGGGTCTGGTGAATCCGCAGAAAATTGTAATGCATGAAATAGATCGCAAGAGCGTGAATGTGGTTCTCAACCTTTTTCGAGAACGCGTTGGTTAGGCGCGTGAAGCGGCGCATGGACATACGCATGGTGAGGTTTTGGCGCTCCACATATGAAGTTGAAACATGCTTTGGGTCAGGGTGTCCGCTGCAACATTCTTTGCGTGTGCCAATAACTCTAGCCGGGCTATATCGGCCAGGGGAGGCTGTATCACCGTATAGCTTTTGCAAGACTGCGTAATCGACGGCACCGGCGAAACCAGCATCCATAGATTCGATATAGGCCCTATGCCCGTCTGTGGTGATTTGGACTCGGTTGGCGAGACGATCTGACAGGTCGCATACAAAATGGGTGGCGGATTCCGCATCACGAGAACCAACTAGCCAGGAAATGATTAGCTTGCTATCGGCGTCCAGCGCGGTCCAGGTCCAAACGTCGCCAACGCCAGTTTCACCCTTCCGGTCGGCAGGTATATTTTTTTGTTTGGCATAAACGAAGGACCAGATTTCGTCTACCATGTTTGTTCTAATTGCACCGAAGGCAACAATATAGAGACCCAATACAAGAAGCCCGGTACCGGCGGCGGTCGTAAATGCACCCGCTGCGCAGACCTAGAATCATCGGGTAAGTGCTAGTTTTCGTGCTTCACATTCGGGTCGGCTTCCAAGCGACGGCAATGGTCTCCTATAAGATCGCCAAGCGTTGGTAAGCTGACTCCCCATTTTTGCGCCAGCCACTCAAAGGTCATGCCATTTGAGTGGATTTCCCAACATAAAATCTCACCAAAGCTTCCACCGCAGCCAGTTGGATGATCGCGGTAGGCATCCTCTATAATTCGCCTCAGGCGGGATATATGGGGCTCTTCCCAGGTCATGGGTCAACCCCTTGCAAGATGTGATATTTTTGAAACTGACCCACTACCCGAATTTGACAGCGTTTAGGTGCGTAGCACGCGAACCCCTTGATTTTCCCCTTGTTTACTGAGTAAATGCCTAATCTTTAGTCAGTGTCCTTAGTGCAACAGGTTGGAATGGCGTCTATCCAGATCGGACCGGTGACAGTCGCCGGAAATGTCTTTCTTGCGCCCATGTCAGGGGTCAGCGACCGCCCGTTTCGCCGGTTGGTGAAGCGTTTTGGCTGCGCTTTGGTGTTTTCCGAGATGCTGGCCAGTCAGCAAACGGTGCGCGCGCACCAACAGGGCGGGGGTAAAAGCCGCCGCGACAGCGAGGATTATTCCGACGAAGCGCCCATGGCGGTGCAACTGGCCGGTTGTGATCCGGAGATTATGGCCGAAGCAGCGCGCATCAACGAAGGCAACGGCGCGGCCATTATTGATATCAACATGGGATGCCCGGTGAAGAAGGTGGTGAACACCTATGCGGGTTCAGCGCTGATGCGCGATGAGGACAATGCCGCACGGATCATTGAGGCTACCGTGAATGCCGTAAGTGTGCCGGTGACCCTCAAGATGCGTATGGGATGGGATCACGACAATCTCAATGCACCGTCACTGGCTAAACGGGCCGAGGATGCAGGCGTAAAATTGATCACCGTTCACGGACGAACACGTCAGCAACTGTACAAGGGCTCGGCCGACTGGGCATTCATACGCAAGGTCAAAGAGGCGATCAGCATTCCCGTCGTCGGCAATGGCGATGTGACGAGCTATGAAGACGCAACGGAATTGCTGCGTTTGTCCGGCGCGGATGGTGTGATGATCGGTAGAGGGGCATACGGCAAGCCCTGGTTTCCATCGCAGGTTCAGCACTTTCTCGATACGGGAGACATTGCCGAGGACCCCAGTGCCGAGGAACGATGCGCCGTAACTCTCGAGCATTACGACGCGCTCCTCAGCTATTACGGCGAGCGCGTCGGGATAAAGATTGCACGTAAGCATTTGGCGTGGGCCGCGTCGGGCCTATACGGCGCGAACTCTTTTCGCAACGCCGTAAATCGCGAAGTTAATCCCGATAAAG
Organism: uncultured Rhodobacterales bacterium; assembly: GCA_964475755.1. GTDB lineage: Bacteria > Pseudomonadota > Alphaproteobacteria > Rhodospirillales > Rhodospirillaceae > UBA11612. The sequence continues at coordinate 50,408 of CAYYXR010000012.1, forward strand.
TGCGCGCGTGTGTCCGCCGCGTTTTTGCGGGTGAATTCGAGGATAATGACGGAGAAATGAAGGTGGCGGCGTAATGGCGGTCTCGGTTCATTTCCTGCATCCGGAAGATGAAGATCGCGGACGTGAAAGCGGTCCGTTATCGGCGGACTCTGTTTTAGGTGCGTTGCCCGCCGCTACGCTGGTCGTGGATGACAAGTCGAACGTCCGTTATGCCAATCTGGCGGCGGAACAGCTTTTTCAATCCAGCGCGACAATCCTGTCCGGTGAAACCCTGGCCGATATTTTGCCGCCGCAGTCGCCGATTTCCGCGTTGGTGGACCAGGCGGTCAACACGGGAACACCGACATCTGCCTATAGCGTCATTCTCGATACGCCAAAAACGGGCGTGCGCACCATGACGGTGCATGTCGCGCCGATCGTGGACTCCCCAGGCTGGGCCGTGATTTCGCTTTTGGAACAGACCAGAGCAATGAAAATCAGCCAGCAATTGGAGCATCGCAATTCCGCGCGTTCCGTGACGGCGATGGCGGCGTTGTTGGCGCATGAAATCAAGAACCCGCTTTCGGGTATCCGCGGCGCGGCACAACTTTTGGGCCAAAGCGCGGCGGAAGACGACAGAAAGCTGACGCAGCTCATTTGCGACGAAGCTGACCGGATTGTGGCCTTGGTCAATCGTATGGAAGTGTTTTCCGACGACCGGCCTCTCGAGCGGGAACCGGTGAATATCCACGTTGTCCTCGAACGCGTGCGGCGGCTTGCCGAGAACGGGTTTGCTAAGCATGTGAAGTTTGTCGAGCGATATGACCCGTCGTTGCCGCCGGTCGCAGGTAATCTGGATCAATTGGTTCAGGTGTTCCTAAACCTGGTAAAGAACGCTGCCGAAGCGGTGCCGGAGGATGGCGGGGAAATTCAGCTTTCCACAGCCTACCAGCCGGGCGTACGCGTGGCCGTTCAAGGCGGTGCCGAACGCGTACAGTTGCCGTTGGTCGTGACTGTCCAGGATAACGGTTCTGGGATTCCCGAGGACCTATGGCCTCATATGTTTGATCCCTTCATCACCACAAAGCAGAAGGGAAGCGGGCTAGGTCTTGCACTGGTCGCAAAGATCATCAGTGATCATGGCGGGGTTATTGAATTTGAAACAGGCCGGTCAAAAACCGCATTCCGGGTCATGCTGCCGATCATGCATGAGGGGGGTAACTCGTGAGTGGCGCGACTGTTCTTGTAGCCGATGACGATCAGGGAATCAGAACGGTCCTGACCCAGGCGCTTGGCCGGGCCGGGTATGAAGTGCGCACGACCAGCAATGCCGCAACCTTGTGGCGCTGGGTCTCCGATGGTGACGGCGATCTCGTTATTACCGACGTGGTCATGCCGGACGAAAACGGGCTCGACCTATTGCCGCGCATTCGCAAAATGCGTCCGGATTTGCGCGTGATCGTTATGAGTGCGCAAAACACGCTGCTGACCGCGGTGAAGGCAACCGGGCGGGGGGCCTTCGAATACCTACCGAAGCCGTTCGACCTTTCCGAACTTGTCGCCGTGGTCAATCGCGCTTTGTCGATGAAATCAAGCGAGCAGGTTCCGGCAAACGACGCAGAAGAAAAACTTCCGATCGTCGGCCGATCCGCGGCGATGCAGGATATTTATCGTACCGTCGCCCGTTTGATGAACACTGACTTGACGGTGATGATCACCGGCGAGTCCGGCACCGGCAAGGAGCTCGTTGCACGCGCCCTGCACGATTTCGGGCGGCGCAGAAGCGGGCCGTTTGTGGCTGTGAACATGGCTGCGATTCCCCGCGAACTCATCGAAAGCGAATTGTTCGGGCACGAGAAGGGGTCCTTCACCGGCGCCTTATCGCGTGCGTCGGGACGCTTTGAGCAGGCGGAAGGCGGGACGCTATTCCTCGATGAAATCGGCGACATGCCGCCCGAGGCGCAAACGCGGCTGCTGCGTGTTCTGCAAGATGGTCAGTACACGACTGTCGGCGGACGCACACCGATCAAGGCGAATGTGCGTATCATTGCCGCCACCCACCGTGACTTGACGCAAATGATCAAGATGGGCGCATTCCGTGAAGACTTGTATTACCGACTTAATGTTGTGCCCATTCGCTTGCCGCCGCTACGCCAGCGGTCCGAGGATATACCTGAACTGCTGACGCACTTGCTCTCCCGCGCACTCGACGAGGGCTTGCCGCAAAAGTCTCTTACACAGGCCGCGATTGATCGACTGAAGGCGCACAAGTGGCCTGGTAACGTTCGCGAGTTGGAAAACCTTGTGAAAAGGTTGGTTGCACTTTACGGGGAACCCGTAATTGGCGCGGACGTGGTCGAACTGGAACTTGCGAGTGTGTCGACACCGGTCGCTGCAAATGATGAGACCAGTTCGGCTAATCTGAGCACGACGATCGAGCGTCACCTTCGAGAGTATTTCGAAGGGCATAATGGCGCGCTTCCGCCGCGCGGTTTATACGATCGCGTGCTGCGTGAACTGGAGAAGCCGTTGCTGTCTCTCACATTATCGGCGACCCGCGGAAACCAAGTGAAGGCCGCGGAGGTTCTAGGCCTCAATCGCAATACCCTTCGCAAAAAGATTCGAGATCTCGATATCAACGTCATACGTGGACCGAAATAACGGGCAGACCATATGCAGTCTGACACGGCCAAAATGAATGCTGTGGCACCGCCTTCAATGAAGAGCGCGGCTGGGAACGCGGCTGAGGCGCGCCCGGGATGGTTTCAGCACGTAAAACTCATTGATTCCTTGGCGGTCGTTCTTTTGAGCGCCGCTGTGGTGTTCGGCCTCGCGACCTATGCGGCAATGTCGGATTGGGGCGAAGAGGGACCGAACGCCGGCCCAAGCCTTGCCCTTTTAAACATTGATCTTCTCATATTGTTGGGATTGTCCGCGTTGGTCTCGCGCAGGCTCTATTTGCTGTGGCGGGCCCATCGAGCGGGGATCGTAGGCTCCAAGCTTCACAGCCGTCTGGCATTGCTGTTCGGTGCTCTAGCGATGACCCCGACAGTATTGATGGTCGTTTTTTCGACATTGTTCTTTACGTTCGGCGTTCAGGCTTGGTTCGGCGATCGCGTTCAAACGGCAGTTACGGAATCCGCCGCCGTTGCGAAGTCATATCTCGAGGAACACCAGCAAGCCATCCGTGGTGATGCGCTCGCGGTGGCCAACGACGTCAACAACCAGTGGCCGCGCATCAGCATAAGCGAACCATTGTTGAATTCCTTTCTGTCCACACAGGCGGCTTTTCGCGGATTAACGGAGGCCGTTATTTTCCGGCCAGACGGTCAGGTCATTGCCAAGGCGGGCTATACGTTTGCGCTCGCCTTTGAACAAATTCCGTTCCAAGCCATTGCGCAGGCTGACGTCGGCCAGGTGGCCGTAGTCACCGGTGAGGAGTCCGATCGTGTGCGCGCCTTGGTGAAGCTGAAGTCCTTCCCTGAGGCGTATTTGTATGTCGGCCGGTTTGTGGACGCGGGCGTGCTTGCGCGTACGCAACAGACGGAGGAGGCAGTCAGCGAATACCTGCGCTTAGAGGAGCAGCGCTCCGAATTGCAGATGAGCCTGATCGTTCTGTTCAGCGTTGTTGCGTTTCTGCTGTTTCTGGTCTCCATTTGGTTTGGGTTGAGTCTCGCGACACGCCTGGCCCAGCCGATTATAAATCTTATTAATGCGGCCGACCGCGTGCGGAGCGGCGATTTGTCCGTGCGGGTAAACGAGCACGATCCCATGGACGAGATCGGGTACTTGAACCGTGCGTTCAATCGCATGACCATGCGCCTCGATGAACAGCAAGCGGCCCTACGGGAAACAAACGAACAGTTGGATGAGCGCCGGCGGTTTACAGAAGCCGTACTTGAGGGCGTAAGCGCAGGCGTGATCGGCTTGGATCCCGATGGAAAAGTAACGCTTCCAAACCGATCGGCATCTTTCCTTCTAGGTGTAGAACTGGGCGGATTCGTCGGTAAGCCGCTCGCGAATGCTGCCCCTGATTTCGCTCCGTTAGTAAATGAAATTCAGAATTCCAAACAAAGCGTCATTACCCGCGAAATTCAGACGGCGCCAGGAGAAGACCAAAAAACGTTTCTGGTTCGCGTTTCCCAAGAAACCGACGGCAGCACCGTTTTGGGCTTTGTCGTGACGTTCGATGACATCACCGAACTACAATCGGCTCAACGGAAAGCGGCGTGGGCTGATGTTGCGCGGCGAATCGCGCACGAAATCAAGAACCCCCTTACGCCGATCCAATTATCTGCGGAGCGGCTTAAGCGAAAATACCTCGGAACACTGGAAGACGATAAGGGATTATTTGCCCAATGTACCGACACGATCATTCGGCAGGTTGGTGACATCGGACGGATGGTGGATGAGTTCTCCGCATTTGCACGTATGCCCACGGCTGTGCTGCGTTCCACAGATATAAAAGAACTGGTCCGCGAAGCCGCATTCTTACAGAGGACGGCATATCCGCACATTGAGTTTAAATTGAACAATGTGAAGGATCCCATCAAAGTTTCATGTGATGCTCGGCAGATCGGTCAAGCCCTGACGAATGTTCTCAAAAATGCCGTTGAATCGGTGGAAACGAGGGCGGCGCGCGAAGACGCGGGCTCAGATTGGAAAAGCAAAATCGAAATCTCGGTCAAAAAGAATGACGATCTTGTATCTGTTACGATAACGGACAATGGCATTGGCTTGCCGAAGGAAGATCGCGCCAGATTGACGGAGCCCTATGTCACAACGCGAGCGAAAGGCACAGGGTTGGGGCTCGCCATCGTAAAGAAAATTGTGGAGGACCATGGCGGCGCTATCACGCTTAAAGACGCACCCGGAGAACGCAGTGTTTGTGGTGCGCAGATCATTCTGAGTTTGCCGATAGAAAAGCCCATCAGCGAGTCCAACCCTGACGAAGGAACTCGCATACCCTTAGCGCAAGCGGGAGAGTAGAAAAGTGAAGACTCAAAAACCTGTTCAACAAGGCGGAGATATTCTTGTCGTCGATGACGAAATGGATATTCGCGTGCTGATTTCAGGGATCCTCCAAGACGAAGGGTATGCGACGCGCGAAGCCGCAACGGGTGAGCGCGCTGTCAACCAAGTCAAAAGCCGCGCGCCGGCCGCCGTTATTTTGGACATCTGGCTTGAGAACAGCGATCTGGACGGCTTGCAGGTTTTGGAAGCCATAAAAAATATTCGCCCGTCCGTGCCGGTCATCATGATCTCTGGGCACGGCACCATCGCGACGGCGGTTCAGGCTATCAAACACGGTGCGTACGACTTTATTGAAAAGCCCTTTGACGCGGACCGGCTGTTACTGGTCTTGGAACGTGCAATCGAAGCTGCGCGTCTCAAGCGGGAAAATCTTGAGCTCAGATCCAGGGCAGGGGCGCCAGAGTCACTCGTCGGCAGTTCAAATTCCATCGCCAATATTCGCCGCACAGTCGAACGTGTGGGACCAACAGGCTCGCGGGTTCTCATTTCCGGACCAGCCGGCTCGGGTAAAGAAATCGTCGCACGGCAAATCCACATGAGTTCGCCGCGTGCGAACGGTCCGTTTGTGGTTGTAAATTGCGCATCCCTTCACCCAGATCGGTTGACAGAAATCCTTTTTGGGTCCGGTGCCGAAGGCGCGGCGAAACCGACAATGGGCATTACGAGTGACAAAGAGTCTCAGGATCATAAGCCCGGGCTGCTGGAAATGGCCAATGGCGGAACGTTATTGCTGGATGAGGTGGCAGACATGCCGCTCGCATCCCAAAGCAGCATCATACGCATTCTGCAAGACCAGCGCCTGGAGCGCAGTGACAGCCATGGCCCCATAGGTGTGGATGTGCGCGTACTTGCAACCACGAACCGGGATCTGAAAGCGGAAGTTAAACTGGGCGCATTTCGGGAGGAGCTATTTTACCGGCTGAACGTTGTCCCCATTGAAGTTCCGTCGCTTGCGGACCGGAGAGATGATATCCCCGCCCTTGCGCAATATCTCTTGGAACGTTCGGCGGCATCTGCGGGTATGCCCCGACGAGCCCTAGGTGAGGACGCCATCGCCGCACTGCAGACCTACACCTGGCCGGGCAATGTGCGCCAATTGCGAAATGTCATGGACTGGCTTCTGATCATGGCGCCGGGCGGCGTGCTGGATCCGATCCGCGCTGAAATGCTGCCGAGCGATATCAATAATCAAACGCCTCAGATGCTGAAATTGCAGAAATCAGACGAGATCATGATGCTGCCCCTGCGCGAAGCCCGAGAGATGTTCGAGAGAGAATACCTAATGGCGCAGGTCATTCGCTACGGCGGGAATATTTCACGCACAGCGGATTTTGTGGGTATGGAGCGGTCGGCTCTTCACCGCAAACTTAAATCACTTGGGATTTCTACCGATGTTCGCACTCGGCGGGATGGCACTCAAAATGCTCCTCAGGCCGACGGCAGCGATGCCGGCACAATTGATCCCGTCGTGCCGTTTAAGCGCCCGACATCCGCATAAGCATATCTCATGTCACATGTTGCTTATGTAAACGGCCGCTATGTACCGCAAGGGTTCGCTCAAGTTCATATCGAGGACCGTGGCTATCAGTTTTCAGACGGGGTGTATGAGGTCGTTTGTGTATGGGATGGGCTGCCGGTTGATTACGCGCCCCATATTCGAAGGTTGGCCCGCTCGCTGAATGAATTGCGCATCCAGCAGCCGATGAGCTGGAAAGCCTTGACGGTCGCAGTCAGGGAAATTGTTAGACGCAATCGGCTGAACAAAGGAATTGTCTATATCCAGATCAATCGGGGCGTTGCCCCCAGAGCACATCCTTTTCCAAAAAATACGGCCCCCAGTGTCGTGATCACTGCAAAACACAGCGCGGGCCCCGCCGAAAGCGTGGCAAAGCGCGGTGTAAATGTAGTAACGGCTGACGATATCCGGTGGTCGCGGCGAGATATTAAGAGTGTTTCCCTACTTGCAAATATTCTTTCGAAACAAAAAGCATCGGAAGGAAAAGCCTTTGAGTGCCTTTTGGTGGATGCAAAAGGTTGCCTCACGGAGGCAAGTGCGGCCAACGTCTGGATGGTTGGGCGCAACAAGACCATTGTGACGCATCCGGAATCTCAAACAATATTGAGCGGCATCACGCGTGCGAGCGTCATGAAAATTGCAAAAGACGCAGGATATACCGTTGCAGAACGTCCATTCACGCTCAAGGAAGCACTTAACGCGAAGGAAGTGTTTCTGACGGGAACTACAACATTCGTGATGCCTGTGGTGCGTATCGATGATCGGGCCATCGCGAACGGTCATCCAGGTGAATACGCGTTGGATCTGCGTCAGAGGTATGCGAAGTACATCGGCAACATCGACAAGAGCAAAGCCTGGAATGTCTGAGCTCAAATTGCCGCGGCCGCGGGCCATCCTCTTCGACTGGGATAATACATTGGTGGATACGTGGCCTTGCATCGGCCATGCCACCAACGTGACATTGGAGGCCATGGGCAAAAAGCCGTGGACTCCTGAGGAAGTGCGCGCGCGCGTTGCCGGCTCGTTACGTGACACCTTTCCCGGCATTTACGGCGACCGGTGGGAAGAAGCGCGGGAGATTTTCTACAAGACATTCGCGGAAGTTCATCTGGATATGCTCGTGCCCGCCGCGGGGGCTGAAGACATGCTGCGAAACCTATTGCCGGAAGATCTTTTCTTGGGCGTGGTGAGCAACAAAACGGGAAAATATCTGAGGGCCGAAGCCGACCATCTCGGGTGGACTTCACGCTTCGGCAGGCTGGTGGGAGCCCAGGACGCAGAGCGGGACAAGCCGGACCCGGCGCCGGTTCACCTTGCATTGTTACGGAGCCATGTCAGTGTTGGCCCGGATGTTTGGCTGGTCGGCGATGCCACCATCGACGTCGTTTGCGGTCGAAACGCCGGGTGCAGCACGGTTTTCGTGGGGCCGCGTGCCCCTGGGTCGGAAGAGCCTCAGCCGGATATCCACATACCCGACTGCGCGGCCCTTAGCGCCCTCGTGCGTTCATATATATAGACAGTGACTAAACAGCCGAATCCATTGACCCTATTCATAGAAAAATTCTAGAAGTTGCGCTTAGGTTCGGTCCGAAAACGGCCCGGCCCTTAAAAGCGCGACCTGTAACGAAAACAACAAAACAGAATAGAGGTGGAAAACCCAATGTCCGCTGAAAAGGCCCAAAACGTCCAAGACGTATTCCTAAATGCAATCCGGAAAAATAAAACGCCCGTGACCGTGTTTCTTGTAAACGGGGTGAAGCTTCAGGGGATTGTGACCTGGTTCGACAACTTCTCGATGCTGCTGCGCCGTGACGGTCATACGCAGTTGGTGTACAAGCACGCGATATCGACGGTTATGCCGTCGGCACCCGTGCCATTATTCGAGCCCAAAGAGGAGGCGGGATCGCAAGGTAAAGAAGAGGCTGCGGAATAGCCTCTGCACCGCGAACGCTAGAATTTGTATCAGACCAAACAGTCTGCAACCGTCGCCGTCATTATCCATCCCTACTTAAAGGGTAAGGACGGATATCACGGCAGCTACCATCAGCGCGCACGCCTTGAAGAGGCGCGAGGCCTTGCGGCTGCCATTCACTTGGATGTACGGCACGCAGAATCCATAAGCGTCACCAAACCGCGGCCGGCAACATACCTGGGGCAGGGAACCGTTGAGCGTTTGGCGGATCTTGTAAAAGATCTAAACGCCGAATTGGTGATTATCGATGCGCATATTTCTCCGGGCCAGCAGCGCAATCTGGAAAAATCCTGGAATGCAAAAGTCATCGACCGGACCGGTTTGATTCTCGAGATTTTCGGAGAGCGAGCCCAAACACGCGAAGGCCAGATGCAAGTGGAACTGGCACACCTCAATTATCAGAAAAGCCGATTGGTGCGCAGTTGGACCCACTTGGAACGCCAGCGCGGCGGTTTCGGGTTTCTCGGCGGGCCCGGTGAAACCCAGATCGAAATCGACCGGCGCTTGATCGGCGAGCGTATTGCCAAACTGAAAAAGGAACTGGAAACGGTCACACGCATGCGGGAACTGCACCGTAAGGCACGCAAGAAGGTGCCTTATCCCATTGTCGCGCTCGTGGGCTATACCAACGCAGGGAAATCCACGCTTTTCAATAAACTGACCCAGTCGAGCGTGGTTGCGATGGATCAACTGTTCGCGACCTTGGATCCGACCATGCGCCAATTGCGTCTTCCGTCGGGCCGCACGACCATTCTTTCCGATACCGTGGGCTTCGTTTCAGATTTGCCGCACGAACTCGTTGCTGCGTTCAGAGCGACATTGGAAGAAGTGCTCGAGGCCGATGTCATCGTTCACGTGCGCGATATTGCTCATCCTGAGACAGAGGAGCAGAAAAAGGACGTCGAGGACGTGCTGTTACAGCTCGGGATTGAAATAAGTGCCGCAGACGCAAATCATGCGTCTTCGCAATCCGTACATCGCCCCGTTCTGGAAGCCTTGAACAAGATCGATTTGCTGGACGATCAGACCAGCGACGCCATTAAAACGAAAGTAAACCGCAGCACGGATCAAGTGGCGTTGTCCGCGGTCACGGGCGAGGGAACGAACACTCTGCTGGACAAGTTGGATTCCGAACTTTCCAAGCACCGGCAAGCGCTGGGGGTGCGCATACCTTTAAAGGACGGTGAAACGCTAGCTTGGTTGTACCGGCGCGGCGAAGTTCTAAGCCGGCGAGACGGTGAACAGGATGCGGAGTTGACGGTTCTGTTGGACACTGCTGACGTTGCCCGCCTTGAAAAGCGCGGCATAAGCGCAAGTCTAGCCGCAGAATGAGTGGTTCCATTTCCTCCAGCCTTACGGAGACGGTTACCGAAGTTCTGAAAGATGTGGGGGAGCGCGTTATCATGCCGCGCTTTCGGGCCTTGTCAGACGGCGACGTTCGCAGCAAGTCCCATCCGGGCGACCTCGTGACCATTGCGGACGAAGAAGCCGAAGAAAGCCTTTCGCGCACCCTCGCAGGCGTCTTACCCGGAACAACAGTCATTGGCGAAGAATCCGTCGCCAAAAATCCCGACCTTCTCAGTGCCCTGACGCCCGATCAACCTGTTTGGATCATCGACCCGATCGACGGGACAGCCAATTTCGTGCACGGCACGGCTAGATTTGCTGAGATTATCGCACTCGTAAAAGGCGGAGAAACCATCGGCGGCTGGATACACAACCCCGTATCCGGAGAAACGCTTGCCGCGGAGCGCGGAACGGGCGCATGGATTGTGGGCGAGGACGGAGGCACACCGGTCAGTGTGCTGGATATGTCCGGCAGGCCGCTCTCGGAATTGTCGGCCAATCTGCATCACCAGGATTTGACGCTGCTCAAAGGGAAATTCGAGCGAATTATCCGCATGGGCAGTGCAGCTCATGCATATTGGGCTTTAAGCGAGGGACTATTGCATGTCTCATGTACCCGGCGTCTAAATCCCTGGGACCATGCGGCGGGCTTATTAATCCACGCAGAAGCCGGTGGATATAGCCGGCTATTGACTGGGGAAAAATACGATCCGTGCCTGCGTACGCAGCAGGGTATATTGTGCGCCCCGAGCCAATCACTCTGGCAAGAGGTGGCCGACCTCGCACGACCAGCTGTGCAAACTTAATCCTCGGATTCTTCACCGCCGCCGAGACTGCCGAAAGCAGGAGCCCCGGTGCGAGGATCCACCGCGAGCTTCACGACGATTTTGGGCGGCACTTCGCGAAAGCCGCGCGGGCGCCAGTCATACATCGTGAAGCCGGGATAGGGCGCCTGGCGGATGAATTGTGCATTGTGATCGATGACCTGGCCATCCGTGGATACCCGAAACAGCCCTTGAGTATTTAAGCCCACTTCCTCGAAGCTGTCGGCATACATATAGCCGCGCCCTGAGACCGCGATGGTCACTTCGCCCCGCAAATTCGTACTGATGCGGAACACCGCATACTGCCGGGACGGGAAATTGACCATCTGGTCGGTGCCTTGGAAGCGGCCTTCACGCTCGTAACGCACCTGATAGCGTCCGCGCCCGAGGCTCTGGACCTCTTTGAAATAGGTGTCCTGCTCCAGATAGGCCTTAAATTTGCGGATTTGCTCGTCTGCGTCTTCGGGGTCGATGTTTCCGCGCGCAATCTGGCCAAAGAGCGGGGCGTAGGTGAGGACACCGACAAACGTGATACCGTAAGCGCCTTCACTGGTCAGGCGCACTTCAGCTTCATAGCGCTCTGGGACAAAACAGCTGCCCAACAGCGCAAGGCAAACCGCAGCCGCAACGAGGGCCTTGGCGCCGGATGAACGTTTTAAAAGTGTTGAATGGATGTCCACTAAAATATTTATATTTCAGTAACCTAAGATTCGTCTCTTAATGCGCAAGATTAACATGAATGTAGCTATTCTCGCGCTTCATTCTTCGCGCGGACCCACAGATCTTCCATTTCCTCCAGGTTCGACGAAGCCGGTGTCTTACCCTGGGCAGACAGCAGTTCCTCAACCCGCCGAAAGCGGCGCTCAAATTTGAGGTTTGTTCCGCGCAGCGCCGTTCCGGGATCGATATTGGCTTTACGGGCAAGGTTGACGCAAGCAAAGAGGAGATCGCCGAGCTCATCGGTGAGGCGGGCTTCGTCGGTGTCCTGGCCCTGGAATTCGGCTGAAACCTCGTGCAGTTCTTCCTGGATTTTGCCTAAAACGTCTTTGGCCTCGGTCCAGTCGAAGCCCACACGAGCCGCGCGTTTTTGGAGCTTTTCCGCCATTTTCATGGCCGGTAAGCCCTTGGGCAAGCCATCCAGGGCGCTTGAGGGCGTATCCTGCGCGCCTTGGGCCGCGCGCTCGGCGGCTTTGATATCTTCCCAGGCCTTGGTTTGAGAAGCGGCGTCTTCCACCGACGTATCGGCAAAGACATGGGGGTGCCGGCGGATCACCTTGTCGCACACGGCTTCCACGACGTCCTGAAAGGCGAAGTGGCCGTCTTCTTCGGCCATGCGGGCGTGATAAACCACCTGGAAGAGAAGATCGCCGAGCTCATCCTTGAGCGCTGCCATGTCCTTGCGCGCGATGGCGTCCGCGACCTCATAGGATTCTTCAATGGTATACGGCGCAATGGTTTCGAATGTCTGCTCAATATCCCAAGGACAGCCGCCAACCGGTTTACGCAGGCGCACCATAATCTCCAGAAGCGCATCCAAATCTCGGGCTTGTGGCGGTGGCGGAGAGCTGAGTTTGGCAGTGTTGGATTGGGACATACGACAACCAGCTGACGTCTTGAAGGGGATGCGATCGCGCAGCATATCCCGGGAAAGGGAAATTGAAAAACCCGCAGAATTCTGCGAGTTTAGGCGTCTATTTGTCGCATAATGTATATTATGCATTTATCCAATCCTATTAATGCACCGAAGATAAACGCTCTGGCTTTGCGCAAAGACCGTCGGAGACTCCATTTCTAGAACAGTCAGCGCCTTAAGGGTCTCGATGTCTTGGTCGCTGTATACCTCTTCACCGAAACTTTTGGCCGCTCCCTCACGTGCTTTCCGGCCGGTAAGCTGCAAATCCAGATGAATAATGCAGCTTGGAACATCCTCGGGAATTCCATGACAATTGTAAGGTACGGCATCAATGCGCTGAAACATCGCTACCAATCTGCTGGCTTTGATTGGTCGAAAGAGATTCATCGGGATTTCGATCAGCATGGCGCCTCTGGTCAAAACAAGGTCGGCAAGTCGGCAGATAGTATCAGGCGGGTTATTGAAGTAACTCGCAGTCCCTGTACACACGACGAGGTCGTATTCGCCTAAAAATCGGCAGTCCCCGTTCAGATCGGCCTGTATTAAGGTTGGTGCGCCGAACTGAGCGACAAAAGCAGACTGATGATTGAGCCCATTTTCGAGTTCCTCAAGGTACAGACCAACTCCGGTATAACTTCCTGGCGGAAACAGTTGCAGAGTTCGCAATACACCGGCGCCGGCATCAAGCGCGCGCTTGGGAGCTACGCTACGAATGTCTGCCGCTAACATGGATGCCAAATAATTTCTCGCCGGGTGCGGAAATAAGGGCGGTGATAAAATTGGCACGATTGGCTTTTTAGCAAGAGCAAGCGCCACGCGAACACCATACGCAAGCAGCAATTAGCCATACTCGACGTCGAGTATAACTTACAAATTATACAAGTAGTTATATCTAAGAGTAAGAGGAAATACGGCGCCATCCCATCTTTGTATTTATAGAACGCCTCTTCATTTCTTGAGTACTATCCCTTTTAATCCGAAGGCCCAAATAGAAACAACGAATCATCCAAACGCATGAGTGCCGCCTTCGTCACTCCAAGTTTTCCTAAAATTGCACCTGCATGCGTCTGAAATTCTTCGTCCGGGACCGAGAATTTTTTAACGTGGGCCTCGCTTCTTTTCATTGGCGCCCAATGTAAACCTTCAATGGGTCCAGCATCGGTCAGGAGCGACGTTATATGGTTTGCCACCGTTTGCGCACCCTGAGGCGGAAAAAGGTCAGCAATCTTAGAATGGGGCTTCGGCCATTTCCCGCCATCCAAAAACGCCCGCAATATCGACTGCGCATCCTCTGCGCTTTGAACCGTTATATTCACCTGCGCCATGGTAAATTGCGACGACCAGTCGCTGCCGGGACTTAAGTTCAGACACGGAACGCCGAGCGCCGCCGCTTCCAACCCAGTTGTTGAATCACTATGAATCACGACAGCAGCATGCTGCATCCAAGGCCCGGCATTTGATCCTGCCACAATATGAAGGCGCGGATTGTTTTTCGCTTTGTTTTCCCAGGTCGTCAAATTTTCAGAGGGGTGCGGTCGCACCACAATTCTCGTGGACGTACTGGACTGAAGCCATTCAATCAGGTCCGTTATGCGGGCGAGCATTCGCTCTTCGATGGCCGTGCGCCGTTCCGCCTCCTCCGCGGTAATCCCTCCGCCGGACAGCAGGATTTTTCGAGCTGTTTCCGGCGGCCCCCACAGGCTGTTGATAAGTCCAAAGCCGGTGTTGAACAAAATGTATGGTTCGGTGAAGGGGCGGTCATAGATGGCCATTTGCAGCAAGTCGATGCGTGCACTGCCCGTGCAAAGGATGCGGCTTGATTTATCAGGAAACCGCTCCGCCATAATGGTGTGCTGTTTCTCGTTACCAGCATAAAAATATTCGGTCAGTTCAAGGGCGGCGGGGTCAATATTTGCCAGGAGATTTTTGTTGGAGAACGCCAGCGCTTCCTCATCGGAGCCCAGGATCGTATGCCCCCCTTCCCGCCAATGAGCCATGGTCATGCTTTGATGACGATTGGCCGTCGTAAAAAGACAGCAGCCGGGCGGCGCATTGCGTTCCAGCATATTGGCATTGATCGCCCACTGCTGACCCACGACTACGTGAAGGCCAGACTTCAACAAATTGCCGGCGATTAAAAGACGCGAGTCCAGATCGCGGGATTTCAGTTCGCAAGGAAGGTAAACAATGCGCTGCATCGAGCCTATTTACCACTTTGGCTATGGCACGACACAAAAAAGGCGCCACGGGGTACGCGGCGCCTTTCCTGAATCTGCGTAGGTTTGGGTCTAATAGGTGAATCGCAAGCCCGCATAGAGGGTGAAGCCGTATTCCTCGTATTGCGATAGGTAGCGCGGTGACTCGAAATACGCATAAAACGGCTCGTCAGTGATGTTCTGGGCCTCGGCGAAAACCTGGAATTGGGGCGTAATCTGATACTTAGCGGACAGGTCCACCTGGGTATGCCCACCGTCCACGAAGCGGTGAACGAAGGCGTTTTTGTCGCGCAGGACGGCTTTAACTACGATGACATCGACGGCGAG
>CAYYXR010000013.1:0-63044 GCA_964475755.1 uncultured Rhodobacterales bacterium
TGCCGGTGGACTCGCACAATGCGCTGCTCGATACGTGGGCGCCGTATGAATTCGACGCCAGCGCGCCGCAGGCGGGCATTCTTACTCACGCCAGTTTCGTTGCGTTGCATTCGCCGCCGGGCCGCAGCTCGCCCACCGACCGCGGCAAGGCGTTGCGCGAAGTTCTGTTGTGCCAGAAGGTGCCTGCGCCGCCGGGTGATGTGAACTTCACACTGATCCAAGACGTGAACAGCGCCGAACTCAAAACCGCCCGTGAGCGCTTAACGGCGCACGCGACCGAACCCATGTGTACCGGCTGCCACAAGATTGTCGATCCCATCGGATTGGCGCTCGAAAACTTCGACACTATCGGCGGGTTCCGCACCCACGAGAACGGTGCGGAGATCGATGTCGCCGGCGATTTGGACGGCATCAAGTTCTCAAGCGCCGCAGAATTCGGTCAGGCTTTCCACGATAGTCCGGCCACGGCCTCTTGCGTCGTTGATCGCTTGTACGCCTACAGCGTCGGCCACAAACCGACCAAAAGCGAAAAGGACTGGATCAAAGAAACTTTGCTGAAGCAGTTCGAGATGGACGGGTATCGCGTGCCCGCGCTGCTGAAGCACATCGCCACCAGCGATGCCTTCTTCCGCGTCGTGCTTGCCGAAACCGACGCATCTTCAGTTGCCTCGGCTGAACCAATTTCTCAATAGGAGAGTGGAAATGAGTGCAATCAACAGACTGGCCAACCGCCGCAACGTCCTCAAAGGCATGATGGGCGGCGCGGCCATCACCGTCGGCCTTCCGTTTCTGGATTGTTTCCTGAACGAAAACGGCACCGCCCTGGCCGCGACCGGTAAGGAATTGCCGTCGGTGTTCGGCACCTGGTTCTGGGGCCTGGGCATGAATCCGGGACGTTGGGAGCCCGATGTCACTGGCAAGTACACGAAGCTCGGTCCGGAAACAGAAGTTCTCATGCCCTATAAGGACAAGCTGAATTTCTATTCCGGCACCCGTGTGTTCCTGGACGGTCGTCCGCTGGTCACGCACTTCACCGGTAACTTTTCGGTGCTGACAGGCACCACGCCGCGTATTCAGCGCGTCACGATCCCGACCATCGACGCCATCATCGGCGATCATATCGGCACCAAGACCCGCTTCCGCTCATTGGAAATGACGGCCACCGGCAACCCGGTCCACAGCTATTCGACCCGCGCCGGCACCGTCATCAATCCGGCGGAACCGTCTCCGGCCGCGTTGTATGCCCGTGTGTTCGGCCCTGAGTTCAAGGACCCGAACGCCGACGATTTCACGCCGGATCCGATGGTGCTTGCGCGCCAGAGCATGCTCTCGGTGGTCAAGGACCAACGTCAGGACCTGATGCGCACCTTGGGCGCGTCGGACCGCGCGCGCCTGGACGAGTACTTCACCTCGCTGCGTCAGATCGAAAATCAATTGGCGATCGAGTCCCAAAAACCCGCGCCGCTCGAAGCCTGTTCGGTGCCGGGCAACGGAGAAGACGCGCCGCTCGGCACGGAAATCGAGTCCGTTGAGAACAACCACGCGCTGTTTGCCAAAATCCTGGCGCATACGCTGGCCTGTGGTCAAACCCGGGTCTTCAACATGACCTTTGCTGACGCCACCTCGTCGTTGCGTCATGCGGGCAGCCAGATGGTTCACCACGCTTACACACACGAAGAATCCGTGGACCCCGAGCTTGGTATTCAGAAGACGGTAACGTCGTTCATCTACAGCATCATGGGCGGCCTCAAGACCATGGTCGAGACCCTCGACAGCATCAGAGAAGGTGACGGCACGTTGCTCGACAGAACCTTGATGCTGGCCACCACCGATACCGGTTACGCCCGCGTGCACAGCCTGGAGAATTTCCCGATGATCACTGCGGGCGGTGCGAATGGACGTATCAAGACCGGCATCCACGTGGCTGCGAACGGCGATCCGGCCACCCGCGTCGGCTTGACCTGTCAGCAGGTAATGGGTCTGCCGGTGGGCACTTGGGGTACGGACTCCATGGAAACCTCGAAGCCGTTCACCGAAGTCATTGCATAAATCGCGAAAACCCGGCGCTACATGCGCCGGGCCTTTTCGTTGTCCAGGGAGGACATAATTTCATGCGTACGTTGAGAATTGCTGCCGCCGCAGGCGCTGTCGCGTTGCTTTCTTCAGCCGCCCCTTCGATCGCGGCCGATGGCGGAGAGTTTGCTCCACTCGCCAATCCGTTCGGCGTCACCTTTCAGGTGATCACGGTCGGCGAGGGTGTGGTTGTTCCCGGCTCGAGTTCCAGCCGCGCAGGCTCGCAAACCGTGTTCGCCGACAACGAAGGCCTGACACTTTATTATTCGGACAAGGATCCCGCCGGTAAGTCTCTGTGCGCGGGCGCGTGTTTCGACACCTGGAAGCCGTTCGCTGCAAACGCCGGTCAGGAACCTGTCGGCGACTGGTCAGTGATTGAGCGCACCGACGGTACGCGGCAGTGGGCTTACGAAGGTAAGGCACTCTACACAAACGTGAATGACAAGGCGTTCGGTGATTCCGAGGGTAATGGCGCCGAAGACGGTACGTGGCATGCCGCCTCGCTCCAGCCGCAGAACTCCATTCTCATTCCATCCGGAATCGGCGTGAGCCCCGTTGCGGATGCCAACGGCCACGCCCTGGTCGATGAAAACGGGATGCCGCTTTACGTCTTCCACGGCGACGTCGCCCGCGATACGCCGAATGCCTGTCGCGACGATGGATGCTTGGACCGGTGGACGCCGTTTGCCGCGCCGTTCTTGGCGCAGCAGGTCGGCGACTTCAAGATCATCGACCGCGCTGACGGCATACGTCAGTGGTCTTTCAAGGGGATGCCGCTGTACACCTATTCCGGCGATGTGGAATTGGGCGACGCGTACGGCCGCCGCGCAGATCAGCGCATGGATGTGGCCGTCGTGGCCCGTTACTTCCAGCCGGCTAACGTTAATGTCCGCTCCAATCCGCAGCACGGTGGCTACCTTGTCACAGCCGAAGGCCATACGCTCTATGCTCGCGATACCATCAAGTACATGGGGCTCGGCAACCACGCCGCGCGCGGCGGTGCGAAGGGTCAGCCGGATGTCGGCGCTTCCATCGGCGTGACGGGCTGCGATTCCGCCTGCCAGCAGGTTTGGACACCGCTCGCTGCGCCGGCCGATGCACAGAACTCCGGCGATTGGACGGTGCTGACCCGTGAAGACGGCACTAAGCAGTGGGCGTATCAGCACTACGCTTTGTATTCGTACACTGGCGATGCCGAGCCCGGCGATATCAACGGTCACGATGTCTACGACCTGTTTGTGGTCAATGAAAACACGAACGACCTGGCGCCGTCGAACTACCGCTTTGGTTTGTACTGGCGCGTAGCCACGCAGTAAGAGCGTAAGGCGCTCCAGGCAAAACAGGAATTTAGGGAAGGGTGTAGTGATGAATAGATTTGGTGCAGTTACGGCTGGTGTGTTGGCAGCCAGCCTTGTTGCTCCGGCGGCCATGGCCAGTGAAACCAAAAGCTATGTGCTCAGCTGGTTCCACATGGCGACGTACTCGCAGGAGATTGATTGTCCGGATGGGATGAACCCCAAAGCCGACGAGATGTTCCAGCGCATTTTGAAGGAGATGGGATACAGCGGTGAAGAGATCGAAGAG
Organism: uncultured Rhodobacterales bacterium; assembly: GCA_964475755.1. GTDB lineage: Bacteria > Pseudomonadota > Alphaproteobacteria > Rhodospirillales > Rhodospirillaceae > UBA11612. Next base: position 3,658 of record CAYYXR010000013.1, read on the forward strand.
ATTTACAAGGATTTCCCGTATCCGATCTACATGATTGCCGGCAATCGGGGCCGCATTAATGGCGAGCCGACGAACGTTTACATCACCCCGACGTCTTGGCCCGATCCGAAAATCAAGATCGCCACCAAGGGCCAGGTCTATGGGTTCAACCTCGACGGCCGCGAGGAAACCGGCGGATACGTCGATCCGGATACCGGTGAAACGGGCGTGGACAACAATGCAAACCGTGCGCTTGGTTGCTTCGAAACCCAGCGTGCCATGCCTCCGGAGCGTCCGACCTATCCTTACATTCAATGGGATATGACCCGCGATTTCACAGGCGCATGGCTCGTTGAAGTCAGCGGCATTGATGACTATCAGAATGACGATGACGTAACGGTTGGTGTTTATCGCGCGCTCAATCCCGTTTCACGCGACGTTTCCGGTGACGTGATCCCGGACATGACATTCAAGGTCAATCCGTCGCCGCAATCTCAAAACGTCGTCAAAGCCAAAATCGTTGATGGCGTCGTGTACACAGATACTTTTGAATTCTACATGACCGGAGATCCGCTCGCGATTGCCGACTACGACCTGGGCCGCGCCAAGTTGCGTTTGACGATGAAGGAGGACGGCGGACTGGACGGCATTGTCGGCGGATACCAGTCCTGGCGCACGATCTATTCCGGCTTTGCACTGCCGGGTGCGACCAACGAGATCAATCTGTCGGTCGATATCCCCGGTATTTATTACGCCCTGCGCCGTCTGGCTGATGGTGATCCGGATCCGGAGACCGGCGAGAACACGACCATCTCGACGGCCTACTCCATGACCGGCATCCCGGCATTCATCATTCATGACTCGGATGAAATGGCCAGCGCCGAGTAACCGGGAACTGCATAAAGCTTTAAAAGGGCGCCTCTTGTGGGCGCCCTTTTTTTGTGTTCAGTCTGCGGTGACGGGCGTCAACACCGGCTTTCCGGAAAAATGTGCACGTAAATTAAGCGCAATCATCTCAACGGCCGCGGCAAACCCTTCGTACGTCGCGCCGGCAACATGGGGCTGCAATACCACGCTCGGCATATCCATAAGCTCTAACGGTACATGAGGCTCGTTCTCGAATACGTCGAGGGCCGCCCCGCCCAACGTGCCGTCTTTTAGAGCGCTGATCAGCGCGCCCTCGTCCACGACCGAGCCGCGCCCGACATTTACGATGATTCCCTTCTCACCAAGGGCAACCATCACATCGTGATTGATCATGTGGTGGGTCTCAGCGCCGCCCGGCGCGGCGGCAATCAGGATGTCTACGTCCTTAGCGAGTTCGACAAGGTTGTCCACATAACGGTAGGGCACATCATGGCGTGGCTTGCGGTTGTGATAGGCGATCGGCATTGCGAAGGACTCCGCGCGTTTTGCGATCTCCAGGCCAATGCTGCCCAGACCGAGAATCCCCAGCTTCCGGCCGCTCAGCCGATGGGTCAGTTTCATTCGCCCCTTGCTCGCCCAAAGACCGGCGCGTACGTGCCGGTCACCTGCGGAAATGGCGCGCCCGGCATCGATCATGAGTCCAATCGCGTGTTCGGCCACATCCACCGCATTCACCGAACCGGCATTGGCAACCACTACACCATGATTTTTGGCGGCGGCAAGGTCCACGCTTTCGTGACCGACGCCGAGGTTTGCGATGACTTCGACATTGGGAAGTTTGCTCAGCAGTGCGTCGTCGATGCGCGGACCGGGTCCGCTGAAGGTAAACAGTCCCCGTACCCGCGGCGCCATGTCCTTGTAAAAGGCTTCACGCTCGGGCTCCGGCGGCAAAATATGGACCCTGAATTCGGGTGTCAGCGCGTCTTCCACGGACCTTATTCTCGCAAGCATCAGAATCTCTGGCCGTACCATACCGTCCCCTTAATCAACTTTAGGCAGGTCCATCTTATGGGCAGCGCACGCGCGGCGCAAAAGTGCAGAATCCGCACGCACATAAATATGGAATTGCCACCATGAATGGTTTACCCAAGCCACCATAAAGATGAAAAGGTGGCGGTCATGACTGAATCTATGCAGCTTTGGGACCCGCGCGGCGCAAGAGTATGCGAGCCGAAGGACGTCTACACCGAAGTTCTGACCCTCAAGGAGGCGCACATCCTTGATCTCGGCTGTGGCAACGGCGACGTCAGCCGCGCCATTGCCAAGGCGATCAAAAGCGCGACGGTCGTCGGCCTTGAAGTGGACGCTGTGCAGCATGAGAAAAATGTTGCCGCCGAACAGCTGGAGAATCTTGAATTCAAACTCGGCGGTGCAGAGAGAATCCCCGAAGCCGACGAAACCTTCGATATTGTTCTGATGATGAAATCGCTGCATCACGTGCCCGTTGCGGAAATGGGAAACGCCTTGCGCGAGGCACGTCGTGTGCTGCGCACGGATGGACTCGCCTTTATCCTGGAGCCGGTGTTCGGCGGCGCGTTCAACGAAATTCTGCGCGTCTTTCATGACGAGCGTGAAGTCCGTCAAGCGGCGTTCGACGCTGTTAAAGGCATTCTCGATTCAGGCGCCATGACCCTTGTCGAGGAACGCTTTTTCCAGGCGCCGGTAACGATTCCTGATTTTGCCGCATTCGAGGAGCGCTATATCAACGTCACCCACAGCGATCACCGCTTGTCCTCAGCCCAGCGCAAGGAAGTACAGCAGAAGTTCGAACGCCACATGAAACCGGGCGGCGCGGAATTCAAAATGCCCATGCGCCTCGATTTGTTGAAGAAGGCGGATTAATCACCGAATTCAATGGGAGGAAGAAGATGATGCTTCCACCACCGCCGCAGCTTGTCATCGCCATACCCTTTCTCGTTCTAGGGTCGTGGTGTTTAATATTTCCCGGGCATGTTGAAGCTCTCGTTCTAACGAGTGCGTATCAGCATAGTTCTGTTACCTCACACCTTTTATTCGGGTGTTTTGGGGCGCAGGCGGTCATCGGTGGTCTGTTCGCGATGTTCAGCAGCTTTCGCCGCGCCACTTATATAGCCTATGCCATCGCGCTCTTACCCTTTTTTGTTTTCAATTATTATTTTGTCGTTGTCATGCCCGTTCTCAATTCATGGATGCTTCTCGATTTCGGCGCGAACATCGTGATGCTTGTTGCGTGCATTTGGGGTATACGAACAACCCGCTCCGCAACAAACGGCCTGTCCGCGCCATGACCATCACCATGTATGGCATCAAAAATTGCGATACCATCAAGAAGGCCCGCAAGTGGCTTGAAGCAAACGGCATCGACTACGCGTTCCACGATTATAAAACCGAAGGCATAGACCGTGCCCGGCTTGAAAAGTGGTGCAGGGAACTCGGATGGGAGGCGGTGCTCAACCGTGCCGGCACGACGTTCCGAAAGTTGCACGAGAAAGACAAAGACAATCTATCGGAAGCCAAAGCCGTCAAACTCATGCTCGCCCAGCCTTCCATGATCAAACGACCGGTGCTCGATCTGGGCCGCAAGCGTCTCGCAGGGTTTAAGCCCGACATCTATGCAGGCGAACTGAAGTGAGCGCTGCTCAATCCAGTTCAGGAGTTGTCAAAGCCATTGCCATCCGGCCGCAGCGCCGGGCGCCCATGGAGCTTCAAAACGAAACGTTCGCCGACAAAGCGTCGGGATTGTCCGGTGATGCCAATCGCAAACCGGGGCGGTCGCAAGTAACCATTGTCTCGGCGGAAAAATGGGCGGAGGCCTGCGCGGATTTGGGTGCGGCCCCGCCTTGGACCTACCGCCGCGCCAATATTCTGGTCGAAGGCCTTGATCTTGACGTGCGCGTGGGCGCGCGCCTTGCAGTCGGAGATGCGGTTCTTGAAGTCACGATGGAAACGGATCCTTGCGCGCGCATGGATGCGCAGCACGCCGGTTTGACCCGTGCATTGCAAAGCGATGCCCGTGGCGGCGTGCGTTGCCGGATAATCGAAAGCGGTCAGATAATGGTTGGGGCCCCGGTGCGTTGGCTCGCCGGTGAAGAACCCGGTGAGGGCGGGGCTTCACCGGCGGCAACTGGGACGCGGCTTTGACCAAACAATAAAACTCGCCGCCACGCCCCAGCCTCCGTACCTGATCGGCTGCAAGCAGCCGATAGGGGGATCGGTTCTGAACAAAAGTTCAGAGTCTCATGATCGGCCTATCTAAGATCGAGATTCAAAACCCCGAATGGCCTCGGTTAGAGCACGAAGCCAAAGGCGGCGATTCCGGTCAGCGAGAGAATGGACGCGCTTCCAAATGTCAGGGCGATTTCCAGTAGATCGTTGAAACGATTCATTTTTATGTCTCCAAAGGTTCGGTTCGCCCCCTAACCCAGAGACAATGTTAGACTCGCCCCGGCGTGCTGCAATGCACAAACCGGTATGGCTGGCTTGAGTAAACGGCAGGCCTCAGCCCAACCATTTGAATTTGTTGTGATATTTTACACTAAGAGGCCGCGGAGATTGACGCAGCGCAACAAATCAGCCGGTGATCAGCCTTAGGGGCTTGTCGAAAACCTCCAGCACGTCTTCCAGCCGGTGGCCCTGGGACAGTTTTCGCTGACGGTTTGAAACGATATAGCGGCCCTGCCGCGCGGCTTGATTGCGCCCTTTACGGGAAGCCAACTTCGTAATCACGAACAGCGGCTGTTCCTGGGTATGGCGAAACACCATGAAGCTGGCCATGTCGCGGCCCGAGTTTATCGCATAATCCCGCCATTCGCCGCAGCTGACCCGGGTCGCATAAAGGCCCAAGAGCCTGTTGAGTTCTAAGCGGTTGAAATGAAGATATGGGGGCCTGCGCCGGTAGTCCGTTATGCGAACGACCGAAGACATGGCCCTTTGGCCTTAAACCGAGACACTTCGTAACATGTGACTATTTTTTCAGAGGCCTAAGATCCGCGCAAGTTCCGAATCCGGCCTGAAGCACCGGAAAAGTGGGCTTAGTACCCCGACGACCCCAGTTCCTGGTTTTTCCGGTCATGATCCGGCCGGTCAAAACAATTGGTATCCCCCAACGTCCGGTAGCAGTAGCGGCTGACCACCTCTTCGCCGCCTCCCGGAGCGTGCTGGGCGCAAACGGCACGGGCCGCCGGGTTGTCATGGTTTCGGCACTCAAAGCCAATGCCCTGGGCGTAAATCCGGTCTGGATCGCCGCCGCAGCCGGAAAGGGCCGCGCCAAGGGCCAACACTACGGCCGGCCCCGCTAAAATCGCTTTTAATCCAGACACTTGCATCAGGTCCTCGCCGATTTCCAAACTCGTTGATGAGCCTTTGGGCACAGAGCCCAGTTTCTCCCTCAAGATGTTAAGATTCGCTGAATCCGGTGCCGGATTTCAAGGGATGCCGGGCTCCGCCTGCAATTGCGAAATTCCGCCCAAGTCATTATGTTCGGGCGCGTTTTCCGCCCACCCCTGGGGTTGTGGCGGTTTATAAAGTGGGCCCTGCCCCCGAACGAAAGGAAATCCCGTTGAAAAAGTCCAAGGGCGCCAAAGTGCCGGCGGCCTCCGACGCTGCTTCCAGAGACTCGGAAAGGAAGAAAAAGGAAAAGGAGAGCGAGGACAAAACGTTTGAGAGCTTTTTGTCCGAGGTCGAGACCGAGCTCCGCGACGAAGCGCTTAGCAATTTTTGGAAAAAATATAGCGCGCACGTCGTTGGCGTTGCGGCGCTCACTGTTGCTGGCGTCTTCGGCTATCAGCTTTACGGCGGGTACGTTGAGGAGCGCCGGGAGCAAATGGCGATGACGTACGCCGATGCGACCGATGCGGTGGACACTGGAGATTTCGACGTCGCCTTGGATAAGCTGAGCCAGGTCGAAAATGTCTCCGGCGAAGGGTATTCCGCTGTTGCGCAGTTGGCGCGTGCGTCATTGCTCGTTGATCGCGACGACAAGGCCGGTGCCGTGGAAATCTACACAGCGTTGGCCAACGACGGCGGAGTCGATCCCGTGTTCCGCGATTTGGCGACGGTGCTGATGGCGATGCATAGCATGGACGACGCAGACCCCGCCCAGTTGGAATCGGAACTCGCGCCTCTCACCGGCCTCGGCCAGCCGTTTCGTCATTCGGCCCTAGAGATGGCGGCATTGCTCGCTGCCAAACAAAACGCCTTTGATCGCGCGCAGCGCTACCTCGCGGATATCTTAAACGATCCGGCGAGCCCGCCGGGTATTATGTCCCGCGCGCAGGATTTGTCTGAGCTTTATCGTGCGGGGGGGACGCCCGTGCCGGCGGAGGAAAGTGCCGTGGAGGACACCGCCGAGCCCGAACCGTCATAGAATTTATATAGACCATTCACTTCAGGAAAACTGCATTCCGTTATGTCGTTATCACACACACATATGGCCAATCGTTCCAAGCGGGCCTTGACCACAATCCTCATGCCTGTGATCGCGACAATTTTGCTTTCTGGCTGTGACACTGTTTCAAATGTTTTCACGAACAATGACGACGAAATTCTGCCGGGAACACGCATCTCCGTGCTCGCGCTTGAACGAGAGCTGCGCCCGAGTATTGAGTCGGTCGATACGCGCATCATATTGCCGCCCCCGGAAGACACGCCGGTATGGCCTGGGGCCGGCGGCTTTTCGCACCACGCCATGCATCATCTGGCGATTGGGCCCAATCCCGAGCGTGTTTGGACGACAAATGTCGGCGAAGGCACGGGCTTGCGCAATCGCATGTTCGCCGAACCTGTAGTCGGTCTCGGGTATATTTTCACCATGGACGCCGAAGGTGTGGTTGCGGCATTCGATGTTGAAACCGGTCGCCGGGCGTGGCGCCGGGCAACAATTCCCGACCGGGAAAAATCCGGCTTCATCGGCGGGATTAAAAATCTCGGCGGTTTCTTCGGCCATCCACCTTATTTTCTGGGCGGCGCGCTGGCGCTTGATCAGGGGCGTCTGTTTGCCACTTCAGGGGCCGCGGAGGTCTTGGCGCTGGAGCCCGAGACGGGCGAGGTCATTTGGCGTACGCCGGTGGACACGCCGATTCGTGCGGCGCCTGTCGTCAATGGCGGGCGCGTCTTCGCGATTACCGTGGAAAACCAGGTCATCGCTTTGGCCGCCGATGACGGTCGCCAGCTGTGGACCTATTCCGGTCCGGCCCAGCCGACGATCCTTTTGGGCGGCACCGCGCCTGCCGTGGACGGCGGCGTGGCCGTGGTCGCACTGACCAACGGTGAGCTCATCGCCCTTCGCACCGATACCGGCGCGGTCTTGTGGAACGAAAGTGTGGTGACCGTGCGCCGCACCGAAGCCGCCGCAAGTCTGCCGGACATCGCCGCCCGACCGGTGATCGACCGCGGGCGTGTTTTTGCCATCGGCCAGTCGGGTCTGCTTGTGGCCATCGACCTGCGTACGGGCCGGCGCGCCTGGGAGGCGCCTGTGCCTGGTATTTATCAGCCGTGGGTCGCGGGCGACTTCATTTATGCCGTGACGCTTGATAGCGAAGCCGTGTGCATCGATGCGCGCTCCGGGCGCGTGTTGTGGGTGACGCAATTGCCGCGCTTTGAGGACGAGGACGATGAAGAAGACCGTATCGTTTGGGCCGGGCCCGCGCTGGCCTCGGACCGCCTCATTCTTGTCGGCACGGACGGACGCGCCCTTTCGCTCTCGCCGTACACCGGCACGGTTCTGGGTCAGATCGAACTGAGAGACGGGGCTTCGATGCCGCCGGTGTTCGCCAACGAAACCATGTATGTGCTCGACGACGACGGCGATCTGACCGCCTACCGTTAACGCCGCACCCGCCCAGGTCCGCGAGGATGCGGGCCGGCTGCACAATCAATTGCACGCAAAGCCATGTCCAAACGCGCCTCCGCAAAACATAAGACTGCCCGGCGCGCGTCATCGCCCACGTTCAGCCTCGCCATTGTCGGGCGGCCGAATGTCGGCAAGTCGACACTGTTCAACCGCCTCGTGGGACGGCGGTCTGCTCTGGTGCACGACCGCCCCGGCGTGACCCGCGACAGGCGCGAGGGTATCGGCGATATCGCCGGCCTGACGTTCAAGGTGATCGATACGGCGGGATATGAGGATAGCGCGGCGGACACCCTCGAAGGGCGCATGCGCGCGCAAACCGAAAAAGCGGTGGAAGACGCAGACGTCGCGCTGTTGTTGGTCGATGCGCGCGCGGGCATCACGCCGCTGGATGAACACTTCGCCGCGCTTTTGCGCAAAATGAAAACGCCTGTGATTCTCGGCGCCAACAAGTGCGAGGGCAAAGCCGGTGAGGCGGGCCTCTACGAAGCTTTCAGTCTCGGCCTCGGCGAGCCGATCCCGCTGTCCGCCGAGCACGGCGAGGGGCTCGATGGTTTGTTTCAGGCGCTCGCGCCCTACGGCCCGCCGGAAGAAGAGTTCGCTGACGAAAATGACGAAGAATATGAGGAGGAGGACCAGGACGAGCTCATTGCGCCCGAGGATGTAAGCGACGACGAATTTTTTGAAAACTTCGAGCTCAAGCCGGAGGAAATCGACCCCGAACGCCCGCTCCAGCTCGCCATCATCGGCCGCCCCAATACCGGCAAATCCACCCTCATCAACCGCCTACTGGGCGACGAGCGCATGCTTACCGGCCCCGAACCGGGCGTGACCCGCGATTCCATCGAGGTAGATTGGATGTATGAAGGCCGGCGCATCCGCCTCGTGGATACCGCCGGTGTGCGCCGCCGCGCGCGCGTCACCGACGCGGTGGAAAAACTCTCCGTCGGCGAAACCTTCGAGGCCATCAAGATGGCCGAGGTGGTCGTCCTGGTCCTCGACGCCGAGGCGGTGCTCGACAAGCAGGAACTCACCCTCGCGCGCCATGTCATCGAGGAAGGCCGCGCGCTGGTGATCGCCGTCAACAAATGGGATGCGGTCAAGGAAAAGCGCAGCGCCCTGCAAAAGCTTTCCGACAAACTACAAACCTCGCTCACCCAAGTGCGCGGTATTCCCACCGTCACCATTTCCGGCAATACTGGCCTGCGCGTGAACGAACTCATGGACGAAGTGCTGCGCATTCACGCGCTGTGGAACGCGCGCCTGCCCACCGCCGCGCTGAACCGCTGGCTGAATGATGCCACCCGCGCCCACCCGCCGCCGCTTTCGGCGCACAAGCTGCGGGTGAAACTGAAGTACATAACCCAGGCGAAAACCCGCCCGCCCACATTCGTGATTTTCTCGACGCGCCCCATGGATCTGCCCGAGGCCTATACGCGCTACTTGGTGAACGGCATCCGCGAAACCTTTGGATTAGAAGGCGTGCCCATCCGCCTGTTCACCCGCAAGCCCAAGAACCCCTACGACGAGCGCTGACTTAAACGTGCGTCACGATTCCCTCGACGACCACGCCCTGGTCGTTAAACACCAAAGTTTCGGCGACGTGCTGTCCGCGATGATTTTTGTAAGCGATGGTGATGGTGTTCTTGCCCCAATAGACCCGCTCAAGCTCAAAGTGAATCTCCGTCGCCAGTGACAGCGCCTTGGTCCAATAGGCCCTGAGGTTATCGACCCCTTTGACGAAGCCGGCTTTCTCGCCCGTCACAGCTTCGATGCGCGGTGAGCGGAACACAACATCGTCCGCGTAATGTTTCAAAATGCCGTCAAGATCGCGGTTGTTCCACGCGTGGACCCAGGCGTCCGCATAGTCTTTCGCTTGCTGTGCATCGTTCATGATGCGTCTCCTGAAAATTGCGCGGTGTTCAGTGTTGCATCATTCAATGCCGCGCGCGTTTGCGTCGTGTCCTCGCGCACCAAATTATCGAAGGCCGCGCACAGGTTTTGCAGCGTGCGCGCATCGGCACTTCGCAAGTCCGGCACCGGGATGTTCAGCACGTCGCGCGGCTCGAACTTGGAAAGCCCGCCGCCGTACACTCGCCGCTCGGCGCGGCTCATCTCCTGCACCGCCTCGCTGTTCAGGCACGCGCACAAAGCTTTGGCAAATTCCGCGCGGTTATCCTTCGGATAAATCCCGTGAAATGTGGTCAGGCTGTGCACACCCGCCGCGTTCAGGATAAAGCGCATCGACGTGCGTCCGAACACCGCCGCCCAGATCGGCGCGGGCGTGCGCCGTTCCTGCGCGTACCAGGGCGTGCGCGCGCCCAATAGATAGCGCGCGGGCAGGCCGTCGTCTTCGCCGCGTTTCACATAGGCCGCTTCGGCATCCGACAATGCGCCGCACAAATCCACCAGCCGCGTGCGTTTGCCCCGCGCTTCCAACGCCGCGAAGTCATCGCCGGTAAACATCAGGCCCGCCACATCGCTCGCCCGGCCCACACACGGACTTAAATGCGCCGCGCTGATCCCCGCGTGCGCCGCGTCCTCGGCACTCAAATGAAAGAACCCGTTCGCCCCAGTGGCCAGCCCGCGCATGGTGGCGGCGAGGTCCGACAGCGGCACAAAACCGTCTTGCAGTGCCGATGCGCCGTGCTCGAACAACCCGTTCCATTTGCGCGCGCCGTAAAGTTCATCGGCGGTAAATGTGCGCGGCGCTGCAATCCGCTCCAGGGCCGCAAATGAACCCACATTTGCGCCGTCCACAAACCATCCTTGAACCCGTTTCTCGGCCCGCGCCGATTTTTCCATCAGCAATATGCAGGCGGTGGAGAGGTTCCCCTCGAAGATCGCCCCGGAATGGGAAAACCAGATCACCCCGCGCAGGGCATCGCGCGTGCGCAAATACGTCTTCAGCGCTTCGCCGAAATTCGCATTGGCCCATTCGGTGGGCACCAGCACGCCCGCGCGTCCGCCGTCCTTCAAGGCTTCAAAGCAGCGCACGATGAAGGCCACATAGATGTTCGAAAGCCCGGAAAACGCAACGCCGGTGCGCGCGCTCAAATCCTTCATCACCGCCGCGCCGCCGTTGATGTCGTGATGGCGTACATACGGCGGGTTGGCGATCACCGCATCGAACGTCTCATCACCGCTTTGCAGAAAATCGGCGACGCGCACATCAACGCCCGGCGTATGCGCAAGCGCCATTTCCGCGGCCATTGCGTCGATCTCATAGGCCGTGATCTGCGCGTTCGGCGCATAATCCTTTACCGCGCGCAGCAGCACGCCGGTGCCCGCCGTCGGGTCCAGAATGCGCGCCGGCTTTTTCGCGCACACCCATTCGGCCATGAGATTTGCAATGGGCGCGGGGGTAAAGAATTGCCCGCGCATCCGCCGTTTGGCCAGCGGCACCGCGGCCATGAACGCGTCTTCAGGATTCACATGATTGGAAAGCAGTGCGGCACGCACGGTTTCGTTTTCCGCTGCCGCCAGTCTTGCCGCTTTGATGCCCGCGCGCCCCATGAGCAGAGTCTACGGCAATCGCGAGTCGTCTACCAGCGCCTTACGTTTTGAAATTCACATCCCATAGGCGCGTTCCACCTTGGCGACCCGCAGGCGAAACCCGGAATACCACTCGGCCCGCCCGCGCTTTTGCGCCTCCTGATGCTCGGCGTTTTTCTTCCAACGGGAGATGGCCTCTTCGCTCTCCCAGTAACTCACGGTGATGCCCAGGCCGCTGGCATCGCGCACGCTTTCCCGGCCCAGATAGCCCGGCATGGTTTTCGCCAGTTCGGCCATGCGCTCGGCCATGGCGTCGTAACCCCCCTCTTTATCGTTAGAGCCGCCCTCGGTTCTGACGCTTGTGAAAATCACGGCGTAGTAGGGCGGCTTGGGGGTATCGGACATTTCGCTCATGGCATTTTCCAATCAATGCGTTCCGGTCAAAGCTTCCGGTCAAAGCAGGCGGTACATATACACCGAGGGCAGGCGCGGGCCGAACCCGGCCTTCTCATAGGCCCGGCGCGCGGGCGCATGGGACGGATCGTTGCCCGTGCCCACCGTGGCCACGCGCATCCCGGCTTTTTTCATCAGCCCCAGCACAAAATCATACAGCGCGGTGCCCAGCCCTTTGCCGCCATGGTCCGGGTGTACGGCGTTAAGGCCGATCTCGCTCACGCCCGCCTCGCCCACGTCCAGGGCATAGGACACGAACCCCACAATGGCTCCGTCGATCTCGGCCACGAACAGCTTGTCCGCGCTTTCCGCACACAACGTGCGCAGCAGCGCTTCCTGTTCGGCCTCCGCGCCCGTCAGCGCCTTGGCGGCGATCTCCGGGCCGACGATCTCGCGGAACGAGGCGAACACCGGCGCAAAGGCCGCCGCGCGCACAGCCTGCAACGCCGCCTCGTCGCCCGCTTGAAAAGCCCTGATGGTCCAGGCGCTCATGACCGTCGCTCCCCCCTTGCAATGTGCGGCACAATAATCCATCGGCCCGAAGACGGACAGCGGCCAGAGGTGTTAAACTTGGGCCATGCTCATCCGCATCAAAAAGGCATCCACGCCGCGCGGCTCCGAAATCACCCCGGAGTCGGTGTTTCTTAACCGGCGCGCCTTCATCGCCGCCGCCGCTGCATCGGTCGGCGGCGCTACGCTCGGCCCGTACTCAAGCGCTCAGGCCGCGCCCAAGAATTTCAATTTCGGCGCCATCACCCGCGATGCGGTGGACGGGTTTGAGGACCTTGGCCCAAACGAAAAGGTCACGTTCCCTACCGCCTTTTGGTCCTACAACAACTTCAACGAATTCGGCCCGGACAAGGACGACCCGGCGCGCCTCGCCGGCGCCTTCACCCCGCGCCCGTGGGAGGTGGCGGTGGATGGCCTGTGCGCCAATCCCGGCACCATGGACGTGGACGATCTGGTGCGCCCGCACGACTTCGAGGCCCGCGTCTATCGCCTGCGCTGCACCGAAACCTGGTCGATGGTCATTCCCTGGCTGGGCGTTTCCCTGGCCGATGTGGTCAAACGCTTCGAGCCATTGGGCAGCGCCAAGTTCGTGCGGTTCGAGACCGTGCTGCGCCCGGAAGAAATGCCCAACCAGCAAACCGCCGCGCTGCCCTGGCCCTATGTGGAGGCGATTAGATTGGACGAGGCGCTGAACCCGCTCGCGTTTCTGGCCATCGGCGCTTACGGCCAGCCGCTGATGAACCAGAACGGCCCGCCCATTCGATTGGTGGTGCCGTGGAAGTACGGCTTCAAGTCCATCAAATCCATCGTGCGCATCACCTTCACCGAAGAGCGCCCGGCGACCACTTGGAACATCAAGATCCCGTCCGAATACGGCTTTTACGCCAACGTCAATCCAGGCGTCGATCACCCGCGCTGGTCTCAGGCCACCGAACGGCGCATCGGCGATTTCATCCGCCGCGAAACGCTGATGTTTAACGGCTACGCAGACGAAGTGGCGCATATGTACGCGGGGATGGATTTGCAGGAGAATTTTTAAGTCCGGTTCCCTTGACCCGCACGCCCATGACCTCCACGGTGGGCGCATCAGCCAAAGGAGGTCCATCATGAAACGCGGCTTAATCTGTGCCGCTGTTCTGCTGGCCGCCAATGTGATGATTGGCCCGGCCGCGAACACCGCCATCGCCCAGGATAAAGACATGAAATTCGGCGGCTTCGGCTCCGCCGCCGCCCAGCAGCAGCGCGCAAACCCGAATTCCAGCGGGCTCGGGCCGCTGGTGGGCCAAGCCAATCAAAACGAAAATGCGGCCAAACTGAAATCGGAAAAGCCCGACGATCAGGAATTCGGCGCGTTCCGCTTCGGCGGCGCCACCGTCATCACCCCGCGCGACAAGGGCGCATCCGAGAAAGACTAAGCCTGCCGGTCCCGCGCGCCGCGCAATTGCGCCAGCGGAAACAGCGCGAAGACGATTTGGCCCCCAAGCCCCAGTGCGCCGTTGAAGGTGGCGTAGGCGGCGAAGTGTTCGCCCATCGTTTGCCCGAAGGCCGTCACCGATAGCACCGTCTCGGCGATCATCAGCAACGCGAACGCAATCGCCCCCATTGCCGCGCGCACATTGATGGCTGTGGGCACGGCGTATCGCGTGACAATCCACCGGCAGATGAACCATGAACCGGTCAGGATGATGGGCAGTTCGATGAAAATCGCGGCGGTCTCCCCGCCGAAATCGTACAGGGCCGGAATCACCACCAACACACGCAATGTGCCCAGCACGAATCCCAGGGCGAACACGGCGGCGAAGTAAAGTGTTCCGGCTTTTAGCGCCGCCATCACTTACGCCCGCGCCACGCCTTCGATCTTCGCCTGCACCACCTCGCCGTTCAGCGTGCAGCCTACTTCGGCCAACTCCACGAAACTTTCGGTCACCGCTTCGGGCGGCGGCAGGCTCATGGGGTCTTCGCCGGGAAAGGCCTGGGCGCGCATTTTGGTGCGCACCGGGCCGGGGTTGATCAGGTTCGCGCGCACGTTTGTGTGTTTCACCTCGTCCGCATACACCTTCACCATGGTTTCCAGCGCCGCTTTGCTGGCCGCATACAAACCCCAGTACATGCGCGGGCGGGGTACCGCACCGGTGGTCACGAAAATCGCCCGGCCAGCGTCGGAGGCGCGCAGCAGTGGATCGAACGAGCGGATCAGGCGGAATTGCGCATGTACGTTCAGCTTAAAGCCGTCTTCCCACTGCTTGGGTTTGTAGTGGCCCAATGGTGACAGTGTGCCCAGCGTCGCCGCATTACCCACCACGATGTCCAGCTTGCCGTAACGTTGATACAGCGCCGCGCCCACCTGATCGATCTTGTCGAAGTTCGTCAGGTTTTCGGCCACCAGGGTCGCGGGCTTGCCGGTGATGGCTTTGATTTCATCATCCAGTTCCTCCAGCGCCCCTTGGGTGCGCGCAAAGGCGATGACGTGCGCGCCCTCGGCGGCATAGCGCAGCGCCACCGCGCGCCCGATGCCCCGGCTCGCGCCGGTGACCAATGCAATGCGTCCTTCCAGTCTTTTCGAACTCACGCGGTCGTCCTCTTGTCTTATTTTTCGTCATTCCCGGACTTGTTCCAGGAATCCAGGGGTTTCTGTTTTCTGTTCTATAAAACCAAAATAACCCTGGATCGCCGGAATAAATCTGGCGATGACGGTGGAGTGTTGTTACCGCCGCTCTTCGTTGAGGAGCGACAACTGTTTGGGCAAGGAGCCCTTGTTGTGGTCGGTCAGCGGCAGCGGATACTCGCCGGTGAAACATGCATCGCAGTACTGCGGCTTCTCAACGTTGCGCCCCGCTTCGCCCACGGCGCGGTACAGCCCATCGACGGAAATGTAGGCGAGGCTGTCCACGCCCAGCATCTTGGCCATGGCGGGCACGTCGAACTGCGCGGCCAGCAGCTTGTCGCGGCTCGGCGTATCGATGCCGAAGAAACACGGATGGGCGGTCGGCGGCGAGGAGATGCGCAGGTGCACTTCCTTCGCGCCCGCCTGACGCACCATGTCTACGATCTTGGTGGACGTGGTGCCGCGCACGATGGAATCGTCCACCAGCACCACGCGCTTGCCTTCCAAGACTTTGCGATTGGGGTTGTGCTTGCGCTTCACCCCCAAGTGCCGGGTCTTGTCCGTCGGTTGAATGAAGGTGCGGCCCACATAATGGTTACGGATGATGCCGTATTCGAACGGAATGCCGGACTCGGCGGCAAAACCCAACGCCGCCGGCACGCCGGAATCGGGCACCGGCACCACCACGTCCACGTCGGCGGGCGACTCCTTGGCCAATTCCGCGCCGATCAGTTTGCGCACGTCATAAACGTTGCGCCCCTCGGCGGTGCTGTCGGGCCGGGCGAAATAGATGTATTCGAAAATGCAAAAGCGCGCGGCCTGTTTGGGGAAGGGGTGCAGCGAGCGCACATTGCCCACGGTGAGGATCACCACTTCGCCGGGCTCGATGTCGCGCACGAACTCCGCGCCGATGATGTCCAGTGCGCAGGATTCCGAGCACAGAATGTAAGCGCTTTCCAATTTGCCCAGCACCAGCGGGCGCACGCCTAATGGGTCGCGCGCGCCGATGATGGCATCGTTGGTCAGACACACGAAGGAATACGCGCCCTCGATCTGGCGCAGGGCATCGACAAAGCGGTCCTCGATGGTGGACGCCTCGCTGCGCGCAATCAGATGCGTCATCACTTCGGTATCGGACGTGGATTGGAACAAGCATCCCTTGTGCTGCAATTCCTTGCGCAGGGTCAGGGCGTTGGTGAGGTTACCGTTATGGCCCACGGCGAAACCGCCGAACTCGTATTCGGCGAACAGCGGCTGGACGTTGCGCAGGATGGTCTCGCCGGTGGTGGAATAGCGGGTGTGGCCGACGGCGGCCGCGCCTTTGAGGCGGTCCATCACCGCGTCCGCGCCGAAGTTTTCCGAAACGTGACCTAAACCGCGATGCGAATAGAACTGCTGGCCGTCGAAGGACACAATGCCCGCGGCTTCCTGGCCCCGGTGCTGCAAGGCATGAAGGCCGAGCGCGGTGTGCGCCGCGGCTTCGGGATCGCCGATGATGCCGAAAACGCCGCACTCTTCTTTCAGGTGATCGTCGTCATCCGCGTCGAATGGGTTTGTGATCAGGTGCCGGGTCATTCTGTGCTCCCCGCATCTTCGATCAGGGCATCGAGCGCATCGCGCTCCTGATCGGTGTAGGCGGGCTCGCCGTCTTTGGGCGCAGCGTCGTTCTCACCATTTTTCATTTGTTCGGCCATGCCTTCCACGGCTTCCTTGGCCTGCACCGCCTGTTCCACTTTTTGCACGGCTTCCCCGGCCACGTTCGCCGCGCCTTCCACCGCCAGCAGCGTATCGGGAATAAGCGCGACGATGCCCTCGGCGGTCATTTCGATCAGCGGTAGGGTCTTGGCGTTCTTCATCCAGTCGGGGCGTTCTTCCGGCGTATCGACCAGCCAGTTCATCAGAAGAAACCCGACGCCGAGAATCACCATGGCCCGCGCGATGCCGAACACAAATCCCAAGATGCGGTCGAGATTGTTGAGCGCGCTCGCCTGAATGGTTTTCGCCATGGCGTGGGTGATCATCGACAGGCCGAACAACACCACCAGGAAAATAATAACGGCGGACACCGCGTCCGCCGCCCAGGCAATGGGAATGATGCCGCGCGCGAACGGCTGCGCGAGCGCCGCGCCGTAAATGGACGCGAGCACCGCGCCAACCCAGGCGGCAATCGAAAGCACTTCGTGCACAAAGCCGCGCATGAAGGCGAGCAGGGCGGAGATCAGAAGAACGATGCCGACGGCCAGATCGAGTCCGTTGAGGGGCAGTCCGTCCATCAGTGATGATCTCCCCGTGTTTTGACTTCAAGTCCGGGGAAGGATTCGGATGTGGCGTTCCGGTATCCGGGTACCGTGCCGCCGAATTTCTCGACCAGCTCCTGAACGTGACCCAGGTTTTGAACGCTCAGCGTACTTTTTACGTCTTTCACCGCGTTAGAATCGCTTTTGTCCGTGCTTTTTGCGCGGTTCCCCGTCGCAGCGCGCGCGGCGGGACGGGGCACCCAGGCGGCTTCAAAGCCCAGTTTGGCGGCTTCCTTGAGCCGTAAATCGGCCTGCGCGACGGCGCGGACCTCGCCCGAGAGGCCCAATTCGCCGAACACCACCGCGCCGGCCGGGACCGGCTCGCCTGTCAGTGCTGAAATCAATGCTGCCGCCACCGCCAAATCCGCCGCAGGCTCTTGAATTCTAAGGCCGCCCGCGACGTTCAAATATATGTCATGGCCGCCGAAGGCAAGGCCCGCCCGCGCCTCCAAAACCGCCAAAACCATGTTCAGCCGGGCGTTGTCCCAGCCCACCACCGCGCGCCTTGGTGTGCCGAGGCTGGAGGGCGCCACAAGGGCCTGGATTTCCACCAGAACCGGGCGCGAGCCCTCGATCCCTGCGAACACACAGCAGCCCGAAACATTGCCTCTGCGCTCCGCCAGAAACAGCGCCGAGGGGTTGGCGACTTCCGAAAGCCCCGCATCGGTCATCTCGAAAACGCCAATTTCGTCAGTGGGTCCGAAGCGGTTCTTCACGGCGCGCAGGATGCGGAACTGGTGGCCGCGCTCGCCCTCGAAATAGAGCACCGTATCAACCATGTGTTCCAAGACACGCGGGCCGGCCAGTGTGCCTTCTTTGGTCACGTGCCCCACCAGGAACAGCGCGAAACCGCGCCGTTTTGCGAGCCGTATCAGTTCATGGGCGCAGGTCCGGACTTGGGTCACGGTGCCGGGCGCGGATTCGATGGTGTCCGCGTACATTGTCTGAATGGAATCAATGACTACGGCGTCAGGCGGCGTGCCGTTTTCAAGGGACGCCGTGATGTCACGGACGTTGGTGGCCGCCGCGAGAGAAACTGGCGTGTTTTCAAGGCCTAAGCGCGCGGCGCGCAGGCGGATCTGATCCACCGCTTCCTCGCCGGTGATGTACGCGACGCCTTTGCCCGCCGCGGCCAAATTTCCGCAGGCCTGCAAGAGGATAGTCGATTTTCCGATGCCGGGATCGCCGCCCACCAGCACCACGGCGCCGGGCACCAGTCCGCCGCCGCACACCCGGTCCAACTCGTTGATTCCGGTTGAGATTCTGGGCTGTGGCTTGGCATCGCCCTTCAAATCGGTGAAGGCAATCTTGCGCCCGCCTTTGCCCCCGCTCACCCCCTTCGGCAAATTTTCCGGCGCCGCCTCTTCGATGATCGTGTTCCACTCCCCGCACGCCTCGCACTTGCCCGCCCACTTGGTGGTGGTCGCGCCGCAGCTTTGACAGACGAAAGATGATTTGGACTTGGCCAACGCTTAGCGCCTCAACTGCATTTTGATGGGACCTTCGGCGCGGCCGTGCACGAACTGATCGACGTATGGGTTATCGGCGCTGTCGACTTCTTTGGCATCGCCGACCCAAATGAGTTTGCCCTCATAGAGCATGGCGATGCGGTCGCCGATTTTTTTGGCCGAGTGCATATCATGGGTAATGGACAGCGCGGTAATGCCCTGCTGTTTTACACATGAAACAATGAGGTCATTGATCACATCGGCCATGATGGGATCGAGCCCTGTGGTCGGCTCGTCAAAAAACACGATCTCCGGTTCACCGGCAATGGCGCGGGCGAGACCCACACGCTTTTGCATGCCCCCTGAAAGCTCGGCGGGAAACAGATCGCCCACTTCCGGAGCCAAGCCGACTTTGGCTAAGGTTTCCACCGCGCGTTCCTTGGCGCTCCGGCGGTTCATGCGCCGGCCTTGGATCAGGCCGAAGGCGACGTTTTCCCAGACCGGCAGGCTGTCGAAAAGCGCGCCGCCCTGGAACAGCATGCCGAATTTGCGGTTTACCGCATCGCGCTCGGCGGGCGAGAGGTGCGTAACGTCCTCGCCGTCCACTTCGATCACGCCGGAGTCTGCTTGAACGATGCCGAGGATGGATTTGATCAAAACGGATTTGCCCGTGCCCGAGCCGCCGATGACGACAACGGACTCGCCCCGCTGAATCTCGATATCGATGCCCGTCAGTACATCCTTGGGACCGAAAGACTTGCGCACGTCTTTCAGTCGGATGATGGGGCCGCTGTACGTGGTCTCGCTCATGTGCCGAAAAACAGTTCCGTGATGACGTAGTTAAACGTCAGAATAAGAATGGAGGCTGAGACCACGGCGTTCGTTGTCGCCGCGCCCACACCTTGCGCGCCGCCTTTCGAGTAATAGCCCGAGTAGCAGCCCATGAGCGCGATGATGAACCCGAACACGGCGGCTTTCACCAGGCCGGAGATGATGTCGGTCGCGGTCACGAAATCGTATGTGTTGTTGATGTAGCTCGCCGGATTGAAACCCAGTTTGAACACCGAGACCATATAGCCGCCGAACACGCCGATGATATCGGCCACAAGCACCAGCAGCGGCAGCATCAAAAGACCGGCCAGCAAGCGCGGCACGACGAGATACTTATAAGGATTGGTGGACAGCGTGGTGAGCGCATCGATCTGTTCGGTCACGCGCATTGTGCCGATTTCGGCGGCCATGGATGCGCCGATGCGCCCAGCCACCATCAGGCCCGCCAGCACCGGACCCAATTCGCGCGTCAGCGACACCACGACGACATTGGCCACTGCGTTTTCGCTGCCCGCGGCAAAGCGCGCAAAGCCTGTATAGCTTTGCAGCGCCAGTACCATCCCCGAGAACACCGCGGTCAGGCCGACCACCGGCAGGGAGTAATAGCCGATGTCGATCATCTGCTTGCCGACGAGGCGCGGGTAGAACGGCGGGCGCACGCAATGAGACAGCGACGTCAGCGCGAAGAGGGTCAGCCGGCCTAGGTGGCCGAGGAACGCCAGAGCAACGCGGCCGATGGGAGCAAGGAAGTTCATGGTGTGCGCCGCGTCTTTACTTGGGTTGAGCCGGAAGGTAGCGCCGGTGGTAGCGATGGCCGAGGGCCGTCAGGATTTCATAACCAATCGTGCCTGCGTCCTTCGCAACGTCATCCAATGTATACTGTGTGCCGATGAGGTCTAGAACACTCGCCGCGTCCAAAACGGAATCAGGCACGTTGGAAACGTCGAAAGTGGTTAAATCCATCGAAATCCGCCCGGCTACCGGCACACGAAATTCCCCCAAGTACGCGTGCCCGGCGTTTCCCAACGATCTTAATATCCCATCTGCGTAACCAGCTGAAACGGTGGCTAGCTTTGCGCCGTCGGAGGTTTGAAATGTCGCTCCATAGCCGACCGGTGCCGCGGCGTCGACGCGGTGGACCTGAAGAATTTTAGCCTGAAGGCGTACGACCGGGATCATGGGATTGGATTGGCCGGGGGTCGGGTTGACGCCGTAAAGCGCAACGCCGGGCCGGGCGAAATCATGATGAAAGGCATTGCCCAAATAAATGCCCGACGAATTCACCAGCGTGCCTTTGGCATCGGCGAACTTGCCCCTAAATGTTGCGAGCATAGACGCAAAGAGCGCACGCTGTTTTTCATTCAGCGGATGGTCAGGCGTTTCCGCGCAAGCCAGATGCGACATCAACGCCAGCGGATTTAACCCGTTGAAGGCATCAGCCCTGTCCATATGTTCCGCAAACTCTTTTTCGCTGAGCCCAAGGCGCTTCATGCCCGTGTCCACCTGCACGATGGACTCCATAAGAACGTCATTGGCCTGCGCAAAGTTGCACCATGAGGCAATTTGCCCGGGCGAGCTCAACACCGGCACAAGGTTGTTCACGGCAAAATCGCGTTCGGTCCCCGGGTTAGGGCCGTGCATCACCACCACCCGGACATTGGGGCCAAGGGCCGCGCGCACCGCGGCGCCTTCTTCAAGGTGGGCGCTGTAAAAGGTTTTGCATCCAGCGCCCTTGAGGGCATGGGCCACCTGTTCCAGGCCCAGCCCATAAGCGTTGGCCTTGATCACCGCACCCGCATCGCACTTCGGATCGAGCGCGCTTTTGAGGGTGCGCCAATTCTGCACCAGCGCGGCCAGATCGATGGTCAGAACGGCGCCGGCGCGGCTCTCGGGACTTGAGGTCAGGGGAGGTGTCATGGGCCCGACTGTATCGCCGGATTGGCGCGCAAGGGCAAGGGGCCGTCCGCCGTTTGGCGGCCCTTCCGATTATTCCAGCGGTTCGTGCAAGTAAGATGCGTCGATGTGATCGCTGAAGTGGGTGAATTTGGCCTCAAAATGCAGCTTTTCGATGCCGATTGGGCCATGGCGCTGCTTGGCCACAATGACCTCGGCAATATTGTGCGCCTGCTCGCAGCGTTCCTGCCATTTGAGCATGCGCTCATGGAATTTTTCGGCGTTTTCGTCTGCACGCTGCTGGGGTTCAGAGCGCTCCAGGTAGTACTGCTCGCGATAGACAAACATCACCACGTCGGAATCTTGCTCGATGGTGCCCGATTCACGAAGGTCTGAAAGCTGTGGGCGCTTGTCTTCGCGTTGCTCGACGGCACGTGATAGCTGCGAAAGCGTAAGCACGGGGACGTTCAGGTCCTTTGCGAGGGCTTTCAATGCCCGGGTAATGCCGGAAATTTCCTGCACGCGGTTTTCCGTGCGCTCGCCCCGGCCCGGCGAGATGAGCTGGAGATAGTCGATGATAATGAGGCCCAAGCCGCTGTGCCCTGGCACTCTGCTCTGTCGGGCCAACCTTCGGCAGCGGGTGCGGATGGCGGACACGGTCACTGCCGGTGTGTCGTCCACATAAAGCGGCAAATCATTCAGTTCCTGACTTGCAATGACAAGCCGGCCGAAGTCGTCGTTGGATAGTCCCCCGGTCCGAATGGAGTGGCTGTTGATTTTGGCGCGCTCGGCCAGAATGCGGGTGGCCAACTGCTCCGAAGACATTTCCAGCGAAAAGAAAGCGACTTGCTTGCCGCGCTCGTCTTCATTTTCCGTTTCGGCGAAATGTTTGGCCGCGTTAAATGCAATCGTTGTGGCGAGGGCGGTTTTTCCCATGGATGGCCGTCCGGCCAGAATCAGCAGGTCTGATTTATGCAAACCTCCCAATTTGCGATCAAGGTCGGTCAGCCCCGTCGTGACCCCAGCCAAGGCGCCTTCACGTCGGTGCGCCGCTTCCGCAAGATTAATGGCTTCGACAAGCACATTTTCGAAAGACCTGAAGCCGCCTTCCGTATTGCCGGAGGACGCCAGTTCAAACAGCTTCTGTTCAGAGGTTTCGATCTGACCCATGGCGGGTTCGTCCGGCTCGGAATCAAAGGCCTCGTTGACCATGTCTTCGCCGATGGCGATCAACTCGCGGCGCAGAAACAGGTCGTATACGAGTTTTCCGTATTCGGCGGCATTGATGATGGTCACCGCCCCTGCCGCGATGGCCGCCAAATACTTTGTGCCGCCCGCCGCCGACACCAAATCGTCGTTTTCAAGATAGGTTTTCAGCGTGACCGGGTTTGCCTGATTGCCCTGTTCGATCAGTTTCGCGCAGGCCCGGAAGATGCGCCCGTTCACGGTATCGGCAAAATGATCAGGCAGAAGGAAATCCGAGACGCGCTCGAACGCGCGATTGTTCATGAGAATGGCGCCCAACAGCGCGCGCTCCGCCTCATAATTGTGCGGCGGGGTACGAAGGGCGTTTCCGGCAATATCTGCCGGATCAGGTGTGCGTAGGGGTGTGACCATGGGACGCGGACATTATACATAACTTTGCCCGGACGGAATCCCCGCGTCTGTGGATAAAATAATCCAGCGGGGATAATTATTGCTATTCAAAGGTGATTTTTTGAAAGCTTGCAATGTATGTTGCGAGTTCAATCGCATGCGATTGGTACGGGGAGGAAGCGGTAATGGGCGAAAAGCAAAGGCATTATTGGCGTGCCGCATTAGCGTTTATGGCCTGCGTCGCATTTCTAACACCGCCGGTGCGGGCGGAAGAGATCACGGCTGAACGCCTTGCCCACTCGGAAATTGAACCGGACAACTGGCTCACCCACTTCGGCAACTATGAAGCCTGGGCGTACAGCGCCCTCGAACAAATCAACCGGGACAATGTCAAAACCCTGGTACCGGCGTGGTCGTTTGCCACCGGTCAGAAAGGCATCAATTCAACGCCCCTCGTTGCTGATGGCGTGATGTATCTGGCCGCGCCGCAAAATCAGATCTTCGCGCTGGACGCGGCCACGGGCGAGATGCTGTGGACTTACGTGCGCGAGATTCCATCTGGCCGAACCGCACGTCCCACGGCCGGACTCGCAGTGGGCCTCGGTTTGGTGTTCTTCGGCACGGTCGATAATCACATGGTTGCGCTGGATGCAGCGAACGGCCGGGAGGTTTGGGATGTTCAAATCGAAGACCCCAAGCAATGCGGCTGCGGGCCTTCGTTTGCCCCGCTGCTGGCCAACGGCAAAGTGATCGTCGGGGTGCGCGGCGAAGTGGCGCACCGCAGCTATATAAATGCTTTCGATGCTAAAACTGGGGCGCTGGCCTGGCGGTGGTGGGCGATTCCAGGTCCCGGTGAGCCGGGTCACGAAACCTGGCCCGAAGAGCTTTGGGAATTGGGCGGCGCATCCACGTGGTACGCAGGTTCGTATGACCCGGATCTAAACCTCATCTACTGGGGCGTCGGCAATCCGGCGCCGATGCTGGGCGGGACGTTGCCCGGCGATAAGCTTTATACGAATTCCCTCGTTGCCTTGGACGCGGATACCGGCGAATTGAAGTGGCATTTCCAGGAAACACCGTCAGACATATTCGATTTGGACTCCGCCACCGAGCCCGTGCTGCTTGATCACGAAATCGACGGCAAAATGCGCAAACTGGTGCTGCATCCGACCAAGGGCGGCTACACATACATACTAGACCGGGAGACCGGCGAATTCCTGAAGGCCTATGCGCATTCACAAACCATCACTTGGACGGAAGGTCTGAATGAGCGCGGTCAGCCTATAAATCGCCAAACGCTCTCCCACGATGAGGAGACATTGGTGTGCCCGTCGGTCAACGGCTCGCGCGGTGCGCAGCACTCCGCGTACAGCCCGCGTACCGGGCTTTGGTACACAACGTCCCTGGAAAGCTGCGCCATGGTCAAGCTGATTGAATCCGCGGGGCCGAGAGAAGGACAGTTCTACAACTCCGCAAGTCTTGTGGCCGTTCTCAGTCCCAAGGCACCGCCGCACATCGCGGCGTTCGACGCCATGTCGGGCGCGCGCAAATGGATGTTTGAAACCGATCTGGTCAACGGATCGTCGTTGCTGACCACCGGCGGGGACTTGATCTTCGGCGGAGACCTGTTGGGCAGGGCGTGGGCGTTGGATGCAGAGACCGGCGATAAAATATGGTCGTTCAATATGGGGTCCGGGGTGACCAATGCACCGATCAGTTATGCCGTTGACGGGCGCCAATACATCGCTATCGGCTCCGGCCTGCTGTCGGCCAGCGCAGGGCTATCCACGCGCCTATGGCCGGAGCTTGCGGCGCAAATTCCGCCGACCGGCTCTTCCATCTTTGTCTTCGCATTGCCGGAGACGCAGCCATGATGCCGCGGATCTTGAGTGTGCTTTTGGCGTTGGCCAGCTTTCCTGCAATGGCCGCCGAGCAAGCATCTCCTGGTGTTGCCGCGCAGGTTGCCGCCGGCCGGTTGATCTTCGAAACCTCCTGCGCCAGTTCCATGTGTCACGGGTCCGGCGGGGTCGGCGGCGAAGGGCCGGGATTACTGGACACCAATCTATCCCTGTCAACGGTGATTGGCGTGGTGCAGAGAGGGCGGCCGGGCACGCCCATGGCACCGTTCGGCGAGTTGCTCGACCCTGATATGCAGGCGCAAGTCATCGCCTTTGTGATGTCGCTCACCTCCGGCGGGCGCGCACCGGAACAAGTGGTGAAATTGTCCGCACCGCCATCGGATGCCGCGCCGTCTTTGTCTGATCTTCCCGAAACCGTAATGGTCGGCGACGGTGAAGGGCGGCCGGTGCGTGGGCACGCCCTGTTTTATGATACAAGCCGTGTGACCGGCTGCCGCGCGTGTCACCGCGTGTACGGCAACGGCGGGCCTGTCGGCATTGATTTGGCGGATCTTGCGTTGTCCCCTCTTGAAATCTACGCAGCGGCCGCCGCCCCTAAGATGGCGAGCGATCACTTTCCGCGCATTGAACTAACCACGTCCGACGGCGTGACTCATGAAGGCGTAAAGCATTCGGAAGATCACACCGTCATTCGGTATTTCGACGTCAGCACGCCCCTGCCGGTGCTGCGCACCATCCTATTGGAAGATATTACGGACGTGGATGAGGCGCCCGGCGGTACGTTCGATCATACAGCGCTCGGGTATTCGAAGCAGGAGGTGCTCGACCTCGCTGCGTTTATTCACGTTATGCGCCGGCGATAAAGCTGGTCATGAAGAAGTCGTCGGGATCGTCATCGGCGAAGAACGACACGCTTTCCCCATCTTCCAAGACGCCGAGGGTATAAAGCACCGGCAGGTAATGCTCCGGTGTCGGCACGGAAAGCAGCGCCTCTTTATCCAATTGCTCGTAAGCAATGAGAGCGTCGTGATCGCCCCGGGTGATGCGGTCCTTGGCGGCGTCATTGAAGCGCCGCGCCCAGTCGAAGGACATATGGCCATGGGCGAAAAAGACGCGCAAATTGTGGACGATATTGCCGCTGCCGATAATCAGAATACCTTCGTCCCGGAGCGGCGCGAGCCGCGCGGCAAGATCGTAATGCGCTTGGGGGCTTTTCGACATGTCCAGGCTTAACTGGACAACGGGCACGTCGGCATCCGGATACATGGCGATCAGCGCCGACCAAACGCCGTGATCCAAGCCGCGTGATTTATCCAAATTCACCGGTTCCGGTTTCACTAATTCAACGACGCGAACCGCCAATTCAGGATCGCCCGGCGCGGGGTACTGCGTATCGAACAGGGCTTTCGGAAATCCGCCGAAGTCGTGAATGGTGTCCGGCTTGGGCGAGGCCGTGACGTGGACGCCGTGCGTTTCCCAATGCGCTGAGATGCACAGGACCGATTTTGGTCGGGGCGTGCGCTTTGTCATCGCCTGCCACGACCGGCGCACCGGGGTGTCCTCGATGGCGTTCATGGGTGAGCCGTGACCGATAAACAACGCCGGTATCTTCATCGTAAGCACCCGTATTTCCTAAAATTTATAAATTTTGCGCCGCAAATGGCCGGTTGGATTTCGCGGTCTAGGCTATGTCAGTTATACTTATCTCGGACAATCCACTTGTGGCGGCCGTGTTCGGTCTTCGCATTGTTGTTCATGTGTATGGTGCCAAGACCGAAGGAGAGTAGCACGTAAGTCCTGAGGAGGCCTTTTTCCAGAGGAGGACGAGACTATGTCTAGTGCAGCGACTGTTATGGCACGTTTTCTTGCCCTGGCGTTTTTCCTTGTGATCGCTTTGGGTATTTACGTATTCGTTCAGAACTCCGATCTTCAAGCTGCGGAACAGCAGGTTGCTCAAGCCCGGCAGGCGCGGGATGATTTGCAATTGAGAATAGGAGCGTTGGAGCGGAGCAATACGAGCTTGCAGCAAGACTTAAATGCGTGCCGGGGCGATATGCCGGCCGACGAAGAATAATAGGATCGTTATTCGAAAGGTGCGTGGGCGGGCCGGTGCTCATCGAAGAGCGCCGGATCCGCTCTTGCCATTTTAGACCCGCTCTGTACTGATGCGCCTGATCCGCGGCGGTTCGCGGTTTCTCAAGTTTGTTGCTTACTTTATCGCGGCGCCATGGATTTTCTGACGTATCTGCAAGCGGCTTTTCTGGGCCTGATTGAAGGCCTGACGGAATTCTTGCCGGTGTCCTCCACCGGCCATCTCATTTTGCTTGTCGATCTGCTCGGATTTAAGGGCCCACCCGGCGCGTTGTTCGAGATCGTCATCCAGCTCGGCGCCATTCTTGCCGTGACCTGGGTCTACCGCGCAAAAATTTTCAGCGTCGTTATCGGGCTGCCGCGCGAGGCATCGGCGCAGCGGTTCACCGTGAATTTGCTGTTGGCATTTTTGCCGGCGATGGTGATTGGTGTGTTTGCCTACGATTTCATCAAAGGCGTTCTGTTTTCCCCATTTGTCGTGAGCGTGGCGCTGATTGTCGGCGGCATTGCCATCATTGCGATCGAGAAGTTGCAAAAAGCCGAGCGGTTCCATGCGCCGGAAGAGATACCGATGCTGCGCGCGTTTGCCATCGGGCTGTTTCAATGCACGGCGATGATTCCCGGGGTATCGCGGTCGGGCGCGACGATCATGGGGGCTTTGCTTGTAGACGTTGAGCGGCGCGCGGCGGCGGAGTTCTCGTTTCTCTTGGCGATACCGACCATGCTGGCGGCCACGGTTTACGACCTTTGGCAGAACAGAGACATTTTGACAGCCGACAATATCAGCGTCATCGCGGTCGGGTTCGTCATGGCGTTTATCGTTGCGATGATTGTCGTGCGGGCAGTGCTCGGATTTATCTCAAAGCACGGATATGTGCCGTTTGCGATTTACCGCATTCTTATCGGCGCGGTGATGCTTTTTATCTTGATAAGCCGGTAGCCAAATTCCTAACTTCTGAAATCGGCGATATGCACTTCACCGGTTTCCGTGCCGGCCAGAAGGATTTCTCCCTCTGGGTTCCAGCACAACGCAGTAACTGGGCCGGTGCCGCCGGGGACCATCGTAACGGTGCGTTCCTCGCCGGGTTGACCCAGAACCACCGCGCCGTTCTCAAAGCCCGCCGCGATGATGTCGAGTTTTGGGTTGGCGGCCAGCGCTGTGACCGGCGTGCCGCCGCTGTGTCCAAACTGCGCCGGCGTCTTGCCCATGGGTCCGCCGCCGGTGAAGGGCCAACACACCACGGACTCCGCGCCGCCGGTGGCGAGGAACTGGCCTTTGCGCGTGAACGCCAGGGCGCGGATTTTCGCCGGGTAGCCCGACATGCGCATGTGCTCGGCGTCGGACAGGCGCCAGCCATGCAGCGCGTTCTCCTGCATCGCCGATATGATATGCATGCCGTCCGGCGACCAAGCGAGCTGAAGGTGCGAGCCTTTCCATTCCAACAGCGTTGGTTTTGAGTCTTTCGAGGCAAGCCACCAAAGGCTGACCCCATCGTAATGGGAGACGGCGAGGCGGCGGCCCTTGGGGTTGATGGCCAATCCGGCGACAGAGCTTTTGTGGGAGAAGGTGCGGGTCTGGCCGCCCGCTTTTTTCGAAAGCACAATGGCGTCCTTGCCGACCGCATATACGCGGAAGGCTGAGCCTGCGTGCGACGTGACGTGCTCGATCCAGCGGTGTTTGTGTTCGGCCAGAACTGAAGTCTCGCCGAGAACGCTTGTATGAACGAGCTTTCCGTCATCGCCGCCGGTCAGAAACGCACCGGCCTCGATGTCGGCAGCGATACACAGCGCCGCGCCGTTATGAGCCTTCGTGCTGACCGGCTCGGCGTCGGGGGTCAGGCTGTCGATGATCCGGATGGTGCCGTCGCCAAATGCGACACCGAAGACGCGTCCATTGGCGGCGACGCCGACAACGTACTCGCCGAATGTGAGCGTGCGGGCGCGCTCATTCAGTTGGGGTTCTTCGGGCATGCTTGAGCTTAGGCCGCGCAGGCCTCGAAGCCCTGCTTGAGGGCCGCTTCGTCCAGGTGCCGGCCAATGAAGACCAAGCGGCTGCGGCGCGCGTCATTGTCCGGCCATGGCCCCGTGAAGGCGCCTTCCGACATCATGTGCACACCCTGGAAGACGAAACGCTTGTCTTCCCCGGCCATGTTGAGAATGCCCTTGGTGCGCAGGATGTCCTGGCCTTGTGTCATGAGGATGTCACCGATCCAGGAGTCGAACTTCGCGGCGTCTATGGGCGCATCGATGCCGATGGATACGCTCTTTATTTCGGAATCGTGTACCGGATTGGGGTCGTGGTGATGATGCCCATGATCATGATCATGCTCATCGGTGTGTAAAAAATCCGGGTCCATGCCCAGGATCCGTTCGAGATCAAAGGCGCCGCGGTCGAGCACCTTGTCGAGTTCAATGCCGCATCTGTTTGTGCGATGGATCTTGGCGAACGGGTTAAGCGTGCGGATGCGTCCCTCGATGCGGTCCAATTCTTCGGGGTCTACAAGATCGGCCTTGTTGAGGAGAATCACGTCGGCAAAGGCGATTTGGTTCTGGGCTTCGCTTTCGTTTTCCAGCGTCTGCCCGATATGCTTTGCGTCCACGACGGCGATGACGCCGTCGAGGCGCGTGCGCCGGCGCACATCCTCGTCTGTAAAAAACGTCTGGGCGACCGGCGCGGGATCGGCGAGGCCCGTGGTTTCCACCAATATGGCGTCGAATTGTCCGCTGCGCTTCATGAGGCCGCCGATGATGCGGATCAAATCGCCGCGCACGGTGCAGCAAATGCACCCGTTGTTCATCTCGAAAATTTCTTCGTCCGCGCCGACGACAAGGTCGTTGTCGATGCCGATTTCGCCGAACTCATTGACGATCACCGCATATTTTTTGCCGTGATTTTCCTGCAATACGCGGTTGAGAAGCGTGGTTTTGCCGGCACCCAAATAACCGGTCAGAACGGTCACGGGAACTTGCGGGGTCTGCGTCGTCGAGGTCATCTGAGTTTCCAGCGTTCATTTGGATGTGGGAGCGAGGCTAATAAAGTCTGGTCCCCATACGCAACCGGCGCAGCTCAGGGCCGCGCCGGTCATACTCGTCATGGAGGCGGGTTGCCCTACGCTTCGGGCTTCGCCTCTTCTTCTGAAGCTTCCGGTGCAGCTTCCTGCGCGGCGTCGTCCTGCGCGGCGTCGTCCTGCGCGGCCTCGTCGTCTGCGGCCAGCTTTTCGGCGTCTTCGGCGCGTTCCAGAAACTCTGCGGCCTTCTCGGCGATGACATTCGCTTCTTCGACGGAGCGGGCTACCGTGAATTCAATGCTCACGTCCACTTCGGGGTGCAGGCGCACGGCGGTTTTGAAGTTGCCGAGGTCCTTGATCGGGGAATGGAGCAGCACCTGGCCACGATCGACGGTAAACCCAGCTTCCTTCAGCGAGTCTCCGACATCGCGCGCCGTGACCGAGCCGTACAATTGTCCGCCTTCGCCGGCTTGACGCACAATGATCAGCTTGGTGCCGTCCATTTTCTTCGCGATCGCTTCGGCTTCGGACTTACGCTTGAGGTTGACCGCCTCGAGTTCCGAACGCTTTGATTCAAAGTACTCACGATTTTCTTTGTTTGCGCGCAGCGCTTTTTTCTTCGGTAGAAGGTAGTTGCGGGCAAAGCCGGCTTTTACCTTCACAACGTCGCCCATCTGACCCAGCTGGTCGATGCGCTCAAGCAAGATTACTTCCATCATTCACCTCCTGTGCCCGCTGCAAAATGCCGCGTGCGTATCTTAAAAATCTGTTCGGCAAGCCCGAGGGTTACAAGCATGACAACCGCTGCGCTCGCCATCAGCAGAGCCAATACATAAAACGCTATTAGGACCGTCACCCGGTGGCGCGTTTGAGCCGCAGCCTCATGGACTACGGCCAAACCCTGAAGTGCGACCGGCAAACTCAAAACCGCCGCTGCGCTTGCCGCGACAAAGCCCGTATCGCCGCCCGCTACCAGAGCAACAGCAAGCAGGACGCCCATGGGAACGACGAACCAATTCGGCAATTCGAACTTGCGAAAATCGGGAGTTAGACCATCAGCCAAATCCATGCGCTTCAGCGCAATATGAGCTAATCCCGTGCTCAAAATGGATCGAAGGGTCCAATGTATGGCCAGGGCTGCCGGCAACACACCGGCCAGAACGCGCAGAAGTTCCGCGCGGTCTTCCGGCGTGTTCATTCCGTCCTGTGCCACAATGTTCGCCGCAGCGACCATTTTCAAAACCTCTTCAAGCCTTTCTCTGAGCGAAGCTTCAATTCCTTCAGGTCCGGCTGGAATCAATGCCAAACTCAAAACCAATACCGCCGTTATGCCGACGGTCAGCAAGCATACGATGCGCCCAATTGAGGCGCCTGAAACAAACGCCGTTCCGTTCTCCGCTTGTGCTGCCGCTTTCAGTCTCGAAAAAACCGCAACAGGTATGGCGTCCATAATCAAATAGGCGAACGCCAGCGCAAAAGAACCGGTTAGCACCGTCACGGTCACCGCACCGCTTACGACCGCCAACGGCAGAACGTTCACGCCGAGGCCCAGTACCGCCATCGCCAATGGTAGCGGCGAAAGCATCGCGCCCAACACCACTCCAAACAGCGACTGCTGCATGGCGGCGACGAGCAGCACCGCGCCGAGCGCACCGGCGACCACCGCAATCGTGCTGGGACGTGTCACAGCGGGCTCCGTAATACTACGCCGCGAGAGTGGGTCGCGCCCGTCCCCGCGGCGTATTCAAACATTAGGTGGCGACGACGTAAGGCAGCAACGCAAGGAATCGCGCACGTTTGATCGCGCGCGCCAATTCGCGCTGCTTCTTTGTCGACACCGCCGTTATGCGGCTGGGCACGATCTTTCCGCGCTCGGAAATATATCGCTGCAGCAGCTTGATATCCTTGTAGTCGATCTTCGGAGCATTCGCTCCGGTGAACGGGCAAGATTTTCTACGACGGAAAAAGGGTCTGCGACCTGCGGGAGGCATTATTCGTCTCCTGTAGTTGAAGATTCGGACTCATCCGAACGCGGGCGACGGCCTGAACTGAATCTGCCGCCGTCGCGTCCGTCGCGGTCTCCGTCGTCACGTCCACGTCCGCGTCCGCCGAAGCCGCCACGCTCGCCGCCCGAACGCTCCTTGTTCTGGAGAATGGCCGAAGGACCTTCTTCCAGTTCATCGACGCGCACCGTCATGTAGCGCAGCACGTCTTCATTGAAACGCATGCGGCGCTCGTATTCGCTGATGGCCGCCGCCGGCGCATCGATGTTGAAAAATATGTAGTGGCCTTTGCGGTTTTTCTTGATGCGGTACGTGAGGGACCGAAGGCCCCAGCTTTCACGTTTCGCGACTTTTCCGCCGCCTTCGCCAATGATGTTGGTGAGTTCGTCGGCCAGGGTGTCCACCTGTGTGGTGGCAATGTCCTGACGGGCGATCACCACGCTCTCGTATAAGGGCATGGATCAAGCACTCCTTTCGGCTTGTCTCGTCCTGGCCGGCACCGCCCATCGGTCCCGTCAGGCATAGCCGACCCACAGGGGTCGGCAAGGAGCTATGTGAAGGCGCGGAATATACACATTAGGGGGCCTCCTGCAAGGCATACAGCGGCCGAGCGCGGGAAGGATCTTCTGAAAGCCGGGAGAGGCCCGGCGGGCACCAAAATATAAAATTCCTTCATTAAAACAATGGGTTAAGGCTAAATCCCGCCGTCAGACTCGGGCTGGTACTCGAGAAGATCGCCGGGCTGGCAGTCCAAATAGGCGCAAATCTTCTCCAGCGTGGAAAACCGGACCCCTCGGACCTTGCCGGATTTAAGCAATGAGACGTTCTGTTCCGTCAGCCCAATTGCGGCCGCCAAGTCCTTGGACTTCACTTTCCGCCGCGCCAGCATGACATCAAGGTTCACGACAATCGGCATGACGACCTAAACAATCGCTGCGCTGTCGTCGGCCAATCGATGACCTTCTTCGAGCGCATGGGCGATAACGACAAAGATTAATCCGACGAACAGCCACAGCACCTGGTCGGAGCTAAGTTGTAATACTAGTGCTCTTTGGCCCGGAGGATTGGTCATCGTTATGACCATGGACGCGAGGCCCTCCGTTAAAAACTTTACGATCTGAATGGCGACAACACACCAGGCAAAAACGCGGATGGCCCTAACGTTTTCGGTTGTGAAAATCGCACCACGCGAAAAAGAGAGAAACAAGCACCGCAACCGAACTAACCCGAAGATCATAATGCCGACCGGAATCAAGGTCACCGCAATGCCTAATACCGTTTGCGTCATGGTCAAGCTTTGTGGAATTCGTTCTGTGGCCAAGCCCACGCGATAGGCCAAAACATGGCCCCAGGACTCCCATTGAAACCAGATGAGCAGGCTTCCAAGGGGCAGGCCTATTATGAGGCCGAGGCAGGCAATGTTGAGCCATCGGGTGAGACGCTGAAGCGGTGTTTGCTGCGGCATAGGCGACTTCACATATATTATAATTTATATAAATTATCGTTTTATTGTAATAATTCAATATAAAAATATTCAGGCGATTCAATGTGATGCAGGTGATACTGACGGCGATTCTTGACAGCACCAGACCGCTCGGGCAGGTCTGCGCCGCATTGTTCTAAGGTAATCTCAAGAAGGGGACCGCGATGAGCTGGGCGTACGTATTTCCAGGCCAAGGATCGCAAACGGTGGGGATGGGCAAGGATCTTGCCGCGGCCTTTACCGAGGCGCGCGAGATATTCGAGGAAGTAGACGAAGCGCTAAAGCAAAAGCTTTCCGCACTCATGTTCGAAGGACCTTCGGACGATCTGACGCTCACCGAAAATGCCCAGCCCGCGCTCATGGCGGTCAGTATGGCCGTGATCAAAGTTCTCGAGAAGCAGGGCAACTTATCCATCAAGAATACCGCTCGTTATGTCGCGGGTCACTCCTTGGGTGAGTACTCCGCGTTGGCCGCCACTGGTTCATTGGCACTTTCAGATGCGGCGCGGCTTTTGAAAACACGCGGACAAGCGATGCAAAAGGCTGTGCCTGTCGGCGAAGGGGCGATGGCAGCGCTTTTGGGATTGGATGTAGATCAGGTGCAGGAAGTCGCCGGCGATGCCTCCGACGACGGACAGATCTGCACGGCAGCAAACGACAATGCGCCGGGACAGGTCGTCGTGTCCGGACACAAGGCGGCGGTTGAGCGCGCAATCGAACTGGCAAAGGGTAAGGGCGCAAAACGCGCCATGCTGTTGCCCGTAAGCGCCCCGTTCCATTGCCCGCTCATGAAGCCGGCCGCAGCCGTCATCGAAAAAGCCTTGGCGAGCGTTGATGTGAAGCCACCCGCCGTGCCCGTCATCGCCAATGTTACGGCTTCGTCCGTTATTGAGCCCGGTGAAATCCGCCGTTTGCTCGTCGAGCAGGTTACGGCGATGGTCCGGTGGCGTGAAAGTGTGGGCCTTATGGTCGAAGCCGGCGTAAACACCTTAATAGAGGCGGGTGCAGGCAAGGTTCTGACCGGATTGGCCAAACGCATAAATGGCGATTTGACGGGCATCAGTCTGCAATCACCCCAAGACATCGAAGAATTTTTGAAACGTAGCTGAGCGCTTTAAATAACGGGAGACCTTTCAATGTTCGATCTAACCGGAAAAAGCGCTCTTGTAACGGGCGCGAGCGGCGGCATCGGTTCGGCAATCGCAAAAGCGTTGCATGCACAAGGTGCCATGGTCTGTTTACATGGCACGCGCAAAGATGCGTTGGATGCACTGGCTTCTGAACTCAAGGATCGAGTGCACGTGCTTGTTGCAAATCTTTCCGAACAAGAAGCCGTTGATAAACTGATTCCAGATGCAGAGAGCGCAATGGGATCGCTCGATATTCTGGTCAACAACGCCGGCATAACCCGCGACGGCTTGATCATGCGCATGAAGGATGAGGACTACGAGCAGGTCATTAATATGAACCTCACCGTCGCCTTCAAGTTGTGCAGAAGCGTTGTGAGAGGAATGATGAAGCGCCGGTACGGCAGAATCATCAATATTTCATCCGTGGTTGGATTTACCGGAAATCCCGGACAGACCAATTATGTGGCGTCTAAAGCCGGATTGATCGGTCTTACAAAATCGCTGGCGCAAGAGGTCGCCAATCGCGGGATCACGGTTAATGCCGTTGCACCGGGATTGATCACGAGCGCGATTACCGACAAGCTGACCGAAGATCAGAAGGCCAGATTTCTTGAAGCTGTCCCCGTCGGCCGTATCGGTGAGGGCGTGGATGTGGCTGCGGCGGTGGTTTACCTGGCCAGCGCAGAGGCGGCCTACGTGACCGGGGAAACGCTCCACGTAAACGGCGGAATGGCTATGGTTTAAGCCTCCTCAGCAAGGCATTTGTGGCCCTAGCCAAGAAAAATGTAATATGCTACTGACACCCCGCCCGGGGGGAGCGCCGGGTAATTCGAAGGCCGCCGCCTTTGCGAGAGTCGTGAAGCTGCGGGCTGCTGACACCATAAAAACCAACGAAAAACTGCTTGAGGTAAAGACGAATGAGTGATGTCGCTGACCGCGTAAAGAAGATCGTCGTAGAGCATCTGGGTGTTGAAGAAGCGAAGGTGACCGACAACGCCAGTTTTATTGATGATCTGGGTGCCGACAGCTTGGATACCGTCGAGCTCGTCATGGCTTTCGAAGAAGAATTCAGTGTCGAGATCCCGGACGATGCGGCCGAAAAGATTTTGACTGTCAAAGACGCCATCGCCTTTATTCAGGCGAACGCCGACAAGTAATCAGCGGAACCGGCCGGTTTTTTCAGGCCCGGTCTTTTGATCCATTTTAATGTAATGGGACCTCGGATACTCACCAGGTCCCATCGCTGTCTGTAAGATGCGGTTGCTGAACGGTCCAATTGTGAGAGAGCTTGATCAGCCATGGCCTACGATCCTTCGAAACGCGTCGTTGTAACGGGTCTCGGTCTTGTCACACCTCTCGGTGCGGGTGTGCAGGGAAACTGGGAAGCGCTTATCGCCGGTAAGTCTGGGCTTGGAACGATCGATAAGTTCCAAATAGACGATTTGCCGTGCAAGGTCGGCGCTGCTGTGCCTACAGCCGAAGACCATCCTCATAGGTTTGTTGCCGATAATGTCGTGGCGCCGAAAGAACGCCGCCGCATGGACGATTTTATCGTCTATGCCATGGGGGCCGCCGAAGAAGCCATTGCCGATTCAGGCTGGGCTCCGCCCTCTGATGAAGCGCGTGAACGTACCGGCGTTATGATCGGGTCCGGCATCGGCGGGTTGGAAACCATCGACGATACGGCCAAGACCCTTGCACAGCAGGGACCGCGACGTGTTTCGCCCTTCTTTATTCCGGCGAGCTTAATCAATCTTGCCTCGGGCCAGGTGTCTATCCGGCACGGATTTAGAGGTCCCAATCACGCGCCAGTGACGGCGTGTGCCACGGGCGCGCATGCCATCGGCGATGCCGCGCGTCTGATCAAGTACGGTGATGCCGATGTCATGGTGGCCGGCGGTGCCGAAGCGGCATTATGCCGATTGGGGATAGCCGGCTTCGCTGCCATGAAAGCCCTGTCCACCAGTTACAACGATACGCCGCAAAAAGCGTCGCGCCCCTGGGATAAGGGCCGTGACGGCTTCGTCATGGGTGAAGGCTCGGGCGTGTTGGTGCTCGAAAGCTACGAGCACGCCAAAAAGCGCGGCGCGAAGATCTACGCCGAAGTGATGGGCTATGGTCTGTCCGGGGATGCCTATCACCTGACCGCGCCTGCTGAAGACGGTAATGGCGGATTCCGGGCCATGACCGGCGCGCTGCGCGATGCTGGTCTCAATGCGGATCAGATCGACTATGTAAACGCGCACGGGACCTCGACACCGAAGGGCGATGAAATCGAACTCGGCGCTGTGAAGCGCCTATTCGGTGATCAGGCTTACAAGCTGTCGATGTCGTCCACGAAATCGGCCATCGGACACCTGCTGGGCGCGGCCGGTGCGGTCGAAGCCATTTACTCATTGCTAGCGCTTAAGAATCAAATCGTTCCACCGACACTGAATCTGGACGATCCTTCCGACGGGTGCGATATCGATTTGGTGCCGCACAAGGCGAAAGAACGCCCAATTCGGTTTGCTTTGTCCAATTCCTTCGGGTTTGGCGGCACAAACGCGGCGGTCGTTCTCGGTCCGGCGCCATAGACTCGTCACGCGCGCGATTTTGCTGACATGATCCGCGCTCGCCTTTTCTCTATCGCCATTGCACTGATTGTCGTTTTAGTCGCCGGCATCGCCGGGGCGTATTTTTGGTTCGACGCTGCGGTTCAAAAACCCGGTCCCTTGCGGGAGAGCGCAAACGTGGTGATTGAGGACGGGGACGGGCTTTCGGTCGTTGCCCGGCGTCTTACCTCCGCCGGTGTCATTTCAAATGGGTGGATGTTTGAATTGGAGGCGCGCCGGCGATCTCAGACCCGCGCGCTCAAGCCCGGCGAATACGAATTTGATGCGGGAATTAGTATTTCGGATGCTTTGGAAGCGATTGTTAATCGCGACGTCGTCATTCACTTCGTGACCATACCTGAAGGCATCGTCAGCACAGATGTTATCGGCATTCTTAACGGAATCGGCCGACTGTCGGGTGAAGCAAACATTCAGATCCGGGACGGCGAGATTTTACCCGAAACGTATGGCTATGAATTGGGCGATGAACGAAACGAGATCATCCGCAGAATGAAAGCCGCCCAAGGCGAAGTGCTGGATGAGTTGTGGGAAGAGCGGGTGGACGGGTTGCCCATAAATACGCCCGAAGAAGCGGTTGTGCTGGCGTCCATCGTTGAAAAGGAAACCGGCATTTCGGCCGAGCGACGCAGAGTGGCCGCCGTATTTATCAACCGGTTGAAGCGCGGTATGAAGCTGCAGTCTGATCCCACGGTCATATACGGTCTCGCGCCCGAAAGCGGTGCGCTTGGACGCGCCTTAAGCCGCGCCGACCTGGCAAAGCCTACGCCTTACAATACGTATGTTATCGACGGATTGCCGCCAGGACCCATTTGTCATCCTGGCCGCGAGGCCATCGCCGCGGTTCTGAATCCGTTGGAGACGGACGAGCTCTATTTTGTCGCCGATGGTTCTGGCGGGC
Organism: uncultured Rhodobacterales bacterium; assembly: GCA_964475755.1. Taxonomy (GTDB): domain Bacteria; phylum Pseudomonadota; class Alphaproteobacteria; order Rhodospirillales; family Rhodospirillaceae; genus UBA11612. Next base: position 41,605 of record CAYYXR010000013.1, read on the forward strand.
ATGCCTTTGCCAGGACGCTACGCGAGCACAATCAGAACGTAGCGAATTGGCGGCGTATTCAGAGGGCAAACGCGCAACGCTAATCTTTGAAAGGTAGGCGCCGTCCCAGAGCGTCCGCAATCCCATCGGGCAATGCGGCCATAAGCCACACACCGAACTTGATTTGCCAGGGAAAGGCAATACGGCCCTTGTTTGCGGCGATGCCGCGCTGAATGATCTGGGCCGCTTTTTCGGTCTCCATCAAAAACGGCATGTGAAATTTGTTCACGTCCGTCATGCGGCTGACCACAAAGCCAGGACAGATGACCGATACCCCGATGTTGTCTTTTGCCAGCAACGGGCGGAGACCTTCACCCCAGATGCGGACTGCGGCTTTCGATGCGCCGTATGCTGGGGCCCCTGCAAATCCGCGGAAGGCCGCCATGGAGCTTACGATCGCAATGTGTCCCCGTTTGCGCGGCTTCATGAGATCTATGGCCGGGAGCACGGTGTTCATAACGCCGCCGACGTTGATGTCCATAATCCGGCGTGTCTGTGCGGGGTCTTCGGAAAACCCGCCGCTGCCGGCGGAAATTCCCGCGTTTGCCAAGACCAAATCCAAGGGGGCGATTTGGTCCTGCTGTTGAATCCACAGCGCCATTTCGTCTGTATTCGCAACGTCGCAGTTTTTTGTATGTGTCTGCGCGCCCTTGGAGGCGCAGGTATCCGCCACGGACTGAAGTCGGTCCGCATTGCGCCCTGAGAGACTGAGGGTTACGCCGGGTGCGGCATACGCGGCCGCCAGCGCTTCACCGATTCCGGAAGAGGCCCCGGTGATGAGGATATGTGTGAATCTGGAAATAGTTGCACCCGTTGGTGGGATAGAGAGTTGGTAAAATTTAATCTGTCGGCAGCTGAATTACCAGTGGATAGCGTCGATATTGAAATCACAGAAACTGTCGCCATGGAGCGCAGCGCCCGCGTTCAGCAAAATGTCGAACAACTGACGTTAGCCGGCGTTTCCATATCGCTGGACGATTTCGGTACAGGCTACTCTTCGCTTTCCAATCTCCAAGCCTTTCCGGTGAAAAGACTTAAGGTAGACGCTTCCTTCGTTATGGGCATTGGGAAGAACCGCGACGACGAGAAAATTGTCGAAGCCGTAATCGGCCTGGGCCAAAGCATGGGCTTGTCCGTCGTAGCTGAAGGTGTGGAAACCGTTGAACAATTGCGGTTTCTGAAAGATCGAGGCTGCGATGAGATTCAAGGCTACTTGATTTCTAAACCGCTTCCGCCGTCGGAGTTCCGAAAATTCGTCGCGAATTTTCCGGGCCTTCCCAACTGACCTCACACAGGAATTTTGACCTGGTCACGGGCGCTAATTCACCGATAAGGCCACGCATGCGCTAGGCAATGGCGTTCCCCCCCGATATAACTGGACCAATAGGGGATTGTAGGGGACGTAATGCCGACCGTGATAGCGAGCATGACGGGTTTTGCCCGTGCGGAGGGGCGTATTGAGACTCCGAACCCGTGTACCTGGGCATGGGAAGCCAAAAGCGTTAACAGCAAAGGACTCGACGTGCGGTTTAGGGTACCGCAGGGCTTCGAAGAGCTTGAGTCTATTGCCCGGGGCGCCGCTTCCCAAAAATTTACCCGGGGCGCCATTACTCTCACACTCACAATCGCCCGGGAAAGTGCTCAGGACGATACAGGCATCAATATCCGTGTCCTGGATGCGCTGATTGCCCTTGCGAGGGACAAATCGGCTCCCGTTGCAAATGGCGACACCGCACCGGTTGTCGCTCCTGCGCGGTTGGACGGACTTATGTCATTGGCCCAGGGACGGGAGTCGCAAGAGACGATCGATCAGGCCACACGCGACCACAGAAATACGATTCTTATTGCTGGTCTAAACGAAGCGCTCGATACCCTGGCAAAGGTGCGACAAGAGGAAGGAAAGCAACTCACCAGCGCCATAGATGGGCATGTGTCCCAGATCGATAAGCTCACACAGGCTGCTCGCGAGCTTTCGACGTCGCAACCGGACGCCTTAAAGGCGCGTCTCAAAGCCCAAGTGAGTGAACTCTTGGATGCCAGCCCCGGTTTGGCTGAGGACCGGTTGGCACAAGAGGCGGCATTGCTTGCCCTGAAGTTCGATATCCGTGAGGAACTGGACAGGCTGAAGGCCCATGTTTCGCAAGCGCGCGATCTCCTGACAAAAGGTGAGCCGTGTGGGCGGCGTCTGGATTTTCTTTGCCAAGAATTCAACCGGGAAGCCAATACGTTGTGTTCGAAGTCCTCCGACGTCGAAATGACTAGAATTGGACTCGATCTCAAATCCACGATAGATCAATTGCGCGAGCAAATTCAGAACATAGAGTAACAATCTTTAAACGATGAAATTTGGTACAAAGCATAACGCATGGCGTCGAGTGACATGACCAGTCCGCCCATTACACGCCGCGGCCTTATGCTCGTTTTGTCCTCTCCATCCGGAGCGGGCAAAACGACCATATCCCGAGCTCTTTTGAACGCTGAGCCGGATGTTTCCATGTCTGTTTCTGTGACCACAAGGCCGCCGCGCCCGGGTGAGGAAAACGGGAAAGACTACTATTTCGTAACAGAAGCCGAATTTCACGCCATGGTTCAAGCGGGCGACCTTCTTGAACACGCGCGTGTGTTCGAGAACTACTATGGAACACCACGTGCGCACGTTGAGCAGGAGCTCAGTGCCGGCCGCATTGTCTTATTCGACATAGATTGGCAAGGCACACAACAATTGAAATCAAATGCCCGTGATGACCTTGTCAGTATTTTTGTTCTCCCTCCTTCATTAGAGGAATTGGAACGCAGATTACGCGGGCGGGGCCAAGATTCAGAAGAGGTCGTGCAACATCGTATGAGCCGAGCGGCTGATGAGATGAGCCACTGGCCCGAGTACGACTATGTCATCATCAATCATGAAGTTGACAAGAGCATTGAGCAAACACGCGCTATCCTTAGCGCCGAGCGCTTGCGGCGCTATCGGCAAAAAGGCCTGGTTACATTCGTGAATGCCATGCGCGGCGCGAACTGATTGTTCAGGGTCCCGCCTTCAATGCCACCGCCAATCGGCAGAATTGTTCGAGGCTAAGCGTTTCAGCCCGCGCGGTTGGGTCGATATCGCAGTGACGGCATAATGTCTCGGTCAAATTCCAGGGAGAGCCTTGCAGTAGGGGCATGAGGCTTTGTCTTAGCATTTTGCGCCGCTGTCCGAACCCAGCGGCGGTGACACGTTCCAGCGTTGTCCGATCGGCCGGAAAGCGCGGTGTTGGTAGCGGCGTCAGACGGACCACTGTTGAATCGACGGCCGGTGGCGGCGTAAATGCCTGCGGGTTGACGTGGAAAAGAATCTCGGCATCGCATAGCCACTGACAAATGACGCTCAGCCGGCCGTAAGCTTTCGTGTTGGCCGGCGCTGTAATTCTAGCGGCGACTTCGCGCTGGAACATAAGGGTCAGTGAGGTCAGAGCGGAGGTGTCCCGAAGCCATAGCAGCAATAATTCCGTGCCGACATTGTAGGGAAGATTCGAAACGACACGGCGTGGGGCCTCGCCAAGGCTTGAAATATCAAGATTTAGGGCATCGTCTTTAAGTATTTCCAATCGGCCGGGATAGGCATCTTGCAAAGGCTCTAATGCTTTTGCGAACCGCGAATCCTTCTCCACCGCAATTATAGAAGCGCCGCCTGCAAGGAGTGATCGCGTCAGCCCTCCAGGTCCAGGGCCGATCTCGATAGTTGTGCCGCTAGATAGGTCATCAACAGAGCGCGCGATTCGATCTGTAAGATTCGAATCCAGGAGAAAATGCTGTCCAAGCGCCTTATTTGCTGACAGGCCATACTGGGAAATAACTTCACGAAGCGGTGGTAGGTTTTGGCGGTTATCCATTTACAGCGCCTACCTTGATCCGAGAATCCGCCATTGATTTGGCAGTGTGGATAGCGGCTGCAAAACTCGAATGATCCGCCGTGCCGAATGGTGCAATGTCGCAAGCGGTTCCGTGATCGGGGGATGTTCTCACGAAAGGCAGTCCCAAGGTGACATTTACGCCTTGCGAAAAATTAAGCGTCTTCAGGGGGATGAGAGCCTGATCGTGATACATGCAGATCGCGGCGTCGAACGATTGGCGTGCCGATTCATGAAACAATGTGTCTGCAGCCGCGGGCCCGAAAACATCTATGCCTATTTCCTTCAAAAGAGAAATAGCGGGCGTAATTATGTGTGCTTCTTCATCGCCCATATGACCTTTCTCGCCCGCATGTGGATTGAGCGCCGCGATGGCAAGGCGAGGGTTTGAAACGCCAAAGTCAGTTTTGAGCGCATGAGCAGATACTTTGGCGCAATGGACAATCGCATCTGTCGAAAGGGCTTGAGCAACATCCTTGATCGCGACGTGAACGGTGACGGGCACAACGCGCAGACCTTCGATCACCAGCATCATAACCGGTCTGTCGACGCCTGACAGATGACCTAGAAATTCCGTGTGACCGGGATGAGGGAAAGACGCTTCGCGCAGCACGGACTTCTGGATCGGATTTGTGACAATGGCGCATGCTTGGTTGCATTGAACAAGGCGCACGGCCTGCTCAATAGATCCGATAACGGACGATGCGCAGTTGGGGCTTGGCGATCCCAATTCTGGAATTTCAGCTAGGCCGCTTTCCAAAGGAAGCACAGGCAAGGCGGAATGAAAAACAGGTCCGCATTCTTCCGGTGTAGCTATATTCTTGATTTGTGCTGAAATACCAAGCGTGCCGGCAATGGACTCAAGTCGCTTTGCGTCATCAATGATAAAAAAAGCCGGCGTATCTCGATCGCGGTGAATCCAAGTTTTTAGCGCAATTTCCCCACCGACTCCGGCAGGCTCGCCCATTGTTACGGCGATCGGCTTCGAGTGCTGAGCGGCGGCCACCGGACGAACTGCCGATGCGGCGCTAGAGGCGAATGTCTACAAGGGCTTGGCGGCGCAAATCTCTAATTTTCTGCCGTGCCAAGTTCTGAAGCTTGTCGTTCTGCAGCTGCGCGTAAACGTCGTTGGGTGTGGGAAGTCCATCATCGTTCTGCCGTTGGCATAGGATGACAAACAGGCGCGCGCCGGTGACACTTATCGGCGAGCTAACACGGTTCACCGGAAGATTGATGACGGCGTCCCGTACGTTTTCAGGAAGCGCGCCAGCGTAAAGTAGGGGCCGTTGACCCGAGCCAGGCCCGCCAATCTCTTCAGCCAGTTGGTTCATTTGTTCGCAATTCGAGACTTCGGTCTGAATGCGATCGGAATAACTCTCCAACTGCCCAGGGCTTAACTTTCGCCCGCCCAGGGTCGGCAAGTAAATTTGACTCAATTCAAGGATATGACGCAACGGAGCAGGTTCGCCCGAGGCCCGCACGTCCTGAAGCAGCAATATGTGATAGCCGCTCGACGTTCTAATGGGGTTCGATATCTGGCCCGCCGACATGCCTGCAATTGTACGGTCCAACTCCCGTTCCAATTCACCGGGCAGCACCCAACCCAGATCTCCCCCCACGGCGGCCGTCGGGCTTTGTGAAAATTGTTGGGCGAGGGCTGGGAAAGGTGTTTCGTTGCGAGCCCTCGAAGCAATGTCGTTGGCAAATTGCCGCACGCTTTGATCGGGTGCGGAAGCGCTCACCGGAAGGTATATTTCGGCAACACGATATTCCTGTTTGCCCTGATTGGACTTGAGTTTATCGAGAACCGTATCAACCTCTTCTGGCGCGATATTGACATCGCGCTCAAGAACATCGCGCACGATCTTTGACCATGCAACGTCAGCCTCAATTTGTGAGTAAAATGAACCTATATTGACGCCTTGTTCTTCAAGCAGTGTGCGAAACGAGCCCGGTCGCATGCCATTGCGGGCTTCGATGACGGCCACCGCATTTCTAATCTCGTCTTCCGTCGTTTCAATTTCCAACCTTTCGGCTTCCTGCATTTTGATGCGCTCTTCGATGAGTGCGTCAACAACCTGCGGAAGGAGCCGTTGCTGCATCTCCGGTGTATTCTGTACACCGGCGGTCGTCATAAACAGCTGCAAGCGCGACTGGACGTCAAATACGGTAATAACGTCTTCATTCACGACTGCAGCGATGCCCATGGATTGAGTTTGTTGCTGAGCGTGAGCACTGAACACGCTACCCGAGAGCAGAGCGATCAGGCCGAGCAGTGATAGAGGGAATCCGGTGAAATGAGCTATGAGTCGCATTGGCGTTTATCGATCATTTTTAAATAACTACGTCAGCGCCGTAACATAAGCACGAATCAAGGCAAAAACCAGTCGGCACGCTTTCAATTTATGTATTTATATCAATAAATTACAATCCGGCTGAAAAGCACAGGGCCCGCCAGGGCCTTATCGGCGTGCGCCGATGTCGGTATTGAAACTTATATCACCGATCGTTTTGAGGTTCACCCTCAGCAAGAAGGAAACCCCACGCCTGAAATCCCTGTCTTCCGTATTGTCGTTTGCAACGTCCAAACCGATGATAACGCACTCGTCTTCGTACGTAAGGCCGACGTTGGTTCTGATGCGCCCTCCTCCGGGGCTCAAATTTTCACGGTGGCTTGCGATCACACTCCAATTTCGTGACAACTTGCTGGAAACTGAGACGTAGAGCTCCTCTGTGTTGCCGGGCCCGGTCGGAACGGGATCAGCTTCCAGAAATATATAATTTGCTCTAAAGCGCATAAGGCTGGGGCCGATGGCAGCGCTCAGTTCACTTCGGCGGTTGGCAAAAGTGTTTTTGTCCAGCCTGAAGCGATATTGAAGGTTGACGTAAGGGTGAGGCGAAACATCAACCCTGCCAACATAATCTGAAAGATGACCGTCCAATCCCGACAACGTCGAGAACGTCGGGTCGTCATGAAAACGGTAGACTTGTCCGATCAGAGCGGACACGGCACCGCCACGATTATTGAAAGCGGACCAGCGCAGGCCGTAATTAATACGAGGGCCGGACTCAACGCGGTCAATTCCTGAAAAGCGCTGAGTGCGAAACAAATTGGTGTCGTCGAATTCCAGGTCCAAGCTGTCTTCGTTAGGGATGCTGTCATAATTGAGGCCTATGGGGCTCGCCACGGCCATCACTATCGGCTCAAACACCTGGTGAAATCCCCAACGGTCGTTCACCAGCGGCAAGCGCCACTCCAGAGAGACTTCGGGAACAATGCGCCCGACCGTGCCGGTGAAAACGTCGCCTTGAGTAGGCCGGGGAAAGTCTCTCACATAGTAGCCATCGGCGCGGACACTTGCACGGAAGGTGTAAACTTCACCGAAAGACGTCGTAAAAGGCAGGTTCCAGCCGGCCTTTGTTGAAAGCCTATTTGTGTCCGTTCCATCTTCACGGACCAGCACAAGGCCGTTGGCGTCAATGTCCCAGTATCCGCCAAGAAAGCCCGGGTCGCTCACGTAGTTAAAATCGACAACCGGCGCGACGATCGGAACCGATCCCTTCGCAATGGGAAGGCGCTGGCGCTGGAAATAATAGGCGTTGGCCGCGAAGTAAGTGTTCTTTGAAAAGCGTTCCGCAAATGCGTTGGTGGTTAGCCATGTAGGCGCATCAAAGCTATAACGCCGAAGATAAGTTCGGTCCGTCGCGAGGTTAACGTCCGCGCCGACGCGCCAGTTGCGATCAACGTCAAACCGTGCATTTGCATCGATGTGTCCGCGAACGTCCTCATTCAGTTCGGGATCTCCCGCCATGAGACTGCCGAAAAGCATCAGGCGGCCCTGGCGAAACGCTTGGCGGTATTCCGCTGTGGCGCCGTTGCCCGCGCTCGAGGTCAGAAATGGCGTAACGGTCGCGTCTTTATCCGGGGAAATTGCGATGAAATATGGCTGTTGAAAGGCGACTCCCAGATTTCGCCCTCCGCCAATTGTCGGCAACAAAAGGCCGCTCTTGGATCCGGCCGTGGGGTCGGGATGCGCCAAGTACGGTGTGTAAAAGACAGGAAGGCCGCCGAGTTCGAGCCAAGCATTGCGGTAGTAAACCATTTCTTCGTCGGGGTCATACCTCACCCGGCCAGCCTTGATTTGCCAAAGTGGGGCCTCGCCTTCACAGCTGTCGCAAGCAGTGTAAGCGGAATCATAAAGCTCGCTGATGCCGTCTTCCCGGCGAACGAAGGTGCGGCTGGTCATTCGTGATCCGTCGGAGAGAAGAACACGGACTTCGCGGGCAAGTCCTTCCTTTAAGTCGCCCGTGACTTCGATGCTTTCGAAGAAAAAGACGGAGCCGGACTCTTCTAGAAGGGACACATTGCCGGTGGCGGTCGCAATGTCCGTTGTTTGGTCGTAAACAATTTGATCTGCCAGCAGAATGAGTGGGCCGCGTTGAACTTCGACATTGCCTTGGGCAGTGACTGTGTTGGCGTCCGAGTCATAGCGAATTTCGTCCGCGAGTAAGAGAGAGTTGTTTTCCCGGTCTTCTCCCTCTTGCGCTGTTGCTATCGGGGTCAGTGATGGCAACCCCAGGCAGATCAGCGCCATTGTGGCAGCCAATTTCGCTGCACCGTGAAATATGTCGCGGCAACCCATCAACAATACCGTCAAATTGATTTTAGCTTCGTTCGTTGCAGCGCATATGTATCACGCCGTGCCTGATTCGACAGGAGAAATGTGGTGTCGCGAAGGTTTTACGCCCGGCAAAGCCAGTAGCATTATTCCTCCAAAAATGGGCAGGAGCACGATGGCATAAATCAGGACAGTATAAGATGGTGCCTGCGATGCGAGATTGGCGGCGCCCATGGTTGCGGCTTGCAGCGCCACAACCGTCAAAATCGCGATGACAATTCGCCCGGTCTGACCACGACGGTCGTAATTCCCTCTTAGGAGGATCGTGAGTGCCATGAGCGTGTATCCAATCGCGGTCAACGGCGCGGAAAGTCTTTGATGAGCTTCGGCTTTCATTCTCGATACATTGATAGCTGAAATGCCGTCTGCCTCGGACGCATTCAGCAGCTCCAGTGTCGAACGTTCGCGATTGTCGGCAAAGCGATCTTCGGTCTTGCGGGATAGGGCGCCGAATTCGAGGGCATAGCTGTCAAAATACAAGACCGATAAATCGCCCGAACCACGCTCAAGCTCCTGACGGCTTCCGTTTTCCAAAAGAATACGCGGCTCGTTGCTTGTAGTCACAATGGTGCCCCGTTCCGCCATCAGCGTAACGCTTCGCGGCGATTCGCGCGTATCATGCACCAGAATTCCAATCAGATCGCCTTCACCTCCGCGCTCCCTCACGTATACCGTGAGATCATCGGCCAGGTGGTTAAACGCACCTTCTCTTAGCAGGATTTGAGACACGTCATTGCGTATAGACCACTGAAGCTCTTTAAAGGATCTGAATGTCGCCGGCACAATTATCAATGTCAGGGCGTAGCCGACAATCGCCGCCGCAACGGCCGTTAGCATCGCCGGCTTCGCAAGGCCGAATAAACTGATTCCTGCGGATTGGACCACGACAAGTTCTTTGTCTACTGCAAGCTTGTTGTAGATAAATAAAACAACAAAGAACAATGCCGCCGGCAAAATGACCGACACAAACCACGGCAACAGCAGTGTCGTTAACTTCAGCCACGTTCCGATATCAAGCCCCTTGCCGATAACAAATTGCAGAAATGGAAGCGACTGTGTGAGCCAAACGATGAACGCAAGCGCAACGCTCACGAGAACGGTGCCGAGCACAAGCTGTCGGAATATGTATCGAGAAATGCTGGACATGAGCGCAGGATAAAGGAGTGTCGCTCTGTTTGGAACCGGTGTGACGGCCTCTCAATCCTTCCGCGCTCGTGATTGCCTATGGATTACGTGAGTTTACGGGCTTAGATTTTCCTGATGACGGCATCAACCAAACACCTGAAGGTATCGGCAGCCAATATCGCGCTTGTGGCGATATCGCTTTTGATGGCGTATGTGCTGGCCGAAGGATATTTGTTGTACCGGGCGGGATACGCACACGGTGCAACTGCCCCTACCTGGAAAATACCACAGCGAAACGTTTCGTGAGCAACCTTTTCCGCCTGCAGGTTGCGTAAATGCTAGGCGATTTCTACAACCTTGCCCGGATTCATTAGGTTTTTGGGGTCGAGCGCGCGTTTCATTCTCACCATGAGGTCCAACTCTACCGGGTCCTTATAGTGTTGCATCTCGCCTACTTTCAGTTTGCCTATCCCGTGCTCGGCGGAAAAGGAGCCGTTCATGGAGACAGTTAGATCATGAACGAGGCGGTTCATTTCTGTCCATTGCGCCAAATACGTTTGTTTGTCAGCGCCCACTGGTTGGGACACATTGAAGTGGATATTTCCATCACCCAGGTGTCCGAAAGGAACGGGCCGAGCGCCCGGAAAATGCTTCGCGATCAATTCGCTGCCCGCTTTAATAAACTCCGGCACGCGTGAGACCGGCACGGACACATCGTGCTTAATGCTTCCGCCTTCGTACTTTTGCGCTTCCGGTAATGACTCCCGAAGGCGCCAAAGAGCAGTGGACTGTTCTATGCTCTCCGCGATGACCGCGTCCGAGAGTATCTCGCTCTCAAAGGCTTGTTCGAGCAAAGCCTCGAAGCTCGGCCGAATTGCCGCATCCGGTCGCGAGGTCGAAAATTCGATCAATACATACCAAGGGTGAGGAGAGGCAAAGGGGTCTGATGCGCCCGAAATGTGTTTTGTGCACATCTCGATTCCAATTCTGGGAATCAATTCGAACGCTGTAACTGCATCGCCCGACAATGCGCGCGCTAAATTGAGTAGTTTTGTTGCTGAATCTAAACTGTCCAAGGCGCAGAGCGCCGTCGCCGTTTCTACGGGTCGCGGAAAAAGCTTTAAGACGGCGCCCGTTATAATGCCGAGCGTGCCTTCCGCGCCCACGAAAATTTGCCGCAAGGCATATCCGGTATTGTCCTTGCCAAGGGATTTGAGCCCGTTCCATATGCGGCCGTCCGGCAATACGACTTCCAACCCAAGCACAAGATCGCGGGCATTACCGTATCTAAGCACATTGATGCCACCGGCGTTCGTCGCCAGGTTTCCCCCGATTTGGCAGGTGCCCTCAGCCGCCAAGCTGAGCGGAAACAGACAGTCATTATTGAGCGCTGTAGCTTGAATATCAGCGAGGATACAGCCGGCATCCACGGTGATATTGAAATTTATCGGGTCGATGTGCCGCACTTTGTTCATGCGGCCTAAGTTCAATATGATTTCGTTCTTTTCAGACGACGACGTTGCGCCGCCGCACAAGCCCGTATTGCCACCCTGGGGTACAATCGCGATGTTGGACGTCGCGCACAACTCGACAACTTTTGCCGTTTGTTCCGTTGTCGATGGCCTTACAACCAATTCGGCTGTGCTTTGATACAAGCCTCTTTCTTCGGTCAGAAAAGGTGCCATGGCGCTCGTCTCGGAAACCAAGCCGCCCACGCCGACAATTTCGCTCAATCTATCTTTGAATCCGTTGTCCAAAGACACGTTCAAATACTCCGGTAATATAATCGCAATTGAAAATGATGCATTGCACCGTTAATGGCAACGGTTCTCGCTTATTGCCGCGCCGCCTTTTTTAGACGGTCGTTGATTGCGATGCCGATTCCCGTATTGGGAATGGAGGCTACGGCAATGGCGCGGTATTTGTTTGGGGAGTCCAGTTCCCGAAGCATTCTAAAAAGGTTCGTGGCGGCTTCGCTTAAATTCCCGCTTGGGCTCAGGTTCAACGTGGCGCCTTCCAGTGAACCGAATCCCAGGAGCGCTTCCCCTTGCTCCTGGTCGAGCGCATTTAACCTGACGGGCAGCGAGGGCGCATAGTGCGAAAGCATTTGGCCGGGGGATTTGGGCAAATCAGGTGACGCATCATCTTGAAGAACGGGCCCGATAATTCCGGTTAGGCTCTCTTGTGTGACGGCGCCGGGTCTGAGTATGACGGCGGGTCCGTTGGATGAGATGTCCAAAACAGTTGATTCCAGCCCAACCTCACAATTGCCTCCGTCGAGAATCATATCAATTTCACCGTCCAGCGATTCAGCAACGTGTGAGGCGTTTGTCGGGCTCACGGCTCCTGATTTGTTGGCGCTCGGTGCAGCAAGCGGCGTTTTGACTGTGGTGAGAAGCTCATTCGCGATTGCGCCGCGCGGATGCCTCACCGCGACTGTATTCAAACCAGCGGTGACCAATTTCGAAATCGTATTGTCCGGTTTGAGTTTGACGACAAAAGAAATCGGGCCGGGCCATAAGGCGCGGGCCAACTTTTCATATCGGTCGTCGGTCTCTGCAAATTGAGAGACCCAATCTGCACTCCCAACATGGACGATGAGCGGATTAATCGAGGGCCTGCCTTTTATTGAGAAAATTTTCGACACGGCATCCGTGTTCGTCGCCACGGCCCCGAGGCCGTACACGGTTTCGGTCGGAAAGGAGACCAATCCGCCGGACAATAAAATTCGCGAAGCCTCGGCGATAGCCTCCGGCGTTGCCTTGCGTATCGTCACGGCCCGCCGTCGGCAAGAAAGCGCCCGTTCAAGAATGTCGGTGCTTTCTTGTAGGGCATTTCCGCGCCGTCAAAATCGTGGACACGACCGCCAGCGGCACGCAATACGGCGTGGCCGGCGCCGGTATCCCATTCGCATGTTGGTCCGAAGCGCGGGTAAAAGTCTGCTTTGCCTTCCGCTACCAGACAAAACTTCAAGGACGATCCGATCACAATGCGATCTCCGACCTGATATTTTGAGAGAAATGCATCCATTTCATCGGCGACTTCATGGGATCTGCTGCCGGCGACAATAACCTGCTCCGGCCGTGCCCGAACGCTAATCGCCTTACTCTCGCCTTTGCGCGAGACCTCAGCTTTGCGCTGACCGGTCTCTGAATCGACGAAACCGACGAAAGTTTCCTCTCTGGCTGGGGCGTGCACAATTCCAAAAACAGGCACGCCATTATAAACAAGTGCGATGTTGACGGTGAAATCAGTCCCGTTTTTTATGAATTCTTTGGTGCCGTCCAAGGCGTCAACCAGCCAGAACGAGTCGCCTTTTAAGTCGGGCACCTCACCGCCTGCGACCCTTTCCTCTGCGACGATCGGAATTGACGGCGCCAATCGCTCCAGTTCAGCGACAACGATACCCTCTGCGATCCGGTCTGCTTCAGTGACAGGCGACGCGTCGTCTTTTTTCAACACGTCGAAACCGCGGCTTCTGACTTCAAGAATGGCCTGGCCCGCCTTTTCAGCAACGGGAACGAGGTTGTCGGCCCAACTGGCGAGAACGTCGAAACTCAGCTTTTCTACCATTAGGCCGCATTCTTTGAGGCGGATCGGATCGCCTGCCATACCTTCAATGGCGTGAAAGGCATATTCATCTCGGTTACGCCGATTGGTGAAAGAGCATTCATAACCGCGTTGGCAACCGCTGGTGTCGCCCCGATCGTACCCGCTTCACCGGCACCCTTAATACCCAGCATGTTCCGCGGGGAGGGCACCTCCGTATAGGCGAAGTCAAACTTCGGCGTCGAGTCCGTGCGTGGCATGGTGTAGTCCATGAATGAGCCCGTCACCAACTGTCCCGCACTGTCGTAGACGGCTTCTTCAAAGAGAGCCTGCCCTAGGCCTTGCACCGCCCCGCCGATGATCTGACCTTCCATAAGTAAAGGATTCATGGCGTAACCGAGATCATCTTGAATCGTGTAATTCACGAAAGCAATTGTTCCAGTCTGCTCATCGATATCGATTTCGCAAACGTGGCAGCCGTTAGGAAACGTGTTTCCTTCCGGTTTGTAACGTTCTCTTTTGCTCAGGCCCGCTTCTACCCCTTCCGGCCGCTTGCCATCTTCATAAGTGGAAGCGATAACGTCGGCGAGGCTCGCGCTTCTGTCGGTACCGGCAATTTTGAATTCCCCGTTCTCGTATTCAATATCACCGGCAGATGCTTCCAGTATATCTGCAGCGACGTTTTTACCCTGCTCGATCATGCTCATGGAAATCTGTGCCACGGCACTGCCGCCGATAGGTACTGATCTCGAGCCACCCGTACCAAATCCGGTTGGAATGAGGTCTGTGTCGCCCTGAATGACTTTGACTTTTTCCAGAGGTATTCCGAACGCTTCCGCTGCAACCGTACCGTAAACGGTCTCGTGGCCCTGTCCGTTTGATTGCGTGCCGATAAGGATGTTCAGTTGTCCATCTTTATCGAAGTACATCTTCGGCTCTTCATAATTGCCGCCCGAACATGCTTCCACGTAATAGGCGACGCCGATGCCGCGTAGTTTCCCGTTTTTCCTTGCCTCGGCGCGGCGCTTTTCGAATCCGGCGTAATCCGCGCGTTTGAGGGCCGCATCCATGAGTTCTTCGTAACGCCCGGAATCGTAAACCGGGCCTAGCGCTGTTTGGTAAGGAAACTCATCCGCGCGAATAAGATTCTTACGGCGAAGGTCAATGGAAGACATACCCAGTTCACGCGCCGCTTTTTCGACGAGTCGTTCCACGAGGTAGGCCGCCTCCGGACGCCCGGCGCCGCGATAGGCGTCAACCGGAGCCGTGTTCGTAAAGACGATTTTCACGTCAACGCAAGCCGTGCCAATTCGATATGCGCCGCCCAGCATGCCGCAGCCGGCTAAAGTGGGAATCATCGCGCCGAATTGCGACAGGTATGCCCCCAGGTTACCCAGGGACGAGACGCGTATCGCTAGGAACGTGCCGTCTTTGTCGAGGGCCAGTTCCGCGTGATTGACCTGGTCTCGTCCGTGCCCGTCCGCCAAAAAGCTTTCCGAGCGATCGGCCGTCCATTTGACCGGTTTTCCGAATGCGCGGGCGGCGATCATGCAAAGCGCGGGTTCATTGAAGAAGAAATAGCGCATACCGAAACCGCCTCCCACGTCATCACATAGGACGCGTATTTGCTGCGGTTCTATGCAGAGGGTTTTGGCGGCCCACTCTTTAAGCTTGTGCGTGTTTTGGCACCCTTGCGTAAGCGTAAATCGTTCGGTGGCGGGATCGAACTGAGCGATTGCGCCGCGTGGCTCCAGGGCCGTCGGCACCATGCGGTGGTTCACCAAATCGATGGATACGATTTTGTCGGCTTTGGCAAAGACGGCATCGGCCTTGGCTTTGTCCCCCAGGTGCCAATGGACCAGTACGTTTCCGGGCGCTTCGGGATGAATTTCAGGCGCGCCGCTTTTGATCGTTTCGGCGGGCAGGGATACAGGCGCAAGTTCGGCATACTCCACCTCGATCAGTTCGGCGGCGTCTTTTGCCTGTGCGAGCGTTTCGGCTACGACGGCCGCAACTGGCTCGCCCACATAGCGGACGCGCCCATCGGCCAGCACCGGACGAACGGGTGGTTTAGGAACGTTTCCCTCGGCATCGGGTGGAATAATGTCGGCGGGAATGGACCCAACCTTAGCAGCTTTCAGATCCTGCGCTGTTAGAACGCCAATGACGCCGGGCGCGTTCTTCGCATGACCTGTTTCGATCGATGTGATATCGGCGTGAGAATGCGGGGAGCGCAAAACGTATAAATAAACTTGGCCCGACATAGAAATGTCATCGGTATAACGGCCCTTGCCAGTCAGGAATCGCTGGTCCTCGACACGCCGAACCGATTGTCCTACCCCAAATTTACCCATAATTTTGCCCTCGCCTTGAATTTCGTGTCCAAAACATAGCGCTCGGCAGTCTTTTGTCTACATCCCGAGCCAAAGAGACCGTTCCAGGGGGAGTTGATTCAGCCGGTAAGGCTACATACGGTAGAGGTATAGGAATCAAGTCCGGAAATTTGCACACAGGGACCGTCATGAAAGTATCTTTCTCAAAAGTCGCACCTCCCAGCCAAGGCGCCGTCGTTGTAGGGGTGCCGGGAACCGGAAAGCTTGGTCCCGCGGCGTCCAAACTGGATAAACGGCTGCGGGGAGCCTTGTCCCGGTCCATTAAAACCTCTGCCTTTAAAGGAAAGGCTGAGCAGGTATTGGAGATTCTTGCACCGGGCGGCCCACGGTTGGAGAAAGTATTGCTGGTCGGACTCGGGGACACCAAAACCCTGAACGCGCCCGCAGCAGAGCGCATTGGCGCCGCGGTATACAAAGCCGTTTCCAAAAGTTCGGATGCGACGGTTGTGTTGGAAGGGCTCGGTGAAAATGACAATTCCATCGCAGCACAGATCGCTGCGGGTGCGAAGCTCAGATCTTACCGTTTCGATAAGTACAGAACCAAGGAAGGCAAAAGCGAAAAGCCCAATTTAAAAGCCCTTACTTTTCAGTGTAACGATCCGGCCGGGGCAAGAAAGTCATTTGCAGACCTGTCCGCGGTTGCCGACGGCGTTTTCTTTACGCGCGACCTCATATCCGAGCCCGCCAACATTATTTATCCCACTTCTTTTGTCGCGCGGGCAAAAGAGCTTTCAAAATTCGGCATCAAAGTTGAAGCGTTGGGCGAATCTGCCATGCGTAAGCTAGGCATGGGTGCATTGCTCGGCGTTGGAGACGGTTCCGTTCGGGAATCTCAGTTGCTGGTCATGCGCTGGGACGGTGCGAAAGACAATAAATCTGCGCCGGTGGCGATTATTGGAAAAGGCGTGTGCTTTGACACAGGTGGCATCAGCCTTAAGCCGCCCTCAGGTATGTGGGACATGAAATGGGATATGGGCGGCGCCGGTGTCGTGGCCGGTCTCATGTGCGCCCTCGCTAAACGGAACGCCAAAGTCAATGTGATCGGGTTGTGCGGCCTTGTGGAAAACATGCCTGATGGTGCCGCGCAACGGCCGGGAGATGTTGTGACATCAATGTCCGGACAGACCATTGAGGTTCAGAACACCGATGCGGAAGGTCGCCTCGTTCTTGCGGACGTGCTGTGGTACGCGCAGCAAAAATATAAGCCAAAGCTGATGATTGACCTGGCAACGTTGACGGGCGCAATCATCGCGGCCCTGTCAAATCATTACGCGGGGCTTTTCTCCAATGACGACAAGCTCGCCGATCAATTGACGGCGGCGGGGCAGGCGACGGGTGAGCGGCTTTGGCGGTTTCCAATGGGCGACGAATATGACCGGGAGCTTCGTTCTCTGATCGCTGATATGAAAAATATTGGGGGGCCGCGGGCGGGCAGTATTACGGCTGCGCAGTTCCTTCAACGCTTTGTGAAGAATACGCCCTGGGCTCATATCGATATCGCAGGTGTCGTGTGGAATGAAAAAGGCACGCCGTTATCCGAACCCGGAAGCACCGGTTTTGGTGTTCACCTTCTGAACGAATTTATTGCCAGCCATTACGAGGACTGAAAACCTGGCGGTATCAAGAAAGGCGTGTAAAAACGCGCGCTCCAAAGATCAACAGGTGGAAAAACTATGGCCGTGTATGTGATGCTCTTTTGTAGGCATACACAAACTCGGCATTGCGCGTGACGGCGTCGTTTCCCTTCGCTCCGAGATTTGTGAAAAATTCAGCGATCTCTGCGGCCTGCAGTTCCGACATGGCCTGCCTATACAGGCCCTTGTCCCCCTTCTTGAATTTATGGACATGGAACATCTGGTTTTTTGGATCGTCCGATGTGCCGACATACCACTCTTTGTAGTTGCCGCCATGGCGACCCATAAAGTTCTGAAAGTCATCGAGAATTTCAGATTTGCTCTTACTCATTTTTATATTTCTCCAAAAGAGCGAACCTATGTCACAAAAACATAACCACAGGTTACAATACCGCAACCGCATTTTTGTTAAAGGTAGCGATAGATAACGCTTGAAAGGGCCTGGGGCTGCGGTCCAAAAGGCTTCCGCGTTGCAGTGTGTGCGGTTACCCGTTAAACACCTGCAAAACTTTGAGAATTCGACTTTGTGGAAGATCAAATGAATGCTCCCCTTGTTCGGCCCTTTAGGGGGCTGAGACCCCTTCCTAAGCATGCCGACGCGGTCGCCGCGCCGCCTTACGATGTGCTGAATACGGAAGAAGCGCGCAAGCGCGCAGCGGGCAAGCCATGCAGCTTTTTGCATATCTCCAAGCCTGAAATTGATTTGCCCGAAGAAACCGATCCCTTCGCACCGGAGGTGTATGCCAAGGGCCGTTCGAATCTTGAGAGGCTGGTTCAAGACGGCGTACTGATTCGTGACGACGCTCCGATGTACTACGTTTATCGGCTTCGCATGGGGGAGCACGAGCAGACCGGAGTGGTGATGGCTGCCTCTGTCGCTGCCTATGACGCCAATCGTGTTCGGAAGCATGAGTTTACACGTCCGGACAAAGAAGATGACCGCGTGCGCCAAATCGATGCGCTGAATGCGCAAACCGGACCTGTCCTTGTCGCCTATAAGGCAGATGCCAATGTGCAAAACCTTGTTGAAGGTGCGGCCACGGGTGCTCCGCTATATGAAGTTGTCGCCGACGACGGCATCACGCATACAGTTTGGGCCGTTTCGGACACGTCTGCGATCGAGCACCTCACCCGCCTCTTTGACGATATGGACGCCATCTATATCGCCGATGGCCACCATCGCTCGGCGGCAGCGTCCAGAGTTGCGGCGACAAGGCGCGGAAAAGATTCCGGTACGGATAGTCACGAGTATTTTCTCACGGTCGCGTTCCCGCACGATCAATTGCAAATACTGGATTACAATCGTGTTGTCCGTGATTTGAACGGACTAACTGCTGACGAGCTCCTCGAAAAAATAAAAACACGGTTTGATGTGAGTCCATCCACCGCTCAGGTTAAGCCGGACAAGCCGGCGCGGTTTGGTATGTATCTCGATGGCAGTTGGTACCGATTGGACACCAAGAAAGACTTTATTCCCGCAAACGATCCGGTTGGTCAGTTGGATGTCAGTTTGCTGCACGGGAACCTTATCGATCCAATATTGAATATTCAGGATCCGCGCCGGGATAAACGCATCGACTTTGTGGGCGGCATTCGCGGTCTAAGTGAGCTTGAAAAGCGCGTAAACTCCGGGGAAATGAAGCTCGCCTTTGCATTGTTTCCAACAGCCATGGAGCAGCTGATGGCCGTTGCCGATGCCGGCGAGGTCATGCCGCCCAAATCCACGTGGTTTGAACCTAAATTGGCGGACGGTCTTGTCAGCCACGTCCTCGACTGAAACCCAAACGGTACCGCTGCCGCGGGCCGTCATCGTTGCCGGTCCAACGGCAAGCGGGAAATCTGCGCTGGCGATCCGCATCGCGCAAGAATTTGATGGCGTCATCATCAATGCGGATAGTCAACAACGCTTTCGCGATCTCGCAATATTGTCCGCGCGCCCCACACAGCAAGAAATGGCAGGCGTCCCCCATCACTTGTTTGGCGACTTGAGCTTGGATGATTCCGGTAATGCTTCGGAATGGTCTGAAAAGGCCGTAGAAAAAATTAAATCTGTAAATGGTAGCGGGCAGGTTCCCGTTCTCGTGGGTGGCACGGGTTTGTACTTTAAAGCCCTGATGCAAGGCTTAGCGGAAATCCCGAGCGTCTTGCAGAAAACAAGAGACGCGGCCGCAGCGCTCCATTCCAAATTAGGCGGTCAGAAATTTTTGGAGGAACTTGCAGAACGAGATCCGATAACCGCGTCGCGTCTCGCCCCCGGCAACACCCAAAGATTGCTTCGGGCGTGGGAGGTTTTTGAAGGCACAGGCGTGCCTTTAAGTGAATGGCAGTCGGTGCCCACGTCCCCGCCGCTTCGAGCGTCCTATTACTCGATTCTGCTCATGCCGCCCCGCGATGAGGTGTATTCGGTTTGCGACGGCAGATTGCGGGACATGGTTTCGCGCGGCGCTGTCGATGAGGTGAAAGCGTTGATTGGGCAGGGCGTGTCGTTGGATAGCCCCGTGATGAAGATGATCGGGGCCAGAGAATTTGCGGCCGTTCACGAAGGGACTCAGCTGGAGAAGGCAATCGCTGCTGCGCAAACGGCGACCCGGCGGTATGCCAAGCGCCAGTTTACGTGGTTCCGGCATCAGTTTCATGCGGATCAGGTAATAAACGCGCAATTTTCGGAAACATTATTACCTGAAATCTTTTCTAATATTCGTCATTTCCTGTTGACCTGATATAGGCGCACAACTAGTTTACGCCGCCTTCTGCATGGCTCTGCCGCATTTTCCGCTGTTTGAGCGGATAAATTTCAATCGTTTACGGGAAAGTGAAATGCCGCCCGCAAAGTCAAGCGCTCGTAAAGCGAGCGCCGACACCGAAAGCCTATTTGTAGGCGCGAAAATTGTCCTCAAGGCCCTCGAAGAACAGGGCGTGGAGGTGGTGTTCGGCTATCCGGGCGGCGCGGTTCTACCCATTTACGACGAGTTGTTTAAACAAAACAAAATTCGGCACGTCCTTGTTCGCCACGAGCAAGGCGCCGTTCATGCCGCGGAAGGCTATGCCCGCTCCACCGGCAAGGTTGGCTGCGTGCTGGTGACCTCTGGTCCGGGCGCAACGAATGCCGTTACTGGTTTGACAGACGCCCTGTTGGATTCAATCCCAATCGTCTGCCTGACCGGACAGGTCCCTACACACTTGATCGGCAATGACGCCTTTCAGGAAGCGGACACCATCGGTATCACCCGGCCTTGTACCAAGCACAACTATCTCGTCCGCGACGTGGATCAGTTGGCAGAAACGGTCCATGAAGCTTTTTATGTGGCGCGCTCCGGTCGGCCCGGCCCCGTCGTGATTGATTTGCCAAAGGACGTTGCCATGGCGAAGGGCAGGTATTCGTCTGCACCGCGCGGCGTTAGACGGCAGCAGCACAAAACTTATCATCCCCGCACTTCGCCCGACGCATCAAAGGTCGAAGCAGCCGTTCGCTTGATGGCGAACGCCAAAAAGCCTTTGTTCTATACCGGAGGTGGAGTCATTAACTCGGGACCACGTGCCAGTAAGGCGCTTCGCGAGTTGGTTCAGCTTACAGGATTTCCGATCACCTCGACACTGTTGGGTCTGGGAGCCTTTCCTGCCGCCGACGAAAAATGGCTCGGCATGGTTGGGATGCACGGCCTTTATGAGTCCAATATGGCCATGCACGATTGCGATCTTATGATCAATATCGGCGCGCGGTTTGACGACCGCGTGACAGGAAACCTTCAATTCTTTTCGCCAAATTCGAAAAAAATACACGTCGACATTGACCCGTCGTCGATCAACAAAAACATGATCGTCGATTTGGGCATCATTGGCGATTGTGGCGCTGTGCTCGAAGAAATGCTGAAGACATGGAAAGCGCGAAAATATAAAGCTGACCAAGCCGCCCTAAAACAATGGTGGTCGCAAATCGAGAAATGGCGATCCAGAAACTGTTTACAGTTTCAGCAGGCGGGAAAAATTATAAAACCCCAGTATGCCATTCAGCGTCTCTATGAACTAACCAAGGATCGCGAGACTTACGTCACAACCGAGGTTGGTCAGCATCAAATGTGGGCGGCACAATTTTACAGGTTTGAGCACCCGAACAGATGGATGACATCCGGC
>CAYYXR010000014.1:0-62691 GCA_964475755.1 uncultured Rhodobacterales bacterium
CCGATTCCTATGAGCCCATCTTCCGGCTCCAGAACATCTCCGGTTCCCGACAAAACAAGGGAAACATCTGTATCGGCCACGGCCATCATGGCCTCTAGCCGCCTTAAATACCGGTCCGTGCGCCAGTCTTTCGCGAGCTCAACGCAAGCCCGCGTAAGTTGGCCGGGATGCTTTTCAAGTTTTGCTTCGAGGCGCTCGAACAATGTGAACGCGTCGGCGGTCGCGCCGGCAAACCCCGCTATCACCTTGCCGTCTGACAAGCGGCGGACTTTTCTGGCATTCGATTTCATGACCTGCTGACCGAACGTCACCTGTCCGTCTCCGCCAATGACGACTTTGTTGTTCTTCCTCACGGCTAAAATAGTGGTGCCGTGCCAACGTGTTGGGTCATTAGAACTCATAAGAAATCCAAGTTGGGGTTTGTGTGTTTCTTGCGCGAATGGACAATGGATGGAATGAGGACGCGATTCAAGCGCCCCGCATCATTTTATCCGACAACTTCAATACAATAGGCACGTGATCGGATGGCGGTGTCCAATTGCATACGTCGGTAAGAACTTCCACGCCGCCTATGTAATCCTTTAGAGGCGGTGATACCCATATATGATCTAGACGACGCCCTTTGTTGGCGGCTTGCCAATCGGCCGCGCGGTAGCTCCACCACGTAAAGACAGGGTCGTCATCCGGAACAATCTCACGCAACGCATCTATGAAATTCAAAGACCGTTTAAAGCGATCAAGCGCTGCGATCTCAATGGGCGTATGGGTTATGATTCGAGACAGTTTTTTATGATCCCAAACGTCGGATGGAAGCGGCGCAATGTTCAGATCGCCTGCAACAACAAGATTGTCGCGAAAGCCGAAGTGGCCGGCAAAAAAATCAGAAATCTCGTCTACAAATTTCAACTTGTGCGCAAATTTTTGATTGATCTCTGCATCGGGAATGTCACCCCCTGCGGGGACATAAACGCTATGAACCGATATCAACCGGCCGTCCGGCAACTGGGCGTCGGCGCTCATGTGCCGCGCGTCGTCTCGCTCGCAATGCGGATGTTTCTGAATGGATTGAAGCGGAAATCGCGACAGGATGCATACGCCGTTATATCCGCCGAATCCGGCGACAGCCTGATACGGAAAACCGATATTGCAAATATCGCCAGCAGGAAAATCATCCGTGGTGCATTTTGTTTCCTGAAGGCAAATAACATCCGGTTGAACTTCATCAACTAGGCGCTCCAACTGGGACAACCGGCGCCGCACCGAATTGATGTTCCAGCTCGCGATTTTCAGCATGTGCCGGTCCGATTAAGAGTATTGATCCAATAAAAATGGCGCCCGGTGTTGGGGGGCACCAGGCGCCGATTGCATTGCCAAGAACGGCAGGGGAGACCGAATCCTGGCGCGTCTACGCCTTTGCGGCGCTGACGGTTCGTAAGTTTCAATATGGGGTCCAAAATCACAGGCGCAAACCGGAACCGTCGCATACCCGCCATGCGTTTGGGGGGAGGCTGCTTAATGACGAAAATATAAGCAAAATCATTTAGTTATGTGGTATTTCCGGCTGCGAAGGAAATCACTTAGCCGCGAATCATTCGACCCGAAAAAAGGCGGGATTTGGGAAATTTTTTCAAAATTAGCCGACTCTCGGTGCGGCTAATCTCTTCTTCCACCACTTCGCCGGGCGTCGTAGCGAAAGAGCGAGTTATCCAGTTTCACGCCGCGTCTGGCATCAAACAGGGATACAGCGACCTCTTTGTTTTGAGCATCAAGAACTCGCCACTGGCGCAACTCGAACGGCGCTTCGCTGAATACGAGCGTGAGTGTGCCCGCCGCGGGATCGTCCGCCATGGCCGTCGAGATCTCTACCGTGCCCGGGCCAAGCCGCACATCGTTCAGGCGCACATCCTTGTCCGTGAATGACAGATTATCCTTTAGCAGCAATCCGGCTGGCGTTTCGTCCAAATCGATGTGGCTCGCGTCATCCATTTCCGTATCCACATAGATCAGAAATGCACCGTCGGCGACAAGCAACATGGGTGTCGGCGGGTCATAGACCAAGCGCATTTTGCCCGGGCGCGCGATGTAAAGATCTCCTTCCAAGGTACCGCCGTCGGGGTTCACCTGAAGGATGCGCGCTTGAAGCGTGCTGATGTCATTCAGATACGCTTCGGCTTTATCGACTGCCGCACTTTGCGCCGCGGTCAAATTTTGTGCCTGGGCGGCTACGGCAAAGACCGTAAAGAAAATGGTCGCGAGGATGGCGTGGATCATGGTCATTCCCAGTTTCAACTCGCCGTATATCTAGACCTGCAGTGTGGCAAGGTTAAGGCCACACCATGACTTTGGCGGAGTTTACATTTCTCCGCCGTTCGGCAGGAGGACTTCTCGCTTACCCACATGATTGGCACGTGAAATCATGCCTTGCTGCTCCATTTCCTCGATAATTCTTGCGGCCCGGTTATAGCCAATTTGAAGATGGCGCTGGACAAAACTGGTGGAGGCTTTGCGCTCACGGGCGACCAGCGCCACGGCCTGATCAAACAGTGAATCTCCAGTGGACGTGTTGCCGCCGGTCATGCCGGAAAACCCGGGGACATCGTCCATGTCCGTTTCTTCCGTAACGGCCTCGACGTAGTCAGGCTCTGATTGCTCCCGCAGATGGTTGGTGACTTCCTCGACTTCCCGGTCGGTCACAAAGGGTCCGTGAACGCGCGTAATGCGCCCGCCGGCGGCCATGTAGAGCATATCGCCCTGACCGAGGAGTTGCTCCGCGCCCTGCTCACCGAGAATAGTGCGGCTATCGATCTTTGAGGTGACCTGGAAACTAATGCGTGTCGGGAAGTTGGCTTTGATCGTGCCTGTAATGACATCAACCGACGGACGTTGTGTCGCCATGATGACGTGAATGCCAGCCGCGCGCGCCATTTGCGCCAGTCGCTGCACAGCAGCTTCAACTTCTTTGCCGGCCACCAACATCAAGTCTGCCATCTCGTCGATGATCACGACGATATAAGGCAGCGGCGTGAGATCGAGCGCCTGTTCTTCGTAAATAGGCTTGCCGGTTTCAGGTTCAAAGCCGGTCTGAACAGTCCGCGTCAAGGTCTTGCCTTTCTTCGCGGCGTCTTGAAGGCGTTGGTTGTACCCGGAGATGTTGCGCACCGAGAGCTGGCTCATGGCGCGGTAGCGGTCTTCCATCTCGCGCACGACCCACTTCAACGCCATGACCGCTTTACCCGCATCGGTGACCACGGGCGCCAACAGGTGCGGGATGCCGTCATAGACGGAAAGCTCGAGCATCTTGGGATCGATCATGATCAGCCGCACGTCGTCCGGTGTGTTTCGGTACAGCAGCGACATGATCATGGTGTTGATGGCAACAGACTTACCCGAACCGGTGGTCCCGGCAACGAGCAGGTGAGGCATGCGGGCCAAATCGGCAAAGATCGGCGCGCCGCCGATGTCTTTGCCCAGTGACATCGTCAACTTACCGTCGACCTTATCGAATTCAGTGGACGCAAGCATCTCGCGAAGGAAAACCGTTTCACGGTTTGCATTGGGAAGCTCGATGCCAATCACGCTGCGGCCAGGCACGACGGCAATACGCACCGACACCGCGCTCATGGAGCGTGCAATATCATCGGACAAAGATACGACGCGTGCGGTCTTCGTCCCCGGCGCCGGTTCGAGTTCATACAAGGTGACAACCGGACCGGGCCGCACCTTTACGATCTGTCCCTTGATGCCGAAATCTTCCAGCACCGATTCAAGCATGCGCGCATTGCTCTCAAGAGCTTCGCGGGAAAGCGCGTTTGCGCCGCGCTCGGCAACGGGCATGGAGAGGATTTCAAGGTGCGGCAGATCAAACCCTTTACCCCTGTTCGGCAGCAAACTGCCTTGGCGCGCGTCCAGCTCACGCTTTGACGGCTTGATCGCTTTGCGTTCGGCGACGACCGCGACTGAGTCCTTTGGTTTTGCGACAGGTGCGGGCGCGGGCGCATCGAAGGTGATTTCTTCAATGTCATCGCCCGCGTCTTCAATGATCGCTTCCCGCTTCACCGGTGCCGGGTCTTCGTGGTCTTCAGATATCCCGCGGCTGTGGATGTATTCGCGCAGCGCGTCGAGCGGCGCATCAATGCTGCGTTTCAAAGCTTCGCCGACCAGGCGTGCGCCGTGAGCGGCATACACAACAACCGTTGAAGGTTTAATGGTCATCGCCCAGAGCGCCATCGCAATTCCGAATATCGCGGCGCTCACGGCAAGTGTGATTTCAAGCGTTGTCCGCACCGGGTCCAAAGCGAAAAAAGCACCGTTGTGATAGGCGATGAGATCGACAAGCACGTGTCCGGCCGAGCCGCCCAAACCGGCAACCACCGGCCACGCCGTGTGCGCCGGAATCGCTTCAAGAGCGAGGGTCAGAGTCAACATGGATGCGATGGCCGTGACGGTGCGCAGCCAAAGCCAGTTCACTGTTTCCCCGCGCATCAAGCGCACAGCCCACGCGGCAACGGTCAGGATCAAAACGCAGATTGCGGCGCCGACGGTTTGTAAAGCCGCGTCGGCAAACACGGCGCCAGGCACGCCAAGTGCGTTCGCCGGCGGTGCGCCCGATGCGGTATTCAGCGATGGATCGGTGGACGAATAGGTGAACAACGCGGCAAAGGCTGCGGTGCAGACCAATAACACCGCAACGCCGGCGGCAAAAAACGCGCTGCGTTTCAGCATCTCGGCCCAGGCGGGGGGCAAGAACGGTACGTTTTTCGCGCGAACTGCGGTGTTCATGACGGTGTTTCCCTATCAGATGTCATTCAAAGTTTCGGCAAAGTGTCGGAAATGCGCTCCAAAGCGGCGGCGGTGCGTGCACGCTCGTGCACCAAAGCGACGCGGATGTACGGCTCGCCGGGGTTTTTCCCTTCGCCCGGTCCGGTGGACCGTGCGAGATAGGCGCCCGGAAGCACCTTTACGGCGGCCTTTTCCCAGAGTTTGCGCGCAGCCTGCTCGCCGTTACCGACGTCAAGCCAAAGGAAAAAGCCACCGTTTGGACGGTAAAAGCCGTATTTTTCACGGAAAATGCGTGCAGCATCGCCGGTTTTGTCACGGTAAAGCGCGCGGTTTGCACGCACATGCTCTTCATCGGACCAAAGCGCGGTCGCGGCGGCCATCACCGGCAATGGTTGCACCGCACCCCCATGGGCGCGCAGTTTCGAAAACTTGGAAATGAGATCCGCATCGCCGGCAACGAAACCGGCGCGCAGGCCCGGCACGCTCGAGCGTTTGGACAGCGAATTGAACACGAGCACGTTTTTCAATCCTTCGCCCAGCTCGGCGCAGGCCTGAAGCGCACCGGCGGGCGCCTCGCCCTCATAAATTTCCGAGTAGCATTCATCGGAGATGAGAACGAAGTCGTGCAAGCGCGCGAGACCGATCATCTCTTTCAATTGCGCGAGACTGGCGACCGTGCCTTGCGGATTGGCCGGCGTGCACAGATAAGCCATCGCCGCGCGCGCCAGATTAGATTTAGCAACGGCGCCGTAGTCCGGCAAAAAATCGGTTTCCTTAACGGCGGGCACGAACACGGGCTCGGCGCCGTTCATCACCGCCGCACCCAGATAAACTTGGTAGAACGGATTGGGCATGAGTATGGCAGGCGTCTTGCCGTTCTTGTTCTGCGGCACGCACAACTGCGCGGCCATGAACAATCCCTCGCGCGTGCCCGCGACCGGCAGAATGTGTTTGTCCGGATCGAGAAAGCCTTCGGGCAACGAAAACCGGCGCGTGCACCACGCGGAGACAGCATTTCGATATTCAGGCGTGCCGGCGGTGGGCGGATATTTCCCCCAGCCGTCCGTCTCGGCGGCGAGGGCGTCTTTCAACTTGGCGGGCGGGGCGTGCTGCGGCTCGCCGATGGACATGACAATGGGCTCAAGCCCGCGCGGCGGCTCCACCCCCGCCAGAAGTCCGGCGAGACGCTGAAACGGATATTCCGTCAGCCCATCTAAACGGCTGTTGTACATAGACTTGCCCGCCAAACCTCATTTGCCGTCGCAGCCCCGCGACCGGCGCCCCAAATCCTCGCCGAGCATCGTATACAAAAGGTAAACGAAAGGCAAAAAATGACGTATTTTCAGTCATATCCAGCATTAACCTGAGTCATTACTCAAAGGCAAAAGGTTAACGCATTAAGCTATTGATATTTATAGAAATTACCCTGTTTTCCACAGGATATTCAGAGGTTTATGCCAGCAAGTCCCGGAGCACGGCGTTGAGGGCGAGCCGCCCCTTGGCGGTGGCGGAGAGCTCATAAGGGGTTTCGGCCAGATACCCGTCCTCGATCAGCCGAGTTTTTGCCGCCGAGTCGACACACCCATCCAAGGGTTGCCCGGCGAGGTGCTCGAAGCGTTCCTTGTCCAATCCTTCGGCGAGGCGCAGGCCCATCATCACGAGTTCCTCGGCGCGCGCATTTTTGGAGACTGCCTCTTCTTCCTGCGTACCGTGGCCATCCTTTGACACGCGTTTAAGCCACATCGACGGTGCTTTGATCTGGCGGATGGCGTGCGTTTTTCCATCCATCGTCAAACGCCCATGTGCGCCCGGACCGATTCCGATGTAATCGCCGCCGCGCCAGTAGGTAAGGTTGTGCCGGCATGCGTGGCCATCGCGCGCATGATTTGAAATTTCGTAAGCCGGATAGCCTGCGTTCTCGCACAGCTCTTGGGTCACATCATAAAGTTCCGCCGCCAAATCTTCGTCGGGCAGTTCGAAGTCTCCGCGCGCATGGGCATCGAACATGGCTGTGTTCGGTTCCATGGTCAGCTGATAGAGCGAGAGATGCGTCAGGCCTTCGTTCGAGGTTTCGGTGAGCGCCTCTTTTAGTTCATCGCGCCAGGCTTGGGCGGTTTGCCCCGGGCGCGCGTAAATCAGATCGAAGGATACGCGCTCGAATGTTCTTGCCGCCGCGCGCCATGCAAGGCGCGCTTCCTCCACGTTGTGGCGGCGGCCCAGGAATTTGAGGTCGTCGTTGTTCAGCGCCTGCACGCCCATGGACAGGCGCGCAACCCCGGCGCCCCGAATAGCATTAAAGCGATTGGCATCGACCGTGCCCGGATTCGCTTCCAACGAAATTTCTAAATTGTCAGCGGGGACCCAATGCTTCTGCGCGGCCTCGATGATGGCGGCAATCGAATGCGGGTCCATCAGCGAAGGCGTACCGCCGCCGAAAAAAATGCTCGTGAGTGTGCGCCCTTGCGTGCGCTCGGCGAAATACGCCAGCTCCGTCAGCAGCGCATCGCGCCATTGGTTCTGATCAACGCGGTCAACAACGTGACTGTTGAAGTCACAGTAAGGGCATTTGGAAATACAGAACGGCCAATGCACATAAAGGCCGAAGCCTTCATCGCCTTGTTGTGCGGAGGCCGTCATTGAAAGCACGCATCCACAAGCAACCGGAAGGCATTCGCGCGGTGGCTGATCTCATGTTTCGCCGCCGGGTCCATCTCAGCGAAGGTGATGAAGTGGCCGTCGGGAATGAAGATGGGATCATAACCAAAGCCTTTTTCCCCGCGCGGTGGGAACACAAGGGTGCCGCGCACTTCGCCTTCGAAGGTTTCACAGTGACCGTCGGGCCATGCCAGCGCCAGGGCGCAGACAAAACGCGCGCGCGGCTCTTGCGCGCCGCCAAGTTCATCTTCGATGCGCTTCATGGCGACGGAAAAGTCTTTTGATGGCCCGGCCCAGCGCGCCGAATAAATACCGGGCGCACCGCCTAAGTCATAAACGCAGAGCCCTGAATCATCGGCCAGCGCGGGAAAGTTTGCGCCGCGTGCTGACGCGAGGGCTTTCAGTTTTGCGTTGGCAATGAACGTTTCCCCGGTTTCCTCGGGCTCGGGCAGGTTCAATTCACCGGCGGACTTTACGCTGACCTTGAACGGCGTCAAAAGATCACCGATCTCTTTCATCTTGCCCGCGTTGTGGCTTGCAACAACCAAAGTCGTGTCCGCAAACCGGCGCGCCATGGTTTCAGAGACCGATTTTGGCCAGGGTCTCGCGCTGAAGGGCGGTGAGATCGGCGATGCCCTTCTTCGCTAGGTTCAACAAGTTCTGAAATTCGTCTTCGGAAAAGGGATGGTCTTCGGCCGTGCCTTGCACTTCGACAATCTTGCCGGAGGCCGTCAGCACAAAATTGGCGTCGGCCTGCGCCGTTGAATCTTCGGCGTAGTCCAGGTCGAGCACAGGCGTTCCTTCATAGAGGCCACAGCTTATGGCGGCCACGGATTCAGACAGCGGGATTTGTCCGATCACGCCCATCTTTTTCATGGCGCCGAACGCCTGATGCAGCGCCAGATATGCGCCTGTCACGCTGGCGGTGCGCGTACCACCGTCGGCCTGAAGGACGTCGCAGTCCACGCGGACTTGAATCTCGCCAAAGCCCTTCAAATCGGTGACGGCCCTGAGCGCGCGGCCGATGAGTCTCTGGATTTCCTGGGTGCGGCCCGACTGGCCGCCCTTGGCCGCTTCGCGCGCCATGCGCGTGTTGGTCGCCCGCGGCAGCATGCCGTATTCGGCCGTCACCCAGCCCGTGCCGCCGCCGCGCAGCCACGGCGGCACGTTTTCCTCGATGCTCGCCAAACACAGCACATGAGTATCGCCGAACTTCACCAGGCACGAGCCCTCGGCGTGTTTGTTCACCCCCATCTCGAAACTGACGGCGCGCAGAGCGTCGGCGGTGCGGCCGGAGGGACGGGATGTTTTGGACGGCATGAACGGTTTCCAAATCCAAGTTGAGAGGGGCGCGATTACGCCGCTTCGTCTATCATCCTCTTCTTCCATGGTCAAAATAAAGGAAATCAGCGGGTTAGGCGATAATTTGCGCTCGGCGGGCGCATTGACGGAGGGTGCTCACCGCCTTACATAGCAAGCACCTTTTCAGCGCGAAATCGAGTTCTCATGACCACGTCCGACGCCAACAGTGTCGTTGCTATGAACGAACGCTCCCGGGAAATTTTCCGGCATATCGTCGATGCCTATGTGGAAACCGGCGAGCCCATCGGCTCGCGCACCATCGCGCGCCGTCTCAATGGATCGTTGTCGCCGGCCACGATCCGCAACGTAATGGCCGATCTGGAGCACGCGGGCCTTTTGTACGCGCCGCATACATCAGCGGGTCGTTTGCCGACCGATGCGGGCCTCAACATGTTCGTCAGCGGATTATTGCAGGTCGGCGGGTTGGACGCCGAAGAACGCAAAGCCATTGAAGCGCATTGTCAGGCCGCCGGCCGCTCGACCGACGACGTGCTTGACCAGGCCACCGGTGCGCTCGCCGGGTTGGCCCAATGCGCAGGGATGGTTCTGGCGCCGAAAATCGAAGCGCCGCTCAAACACATCGAATTCGTCAATCTGAAACCGGGACGCGCTCTGGTGGTGATGGTCAACGAGAACGGCACGGTGGAGAACCGCGCCATCGAAGTGCCGAATGACCTACCTGCATCGGCGCTGGTGGAAGCAGGAAACTTCTTGGCCGCGCGCCTGACAGGCAAAACGTTGTTCGAAGCGCGCGAGGAAATTCTCAAGGAACTCGAAAGCCGCCGCGCGCAATTGGATGAACTCTCTGCGAAAGTGGTGAAGTCGGGGATCGCGACCTGGAGCGGGGAAACGGACTCGAAAAAACACGGCTCGCTGATCGTCAAAGGTCAGTCGAACCTTTTGAACAACGTCACCGCGCTGGAAGATCTGGAACGCATCCGGCAACTGTTCGCGGCGCTGGAAGCGCGCGAGGAAATGGTGCGCATTCTCGATCTGGTTGGAAGCGCGGACGGCGTTCAGATCTTTATCGGCGCGCAAAACGAGCTTTTCGGTTTGGCCGGATGCTCCATGGTCGTCGCGCCGTTTCAAAATTCGCGGGAACAGATTGTCGGTGCGATCGGTGTGATTGGACCGACGCGTCTCAACTACGCGCGTATCATTCCGATGGTCGACTACACCTCCAAAATCATCGGGCGCATGCTCGAGCAATAATGCCAGTAGACGTTTAACTCACGACGGAATAGCAATTTTAGACATGAACACTTCAACGCCCGAACAAGACCCGCCCTTTGAACCGGATCAGCCCGAAGCGCCTGAGAACACTGAGCAGCAGGCGCAATCCGGCCAAAATAGCGCAGACACACCGCCGAGCGATCCCGAAGCCCGTATTGCCGAGCTGCTTGCGGTGGTCGAGACGCTGAAGAACGAGCGGCTCATGGCTTTGGCCGAAGCCGAGAACGCGAACAAGCGCGCCGACAAACGCATCGCCGATAATGCCAAATACGCGGTGTCGAATTTGTGCAAATCACTTTTGCAGGTGGCCGACAATTTGGGCCGCGCACTCATGGCGGCGCCAACCGATGTGCGTGCGCAAAACGAGGCGGTGAAGAATCTGGCGCTTGGTGTGGAACTCACGGAAAAAGAATTGGGCGGCGTTCTCGAAAGTCAGGGCGTGAAACGCATTGAGTCGCTAAACCAAGCCTTTGATGCGAATTTGCACAACGCGGTGCAGGAAGTGGAAAACGCGGAGGTTCCCTCGGGCACGGTCGTCCAGGTGCTGCAGGACGGCTATGTCATGCACGACCGGCTTTTGCGCCCGGCCATGGTGGTGGTCTCGCGCGGCGGACCGAAACGTGAAGCGGCGAAGCCCGCAGACACAAGCTAAGCAGGCGGCGTCGATACCTCGGCGTAACGCGCAGGCATAACGGGTGGACAGTGCGCGTGGCCAAGGCCTCTCAAAAACACCGGTGTAAATGGAGCGGCGATGATCCGCTCATGATCGCCTATCATGACAAAGAATGGGGCGTGCCGGTGCACGACGACCGCACGCTTTTCGAATTCCTGATTCTAGAGGGCGCGCAAGCGGGCTTGTCCTGGCGCAGCATTCTTCACAAGCGCGAAAATTACCGCAAAGCGTTCAAAAATTTTGATGCCAGAAAAATCGCGCGCTTCGATGCGAAAGACGTAAAGCGTCTTCTCGCCGATGCGGGGATCGTCCGGAACAGATTGAAGATCGCCGCCACTATCGCCAACGCCAAAGCGTTTTTGAGCGTGCAAAAAGAGTTCGGTCCCTTCGATGCTTACATTTGGGAATTTGTTGGCGGGAAGCCGCGCGACAACAAGATCAAGACCCTTAAGGATATTCCCGCAAAAACGTCCGTATCCGATGCCATGAGTAAGGATCTGAAAAAACGCGGATTCAAATTCGTCGGCTCGACCATTTGCTATGCTTTCATGCAGGCGGTGGGCATGGTCAACGATCACGAAACAAAGTGTTTTAGATATAAGCCTTTGAGCAAATAACGGTTTCTTCTGCCGTTAAGCCATCCGTGTGCGGGGTGTTCCACCAGCAGTCTCTTGTGAGGCCCGCTCTCCCTATGCGAAAAATAGGAAAGGGATACATCCAATCTTTGAGGGAGGGCACTATGTCGAAACGAAATTGGCTCATCGGCGGCGGCGTTGTGGCCGCAGCCGCGGTAGTGCTCGCGGTCACCGGCGGGGCGCCGTCGAATGTTTCGGCGAAACCGGCTCAACAAGCGCCCGGCACGTGGTTGTCTGTCGATCTTGCAAGCCTGGCCGCGCCCTATGCGACGCCCGCCAAGGCCGCGGCAGCCAAACGGGTCGACCGTCCAAGCGGCGCCATGCCTAGCGTGCTGGCAGGATTTGAGGTGAACCTGTTTGCGGGCGGGCTCGATCATGCGCGCAACATGAAAGTTGCCGCGAACGGTGATGTGCTGTTGGCTGAATCGGGCCCCGGTAAAATTACGTTGCTGCGTGATGGCGACGGCGATGGCACTGCCGAAACAAAGACCACATTCGCCAGCGGGTTCACGCAGCCTTATGGTGTCGATATTGCGCGCGGCGCCATATACGTCGGCGATCAGGCGGGTGTTTGGCGCATTCCATATTCATCGGGTGATACCGAAGCCCAGGCCAAAGCCGAACGCATTACGCAGGACGGCGCATTTGGAGAGCCCGGCGGGCATTGGACCCGCAATGTCGCGGTCAGCCCCGATGCCTCGAAGATCTACGTGGCCGTGGGCTCGCGCGGAAATATTGAAGTGGAACCCGAGCCGCGCGCCACCATCCAGGAGTTTTCCATCGATGGATCAAGCCAGCGCACGTTTGCAACGGGTCTGCGAAATCCGGTCGGATTGAATTTTTATCCGGGCACGAACGAACTCTTTACTGTGGTCAATGAACGCGATGGTCTCGGCGACGAGCTGGTGCCGGACTATTTGACGCAGGTTGCCGACGGCGGTTTTTACGGCTGGCCTTACAGTTATCTCGGCAGTAATCCGCAGCCCGGATTTGCCGACAAGCGCCCCGACCTTGTCGAAAGCGCTATTGTGCCCGACCTTCCGTTCCGCTCGCACTCCGCGCCGTTGGGCATGACGTTTTATGAAGCCGATCAGTTTCCGGAGTCGTATCAGGGTGGCGCGTTCGTCGCGCTGCATGGATCATGGAACGCGGCCGAACCGCGCGCCTACAACGTTGTGTATGTGCCTTTTGAAAACGGCAAGCCGGCGGGCGACTATGTTGTCTTCGCCAGCGGCTTTTGGATGGACGGAGAAAGCCCCGCGCAGGTTTGGGGGCGTCCCGCCGACGTGGAAGTGGCCGCGGACGGCAGCCTCTTGATCGCCGACGATGTGGCCAATGTCGTTTGGCGAGTCACCCATACGGGCGGTTGATCCGACAATTCGCGCAGAGCGCGCATCTAAATCGCGGTATCCACAAGCGCCAAAGCGCGGTCTATGAGCACTTTTGATTTATGCACCAAAGGCTTGCGACACTTTTTTAAATAGTTTCGCTTGCACGGCCGACACGAAATTTTCTATTTCTCAATTCAGAGATAAACTATAAGTTGATGAAACTACTTCTTACCCCGTCAACCGCCAGTGGAGAGATCGCTGCTACATGCGCACTTCCGCCGTGCGTTCAGCGAACCTTACTTTCCGCGTTCTGACGCCGCCTGACCAAGGTGCGCTTGAAATCTTTCTGGAACGGCACTGGTCGTCGTCGGTCACTTTAATTGCATATTCCCGCTCGGGCGGATTGTTCGATCAGGGATATCCGTTTCAAGGCACCTATGTTGCCGCTTGGGACGGTGCAACCATCGTCGCGCTTGCTGTGCATTATTCAAATAACGTGATGGTGGTTCAGGCGCCGCAGTCCCTTACACCGATTGTACGCATGGCGGCATCCGAATCGCGCCGCCCGGTGATGGCGGTGCAGGGTCCGTGGCCGCAAGTGGAAGCCGCGGTCGGCGCGCTCGGTATTGCCCCGCGCAACAAGTTTGTCGGCAAGCCACAGTCTCTTTCGACTTTGGATATGGGAAAACTGCAAGTGCCCGAAGTCATGGGGCGCGGCGAAGTGACGGCGCGCAAAGCGACGATGGATGACATCCCCACGCTCGTGTCGTGGATTTCAGAAATGCATGTGCAATCGAACGGCGCGACGGACTCTCCGGAACTTCGAGACTACGTCGAGCAGGAATTGCAACAGCAAGTGCAGGCCAGCGGTTTGTTCGTCGCCGAGACCGATCACATCGTGGCCACGGCCTGTTACGAGATCTGGTCGCCGCCCACGGTGAAAATCGGCAGCGTCTATGCCCCGCCGGAGTACAAGGATAAAGGCTATGCGGCGTGCGCGGTGTATGCGGCACTTGAACTGGCGCGCTCGCACGGTGTGCAGCGGGCGGCGATTCTGTGTGACCGGAATAATATGGCCTTGCAGCGGTCTTATCGCGCCATGGGCTTCATGGCCCCCAACGATTACGGCGTGTTGCGCTACGCCGGCTGATCTCGGCCGAACAAAGTCAAAGCGCTTTCCGAAACGTCAAACTGTATCGTCCGGCAACGGCGCTGAGCGGACTTGTGTTCGGGTAAATCTTTCGGATGCCGTGAAAGCGCATGCGTGCATCGCCGCCCAGGATGAGGGCATCGCCGCTACGCACGACAATCGGCATTGATTTATCCGAACGGGAGAATCCGCCGATCATGAAGTCGGCATCATCGCCGAGACATAGAGTGAGAATCGGCTGCGTGAGATCCTTCTCATTGCGGTCCTGATGCAGACCCATTTTGGCGCTAGGGCCGTAGTAATTGATCAGGCAAGCATCGGGCGCGAAGTCCGGCCACGGCGTCGGCGCCATGGCATCGCGCACGGCCTCCAGGAAGGCAGCGGGCATGGCCGGCCAGGGCTCTGCCGAGTCGGGCCGGTGGGTCTGATAACGGTAGCCCCTAGCATCACTCCACCATCCCGCCCGCCCACTGTTGGTCATGGCCGCTGACGTGGTGCCCCCGCCTTTGGTGCGGGCCTGGACCGGCGGCGCATCTTTTATAATAAATTCAAGGGCTTGGAGGAGGGTTGCCTGCGCGGCGCCGTCAAAAGCACAGGGACGGTAAATCACACCGGCGGGCAGGGTTAGGGGCGCATCTTGGGCGTCAAACAGCATATTTGGCCCGTTTATCACGGCTGAGCCTCCCGATTGGAGCCCGAAGGCGCCCGATGAGGGGCCAACACCCCGAAAAACCTCGAAAAAAGTGTGACAAAAGAGTCCCTTGGCCCGTTGCAGCCCGGCGGCACCCCCCTTATATAGCGCACAGCTTATGCGCCGGACTGATTTTGCCGGTCCGGGTGCATATTTCGAGCACACGCGTAAACAAATATGGGGACGTCCAGGGTGCCGCACTCGGGCTTTCGACGTCTGCCGGTAAAGAAGGATCAGAACTTATGGGTAAAGTAATCGGAATCGACTTAGGGACAACGAACTCCTGCGTTGCGGTGATGGAAGGCAAAAGCAGCCGCGTCATCGAAAACGCTGAAGGCAATCGCACAACGCCGTCGCAAGTGGCGTTCACCGAAGGCGGCGAGCGTCTTGTCGGCCAGCCGGCCAAGCGCCAGGCGGTCACCAATCCTGAAGCAACCCTGTTCGCCATCAAGCGCCTCATCGGCCGGCGTTTCG
The DNA here is from genome assembly GCA_964475755.1 of uncultured Rhodobacterales bacterium. Classification (GTDB taxonomy): domain Bacteria; phylum Pseudomonadota; class Alphaproteobacteria; order Rhodospirillales; family Rhodospirillaceae; genus UBA11612. The sequence continues at coordinate 14,984 of CAYYXR010000014.1, forward strand.
ACGATCCGATGGCCCAGAAGGACCAGAAGCTGGTCCCCTATAAAATCATCAAAGGCGATAACGGCGATGCCTGGGTAGAAGCGCGCGGCGAAAAATACGCGCCCAGCCAGGTCTCTGCGTTCATCCTGAAAAAGATGAAGGAAGACGCCGAAGCTTATCTCGGCGAGAAGGTCGAGGAAGCGGTGATCACCGTTCCGGCCTACTTCAACGACTCTCAACGTCAAGCCACGAAAGATGCCGGCAAGATCGCCGGGCTCAACGTGCTGCGCATCATCAACGAGCCGACCGCGGCTGCGCTTGCCTATGGTTTGGACAAGAAAAGCACGGGAACCATCGCGGTCTATGATTTAGGCGGCGGCACGTTCGACGTCTCCATTCTCGAAATCGGCGACGGTGTTTTCGAAGTGAAATCCACCAACGGCGACACGTTCCTCGGCGGTGAAGATTTCGACGCGCGCGTGATCGACTACCTTGCCGACGAATTCAAGAAAGAAGCGGGTATTGATCTGCGCAATGATCGTCTTGCCTTACAGCGTCTGAAGGAAGCTGCGGAGAAGGCAAAGATCGAACTTTCCAGTGCAACGCAGACGGAAGTGAACCTGCCGTTCATCACCGCCGACGCGTCCGGTCCGAAGCACCTTAATATCAAAGTCACTCGTGCCAAACTCGAAGCGCTGGTGGACGATCTCATTCAGCGCACTGTCGAACCGTGCAAGAAGGCTTTTAAAGACGCCGGCCTGAAAGCCAGCGAAATCGACGAAGTGATCCTGGTGGGCGGGATGACCCGCATGCCCAAAGTGCAGGAAACGGTGAAGAATTTCTTTGGCCGTGAACCACACAAGGGCGTGAACCCGGACGAAGTGGTCGCGCTCGGCGCTGCCATTCAGGCGGGCGTGCTGAAAGGCGATGTCAAGGACGTGCTTCTGCTCGACGTCACGCCGCTCTCGCTGGGGATCGAAACCCTGGGCGGTGTGTTCACACGTCTGATCGAGCGCAACACCACCGTGCCGACACGCAAAAGCCAGGTGTTCTCAACCGCCGAAGACAATCAGACGGCCGTGACCATCCGCGTGTTCCAAGGTGAACGCGAAATGGCTGCCGACAATAAAATGCTCGGCCAGTTTGATTTGGTTGGCATCCCGTCCGCACCGCGCGGCGTTCCGCAGGTAGAAGTCACCTTCGACATCGATGCCAACGGTATCGTCAATGTTTCGGCGAAAGACAAAGCCACGGGCAAGGAACAGCAGATCCGCATCCAGGCCTCGGGTGGTTTGTCGGACGATGACATCAATAAGATGGTCAAAGACGCCGAAGCGCACGCCGAAGAAGATAAGGCGCGCCGGGCGGCTGTGGATGCCCGCAATCATGCTGACGGTTTGATCCACACCACGGAAAAGAGCCTTGCCGAACACGGTGATAAGATCGATGCCGGTGACAAAGCGGAGATCGAAGAGAAGCTCGCGGCCGCGAAGGAGGTTCTCGATTCCGGTGATGCCGAAAAGATCAAGGCCGCCACCGACGAACTTATGCAGGCCTCCATGAAAATGGGCGAAGCTATGTATAAGGAACAACAGACCGCAGCCGATGGCAGCGGCGAAGGCGCAGACTCAAGCGGCGGTGATGACGATGTGGTCGACGCCGACTTTGAGGAAGTCGATAAAGACAAGAAGTAACGTTTCAAATCGCGGCCGGGACATTGGGGAGTTCCGCGTCGTACCCTCTGCCAAACCCCGCCCCGCCCGGCGCCGTGTGCATCGGGCGGGAAGCGTTTGTAGAAGATAGTTAGGTTGGGATGGCGAAGAAGGATTTTTACGAGCTTCTCGGCGTGAAGAAAAACGCGACCGGTGATGAGCTCAAGAAAGCCTACCGCAAACTGGCGATGCAGTATCACCCGGACCGCAATCCGGGCGACAAAGACGCCGAGCATAAGTTCAAAGAACTGAGCGAAGCGTATGATGTGCTGCGCGACGAGCAAAAACGCGCGGCTTACGACCGCTATGGCCATGCCGCCTTTGAGCAAGGTGGCGGCGGCGCGGGCGGCTTCGACTTCGGATTCGGCGGCGGCGGTTTTGCCGACATTTTCGATGAAATGTTCGGCGATATCATGGGCAGGCGGGGCGGGCGGCGCGGGCCTGCGCGCGGCCAGGACGTGCGCTACAATATGGAGATCAGCCTGGAGGAAGCCTTCCACGGCAAGAAAGCCTCCATCACCGTTCCGTCCTCTATCGAATGCGAGCCGTGCAAAGGGTCGGGCTCAAAAGACGGCGCCGATCCGTCAACCTGTCCGGCATGCAAAGGTGCGGGGCGTATGCGCGCCCAGCAGGGCTTCTTCACGGTAGAGCGCACATGCCCGACGTGTCATGGCGGTGGCAAGGTCATCACCGATCCGTGCCCGAAGTGCGGTGGCTCGGGCCGTCAGCGTGAAGAGAAAAAGCTCGAGGTCACCATCCCGCCCGGCGTAGAAGAAGGCACGCGTATTCGTCTGGCCAACGAAGGCGAGGCGGGCATGCACGGCGCACCTCCAGGCGACCTTTATATTTTTCTGGCCATCTCCTCTCACCGCATCTTTCAGCGGGAAGGGGCTAACCTGTTCATGCGCCTGCCCATGCCCATGACCACGGCGGCGCTCGGCGGTGAAATGGAAGTGCCCACTGTGGATGGCGGTCGGGTAAAGGTGCAGATCACCAAAGGCACGCAGCACGGCCACCGTTTCCGCTTGAAGGGAAAGGGTATGAGCGTGCTCCGATCTCAGGCGCGCGGGGACATGTTCCTGGAGGCGGCGGTGGAAGTGCCGGTGAATCTTACCGACAAGCAGAAAGAGCTGCTCAAAGAGTTTGAGGCCGAAAGCGACAGCCGCACCTACAGCCCGGAAAGCTCCAGCTTCCTCGATAAGATCAAGGAATTCCTTGAAGACATTGCCCGCTAGGCCGCCGCCCGCCTCAATAAAGGTCTAGGGCGAGAAGGCTCCGCTCCCTATACTCCGCGCGGACTAAAAAGATTTTGCGTTGGAGAAAGCCATGAAAATCGGAATCCTCGGATGCGCGGGCCGCATGGGCCGTATGCTCATCGCCGAAGTGCTGGCGACCGAGGGCTGTGAATTGTCCGGCGGCGTTGAGCCCGGTGGTCCGGCCGTGGGCCAGGATTTGGGCGCGCTTACGGGCGGGGATGATCTTGGCATCAAAGTCACGACCGACAGCAAAGCCTTGTTTGAGGCCAGTGACGCGGTGATCGATTTTACCATCGCCGCGGCCACCAAAATGAACGCATCCCTCGCCGGAGAAACGTCTACCGCCTATGTTCTCGGCACCACCGGATTGGGTGACAGTGAACGTGCGGCCATCGCTAAGGCCGCGAAAACGGCGGCGGTGGTACAAGCGCCTAATATGAGCGTTGGCGTCAATGTGCTTTTAGCGCTGACTGAAAAGCTCGCGGCCACCTTGGGCACGGACTACGACATCGAAATTGTCGAGATGCATCACCGTCACAAGGTCGATGCGCCGTCAGGTACGGCGCTTGGACTAGGCGAAGCCGCGGCCAAAGGGCGTGAGGTGAAACTGAATGACGTGGCGCGGCGCACTCGCGACGGTCAAACTGGCGCCCGGCCCAAGGGTGAGATCGGTTTTGCGACATTACGCGGCGGTGATGTCGTAGGCGATCACTCGGTGATCTTTGCCGCCGATGGCGAACGCATCGAGCTCACCCACAAAGCTTCTTCACGCGGCATCTTTGCGCGTGGCGCTGTGCGCGCGGCCATGTGGACCAAGGGCAAGGCGCCGGGGCTCTATCACATGCGCGATGTACTGGATTTGGATTAGGTCAACATGACCCCGAAAAACGTCGCGGAGTTTTATCGCCGTCTGCGCGACATTGAGCCTGAGCCCAAAGGCGAGCTGCAATACGTCAACCCTTACACCTTGCTTGTGGCCGTCGTGCTGTCCGCGCAGGCCACGGACGTGGGCGTGAACAAAGCCACCGGCCCTTTGTTCGCCAAGGTGGACTCGCCGGAAAAAATGGTTGCTTTGGGCGAGGCGGGCCTCAAGAACTACATCAAGACCATCGGGCTGTTTAACGCCAAGGCCAAGAACGTCATCGCGCTTTCAAAGCTTCTGATTGCTGAACACGGCAGCACTGTCCCGCGTGATCGTGATGCGCTCGAGAAGCTTCCTGGCGTCGGGCGCAAGACCGCGAACGTTGTGCTCAATATTGCCTTTGGCGAGCCGACCATTGCAGTGGATACGCATATCTTTCGGGTCGGCAACCGTACTGGACTGGCGCCGGGAAAAAAGCCGGCGCATGTGGAGGAAAAGCTCGAGAAAGTTACACCCGCAGAATTTAAACGCCACGCCCATCATTGGCTGATTTTACACGGGCGTTATGTGTGCAAGGCGCGTACGCCGGAATGCTGGCGTTGTCCGGTGACCGATTTGTGTGCCTTTAAACCCAAGTCACCGGCGCCTGGCTCCGACGAAGCCAAACGGAAAAAAGTTGTGGCTAAAAAGAAAAAGCAAACCGCCAAGAAAGCGAACAAGAAAACGACAATAAAAAAATCCGCGCCATCAACGCGTGCAAAACCTTTCAAACAACTTCACAAGGACGGAAGTCTTTGGGCAAAAGGACAAACCAAGGGCGATGTTCCCACCGGCTACTGGGAGTGGTTTCGCAAGGACGGCACGAAGCTTCGCTCAGGCACGTTTGACAACGGCCGGCAGGTCGGCGAATGGACCACCTATGATAAAAAGGGAAAGGTCTATAAAGTCACGAAAATGAAAGCGAAAAAAACTTAGCCATTGCTCTCGATGGTGCCCAGCACCTGACCGCCGCTGGCGACAGCTATCGTTTTGTAGCTCACCGTGCCCTTGACGGTGCCGGTGCCGGCAATCTCCAGATGGCCGGAGACTTTCAAAGTGCCCTCGTAGGCACCGGCGATATTTGCGTTTTCAACCTCGGCATTGCCTTTGAAGGCGCCGTTAGCGGTCACTTCGATAAACTTCACATCCTTAATGGTTGCGTCCACCTTGCCCTCAACCACCAGACGCTCGCACCCGGTGATCTCACCATTGATGGTGACGGCTTTGCCGACGAGTAGCTGTTTGCCGTCGGCGTCACCGCCAATGGCACGCAGCACGGACGGATTTGGAATCTCAGCAGGCCGCCGTGGGATCTGCGGTGAGTAAGAACTACGGTCGGAGCTGTATCTATCGAACATGGCATTCCCCTTGGCACGGTGGCCAGTGAAAAGGTTGCCCTTGAAAAAGGGCTTGGCGCTGAACGGTTTTGATGGCGGACGTACACCGTCACGGCGTTCCGCCGCTCCACGCAAGTCCAGTTGCACCGCTTCACCGCCTGTTGAGTGGTCTTTATTCCCTTCGCCGGCAGTGTCTTTCTGCTCGTCGTACACGCGCAAGTCCCCAATTTTTTTTGGCGCGGTGTTCCGCGCACCGTTTGTTAAGCCGGTAGCTTAGGGATATCGCCCCCACCTTTGCAACTTATTGAATCTAAGAAGGTTGATTCTTAGGCCCAATCTAAAGTGGGCGGGTTAATTTTTGGAATACATGAACCATGGCCGCCGTGCCGATGACCGGGGCGGCCAGGTTGAGGACGGGCACAGTCAAAAGCCCTGCGGTTATGGCCCCTGCCAGCCAAACCGGGCCCCGGTTTTGTGCCCGCAATTCCCCCGCCGAAGCGCTATCCATCCGCCGCAATGCAACAACTTCAAAGTATTCCTGGCCCAGAAGACGTCCGTTCACCGCGTAATAAAGAGCAAAGCTAAGAGGCGGGATAAAGATGAAAATCAGGTACAGGGGCAGGAGGACGATATTCACCGCCACGGTAAAAAGCCCCAAGCGCAGGCCGGCGATAGCCGCATCGTGCCACCGGGCAGGGCTGGCCGGTTCAAGGTGCGGATAGTGGCGCCGCTCAACCGCCGCAGCCACGTCCTCAAGCATCAATCCCATAACCGCCGACAGGAGTCCCGGAAACAAGAGGGTCGCGATCACGATCGCGAGCAAACCCGCGCCCCAATCGGCGGCCACGTCCATCCAAGGCACGCTGCCGATATTGACGGCGCTCAGCGTCCAAAAAGCACCGGCAATGAGAAGCGCATATACGATCAGCGCGGCGGCGGTGCTAAGTAAAAGCACGCGCACAATGGCGCCATCACCTAATTGCGTGAAAGCTTTGGCAAAAGCGGTGATCACGGCGGCGGTTCTCCCATCTGATTGAGCCCATAGTTGTCGCACCCGCTCTTGCCGTTATACTCCGCCGCGTGCCCAGCGCCCAGCCGGGCGCGCCGAATTCCACAAGAGTAAAGGTTCACATGACGGACGTCCGCTTCGATGTTGTCGGCATCGGCTCTGCCATTGTCGATATTCTCTCCACCACCGATGAGAATTTTCTCGCCGCCAACGGCATGGTGAAAGGCACCATGGCGCTGATCAATGCGGATGAATCAAGGTCGCTTTATGAAAAAATGGGTAAGGCGGTGGAGGCATCCGGCGGTTCTGCCGCGAACACCATGGCCGGTGTCGCTTCGCTTGGCGGCAAACCGGCATTCATCGGCAAAGTCGGAAACGATAAGATCGGTGACATCTTCCGCCACGACATCAAGGTTGTCGGCGTCGATTATCACAGCGGCGAGGACCGCCCCACGCAACTGCCCAGCGCGACCTGTTTGATTCTTATTACCCCTGATGGTCAGCGCACCATGAACACGTATCTTGGTGCCTGCACGGAACTCAGCCCAGCCGATATTGATGCGGATATGATTACCGCATCACGCGTGACCTACATCGAGGGCTATCAGTGGGATACGCCGCGCGCCAAGCAGGCGATCCGTAAAGCATGTCAGGCGGCAAAAGGCGCCAAGCGTCAAGTGGCCTTGTCTTTATCCGATCCTTTCGTGGTCGATCGGCACCGCGAAGACTTGCTGACCCTGATCAAAGAAGACGTCGATGTTTTGTTCGGCAATGAAGACGAAATCTTTCAGCTCTACGAAGCCGGAGATTTGGATACCGCCGTCTCGCGGCTGCGGGGTGCCAAGGTGCTTGCGTGCATGACGCGTGGCGCCAAAGGTGCGGTGGTCTTCGACGGCGAAACAACCGCCGCCGTGCCTGCCATGCCCGTGGAAAAGGTGGTCGATACCACAGGCGCGGGCGATTTGTTCGCCGCCGGCTTCCTTTACGGCTACACCCACGGACGCGACTTGGAAGGTTGCGCAAAGCTCGGATCCATGGCGGCGGCCGAGATCATTTCTCACATCGGCGCCCGCCCGGAAACACCGCTGCGCGCGCTGTTGGAAAAACACGGCCTATAAACAGCCGCATTGTTTTGCGGGTATGAAAATATACTTTTGTAAGATGCATGAATCGCGCGCGGCTTGCGCTTGACGAAGTGTGTGGCGGTCTTACAAAGCGGTATCTGTAACGCGAGCGCAATGTGTCTCGCGCATAAACGCGGCACGCAGAGAGGGAGGCACGCATGGTAAAGATTTGGTATCAGTCCGCCGCCGAAATGGGCAAGTCGGGCAAATACTCTGAACAGCTTGAGGCGCATTTCAAGCGCGTTGTCGATCCGGGCACGGAAGTTCATCTGCACGGTGTGCCGGCCGGTGGCTGGGGCGGAAAATTGCCGTCGGAAAATTTACGTTATCCTGCCATTTTCCATGCGGTGCTGGCGCCGGTGTTCATCGGAAATGCGATCAAGGCCGAGCGGGAGGGCTATGACGCCTTTCACATCGGCACTTATCTCGATGCGTTTCTCACCGAAATCCGCTCGGCGGTGGACATTCCGGTGTCCTCACACATCGAGACCTCTCTGCTGATGTCCTGCGCTTTGGGCGAAAAAATATCCGTGATCACCCTCAACCGTCAGATTCTGCGCATCATCAAGCAATCCATTGCGCGTCATAAGCTCGAGGGGCGCATGGGGCCCTGTATTCCCATCGATCCCGATTACACCGAAAAGCAACCTGTCGCGGCCTTCGAGAACCCGAAGGAATACGTGGAGAAATTCATGGACTTGGCCCGCCGGTGCGTAAAGGAAGGGGCCGATGTGATCATCCCCATGGAGGGCATCGCCGCAGAGGTGCTGGCTACCTCCGGAATCAAAGAGGTGGACGGGGCCGTGATCCTGGACGGCATCGGCGCGCCGGTGATGTACGCCGAAATGCAGGCCAAGCTGTGGAAGCGCACAGGCACCCGGGTGGGCCGCCACTGGACCTATGAGCGGGCCGACGAGGAGACCATGCTGCACTACTATCCCAAGGGGTAGAGGGCGGCTGAGCGTCCCAAAACACTCATTTTATTGGGAAAAAGCCGACAACAGTACAGCGCCGCTTGAACAGCGGCGCGCTTACATATATATACCCGCGCCAAGAAGGGGGCCGGACGCAAGATAAACGCGTCCGGCTCTATTTATGTATCGGCGGCTTTTATGAACCTACGCAACATCGCCATCATCGCCCACGTCGACCACGGCAAGACGACTTTAGTGGACGCACTGCTCAAGCAGAGCGGATCCGTGCGTTCGAACGCGCGCATGGCCGAGCGTGCCATGGACTCCAATGATTTGGAGCGCGAGCGCGGCATCACCATTCTCGCCAAGTGCACCTCGGTGGACTGGCAGGGCACGAAGATCAATATTGTCGATACGCCCGGTCACGCCGATTTTGGCGGCGAAGTGGAGCGTATTCTCTCGATGGTGGACGGTGTCGTTCTGCTGGTGGATGCGGCTGAAGGCCCGCTGCCACAAACCAAATTTGTGTTGTCCAAGGCGCTCGGTCTGGGTCTGCGCCCCATCGTGATCATCAACAAGATCGATCGCGGCGATGCACGCGCCGATGAAGTGCACACCGAAGTGTTTGACCTGTTTGCCGCGCTGGAAGCCAGCGATGAGCAACTCGACTTTCCCACATTGTTTGCCGTGGGCCGCGACGGCTGGGCCGTGCGCGACATGGAAAAGGACGAACGTAAGGATTTAACGCCGCTTTTCGAATTGATCGTCAATCACGTGCCTGCGCCCAAACGCAATCTCGAAGCGCCGTTCTCCATGCTTGCGACCACCTTGGAATCCGATCCGTATCTTGGCCGCATTCTGACGGGCCGCATCGAAACCGGCGTTGCGAAGATGAACATGCCGATCAAGGTTTTGAACAGCGAGGGCAAGGTGCTGGAACAAGGCCGCGCGACAAAACTCTTGTCGTTCCGCGGTCTAGAGCGTGTGCCGGTGGATACGGCCGAGGCCGGCGACATCATCGCCATCGCCGGATTGACCGAAGCCAACGTAGCCGACACATTCTGCGCGCCTGAGGTGACAAAGCCCCTCGCTGCGCGTCCCGTCGATCCGCCGACACTGGCGATGACCTTTTCAGTGAACGATTCACCGATGGCGGGCTTGGAAGGCGACAAGCTGACCACTCGCGTGATCGGCGCACGTTTGGAACGCGAAGCCGAAGGCAACGTGGCCATTCGCGTATCGGAATCCAACGAGAAAGATGCCTATGAGGTTGCTGGGCGCGGCGAGCTTCAATTGGGTGTTCTGATCGAGACCATGCGCCGCGAAGGGTTTGAACTTTCCATCTCGCGCCCGCGCGTTTTGTTCCAGACCGATGAAAACGGTCAGCGCCTGGAGCCCATCGAAGAGGTCGTCATCGACGTCGATGAAGAACATTCCGGCGGTGTTGTCGAAAAGATGTCCATCCGCAAGGCCGAGCTCCAGGAAATGAAACCAGCCGGTGGCGGCAAAGTACGCCTGGTCTTCCTTGCGCCCTCGCGCGGCCTGATCGGCTATCACGGCGAGTTTCTTACCGATACGCGCGGCACTGGGGTCATGAACCGGCTGTTCCATTCGTTTGCGCCGTATAAAGGCCCGATTGCTTCGCGTCGCGAAGGCGTTTTGATTTCGAATGGAGACGGTGAAGCGAACACCTACGCGTTGTTTAATCTGATCGACCGGGGACCGCAATTCATTGCGCCGGGCACGCGCGTGTATGCCGGCATGATCGTCGGCGAGCATACCCGCGATAACGATTTGGAAGTGAATCCACTTAAGGCCAAGCAGCTCACCAATTTCCGCACGGTTATGAAGGACGACAAGCAGGTCCTGCCGCCGCCGATCCAGCTGAGCCTGGAAGACGCCCTGGCCTATATTCAGGACGACGAGTTGGTGGAGGTCACGCCCAAGGCTATCCGTCTGCGCAAGCGGTTCCTTGATCCGCACGAGCGTAAGCGCCAAGCCAAGGTGGCTGCGGCGGGCTAACTTCCGCGGGATTTAACGGTCCGGGGCGGATTCCCAAAACCGCCCGCGTATGCGAAAACACCCGTATGGCCGAAAATACCGCGCCTCAGCGCTCTTTCTTGCAGACCATCGCCGCTTATACCGAAAAGCGGCTGATCATCATTTTTCTGATGGGGTTTTCGTCGGGCCTGCCCTTTTTGCTGACGGCGGCAACCCTTTCCGCGTGGCTCTCCGAAGCCGGTATCGCCAAAACCTTCATCGGCTTTATGAGCTGGGCTTCATCGGTCTATGCTTTGAAGTTTCTGTGGTCGCCGATCATCGATAGGGTCACGCTCCCGATTCTGGGACATATCTTCGGTAAGCGCCGGGGCTGGATGCTGGCCGCACAGGGCTTGTGCATCATCGCGATGATCGGGCTTGGCTCAGGTAACCCGGCGGAAAGTCTTACGCTTACCATTGTTTGGACCGTGCTCTTGGCGTTTGCTTCGGCAACGCAAGACATTGTGATCGATGCCTACCGCATCGAAGTGTTGGACAAAGAACAATTTGGTGCCGGCGCGGCAATGACGACGACCGGGTATCGCGTCGCCGTGATTGCCTCTGGCGGCGGCGCGTTGTTGCTTGCCGACAGTTTTGGCTGGCTCTTCTCCTACACGACGATGGCGGCGCTCATGCTCGTGGGTGTTGTCACGGTGCTGATAAGCCCTGAACCCCAGCATCCAAATCGAAAAGAAGGCGAAAGCTACGCCGAATGGATCAAATCAGCGGTTGTCGAGCCTTTTACCGAGTTTCTAACTCGCCCGGGCGCTATAGCAATTCTCGCCTTCATCATGCTCTATAAATACGGCGATGCGCTGTGGGCCTCCATGGCCAACCCGTTTTATCTCGAACTCGGATTTTCCCTGAGCGAGATTGGCACTGTCGCAAAAACTTACGGCGTATTCATGACGATCGCGGGGAGTTTCGCAGGCGGCGCATTGGTGATGCGCTTTGGCATTCATCGCACGTTGCTGTGGGGTGGTTTAGCAATGGCGTTATCCAATCTGCTTCTGGCTGCGCTCGCGGCGATCGGGCCGAATTTGGCAGGACTTACATTTGTTATCAGTGTTGAGAACTTTTCGAACGGAGTGGGCAATGTTGCATTCATTGCCTTCATGTCGAGTCTTTGCAACTTGGCATACACAGCGACCCAGTACGCTCTGATGACGTCTTTCATGGCGTTTACGCGGACGATTTTGGCGTCGGGCGGCGGGTATCTGGCTGATCAGGTGGACTGGGTAACGTTTTTTATCATCACGACGTTTGCGGCAGTGCCTGGCATCGCTCTTTTGCTTTGGATGATGCGCCGGTTCCCTGAAAAGCGCTGAAACTATTGCGCCGCCGTGGGTTGCTGCTGTTGCGGTGGCAGGCTTGCCGCAGATGCGGCGACAGGCAGGTAAACTGTAAATGTCGAGCCGCGTCCGATTTCGCTTTCAATCTGAAGCGCGCCGCGATGCCGGTTTACAATGTGTTTGACGATCGCCAGCCCCAGGCCGGTGCCGCCCAGTGAACGCGACCGTGCCGTGTCCACGCGGTAAAAACGCTCGGTCAGGCGCGGTAAAAACTCCTTCGATATGCCCTCACCGTGGTCGCGCACAGAAACCTTCAAGCAATCCCCTTTGGCCGACATAGACGGCGGGCGTGCGTCCGTGAGTTCAGCTGTAACAATGACGCGCCCATGCTCTCCGCCATATTTCAGCGCATTCGTCACGAGGTTGTGAAACACCTGACTGAGTTCGCCGGCGTCCGCCAATGCGGGCGGAAGGCCGGAGGGAACGTTCAGTTGAACTTTTGCGTTGCGTTCCTTGGCCTGACGTTCGAGCAGTTCAACCGTGCTGCGCAACACGCTCTCCAAGTTCACGGCGTCGGTGGGCCGGGTATGTTCGCGCAATTCGATGCGCGACAGCGATAACAAATCATCGATGAGCCGCGTCATGCGATTGGCCTGTTTCAGCATGATCCCAAGGAATTCTTCCTGCGCGTCCAAGTCGCCCTTGGCGGGACCTCTCAGCGTTTCAATAAACCCAAGAACGCTTGCGAGCGGTGTGCGCAGCTCGTGGCTGGCGTTCGCCACGAAATCGGCGCGCATGCGGTCCATTTTCAAGCGCTCGGTGAGATCGTGAAGAGCGATGATCAGTGCGGTGCCGTCCCAAGCCGGTGCGGCGAGCGGAACAAGTAAAGCCCCGAATGTGCGTTCCACCGGCGAGGGCAGACTAAATTGTGCGGCGGTCTTTTTCTTCTGAACCAAAGCCTGGTCGGCGGCATCCAGCACGCGTGGATCGCGGATAACGCCAGCCAAATCGCGGCCAGCGATCTGGCGTCCCGCGCTCGCCTCGGATGTTCTCTCGGGCTCGAATAAATCCCGTGCCGCCGCATTCGCGCCGTTCAGACGGCGGCGGGAATCGAGCAGCAGAAGCGGGTCCGGCAATGTATCGAGAATATCCTGGCGCGATTTCGCCAGCGCAGTGGCTTCATCGCGCCGGTCTTCCCAAAGGCTGCGCAAGGCCGTGATGGCGGTGAGCATGCGCTGCGCCGTCGCTGAAGTCTTGAAAGACGGTGGCGGCGCTTCAGGGGATGCAATTAGGTTCTCCGCATACTCAATCAGCCGGTCAAAATCTGCCAGCCGTGTCAGCACCAATGCTGCCATGAGGATGAAAACGGCGGCGCACGATGCGCCAACAACTGTCCACTCTAGCTTTCCCAGAATGCCGAGAATAATCAGCGTTACCCATGCCGGAATACTCGGCCCCACGGACCACGCCAGGAGCCGGCGAAAAGAAGCTGATGTAAGCCGATCCACCGTGTGCCGCTACAGGAGCTTCGGCGCGCACGCATGCGCGGCCATAAGGGCCATTTGCACCAGATCAGATACAGAGGCGTCCATGCTCACGATTTGGACCGGTTTTTCCAGGCCGATGAGAATGGGGCCTATGGATGTCGCGGCTCCAAATTTTTGCACCAGGCGTGTCGAAATATTAGAGGCATGAAGGCCCGGCATGACCAGCACATTGGCGGCTCCGGTCAATCGGCAGAATGGATAAATGCGCCCGCGATCCGGGTCTAGGGCAACATCAACACCCATCTCACCATCATATTCAAAATCGATGTGGCCTTCTTTAGCGATAGCGTCCAGACGTGCCATAGCCTCGCGCATGGTTTCCGTGACTGCACCTGGCGGGTTGCCGAAATTGGAATATGAGAGCAGCGCAACGCGCGGCTCGTGCCCCATGCTGCGTACAGCCTCGGCACTCTCCATTGCAATATGGGTGATTTCTTCCGCGGTGGGCCGTTCATGCACGGCCGTGTCGGCAATAAACAATGTTCGCCCGCGCACGACCATCATCGTCAATCCAAATACCGGGGCATCCGGCAACGGATCAATGACGCGGCGCACATCAGTCAACGCGGAATGATAGTTTCGCGTCAGGCCCGTGACCATGGTATCGGCATGACCCAGCGAGACCATACAGGCGGCAAAAATATTGCGGTCCTGATTGACCATGCGTTCGCAATCTCGCAGCAGTAACCCGCGCCGCTGCAGTCTAGAGTATAGGAACTCCGTGTACGCCGCGTTGGATTTGGACTCTCGCGCATTCGTGATCGCGATGCCTTCAAGGTCTTCGGGCCGCATAGACAGCTCAGCGATGATCTGCTCGATCTTGCGGCGGCGCGCAACAAGGACCGGTTTTCCGTAACCCGCATTGCGGTATGCAATGGCGGCCCGGATTGTGCGCTCTTCTTCACCTTCCGCGAAAACGACCGTTCGCGGTGTACGCGTCACCTCACTTGCGATGGATTGCAAGCTGGCGACACTGGGATCAAGACGCGCGGCCAGTTGCTTGCGGTAGGCATTCATGTCTTCGATGGGCTTGCGCGCAACACCGGAGTCCATGGCAGCTTTCGCAACGGCCGGCGGGACCGTGGCAATCAGGCGGGGATCAAAAGGCACTGGTATGATGTATTCGCGGCCGTATCGCAATTTGCGGCCCGAATAAGCCAAGGCGACCTCTTCAGGCACTTCCTGCCGGGCGAGATCCGCAAGCGCCTTCGCGGCCGCCAACTTCATGTCTTCGTTGATCGTGCGCGCACGTACATCCAGAGCGCCGCGGAAAATAAACGGAAAGCCGAGAACATTGTTGACCTGATTGGGGTAGTCGGAGCGTCCGGTTGCCATGATAGCATCTCCGCGCACATCCTCGACATCTTCCGGCGTTATCTCCGGGTCAGGATTGGCCATGGCGAAGATGATTGGGTTTTTAGCCATGGATTTAACCATGACGCGCGTCATGGCGCCTTTGATCGACAAGCCGAAAAACGCGTCCGCGCCTTCGATGGCGTCCGCAAGCGTGCGCGCTTTGGTGTCAACGGCATGGGCGGACTTCCATTGGTTCATCCCCTCACTGCGGCCTTTGTAGATTACGCCTTTTGAATCACACATGATGACGTTCTCGGGTTTTACGCCCAAGGCCTTGGAAAGCTCCACGCATGAAATCGCGGCTGCACCGGCGCCGTTGACCACCAATTTTATATCCGAGAGATTGCGGCCCGTGAGGTTGCAGGCGTTGATCAGGCCGGCGGCCGAAATGATGGCCGTGCCGTGCTGGTCATCATGGAAAACCGGAATTTCCATAATCTCGCGCAACCGGCTTTCAATAATGAAACACTCCGGTGCTTTGACATCTTCAAGATTAATGCCACCGAAACTCGGTTCCAGAAATCGGACGCAATTGACGAACTCGTCAACATCTCTTGTGTCGATTTCGAGGTCCAATCCGTCCACATCGGCAAAGCGCTTAAAAAGAACAGCCTTGCCTTCCATGACGGGCTTGGATGCCAATGCGCCGAGATCACCGAGTCCCAACACAGCTGTGCCGTTGGAAATGACGGCCACCAAATTACCTTTTGCGGTGTAATCATACGCGGTCGATGAATCGCGCGCGATTTCAAGGCACGGGGCGGCGACGCCCGGAGAATATGCAAGGGACAAGTCGTGCTGTGTGGTCAGCGGTTTGGTCGCCGTAATTTCGATTTTGCCGGGTCGGCCGGAGGCGTGAAACGTCAGCGCTTCCTGATCAAAATTGTGGCGCGATGCCGGACTCTTGGCACCCTTCCCCCCTTTAGGCCTGTCCGAAACGATTTTATCCATTTCGTTGTCTCAACCCCGCAATTCTCTTGCGTCTGCCCCTTCTGAATACTCAAGAATACGACTATTGTGCCGTACGTTAATCACACTGCAAAGCGCTGCCGCAGGCCGATAACGGAAGTGTAACCCTTCATGCTTCTGCAGCGCAGCCTTCCGCAGGTGTTATAGTCCTCTCTGGCCCATTTTCCAGCGGAGAAAGTACGTTTCGTGAGGGACCAATCCATTGAAAACAGCCCAATAATGGCAGCAACGGCACACATAGAAAACGTGCCAACATCCGGTGTTACCCCGATGATGGCTCAGTACCTGGAGGTGAAGTCCGCCTATCCGGATGCGCTGTTGTTTTATCGCATGGGCGATTTCTACGAGCTGTTCTTCGACGATGCGGTCAAGGCGGCCGCGGCGCTTGATATCGCGCTTACCAAACGCGGCAAGCATCAAGGCGAAGACATTCCGATGTGCGGCGTGCCCGCGCATTCCCATGAGAATTATCTCTCCCGCCTCATCCGATCAGGATTCAAGGTCGCCATCTGCGAGCAGATGGAAGATCCGGCCGAGGCAAAGAAGCGCGGATCGAAAGCGGTCGTTAGGCGTGATGTGGTGCGGCTCATCACGCCGGGCACATTGACCGAAGACGCCCTTTTAGATTCGCGCGCTCACAATTATCTCGCTGCACTTTCGCAGGTGCGTGGTGATTCGAGCCATGAACTTGGTCTTGCATGGCTCGATATGTCCACGGGTGACTTTCAAGTTCAGCCAGTCAAAAGAAATGACATAGCGTCCGCGCTGGTGCGCCTCAATCCAGGAGAACTTCTTCTTCCCGACAGGCTCATGGAAGATGAAAACATTGCAAGTGCATTGGAGTCTTGGCGTGATGTGCTCAGTCTTCTTCCGGGATCTCGATTTGATTCCGAGAATGCGCGGAAGAGGCTGGAAAAACTGTTCGGCGTCGGCACTCTTGAATCATTCGGTGCTTTTTCGCGCACCGAGATTTCAGCGGCCGGCGCGCTTATCGATTACATCGAGCTTACCCAAAAAGGAAAAATACCGCGTCTGGGTGCGCCGCAACGCATAGTATCCGGCGCCGCGATGGAAATCGACGCCGCAACGCGACGTAATCTCGAATTAACCCAAACATTGAGCGGTGAGCGGCGCGGCAGCTTGCTCCACACGCTGGACCGCACAATATCCGGTGCGGGCGCACGCCTTCTATCTTCGCGTCTATCAGGTCCTTTGACCGACGCCGCGGCCGTAAATGCGCGGCTGGATGCCGTTACGTTTTTCGTCAATGCCAGTCAAACACGCGAAGCCATACGTGAAGCGCTTCGTGCATGTCCGGATATTGAGCGCGCATTATCACGGCTCACTTTGGGCCGCGGCGGACCGCGTGATCTTGCCGCCATAGGCGCAGGGCTTTCGCAAGGCCCCGTGCTGCGCGGTGCCGTTCAAGATCTGGCGAAAGGGCTTCTTCCGCCGCCTGATTTGGTTGCGTCCGATCTGGAGGGGCTAGGACATCATCAAACATTGGTCGAGCGTTTGAAGCGCGCGCTAAAGGACGATTTGCCGTTGTTGGCCCGCGACGGTGGTTTCATCGCCGCCGGGTACAATTCCGATCTCGACGAACTCAGAACCCTGCGGGATGAAAGCCGAAAGCTCATTGCGGGTCTTCAGGCTAGGTACGCGGAACTCAGCGGCGTTTCATCTCTCAATGTCAAACACAATAACGTGCTCGGTTATTACATCGAAGTTTCCGCAAAGCACGGTGAGCGGATGGTGGAAGAGGCGCGAGGAGAAACGGCAAAAGCCGTCTTTATTCATCGCCAGACCATGGCCAATGCCATGCGGTTCTCTACCGTTGAACTCTCTGAGCTTGAAGACCGGATCAGATCTGCCGCCGACAAGGCGGTTGCTTTGGAATTGGATTTATTTGCCGATTTGGTTGGCGAAATTACATCCCGCGCGAATGAAATCGCCAAGACGGCCGCAGCAATGGCATCTCTAGATGTCGCGGCAGCCTTGGCGCAATTGGCGGTCGACCAAAACTATTGCAGGCCAGTGGTCGACGATGGGCTGTCCTTCGAAATCAAAGGAGGCCGGCATCCCGTTGTCGAACGCGTATTGCGGACCGCTGGTGAATCAGCGTTCGTTGCGAACGGATGCAACCTCAACAAAAAAGACGATGACGGTGCGGGGCGGCTCTGGCTTGTGACGGGTCCCAACATGGCGGGCAAAAGCACCTTTCTGCGGCAAAACGCCCTGGTCGCGCTTATGGCACAAATGGGATCGTATGTCCCTGCTGAGGCGGCGCACATTGGGGCAATCGACCGGCTGTTCTCCCGCGTGGGCGCCGCTGATGATCTCGCGCGCGGGCGGTCAACGTTCATGGTGGAAATGGTCGAGACGGCGGCGATCCTTAATCAAGCAACCGAGCGCTCTCTCATCATCCTAGATGAAATCGGCCGCGGCACGGCGACATTTGACGGATTATCCATTGCCTGGGCAACGCTTGAATATTTGCACGATATCAACAAATGCCGCGCGTTGTTTGCCACCCATTATCATGAACTGACAGCCTTATCCGGAAGGCTTCAGGACTTGGCGCCGCATTCCATGCGCGTGAAGGAGTGGGAAGGCGATATCGTATTTCTCCACGAAATAGCGCCCGGTACAGCGGATCGTTCCTATGGCATCCATGTCGGGCGGCTCGCCGGTCTTCCGCCAGCCGTCGTGGCGCGCGCAGAGGAAGTTCTCAAGCGATTGGAAAAAGAAGAATACGAGGGCAAGACTTCAAGTCTAGCCGAAGATCTGCCCCTGTTTGCCACATCGGCGAAGTCTGCCAAGCCAGGCGTCTCATTTGGCTCGGACAATACGCCGTCTGCGGCCGAAGAAGCGCTACGTAACCTGATCCCGGACGCCATGACCCCGCGGGAAGCCTTGGAAACGCTATATCGGCTGAAGTCCCTTGTCGGAGAAAACGAGGGCTAATGTTGCGGCTTAAACCGCATGTTGTGCGGTTCGTGGCGCAATTGTTCTGCTATACTTGGAAAGACCTGTAGCGCAGGGTTCGAGCGCTGTTTTCGCGTCCCCGGGAGGCCGCCATGGTTTTTGAAATCGATCCGGATAAACCCAATATACCCGGAATAGCCCGCATTCTTTCCGGCATGGGCGTATTGAGCCTGGTTACAAGCGGTATTTTTATATTACTGTCGTTTTCCGATTATGCCTGGGCCACAGATACACTCACGATTTCTGGGGCGATCGCATCATTTGTGGTCGCGCTTATTTTAGTCGGGCAGGCAAAAACCATAGAACTTCTGGCCGTTGTCAGCGCCCGGGTCCGTTCGAAGTATGCCATCGAAGCTTTGACCAGAGCATCGGCCGGCACACCCTCGACGGCGACCGAGACAAAGGGAACACCGCTTCGCGCGCCGACGAAGGAACGGGTCATACACGTTTCCGAAGAGCAAGCGCGCCAGCAAGGCTTTCGGCTGAAGTGAACGGTTTATTTTCGGCAAGAGCACTGTTAAAGCGTGCGCAATCTGAGAACCATCGACTAATCCGGATGCGCCGTGAGTAATATTTACCAACCACGCGAGATCATTGACCGCCGCAAGATACATGCGGTTTTGGACGATATTGCGGCGCAGGACATCCCCGAGGATCAAAAACGCGCTGCCCTTCTGGAGACGTTGAAGAACGCGCATAAAGAAGGCTCGGAGGTCATCCGATCAAGGTTCGAAACAAAAGGCTTCAGCGGTACCGATACGGTATCCGCACAGAGCTATCTCATGGATCAGATCATCCGAATCATATTTGACTATGCCACGGCCTATTCGGTTCGGCGCGGCGTGCCGACCACCGGTGAGCGAATCAGCGTAGTCGCCATAGGTGGGTATGGCCGCGGTGAGTTGTCTCCATTGTCGGATCTCGATCTCCTATTTTTGTTGCCCTACAAGCAAACGCCATATACCGAGCAGTTGGTAGAGTTCATGCTTTATCTGCTCTGGGATATGGGGCTCAAAGTCGGCCATGCTGTGCGCACGGTGGACGACAACATCTCCCATGCCAAATCGGACATGACCATTCGCACCACTCTGTTGGAATCGCGTTGGGTTTGGGGAGATCAGGAGCTTGCGGCTGAATTGGCAGCACGCTTCAAGAAGGAAGTGAAACGCGGGACTGCAAAGGAATTCGTGCAGGCCAAACTCGCCGAGCGCGATCAGCGCCATTCGAAATTGGGAGACTCTCGATACCGCCTCGAGCCCAATGTCAAAGAAGATAAAGGCGGCCTTCGCGATTCGCACACATTGTATTGGATTGCAAAATACCTCTATGGAATTTCAGACGTTCAGAAACTTGAAAGCATGGGCGTTATTGACGACGACGCCGCGACACGCTTCATAAAAGCCCGCGAATTTTTGACCACCGTACGCTGCCATATCCACTACATCACGCAGCGCACGGACAATCGGCTGACGTTCGATCTTCAAAGTGAAATCGCAAAACGCCTCGGGTATGTGGATCGGCCCGGCGCGACCGCCATCGAGCGATTCATGAAGCACTACTTTTTGGTGGCGCGGGACGTCGGCGATCTCACACGTATCTTTTGCACCCTTCTGGAAGAACGCGGGCGCGGCAAACCCCGGTTTCAGCTACCTGCAGCCTTTAGAAAACGCGCCGTTGATGGCTTTCCCGTGGAGGGCGGCCGTCTAACCGTTCTCGACGAAGATGCGTTTGATAAAGAACCGATGACTCTTTTAAGTATCTTTCAAACTGCACAAAAACACAGTTTAGACTTTCACCCCGCGACCCTACGCAACATTGCCAACAGTGCGCGCCGCGTTGCCGCGCTCCGGAGGAAACCGGAGGCCAACGCAATATTCTTGGACATTCTTACGTCCGAGAAAGGGCCCGAGAATACTTTGCGTCTCATGAGTGAATGCGGCGTGTTTGGGCGCTTTATCCCCGACTTTGCCCGCGTCGTCGCCCAGATGCAGTACGACATGTACCACGTGTATACGACGGACGAGCACACCATTCGCGCCATAGGAATCCTTTACCGTATCGAGCAAGGCTCACTGCAAAAGGAGCTGCCGATTGCTTCTGAAGTGACCGGAAAAATTCAATCCCGCCGGGCCCTGTATGTGGCTGTCTTGCTTCACGACATCGCTAAAGGGCGCGGCGGCGATCATTCTGCATTGGGCGCCGATATCGCGTTGGATATTTGTCCTCGTCTCGGTTTGACCGACGAAGAAACTGAAACCGTGAGTTGGCTGGTTCGCTACCACCTTCTTATGAGCGCGACGGCATTCAAACGCGATTTGGACGATCCACAGACTATTATCCAGTTCTGCGAGGAAGTGCAGTCGCTTGAACGGCTTAAACTTCTTCTTGTGCTGACGTGCGCGGATATCCGCGCGGTCGGGCCCAACGCCTGGAACAATTGGAAAGCAACGCTTCTGCGTGAACTTTATTATCGTGCCGATCAAAGGCTGCACGGCGGCCAGTCCTCCGCTACGGGAACGGATGCGCGAGTCAACGCGGCGCGCGCGGCACTCGCGGAGCGCTTGAGCGATTGGCTTGAGAGCGATAAGGAAACATATCTCAACTACGGCCCCCCCGCATTCTGGCTTACGTTTGAACCTCACGAGCAGGAGCGGTATGTGCGATTTATGCGCTCGGCGGATGAAGCGGGTGATAAAATCGCATTTGACTTTATGGTTGAGGAAGACCGCGATGCCACACAAATGGTCATCTACACCCAGGATCACCCGGGTCTCTTTGCTGAAATAGCCGGCGCTCTTACCATTGCAGGCGTTTCAGTTGTTGATGCCAAAATCCTGACATTCTCCAATGGTCTCGCGCTCGATACGTTCGCTATTCAGGATCAGGATGGACGGGCTGTTACCGCACAGAGCAAGCTTGATCGCATTAAGGCGCGCGTCATTGCGACGTTGGAAGGTAAACTACGTCTTAAATATGAATTGCCGAAAGTCAGCTTTCGGTTGCCGACGCGCACCAAGGCGCTCGAAGTTCCGCCGCGCGTTATCATTGACAACACAGCGTCAAAAGTTTGCAGCGTCATCGAAGTCAATGGCCACGACCGCCCCGGATTTCTTGCTGATGTCACCCGGGCGATGATGGAATTGGGACTGCAAATATTCTCGGCCCATATCACGACCTATGGAGAGCGGGTCGTAGACGTCTTCTATGTGAAGGACGTGTTCGGTATGCGGGTCGAGCATGAAAGTAAAATCCGCCAGATCCGAGAAGTTCTGGGGGAGGTCATTGGCGTCAAGAAAGAGGCGGTTTCCGTGCGTTCACGCAAGCCGGCAGGGAAATCAAAACCAAAAACCGCCGCAAAGTCCAAATCCAAGGCCAAAAGCAAGCGGAAGCAGGAAAAACCCCGCGCAACAGCTGCCGCCGAATAACCGCCGGCCCGGCCAATTATTGACTTAATCAAGCAGTCTTATCCAAGCGCATTTGGTTCGATGCACAATGCGGATTCCCCATCGCACCCGGATAGAGTAAACACCTGAACTTATGTCGAACGCTGCGTCGCCTGCACCGTCCTTCCTCAAAGCCGTCGCAACCGTCGGGTCCTTTACCCTCATTAGCCGGGTTACGGGCTTTGCCCGGGATATTCTTATCGCTGCATTCATAGGCGCGGGCGCGGCCGCGGACGCATTTTTCATCGCGTTTCAATTTCCGAACCTGTTCCGACGGCTTTTCGCCGAAGGCGCCTTTGCATCCGGATTTGTGCCTGTATTTTCCGGATTGCTTGAAAAGGAAGGTAGAGACCGCGCGCTCGCATTCGCCGAAGAGGCCATGGCGGTGTTGGCGACGATCCTTTTGCTGTTCTCCGCCCTTGTTGTCGCGCTGATGCCTTGGATTATGCCGGTTGTCGCGCCCGGATTTGAACAAACCGGTGAGATTGATCGCGCAATCAATTTGGCGCGGATCGCCTTTCCTTATCTGTTTTTCATTTCCCTCGTTGCCCTGCAATCCGGTGTTATGAACGCGCTCAACCGCTTTGCGGCGGCGGCGGCTGTGCCCATATTTCTTAATCTCACGCTTATTGCGTTCCTTATGACCGCGGTTGGATTGGATGCGGGCCGGACGACCCTTTTAGCAGTTGGCGTAAGCGCCGCCGGTGTTGTTCAGTTTCTCTGGATGTGGCGCGCTTGCCGCAATATTTCTGCCAATCTCAGGTTTGTGCGTCCGCGACTGACAAAAGACGTAAGATATGTTCTCAATCGCATGCTGCCGCTGGCGCTAGGTGTCGGTGTCTATCAAATCAATATTCTGGTGAACAACGCGCTGGCGACACTTGTCTCGGCAGGCGCGGTATCATGGTTATACTTTGCCGATCGCGTGAATCAGTTGCCGCTCGGTGTTGTTGGCGTTGCCGTCAGCGTCGCATTGCTCCCCATGCTTTCCAGACAAATTCAGTCAGGCAATGAAGCTGCGGCGATGGGAAATCAGAATCGGGCCGTCGAAATTTCATTGTTGCTCACACTGCCCGCGGCGGCGGGAATTGCCGCGCTCGCCGGCCCGATTACATCCACCTTGTTTGAACGCGGGGCCTTTGATGTTGCAGACCGCGAAGCCGTCGCCGCAGCCTTGACGGCATTTTCATTTGGCCTGCCTGCCTACGTTCTCGTGAAGGCGTTCGCGCCCGGGTTTTTCGGGCGATACGATACGGCAACACCGGTCAAGATTTCGGTTGTCGCGCTTATCGTCAACGTTGCCATCGCATATTTGCTTATGCGCGTCATCGGGCACGTCGGCATAGCATTGGCAACGTCGTTGTCGGCCTGGATCAATGCAGGCGCTTTGGGTTTGGTGTTGACAGCGCGCGGGCATTTCAAAGCGGACGAGCGCTTGCGCCGGCGTTTACCGCGCATCGTGTTTGCATCTGCACTCATGATAGTGGCACTTTGGCTTGGTCAACTCGGCGTGACAGCAGTAATGGGTCCTGTATTTGGAGCAAGCGGCACGCTGCCCGGGCCTGAATGGCTCCGCGCCGCCGCTCTTGCATTTCTAGTCGGTTTGGGCGGGGCGGTTTTCGTTGTAGTCGCATTGTTAACCGGCGCTGCCCAATTGAGCGATCTAACGCAGCTACGGCGCGCCAAACCTGAACCGGACGCCGACAAGCCATCGTAGCTTGACCCGCTCTGGCACTCGGGGTACCTAGCGCCCGCCGGCCATGAAGGCCGGATACGGACGGCTCCAAACGTCCGTTCAACACATACAAGGGACCATCCCATGACCAGCGGGTCCACACCGCCTTCCTCGAAAGCGCACGGCCGAATTCTCTCCGGCATTCAGCCCACCGGTAATCTTCATCTTGGCAATTATCTTGGCGCCATTCGCAATTGGGCCAACATGCAAAAAAACTACGAGTGCCTTTTTTGCATCGTTGATCTGCATGCCATTACGGTGTGGCAGGAGCCGCAGGAGCTGATGCGCGCCACACGTGAGGTGGCCGCAGGATTTATTGCGGCAGGACTCGATCCAACTGAAAACACGCTGTTTGTGCAGAGCCATGTCCCTGCACATGCGCAGCTGGCTTGGGTTTTTAATTGCGTTGCCCGTCTTGGCTGGCTGAACCGCATGACTCAATTCAAAGACAAGGCCGGTAAAAATAGAGAAGCGGCCTCGGCTGGCCTTTATGTCTATCCCAATTTGATGGCGGCCGACATTTTGGTTTACAAGGCCACGCACGTGCCCGTTGGAGAAGATCAAAAACAGCACCTTGAATTGGCACGAGATATCGCGGCCAAATTCAACAACGATTACGGCAAAGAAGTATTTCCGCTTCCCGAGCCCGTTATCCAAGGTCCGGGAATGCGCGTGATGTCGCTGCGGGATGGCACTAAGAAAATGTCTAAATCCGATCCCTCGGCGTATTCGCGCATCAACATGACCGATTCCGCAGACGATATTGCCCAGAAAATGCGAAAGGCGACCACCGACCCGAACCCCTTGCCGGAGACCGTTGAAGGTCTTGAGGGGCGACCGGAAGCAGCCAATCTTCTTAATATTTATGCGGCTTTGACGGACCGGACGTTGACGGACGTTGTTGCGGAGACGGCGGGCTGGCAGTTCTCACAATTCAAAACCAAGCTGACCGAAGCGGCCGTATCTGTTCTCGGACCAATCACGGCTGAGATGCAGCGCTTGATGTCGGATCCGGCGGAAATCGACAAAGCGCTGCAGCGCGGCGCAGAGAAAGCCAATAGCATTGCCGAAGGTGTCCTTAAGGAAGCCTACGACGCCGTTGGGTTTTTGCCGTCCCGTTTATAACGTACTGAAATATATGATTTTGCTGCGGTGAAGGCCGCAGCATAGCGCCCCGTACCTCAACGTCCCCTAAACGATCTGACAGGCTCTGTCGAACGGCAAACGGGGGCTGCGCGGAAAGATTTCAGCATCATCGCCGTAGCCGATGTTGCACAGGAAATTGGCTTTTACCTGCCCGTCCGGCCAGAACTCGGCATTGACCTTTTCTTGGTCGAATCCGCTCATGGGACCGCAGTCCAGACCAAGTGAGCGGGCGGCAATCATCAGATATGCCCCTTGCAAGGTGCCGTTTCTAAATGCCGTTTCCTGGATGAGAGGTTCGTTTCCTTCGAACCAGGATTTGGCATCGGTGTGGGGAAACAGCTCTGGCAGCAACTCGTAGAACTTCGTGTCGTAACCAATGATGGCGGTCACGGGCGCGGCCATCGTTTTGTCGACGTTTCCAGGAATCAGGCTCGGCTTTAGCCTTTCTTTCCCTTCTTTAGTCGTGACAAAAATGAACCTGGCGGGGCAGCAATTTGCGCTGGTCGGTCCCATTTTGGTGAGATCGTAGACTCTCCGAAGTAATTCCGCTGCCACATCGTCCGGACGCCAGCTGTTTTGTGTCCGCGCCGAGCGAAAAATCAGGTCCAATCCGGCGTCATCCAAATTGCCGCGCATATCGCCTCCAATAAATTCGGTGAGTTGGTTTCAGAGCAGCCTTACATGACCGCTTCGACTTGAAGCACTTCCGGCACGTAATGACGCAGCATATTCTCAATACCCATTTTCAACGTTGCGGTGGAGCTCGGGCAGCCTGCGCAGGAACCGCGCAGCATGAGAAAAACCGTACCGTTCTTGAAGCCGCGGTAAATAATATCGCCGCCGTCCTGGGCAACGGCAGGCCGGACACGCGTTTCAATCAACTCTTTGATTTGATCGATGATTTCATCATCCGCGTCATCGTCGTGAAATTCATCACCCACGTCATCGACTTCCTGAGAGCCTTCCATAACTTCGGCGCCCGATGTGAAATGATCCATGACCGCGCCCAGCACGAGAGGCTTTAGAACCTGCCAGGTCTTTTCATCGTTCTTGGTCACGGTGATAAAGTCCGCCCCCAGAAATACGCCGACAACGCCGTCGATCTCGAACAGTAGCCGTGCCAGCGGCGACTTTGCCGCCGCGCCGCGCTCGGTAAAGTCCGCAACCCCTGAGTCAAGCACCGGGCGCCCGGGAATAAACTTCAAGGCAGCCGGATTGGGGGTTTCTTCCGTTTGTATAAACATGGGTGTGCTCCTGGTATTCGGCCGATTAGGCTGACCGACCACGGGAAAATGGTGCCCATTCAATAGGACCGATATGGTCCGGAATCAAGGACCGCCCGGACGAATCTGCTATGTCAGCGCGTCAATGCGTTCATCGCTCAGGTTGCCCGGAACAATCGTGACCGGGATCGAAATTTTGCCGGCGAGCTTCCCCGAAAGCGCGGACACAATGAGTCCAGGCCCCTCTGTGCCCGTTCCAGCACCCAGCACAAGAACCGAAAGGCTCGGTTCCTCCTCCAATACCTTCAGCAGCTCGTCCAAGACATCGCCCTGGCGAAGGTACAAGCTTGGAAATTTTCCTGTTTGTCTGTGCACTTCCGCTGCCACTTGCTGAAGATGCTTTTCCGCTTCAGTGCGCGCCTCCTGCTCCATCAATTCGCCGATGGTTGCGAAGTGGTGAAATTCAGATTGCGGTACGGCGTGGAACAGCGCTACCGCTCCGCCTGTGCGCGCAACACGGCGGCACGCAAAGCGAAGGGCGGCTTTCAACTCGTCGGATCGATCGACAACCACCAGGAATTTACGTTCTTCCTGAATAGCTCCAGGTTTATCGTCTTTATTATCCGGTGGTCGTTTGTCTTCGCTCATGTCCGCCCTTTATTCGCGCGAAGAAATTAAATGCGCCGGAACGCGGCACTGGCGGCCCAGCCGGCCGCGGCGGCCAATAACACCGAGATGAGTCCATAAAACGGCGCCCAGTTGTAGGCAAAGTCGTAAATTTCTGCGCCTACGCCGATCTTGGAGATCGTCAAGGGCACGATTTCAGCGCTCGTAATTTGTCCGTTCCGAAACAAATAGACCTCCACGAGATAAGTGCCCGTCGGTACGTGTGCGGGAAAATGAAGTTCGGTTCTGAATAGGCGGTTGGACATCAGATTCACTGCGCCCAGCCCTTCATCATAAAGATCTTCATTCAATTTCAAGCGCACCACGGCCTCCCGAAACTCCTGTACGAGTTCGGCATCCAATTCTTCTTGATCGGGAGTCATACGAATGTTCTCAAGGCCGATCTGAAAACGCGACAGAAGAAGTTGAGGCGCGATGTCTTCAAGCGGCTTGTTTGAAGCAACGCGGTAGTAAGACGGCACTTCAACAAAATCGACGGACGACCCATTGACCCAAATGGGCCCAAAACGCTCTTTGCGCCTTACAGGCACGTCTGTTGCGGGACCACGTACGACAACCGCGATATCTCCCGGTCCGTCGGTGGCGCCGAAAAGCAAAACATCCGTGCCCGTAAAGCCGGTGGTTATGGCGACAAGGTGATTGGAAAGATCCGCGACTAGGGGCACATCCTGCGCCTTCACCGTCGAGGACGCCATGATGACGAGCGCCGCCAGAAAGAATCTCCTCTTCATGGGGTCTCTCCATCGCCGATGGAGAAGACGTCTGCCGGTGTCAGAACCAATTCCAGAGCGAGCCGGAAAGCGACCAGCAAAACCAGTGCGGCGAGCATAATGCGCAAATGTTCACCTTTAATCTTACCGGCCAGCCGCGCGCCAATTTGCGCACCGAAAACGGCAACGAGGAGAAGCAAGACGGCAAGGACTACGTCGACTGAATGGTTGATGCTGGCTTGCAGCAATCCCGTAACTGCAGTGACGAATGTGATCTGCAGAAGGGAGGTGCCGATCACCACTTGGGTGGGCATACCCAGCAGATAGATCATGGCCGGGACCATTAGAAATCCGCCGCCTACGCCCATAAGGGCCACCAACAGCCCAACCAGCATGCCGATGGCCGCGGGCACGATGGCTGAGACATAGAGCTTTGAACGGCGGAACCGCATTTTAAAGGGCAGGCCATGCATCCACATATGCTGACCCGGCCCGCGCGACGCCAAAGCCAAATTCACAGGCTTGCGCTTCATGGCCCCCGGCAGGCTTTCCATCATCATGAAACCACCGACCGCACCGAGGAAAATCACATATCCAAGGGAAATCGTAAGGTCGATGTGGCCGGTCTGCTTCAGGAGATTGAATAAAAGAACGCCCAGCAACGATCCAAGAACCCCGCCGCCGGTCAACACAGCGCCCATGTGGAAATCGACGTTTCCGCGTCGCATGTGGGCGAGAACACCCGAAACCGAGGACGCGACGATCTGCACGGACTGCGTTCCCACTGCCACGCCGGGCGGAATACCCACGAAAATAAGAAGGGGGGTCATTAAAAACCCCCCGCCAACGCCAAAAAGGCCGGACAGGAGCCCGACCACGCCGCCAAGGCCCAGAACGAGAAAGATGTTCACGGACATTTCAGCGATGGGAAGGTAAATCTGCATGTGGGGACCGGCACGGCCCTTTTGAGTCGAGGTGCTACGATCTCAATGTTTTGTAGAAGTACCGGCAATCAGGTTCAAGCCTGAAATGCCGCCAAGCATCAGGTCAAACGCTGAAAACCGGAATGGGCTTCGTCTCCCCGAAGCAATTTGTCCACGGACTCAGATTTTGAGGCATGTGCGATAATTTCAAACGCTTCACCGCACGCTGCGGCATAGCCATCTATGTGGGCGTCACTATGCGCGACCATGGCGTAGTATGCGTCTTTCGCTAAATAGCCCCGATCCAGCATCAGTTGGGTGAAAAGTGTTCTTAATTTGCGGGCATCTGGCGCCTCGAAGGCAAAATGTGCCAAAGGCGGAATTCCCGATATTTCGATCTTAAGTCCGCTGGCTGCTGAGGCATTTTTCCAGCCCTGCATAACCCTTTTTCCGGCCTTTATGAGGTGATCTGCGGCATTCACTTGCTGATACTTTTTTATGGTCGCAAGAGCCGCGGTGGACCCCAGCCGCTCCGTCCAGGCCGTCGAGCTGATGAACGTCTCTTGTGCGGCGGACATGACCGACTCTCTGCCGATCACCGCAGAAATCGGATAGCCATTGCCGAGGGCCTTGGCGAATACCGCCACATCCGGAGCGACATCGAGCGTCAAATGAATGCCGCCGGTGCACAGGCGAAATCCGGCGGTGATCTCGTCGAACACCAAAACTGCGCCGGTTTCGTTTGCGATTTGTCGTACGCCCTCCAGAAATCCAGGCTTGGGCTCATTGCGCACTGGTTCCATCACAATGGCGGCCAGATTTGAGCCATGCTCGGCGGCAACTTTCCTGAGACCTTCAAGATCGTTGTAATGGAAAGGTTGCATCAGCCCCTTCAGGCCGCGCGGCACACCCTTCGGTTGCAGCCCGGCAAGCAAATGCCCATCGAGGGCGCTGTCGTCTGCAAGATTCGCGGAGAGATACCAGTCATGCCAGCCGTGGTAGCCGCAAAAGGCAACGACCTGACGCCCTGTATGCGCGCGGGCAATTCTTACGGCAATGGACATGGCTTCGCCGCCCGATCTGGAGAACCGCGCCATGTCCGACCAGGGGTGCAAATCGGTCAAGAGTTCGGCAAGCTCAACCTCCTCCGGACAATTGAGAGTGGCCATGGAGCCGCGATCAATGGCGATTTTAACCGCGTCGTCCACATCCGGATCGGCGTATCCGAGAACGGTCGCACCAACGCCGCAAATGGACATATCAATGAGTACATTTCCATCAAGGTCGGTAACCTCTGCGCCCTTGGCTTGAACATAGTAAGGCGGCCACGTGTCGGGGGCGAACATCTCCGGGCGTTTTGACAAAAGCTGCGTGCCACCCGGGATTAGCGTCCGTGCCTTGGCATAAAGTGTTTGTCCTTTCGCCGTGTTCAGCGGCTTGGGCTCATTAGAGCTCATTTTTTAAATACCATTCGTATGTTTTGGCTATGCCTGTTTTCAGATCCGTTGATGCCGACCATCCGAGGTTTTTTAGGCGTGTACAGTCCAAAAGTTTTTGTGGTGTTCCGTCCGGTTTGGAGTTGTCGTATTTGAACACTCCACCAAAGCCGATAACTTCTGAAATGGTTTCGGCCAATTCGCGAATTGTTACGTCGTTCCCATAGCCCACATTGATGATGTCTTCGCCGGAGTAGTTCTTCATTAGAAATGCGCAGGCGTCTGCAAGATCGTCCACGTGTAAAAACTCTCGCCGCGGTGTACCGGTGCCCCATAACACCATCGTTTTATCGCCATTTGTTTTGGCTGTGTGGCATTTGGCGATCAGCGCGGGCAGCACGTGGCTTGTTTTCAAATCAAAGTTATCTTCCGGTCCATAAAGATTGGTCGGCATGCAGCTAATGAAGTCCCGACTGTACTCGCGCCGGTAGGCTTGGCATTGCTTCACCCCCGCTATCTTGGCAATCGCATACCATTGGTTCGTAGGCTCAAGCGGTCCGGTCAAAAGCGAGTCTTCATTTAACGGCTGTGCGGCAAGCTTTGGATAAATGCAGCTTGATCCCAGAAAGAGAAGTTTCTCGACACCGAGTTTGTGTGCTGTAGAGATAATGTTGGTCTGAATTTGCAGATTGTCCGAGAGAAACTCAACCGGACGGGCGTCATTGGCGGCGATCCCTCCGACGACGGCTGCGGCTATAAAAATACATTGCGGTTTGTGCCGCGCCATCCACGCTTCGACATCAGCTTGGCGGGTCAAATCCAGTTCACTGTGTGAAGCGGTCAATAATTCGCAGCGTTCAGAAGCTAACCTTCGCATAATTGCGCTGCCCACCATACCTTTATGGCCGGCGATCCAGACGCGTTTGCCTTCCAGTGAATAAGGTGAGTTGGACATGTATTAGTCGTGTCGGCCGAACCGTTGCGTCTCTGCTCTTACCGTCTCCAAATCCGCAGCGACCATTTCGGTGACCATTTGCTTGAAGCTCGTGGAATGTTTCCAACCAAGCAGCTTGTGTGCCTTTGAGGGGTCGCCTAGCAACAAATCGACCTCGGTCGGGCGAAAATAGCGAGGGTCGATCTCGACCAATACATCGCCGGATTTCGCGTCGACGCCTTTTTCCTCGACACCTTTGCCTTTCCATTCGATCTTGCGGCCGATCTCCGCGAACGAGAGTTCCACGAATTCGCGCACCGCATGAGTCTCGCCGGTTGCAAG
The DNA here is from genome assembly GCA_964475755.1 of uncultured Rhodobacterales bacterium. Taxonomy (GTDB): domain Bacteria; phylum Pseudomonadota; class Alphaproteobacteria; order Rhodospirillales; family Rhodospirillaceae; genus UBA11612. The sequence continues at coordinate 45,984 of CAYYXR010000014.1, forward strand.
GACGTAGTCGTCGGGTGTGTCTTGCTGAAGGATTTTGCACATGCCTTCAACATAATCGCGCGCATGCCCCCAATCGCGTTTGGCGTCCAAATTTCCCAGATAGACTTTGTCTTGAATCCCTAACTCGATTGCCGCAACCGCTCGCGTAATTTTGCGAGTCACAAAGGTCTCACCGCGCAGCGGGCTTTCGTGATTGAACAATATGCCGTTGGACGCGTGGTAGCCGTACGCTTCTCGATAGTTCACCGTAATCCAGTATGCGTAGAGCTTGGCTGCGCCATAGGGGCTTCGCGGGTAAAACGGTGTCTTTTCTGACTGCGGGATTTCCTGGACCTTGCCGTAAAGCTCAGATGTCGAAGCTTGATAAAACCGCGTCTTTTCTTTCAACCCCAATATGCGCATAGCCTCGAGCAGCCGTAGCGTTCCGAGCGCATCGGAATTGGCTGTGTATTCGGGCGTTTCAAAACTGACCTGTACATGGCTTTGTGCCGCCAAGTTATAGATTTCATCCGGTTGCACTTCTTGCACAAGGCGAATCAAATTGGTCGCATCTGTCAAATCGCCGTAATGCAGAAAAAATCGCACGCCTGTTTTGTGAAAGTCTTCGTACAGGTGATCAATGCGGCTTGTATTAAAAGACGACGAGCGCCGCTTAATTCCGTGAACGATGTAGCCCTTGCCCAAAAGAAGCTCGGCGAGATAGGCGCCGTCCTGTCCGGTGACGCCGGTAATGAGAGCGGTCTTCTGTTTTGTATCTTTTGACATCTGTCCTCGATGCGGTGTGGAGGTTTGGGCTACAGCTTTGGCGCCGGGATTATGTCGTGGAAACGCTTTATGCTCAATTGCGCAAGGTTTGCCGAAGCCAGCACCTCGACGATTTTCTCTGCTGCGCCGCCACCTGCACCGTAGGCTGGACTTTGTACCGCGACCCGTTCCTTAAAGCTGGGCTCGATCGCCAATTGGATGGCCTCGGCAATTTCCTTTGAACTTTCGCCGCAGTCGATAACAGACGGTGAGCGCAAGCGCCCTTTCTGGCGGTCACCAATATTGACGGTCGGCGTACGTAGCGCGGGGGCTTCAATCAGTCCGGACGACGAATTTCCAATAACGGCATCGGCTATTTTTACCGCGCTCAAGTACCGGCGCTGGCCAAGGGATTGTGCGAACGTTCGTTTGTCGGGATTGTCCTCACAAATTTTTGCAACAATCTCGCGAATAGCTTTGTTGCCGGGATCGCTGTTCACACCGGTGATGATAATCGAAGCGTTTGGAAATAAATCTAGAGCCGTTGCAAGTTGTGACATGGCATGCGCGCCGTAGTCGCCCGCCAATGTCACCGGATGATAGGTCACAACAAAAAGCGGTTCCGTGAGTTCAATATCCAATTGCTGAGATAGCTCAGTTCTAGATTGAAATTTCAGGTCCGGTAAGTGGTCCAGACCAGGTGCGCCGCAAACTATGATGTTCTGGGGGTCTTCGCCCATCTGCCGCACGCGCGCCGCGTAGGGTTCGGCCGCAACGAAATGCAATGCTGACATTTTCGTCATTGCATGGCGCATTGCGTCATCCATCGCTGCTTCGGTAACTTCACCGCCGTGGATATGGGCGATGGGAATCCTAAGCAGCATCGCGGCAACGCAAGCGGCGAATATTTCATAGCGGTCGCCCAGAACCATCACAATGTCAGGCATTAAATTGTCGAGGGACTGCGCCAGCGCCGTGACGGCCCGGCCCGTAGCCTCCGCCGTCGCAAGTGCTGTATCGGACTCAAGCCCGATATCTGCCTTTGCGTTAATGGTGAAACCGTCAGATACAATCTCTTTCCAGCACTCTCCAAAGGCCGGGTCCAGTTGCTCGCCGCACGCGATAATCTGAAGAGTAAGATCTTCGGATGCATCGATAGCGCGCATAACCGGAACAAGATGACCATAATCGGCCCGGGACCCAGTGACGACGCAGATTTTGCGAGGTGAGCTCATGGCGCCGTCAGCCTGTCCAGTGGGAGCAATCGATCAGGCCCTTTTTGACGGCAAATTCCGCCAAGGCCAGATCATCCGGCGTTTCAATTTCCATTGAGTGCCAATGGTCCATTAGAAGCCCGTAACACTTTTCTGGAGAACCATAAATTTTTCCGCTCTTTTTGAAAGCGTCCCAACCAAACAGATATAGTGCACCGTTCATGGTCCATTCCGGTTTTTGATCTTGGCGGCGAACCCCCGAAGCTTTAGCCAGATTTTTGACAATGGGTGCAATCGATCCGTCATCCAATTGCGTGCCGACAAATAGGCTGTGTGGCTCCGAGGAGCGCATACCAACGACAAGGTCTGCGCCTCGGGCTGTGAAAAGCTCTATAGCCGCGCTCAAGTGGTCTGCAGTTGCAAACGGCGAGGAGGGTTCAAGCAACATGATTGCATCGTAAGCGCGATTTTCATGTTCCTCGATCCAGGCAATTGCGTGCGCCACGACACTTTCGCTACTGGCAGTGTCCGTCGCAAGTTCGCTCGGTCGGGTAAACGGTACTTCCACACCCATGCGCCGCGCTTCGTCTTGAATATCTAATGAATCGGTAGAAACAATCAGCCGCTTGCAATCATCGCAGCGTAGCGCCGCGCGCGCCTTGTATCCCAGCAAGGAAAGCTCACCGATGCGGCGCAAATTTTTCCCTGGTACGCCTTTTGAACCGCCTCTGGCAGCGATTAGAAATAAAACAGATGGCGACGACACGGTATTAACGAATTCCTACTGTCTCAGATTAAATAGACGACTCATTCCGCATGTTAACCAATTTGATTACCTGCGTCTTTATCACCAATTCTTAAATTTCTTTATATAATCCCGTATTTTGAGGATGATCGCTTCATTTGCTGCTCGTTAACCTTTAGTGTGCGGATACGGGCAGACCAGAGGGAATCTGAGTTCAATCGTTAACCAATCAAAATCGAGTTGGACGTTTTGGGAACTGCATCAACATTCGTCATCGCTGAGGCCGGCGTAAATCATAACGGTGATTTGGGCCGGGCGCTCGAAATGATTCGCGTGGCCGCGGATGCAGGCGCCGACGCCGTAAAATTTCAAACCTTCACCGCAGAAAATCTCGTCACGTCTTCGGCGCCAAAGGCCGTTTACCAGAAGCGAAACGTTGGCGGGGGAGATACCCAATTTGAAATGCTGAGGGCGCTTGAACTGCCGCGTGCAAGTTATTCCCAGCTTACGAAGGCCTGTACAAAGGCTGGCATTGAGTTCATGTCCACGCCATTTGACATCGACAATGCACGGTTTCTTGCCGCTTTGCCCGAAGTAAAGCGCCTTAAAGTCGCCTCAGGCGAAATCACGAATGCACCGCTACTCTTGGAAATGGCCAGGAGCGGTAAGCCCGTCGTGCTCTCGACCGGTATGTCCAGCCTTGACGACATAAAAGCCGCATTGGGCGTCATTGCGTTCGGATATACAAAACCGTCAGCAGAGCCCTCATCGGACAATTTCAACAAAGCCTTGATGTCTGACGAGGGCAAGGGCGCTTTGCAGACAAAAGTATCCATTCTTCACTGCACATCCGAATATCCGGCGCCCCCCGACAGCATAAATCTGCGCGCTATGAAGGTTTTGTCGGACGCTTTTGGGCTCCCAGTGGGCCTCTCGGATCATTCTCAGGGTATATCCGTTCCAACGGCCGCAGTGGCGCTGGGAGCGGTCATAATCGAAAAGCACTTTACATTGGATCGGTCCCTGCCTGGGCCGGATCACGAGGCATCGCTCACGCCATCCGAGCTCAAGGAAATGGTTTCGGCAATCCGCACGGTTGAGCAAGCCATGGGGTCACCGGAAAAGTCACCGGTTAGCGCTGAAATCGATACACAGACGATTGCCCGCAAAAGTTTGGTTGCACTTAAACCCATATCTCCCGGGGAAAAATTCAGTGCGGAAAATCTCGGCGCCAAGCGGCCGGGCGGTGGCATTTCGCCTCTCGCATATTGGTCGTATCTTGGACGTAGAGCGTCCCGTGGTTACGCGGCCGATGAGTTGATTGAGCCGTCATGAACGCCAATCGCGATATAATCGTTCTATGCGCCGGGGGGCACGCACGTGTCGTGTTGGATATCTTGCGTCGCTGCGGACAAACCGTATCTGCGATTACAGATAAGAACAGCTCCCTTCACGGAACCAAGTTTGACGACGTGCCCATAATTGGTGATGACTCGCTCTTGTTGGAACGCGATCCAAAGTCAGTTTTCTTGGTTAACGGGTTGGGCAACGCTCCGGCGGTGGGCAATAGTTCACTTCTGGCGCGCCGTGAGGTGTTTGAGAAATTCTCCACCAAAGGATTCGAATTCATTCAAATTGGCAGCCCGGACTCATTTGTATCCAAGCGCACAAAACTCGGCCCAGGATGCCATGTCATCACCGGTGCCATAATCAATCCGGGATGCAGCGTGGGCGTGAACGCGATTATCAATACCGGTGCACAGCTCGATCATGACTGTACGATTGGGGATCACAGCCACATTGCCCCAGGCGCCGTGCTCAGTGGCTCTGTTACTATTGGAACAGAGTGTCACGTTGGCGCGGGCGCCGTAATCGTTCAAGGCATAAGAGTTGGAGACGGCGCGGTCGTAGGAGCCGGCGCCGTGGTCATTGGAGACGTGCCGCCGGGTGTCACCGTTGTTGGAAACCCCGCAAAACCAAAGGACGGAGGCCCATGAGCCGGGACTTTCGAGAGAACTTGGTCAACGCCGCCTCTTCGATCCTTGAAACCCTCAAGATCATCGACTCACACGGCGTACCTATTGGACTTGTGCATGAGAACGGGCGTTTGCTCGGCACTGTGACCGACGGGGATATCCGCCGCGGCCTCCTGGCCGGCGTAACTCTGACCGCGCCGGTGTCCGAAGTTATGAATACGAAGCCGATTACCGTGTCGGCCAATGCTTCGGACGCCAGCGCGCTGAGGGTCATGCGGCAGAGCGCCATTCTCTATGTGCCGGTTGTAGATGAGTCCCGTCAGATCGTTAGCCTCAAAACGCTCAAGGACCTACAGCCGGTAAGCGGCGCGTCAAATCCGGTCATGCTTATGGCAGGAGGGTTGGGCACGCGCTTAAAGCCGTTTACGGACGACCTGCCCAAACCGATGCTCGAAGTAGGTGGCAAGCCTATATTGGAAACCATTGTCGAGAACTTCGTTGAGCAGGGCTTCACAAAATTATTTATTTCCGTGAACTACAAAAAAGAGATCATCGAAGAACACTTCCAAGACGGCGCCAAATGGGGCGCACAAATTTCGTTTGTTCATGAAAAGCAGCCGATGGGCACGGCCGGGGCTTTATCTCTTTTGCCCGAGGCGCCTGCATCGCCGTTAATAGTGATGAACGGGGATCTTTTGACGAAAGTGAATTTTAATCATCTGGTTAAATTTCACGAGGAGCATCGCGCCCCTGCCACCATTTGCGTTCGCGAATACAAATTTACCGTGCCTTATGGTGTGGTTGATGTTGATGAACACTTTCTCAATGCCATCGAGGAGAAACCAGTTCAAAAATTTTTCGTGAACGCCGGCATATACGTCGTCGGGCCCGATGCATTTTCGGAAGTTCCCCGTGATCAAAGGTTCGATATGCCTGATCTTTTTACCAAGCTCATGAAGAAGAATCAGAAGCCGTCGGTATTTCCTCTGCGCGAATACTGGGTGGACATTGGACAGCTCGATGATCTCACGCAGGCACGGCGGGAATTCGGCGGATTGTTTTCGAGTGATTCAAGATGAAACCCATACAAATAATTTTTGAGGCGGATTAAATGCGATCTGTTTCGGACCTGATGTCGCTTAAGGGCCGCGTCGCGCTTATCACCGGCGGCGCGGGCCACATCGGCAAGGCTATCGCCGACACTTACGCAGAGTTGGGCGCGGCGGTTGTCGTTCTCGACCGGGCCAATGCAGAAGCCGACAAAGTCGCGCAGGCTCTCACAGAAACTTACGGGGTTCTTTCGGCGGCGCTCTCGGTTGATCTCGCCGATGAAAAAGTGGTGCGCGGCGTTCCGCAGCGGGTTGTCGAAATGTGCGGGCGTCTCGACATCATTGTGAACAATGCCGCATTTGTGGGAACCGACGGATTGGAAGGCTGGACTGCCCCCGTCCAAAACCAAAGTATCGAAACGTGGCGGCAAGCATTGGAAGTTAACCTCACAGCGCCGTTTTTGCTGACGCAGCAAGCTATTCCTTTTCTAAAAGCATCCGGCCATGGCGTCGTTATCAATGTAGGATCCATTTACGGCGCTCTAGGACCGGATTGGAGTCTCTATGATTCCGAGACCGTACCGGGCACACCAGCGGCTTACGGCGCAAGCAAGGGTGGACTCATGCAAATGACGCGCTGGCTTGCGACGGCTTTGGCGCCGGATGTGCGTGTGAACGCTATTGTTCCCGGCGGTGTTGAGCGTGGAACGCCGGACGAATTCAAGAAGCGCTATATTGCGCGCACGCCGCTCGCGCGTATGGCTCGAGAAGAAGACATTAAAGGCATCGCCGCCTTTCTCGCCTCCGACATGTCGAACTACATTACCGGACAGTGCGTTATGGTGGATGGCGGCTGGTCCGCCTGGTAAAAATCATAGCGCAATCAATGGTTTATAGTTAAACTGCGGGGCATGAGCCACTCTTTACGAGGCGCCGCGTGAACCGCTTACTGTCCACATTCCTGCAACCACGCAATCTCTTGGTCTTTGGTCATGACGTTGTCATGGCGTACGCAGCGTTCATTGCAGCGTTCTTTTTGCGCCTTGGGCCCGACTTTCTCGAAGGGCGCTTTGAAGTCATTTACATGGCCGCAGTCTTTGCTGCCGTCGCCGCCGTGACTTATCTCGTGACGGGACTATACCGGCACGTTTGGGAGTACGTTTCCGCCAAGGACGCCGCCAATATTTTGCGGGCGGCCACCATAACCGTTCTATTTTTTATGCCAGCCTGGTTCTTGGTCACGCGCCTCGAAAATCTTCCAAGGTCTATACCTATTATCAGTTGGTTGGTGCTGGTCATGCTACTCGCTGGTCCACGCCTTATCGTGCGCATGTTGCGCGATCGGCACGTGCGCGGCCTGTTGAACGGCAGCGGCGAAGGTACGCCCATTTTACTTATTGGTGCGGGCGTGGAAGCCGAGCACTTTATCCGCGCAATTTCCCTGCAAGGCCGCAGCGGCTATCCGGTTTTGGGGATGGTTACTGCACGTGACGACAGGGTCGGTCAGGTTATCCACGGTGTGGACGTTATTGGCCGTGAGTCCGAGCTTGCGGATATTATCGCGCAGCTTGAGCGCAAAGGGCGCAAGCCGGCTAAACTCGTGCTCGCGCGGCCGGATTTGGAAGGCGCGCGAGTCCAAAGACTTTTGAATATTGCTGAAACCGCACGGTGTCAGCTAATGCGCATCCCGCCACCGGCCGACATGCGCGCGTTCGGCGAAGAAGATATCAAGCCTCGGCCCATCGCGATCGAGGACTTACTGGGGCGTCCGCAAACCGAGCTCAACCGCGACGCCATGGCGGCACTGATCCGGGGCCGGCGGGTCCTGATCACAGGTGCGGGCGGGTCCATCGGCTCGGAGCTGGCACGCCAGGTGTCCGAATTTGAACCGTCTCATTTAGGCTTACTCGATCACAGCGAGTTCAATCTTTACGAGATCGATCTCGAAATCCGGCGCCGTCGGCCGGCGCTGCATCTCACCCCGTTCCTTGGCGATGTCCGCGACGGCGCGCGCGTACGTGATATTATTAGCCGCGAACGGCCAGATGTTGTTTTCCATGCCGCTGCTCTTAAGCACGTGCCGATGGTGGAACTCAATCCCGTGGAAGGCGTGCTTACCAATGCAATAGGCACGCGCAATGTCGCCGATGCCTGCGCTGCAAATGATGTGCGGGTAATGGTCGTTGTATCGACGGACAAAGCCGTCAATCCAGCCAACACCATGGGCGCAAGTAAACGTGTCGCCGAGATGTATTGCCAGGCCGAAGACCTTCGCCGCACGGGCACCCGCTTTATTACGGTGCGGTTTGGAAACGTGCTCGGGTCAGCCGGCTCAGTTGTGCCTTTGTTTCAAAAGCAGCTCGATGCCGGCGGCCCGCTAACGGTGACTCACCCGGAAGTGGAACGCTACTTTATGACGGTGCGCGAAGCGGTGGAATTGGTATTGGAAGCCGCCGCGCTTGGACAGTCCCGTCATGAGGAAGGCGCGATCTACGTTCTGGACATGGGCGCTCCCGTCAAGATCATGGATCTTGCCAAACAAATGATCCGCCTCGCGGGCAAGGTGCCCGGTGAAGATATCCAGATCGAAGTCACGGGCCTGCGCCCAGGCGATAAATTGTCCGAGGAGCTGTTCCAGGATCAGGAACCGCCCGTGGCCACCGACATGGCCGGTATTTTATTGGCGCGCCCCCGTACGGTGGATCATGCCGTGTTAGCTACGAAATTGGGCGAATTGGAGTCGGCCTGCCGTGCGGGTGATGAGGCAAGGACCCGAAAAGTCCTGGAAGACCTCGTGCCGGAGCTCAAGCCGCCCGCCACTCAACCTGGCCGGGCGCATCTCAAGATCGTCAAATAGTGTTGTGATTGAGTCTCGGGCTTAGCGTCTTTTGCTGATCGGGTGAGCGTGCTAAATCCCGCACGCGTTTCACACCTCATCTATCGCTCCGGGATGTTCCATGACCTCAGTTCGCCGCGCCCTTCTGTCCGTATCCGATAAGACCGGATTGATTGAATTCGGGAAGTTTCTCAGTGTCGCGGGTGTCGAGCTCGTGTCTACGGGCGGTACGGCGAGGGCCCTCAAAGATGCGGGCTTTGCCGTGAAAGAAGTTTCCGAACTCACCGGCTTTCCGGAAATGCTCGACGGCCGCGTCAAAACACTTCATCCGGCCGTGCACGGCGGCATTCTCGGCATTCGCGGGAACGCCAAACACGAAGCGGCAATGAGCACGCATGCGATCTCGCCTATCGATCTCGTCGTGGTCAATTTATACCCGTTTGAAAACACGGTTGCGGACGGCGCGGATTTTGACACGTGCATCGAAAATATCGATATCGGCGGTCCTGCGCTGATTCGCGCGGCGGCAAAAAACCATTCCGGCGTTGCGGTGGTTGTCGACCCCGCCGATTACGGCGTGGTCATGGACGATATGAAGGCGAACGGTAACGCTGTTACCGACGACACACGCCGGGCCCTTGCCGCGCGGGCCTACGCGCGGACCGCTGCTTATGACACCGCGATCTCAAACTGGTTTGCCGGACAACTGGGCGAAGAATTCCCCCGTTGGCAGACCTTTGGCGGCACCCTCAAGCAGAAACTGCGTTACGGCGAAAATCCGCACCAGTCTGCCGCACTATATGTCACAGGCGAAATGCGGCCCGGTGTTGCCAGTGCACTTCAGGTGCAAGGTAAGGAACTGAGTTACAACAACATCAACGATACCGACGCGGCCTATGAACTGGTTGCCGAGTTTGAACAGCCCGCATGCGCCATTATTAAGCACGCCAATCCGTGCGGCGTTGCGCTCGGTACTGACTGCTTGGATGCCTACACCAAGGCTTTGATTTGCGATCCCGTTTCGGCGTTCGGCGGCATTATCGCACTCAACAGGTCGATTGATGGGCCGACAGCGGCAAAAATCACAGAATTATTTACCGAAGTTGTCATCGCGCCTGGCGCAGACGATGCGGCCAAAGCCGAGTTCGCAAAAAAGAAAAACCTGCGCTTGCTGATCACTGACGGCCTTCCGACGCCCTCGGCTACGGGCCGTGCGGTGCGGAACGTCGCTGGTGGATTTCTCGTTCAAGACCGTGACAATGGCCACGTTGCAAAAGACGATTTGAAAGTGGTGACAAAGAAGCAGCCGACCGAACAGCAGCTCAATGACATGCTTATTGCGTTTACCGTGTGCAAGCACGTCAAATCAAATGCCATCGTTTACGTTAAGGACGGAGCGACCGTTGGTATCGGCTCGGGTCAAATGAGCCGCGTTGATTCGGCGCGCATTGCCCATTCAAAAGCTCAGGAAGCCGCCAAGGCGGCGGGCAAAAGCGAGGCGCTGACAGTTGGCTCGGTGGTCGCGTCCGACGCCTTTTTCCCTTTCCCTGATGGTTTGTTGGTTACAGCTGAGGCTGGGGCGGTCGCGGTGATCCAGCCCGGCGGGTCGATCCGCGATGATGAGGTCATTAAGGCCGCGGATGACAAAGGTCTGGCCATGGTTCTGACCGGAATGCGCCATTTCCGGCACTAACACCAGGTTTTGGCTTTAGATCGCAATTTCGTGATCGTTGCCGTAACGGCTTGTATTGGCCCGAACACAAGTGATCTACTCGTTTCAACGGGCGAGCGAGATGCCGCTGCGTTCAAGCACTAATCAATTCAGGAGGCACCCAGCCATGAAACGATTGTTGATCGGAGCCCTTTTATCGAGTGCGCTCGTCCTGCCGTCATTTGCGGCCCTGGAGAATGGCGCGCAAGCGCCGGATTTTTCTGCACCAGCCTCGCTTGACGGCGAAGAATTTACGTTCTCGCTGAAAGACGCGCTGCAAAAAGGCCCTGTTGTTGTTTACTTCTATCCGGCGGCCTATACCCGCGGCTGCAACATTGAGGCGCATACATTCGCGGTCAATAAAGAAAACTTCGACGCCGCGGGCGCGACTATCATCGGTGTATCGCGCGACAGCATTGCCCGCCTTAATGAGTTTTCCGCAGATCCTGAATATTGCGCCGGCAAATTCCCGGTGGCGTCTGACGCCGACGGCACGATCACAAAATCCTACGACCTAAACTCCCTGACGCCTCCTTCTGGGATTAAAGACACCCGAGGCCGGGAGATCACGCACACCGAACTGACGGAGCGCACCACGTATGTCATCGCGCCAGATAGCAGTGTTATTGCCACGTTCTCGTCCGCAGATGATGGGATCAGCCCTACCGATCACGTGGACAAATCGTTAGAAGTCGTAAAGGCATTTGGAAAATAAATTCCAAAGGGAACCGCAATAGAACGGCGCGGGGTTAACTCCGCGCCGTTTTTTATGAGCTGGATTCCTTCACGCCTCGCAGCAAGATCAAGCCACCTGCCAAAAACAACAATACAGTTGTCATGCCTAATCGATAGCTGTCTGTCGCCAGAGTTACCCATCCGACCAAGGCCGGTCCGGCAAAAGCAGTGACTTTGCCCGACAAAGCAAACAAACCGAACATTTCCCCGCGCATATCCGTCGGCGCAATGCGGGCCATCATCGTTCGGCTCGCGGCTTGAACGGGTCCGAAGAACGTGCTCATCACAAGGGCGGCAATCCAGAACGTGGTGCGATCTGTGGCGCTCAGCACGACAGCAGCTGAAATGATGAGAGCGATAAGGCTGAACATAATAGTCGGCTTCGAGCCTCTTTTGTCGTCAAGCCATCCAAAGGCAAATGCACCCAAACCAGCTGTAACATTCAGTGCGATCCCGAGAATGATCACTTCATCCAGAGCCATCCCAAAAATGACACCGGCATATACTCCGCCCAAACTGAAGATCGTGTGTACGCCATCGGTGTAGATCATCGCGGCGATCAGAAAGCGGAACGTGTTTCCGTGCGCTCTGGCATTGCGGAAAGTATTCACAAGCTGCCTAAGACCCGCGCGTATAGCGGTTCCTACGGGCATGGACCCACGTCCGCGTTCGCGCACAAATAAGAACAGCGGCGCCGCAAAAATAACGAACCAAACGGCGACGAGGGGCGACGTTGCGCGCACGTGCTCGGCCTGAGAAACGTCAAGACCAAAAGGCGGCGGGTCGGCTTGAACAAACAAAAATAAGGCAAGGACCAGAGAGATGAGCCCACCCGCATAACCAATGCCCCAGGCCCAGCCGGAAACCCGGCCCATGGTTGAAGGTGTTGAAACGTCCGGCAGCATCGCGTTGTAAAACAGCATGCCCATCTCAAAGCCAACGGTACCGATGATCGCGAAGGTCAGAGCCCAGGGAACGTCGGCGGGATCGGGGCAGGCAAACCAAAGCATGAGCGTTGCGAAAACGCACATGACGGAAACCGCCAGCAGCCAGGGTTTTCTTCGACCGGTTTGGTCAGCCACCGCGCCGAATATGGGGCTCAGCACCGCGATGAAGACGCCAGCGACCGCCATCGCCAAGCTCCATTGTGCTCCGCCGGTATCCGGATCGGCGGCAATGCCCGTGGCGAAATACGTCGCAAAGACGAAGGTGATGATGATGGTGGTAAAGGCCGAATTGGCAAAGTCATACAGGCACCACGCGGCCAAAGGTGCGCGCCCAGAATTGATCGGCTGTTGCGTCGCGACGTCCGTCATGATGTCCCTCCCAATGCGGCCTGAATCCGCCATGCCAGCTTCAACGTTGCAAGCGCATGCTCCCCCGTCACGCGCGGCGCTTTTCCCCGGCGAATGCATGACGCGAAGTGCGTCAGTTGCTCTTGCAGCGGATCGGTTTTGGCCACGGTCAACGCACGGCGCGGTTTCCTGTCCCCATTTGTAAGCGGCTCTACATATCCCGTTCGATCAGCATACTCTACATGAATGCGGTCACTTTCCGTCATGACATCGAGATCACGCACGCGCTCAGTGGCAGAGCGGCTTGCCTCGATCACGGCAGACGAACCATCTGCAAAATAAAGCCGTGCGCCGCTGTGCTCTTTGCCAAGTCTTTGAGCCGTGACCTCGCGGATTGGCGATGATTTAAGGGCGAGAATCACATCAATGTCATGAACCATGAGATCCAGGATCTCATCGTCTTCGATGGCGCGCGCGACTGGCGGATTTAATCGCCGTGCGCGAATAGAGGAGATGTCATTTGGCGAAAACTTTTCGTTCCACAACGCGTCGACCGCAGGATTAAAGCGCTCTGAGTGGCCTACTTGCAGAACTAGGTTTTTGACCGCCGCAGTATCGATGAGTTCCCGGCAGTCGGTTTCGCTAGATGCGAGCGGCTTTTCGACAAGGCAATGCAGGCCCGCCTGCAGGCACGCAATTGCGATGTTCTTGTGGGAATTGGTCGGCGTGGCAATCACAGCGGCTTCGGCGCTCTCTAATGCATCTTGCAATGATGTTGCACCATGAGTTCCGAATGTCTCGGCGGCCTCTTGCGTTCGCTCGGTGTGAATATCAAAGATGGCGCTCAAGGAGACACGCTCGCATTCAACCGCCGCCTTCATGTGCCGCAGGCCCATGGTGCCGGCGCCGATCACGGCTAGGCGCAGCGGTTGGATAGAAGAGTTGTTTGCTGGCGGCATGAACGGCGCCGCGTGTCTTACTGTAGTGCGGCGCGCACAGCGGCGATGACGCGGCCCTGCGCATCTGTATCCAGATACGGGTGCATGGGCAGGCTCAATGTTTCCTGTGCCAATTGTTCCGTCACGGGCAGCCCGCCGCTGGCCGAGGGAAATCCGCGATAAGGGGCTTGGGTGTGAATGGGCCGGGGGTAGAACATGGCCGTGGGAATGTTCTGGGATTGCAGAGCCGTTGCTATGCGGTCGCGGCGCGGCGAGGTGATCGTATATTGCGCCCAAACCGACGTGCAATCGTCGCGCACAATGGGTGTGGTAACCACGCCTTTCAATTCTTCCGTATAGCGCGCGGCAATCTTATTTCGCGCGGTGCACTCGTCGTCGAAAATCGCGAGCTTTTCCAGTAGCACGGCCGCTTGAATGGAATCGAAGCGGGCGGTCACGCCAATGCGCACATTTTCATTTCGGTCGCGGCCCTGCCCATGCACCCTGACCTGCGCCACGCGCTCTGCCAGATCGTCGTCATCGGTAAAGACGGCGCCGCCGTCGCCATAACATCCCAACGGCTTTGACGGATAAAAACTTGTCGCGGTCGCGTCCGCACACCTCCCAAGCTTGCGGTCTTTGTATGTTGCGCCGTAGCTCTGCGCCGCATCATCCAAAATCCAAAGGTTGTGGGCGTCGGCCAATTGCTGAACCGCGTCGAAGTCGACAGGTTGCCCGAAGAGGTCGACCGGGATGACGCAGGTGAGTTTCAAACCTGTTTTTTTGGCCACCGAAATCGCGTTTTCGAGGCTCACGGGATCCATGTTGTACGTACCGTGCAAAACATCGACAAAAACCGGTGTTGCACCGAGCAAAACAACTACTTCAGCCGTGGCGGTAAAGGTGAAAGAGGGCACAAACACCGCATCGCCGCGGCCGATTTCCCGCGCCATGAGCGCCAAAAGCAATGCCGAAGTGCCGTTGGACGTGGTGATCACGTGTTTAGCGCCGCAGTGTGCGGCCAGTTTGCGCTCAATTTCGAGAACTTCGGGCCCCATAATGAAGTGCCCGTGATCCAGAACCCGCTGAATCGCGGCATTGATACGCTCGGAAATGCGCGCGCGCTGCGCCTGAAGATCGATAAAAGCGATGGGATCTGGGCGAACCGGGACCGTGGCTGAATCACGCATGAATACATTGTCCTTAGAGAAGGCCGGACCGCAGCCAGGAAGGAGCGCGGGGTTCTGACAACCTCTTATATATACACAAGAATCTACCTCCTAGGTGCAACGCTTGCAAATGGAATGGGTTGCCGGGATCAGGCGTATGGAGGAATCCCCGCCCGTGTGTCACCTAGACAACATGCATGGTGGGGTCTAAGTGAGCAAAGTGTGCTAACCCCTTATCGGGCATAAATTCCGCGGTCCGGACAGTCGATGACATCTTCGCCCAAGAGTGCTTCTCAAACCCCCACGGGACGGTCCATTTACGGTCGACTGGTCCGTGAAGCCGTTGCGCCGTATGCCGGATCGTTCGGCATCGCGGTGATTTGTATGGCCGCCGTTGCGGTTTCCACCGCGGCCCTGGCGTGGCTGATGGACCCGGTTGTGAACCGTGTCTTTGTGGACAAACGCGCCGATCTGTTGTGGCCGGTGGGTCTCGGGGTTTTTGCCACCTTCGCCGTGAAGGGCGCGGCGACCTACGGGCAGACGGTGATCATGACCCGCACCGGGCAGACCATCCTCACTGACTTGCAGAACCGACTATTCCGTCATTTGCTGCGGATGGACCTGGAGTTTTTTGCGACCCATAGAACCGGCGCGCTCATTTCGCGCCTGACAACGGACATCAACGCCATGCGTGTGGCGGTATCAACGGCCCTAACCGCCATTGGACGGGAAACGCTCTCGGTCATCCTTCTTGTCGGCGTTATGTTCTATCAGGACTGGCTCTTAGCGACGATTGCGTTCGTTGCATTTCCGGCCGCTGTCATTCCCATTACGTCCCTTGGGCGGAGGCTTCGCAAAGTCACCGCGAACACTCAGGCGCAAACCGGCTCGTTCATGACGCTCGTTGAGCAAAGCATCAGCGGTATTCGTCTCGTGAAGGGATACCGCATGGAAGCCTATGAGGCTCAACGCGCCGCCGTTCTGACTCGCGCCATCCGGGATCTGATTGTGCGGGCCGAACGTGTCAAAGCCCTCGCCAGCCCTCTCATGGAAACCCTTGGCGGCGTGGCGGTGACCATCGTCATCGTCTATGGAGGATGGCGCGTCATTCAAGGCGACACATCGGCCGGCGCTTTTTTCTCGTTCATTACCGCGCTTCTGTCCGCCTATCGGCCGATGAAGGCCCTCGCCAACGCAAATGCGCAGATCAATGAAGGTTTAGCCGGCGCGGAACGGCTTTTTTCCGTGCTCGATACGGAGCCGGCCTTAAAAGATCGACCATCAGCCAAGCCCTTGAACATTGACCAAGGCCAAATCCGGTTCGAACAGGTCTGTTTTTCCTACGGAGCAAACATGCCGGCGCTCCAAGAGATTACCATTGCTGTTCCCTCGGGCAAAACCACAGCTCTTGTTGGTCCGTCCGGCGCGGGTAAAACGACCATCTTGAATCTTATTCCCCGATTCTACGACGTGACGGCAGGAACCATTACAATCGATGGTCAAAATATACAGAACGTCACTATAGAATCGCTGAGGGACTCCGTTGCGATCGTAAGCCAGGACATTGTCATGTTTGACGATACCGTGCGCGCCAATATCAAGTACGGTCGCCCGGATGCCACCGATGCGGACATTGAAGACGCGGCCCGCGCCGCTGGGGCCGATGAATTTATTGCCGACTTGCCGGATGGATACGACACACTGGTTGGTGAACGTGGACAGGCTCTTTCCGGCGGGCAACGTCAGCGGCTGGCGATTGCGCGGGCAATTTTAAAAGACGCCCCAATACTTTTGCTTGATGAAGCGACCTCCGCCCTGGATACCGAAACCGAGCGGCAAGTTCAGGCGGCGCTGGATACGCTCAAAAGAGGACGCACAACCCTTGTAATCGCACATAGACTCTCGACCATTGCGGCGGCAGATCAAATTTGTGTGGTGGATCAAGGCCGGATCGTTGAAACAGGTGCCCACCAGAATTTGATTGGTCGGAATGGTTTGTATGCCCGTCTTCACGCCATGCAATTTTCGCCGACGGCAGGCATCGCAGCCGACTAAAGACAAAAAGTAATCCGGCGGTTTTCGCCAAACGGGGGAATGACAAAGAATGCTCGATCGGGCCATAGCGCTGTACGAGTCCGGCGACAGGACGGCGGCGAAACAAGCCGCCGGCAACATTGTACCCGGTTCCCCGGAAAGGGGCGATGCCCTAAACCTTTTGGCCGTCATTGCCCAGGACGAAGGCCGGTAAAATGGAGCGGGCGAAGGGATTCGAACCCTCGACCCCAACCTTGGCAAG
>CAYYXR010000015.1:0-62603 GCA_964475755.1 uncultured Rhodobacterales bacterium
TCTCCTCGGCGCGCGTCAATGCGTTGCGATAACACGCCGCAAGCAGTTCGGCTTCCGATTTGTCGTGGCCATAAACTGGACCCAGACAGTGAATGACGTATTTATTTGGGAGGTTATGCGCGCTGGTGATCACCGCCTCACCCGGCAGGATAGGTGCAAGCGGTGCGCACTCTTCCTCAAGTCCTGGCCCGGCCGCGCGGTGATTGGCCCCTGCGACGCCCCCGCCCGTACGAAGTTGGGCGTTGGCGGCATTGGTGATCGCGTCCATATCGGGCTGGCGGGTGATATCGCCCTGAATGCACTCGATCACGACACCGTTGGAAGTGTGTGAGGCCATGGGGCCTCCCGCCCTCCTACTTCATCTTGAGGATTTGCACCGCGTCCGTTGCCGCCGTGGTGCCCGCACGAATTTCGGCGACTTTGGCCGCCGTCACCGCGCTGGCATTATTGCCCCAGGCCTTGCGCATGAATGTGACCACATCGGCGACCTCCTGATCGCTGAGCATCACCCGGAAGCGCGGCATCCAATAGGCGTCGGGAATGCCGCCAACGACGATACGCTGGGTGCCGTTGAGGGTAATGTTGATCAGCGAGTCCGGCGCGGGATCAAGCACAGCGGGATTACCTGCCAGCGGCGGAATGTACGGCGCATGGGCCTGGCCGTCGGCCTGATGGCACGCCATGCATTTCTGGCGATAAATGAGTAGGCCCTGCTGATCGAAATCGCCCGCACGGATCGCTTCGGCACTGGCTGAGTCATATTGGTACGGCGGGCCGTCCTCGCCGATGGGCGAGAGCGACTTTAGGTACACCGCCATGGCGTTGAGGTCTGCGTCCGACAAGTACTGGGTGCTGTTATTGATCACCTCGGTCATGGTGCCGAAGGCTGAACCGTATTCGTTGTGACCGGTTTTGAGGAACGCAGCGATATCATCCTCGGACCAGCGGCCGAGACCCGTGTTCACGTCCTGACGCAGGTTGCCCGCAGACCAGTGGTCGAGCACTCCTCCGGCAAGGAAGTCCTCACCATCGTCGTCCAGGCTCGCTTCCTGGAAAAACAGCCCGCGCGGCGTATGGCACGCACCGCAATGCCCGGGGCCTTGCACCAGATAAGCGCCGCGGTTCCACGCCTCGCTTTGTGAGGCGTCGGGTTGATAGCGTTCGGTGGTCGAGAACAGGAAATTCCATACTTTGAGCGGCCAGCGCATGTTGAGCGGCCAAGAAATGTCGTTCGGCGGCGTCGGTGTTGCTGCCGGCTCCACCGCTTCCATGAAGTAGGCGTACATCGCCGCGATATCGTCGTCTGACATGATGGCGTAAGACGGATAAGGCATCGCCGGGTAGAGCATGTGCCCGTCTTTGGCCACGCCAAGGCGCAAAGCCGCGTCGAAATCCTCTAATGTATAGTTGCCTATGCCCGCGTCGGGATCGGGCGTGATGTTGGTGGCATAAATCTCGCCAAGACCAAACGGCAATGCCATCAGCAAGCCACCGGCAAAAGCCTCGCCGCCATAGCTGGAGTGGCAGGCCACACAGTTCGAGGCGCGGGCGAGATACTCGCCCCGGGCGATGACTTCCTCGGACGCTGCAGATACCGAGCCGATCTGAAATATCGATACAGCGGACACGAGCGCCGCCGCGGCCCAAACGCGCAATCCCCTCACCATGACGATCCCCTTCCTGAAACCCCGACGCCTGATATCAACAGCCTGACTGCGTTAAGTCCAGCATATTGAACCGCACTCCACACAGCATTCATACGAGCAGTTTTTTTAATTGCTTTCAATCCACTGTGAAAAGAACCGGTAATAAAACTTCAAGAGGATATCTCTTCGCCGCAGGCCCTGAAGTTTGTTAGGATTGGGGTATCCAGACAGCTTGCGGGGTGTGGGGTTGAAGACCCGCGAGCATAACCCGGCGGAGGTTCCATGATCAGTCTGAAGGTCAACGGCGCGGTACAGGAGGTCGATGTCGATCCCTCCACACCGCTTTTGTGGGTGTTGCGCGATACGTTAGGTCTTGTCGGCACCAAGTTCGGCTGCGGCATTGCCCAATGCGGTGCGTGTACGGTGCATGTGAACGGTGAAGCGGTGCGGTCCTGTTCCCTGCCCGTCTCTGCGGCGGTGGACGCGGACGTGACCACCATCGAGGGCCTGGCGCCAGCGAAGGACGAACTGCATGCCCTGCAAAAGGCCTGGGTGGAGATCGACGTGGCCCAATGCGGCTACTGTCAAGCCGGTCAGCTGATGAGCGCGGCGGCGTTGCTCAAAACCAATCCCAAGCCGAGCGATGAAGACATCGACATCGCCATGGCCGGAAACATCTGCCGCTGCGGCACCTACGTGCGCATCCGCAAGGCCATCCACCAAGCTGCTGCCGAACTCAATGGAGGTGCAGCATGAATAAGATTTCAAAAACACCGGAACTGAGCCGCCGCTCCGTTTTGAACTTAAGCGCCGCCGCTGCAGGCGGCCTGATGCTCGGGTTCTTCGCGGGCGGACCGAAGCAAGCGCAAGCGGCACGGGGTGACTTCCAGCCCAATGCCTTCCTGACGATTTCTCCGGACGGGCGCATTACCATCCTCTCCAAGAACCCGGAAATCGGCCAAGGCGTGAAAACGTCGATGCCGATGATCGTGGCGGAAGAACTCGACGCGGCCTGGAGCGATGTGGTTGTGGAGAATGCACACATCGATGAAAAGGTTTTCGGCCCTCAGTTCGCCGGTGGATCATTATCCATCACGAGCAATTGGAACGTGCTGCGCCAAGCCGGCGCTTCGGCCCGCGCCATGTTGGTGGAGGCCGCTGCCCGTCAGTGGGGCGTGGCCGCCGACCAGTGCACAACCGCCGACAGCATGGTCATGCACGATGCCAGCGGACGCGAAGCTAGCTACGGGCAATTGGCAAGCGCTGCCGGGAATTTGCCGGTTCCCGATCCCAAGACACTCAAGCTGAAGGATACGAGTGAATTCAAGTTGCTTGGTACCCGGATTGGGGGCGTGGATAACGACAAGGTTGTCACCGGCGCGCCCTTGTTCGGCATCGACGTGCAACTGCCAGGGATGTTGTACGCGGCATACGAACGGTGTCCGGCCTACGGCGGTACGGTTGCCAGCGCTAACCTCGACCAAATCAAGGCAATGCCGGGCGTGAAAAACGCCTTCGTCATCGAACACGGCGGCCGTCCTGACTTGTTGCGTGCGGGCGTGGCCATCGTCGCGGACTCCACATGGTCAGCCTTCCGCGCCAAAGCCGCCTTGCAGGTGGAATGGGATGAAATCAATGCCTCCAAGGCCAGTTGGAGCGCATACACCGCTCAGGCGCAGGAACTTGCCAAGAAACCGCGCGGAGAGCAGGTGCTCCACACCACTGACGGCATCGATGAAGCGTTCAACGGTGCGACGAAAACAGTGAAGTCGTTCTACAGCTATCCGTTCGTCGCCCACGCCCCGCTCGAGCCGCAAAACGCCACGGCGTGGCGGCGCGGCAACAAATTGGAAATCTGGGCGCCGACACAAAGCGCGGCGATCGCCGAAGGATTTCCGGGACTTCAACAGCTTCTGGAAGTTATGTCGGCGATGCCCTTCCTTCAGGATGAACTTGGCTTCGCTCGGGAAAATATCACCATCACGCCGACCCGGAGCGGCGGCGGTTTCGGCCGACGCGGCTTCAATGACTTTATTGCAGAAGCGGCCGCCATTGCCATGCATGTGGACGCGCCGGTGAAACTGCAGTGGACCCGTCAGGACGACATGGCCCACGATCAGTATCGCTCGGGTGGTTTCCACGCGATGGAAGGCGGATTGGATGAGAACGGAAAGCTCACGGCCTTCCGCGATCACTTCATCAGCTTCACCGCCGACGGTAAAATGCCGGTGAATGGTGGCGGCATGGCGCCGAATGAGTTCCCTGCGCCTTATGTCGCTAATTCGGAACTCTCGCACACACTGATGCCGCTGAAGATTCCCTGCGGCTTCTGGCGCGCACCGGCGTCAAACGTGTTTGCCTTCGCCATTCAGAGTTTCATCCATGAAATGGCGGTGGCGGCAAACCGCGATCACTTGGAATTCCTGCTCGAGATCATGGGCGAGCCCATGCCCATGTCGGAGAAAACCCGCGGGATGCATACAGGCCGGGCTGCCGGCGTAATCAAGTTGGCGGCGGAAAAGGCAGGTTGGGGCAAAGAGATGCCCAGAGGCAGAGCGCTGGGACTGGCGTTTTATTACAGCCACTCGGCGCACGTTGCCCAAGTGGCCGATGTGAGCGTGGAATCCGGCAACAAGGTGAAGGTCCACAAAGTGACGGTGGCTGCCGACGTCGGGCCGATCGTCAATTTGTCGGGCGCCGAAAACCAGGTGCAGGGTTCGGTGATCGACGGGCTCAGCACCTTCATGAACCTCGGCCTGTCCATCGAGAACGGCCGTATTCTGGAAAGCAATTTCGACCAATACGAAATGCTGCGCATCGCCGATGCGCCGGAAGTCGATGTGCATTTCATTCAGTCTGACAATCATCCGACGGGGCTCGGCGAACCGGCTTTGCCGCCGCTGGCGCCCGCCGTGGCCAACGCGATCTACACGGCGACCGGCCAGTGGGTGCGATCCATGCCGCTGAGACTGAACGGCATGTCCGCCTAAACGGCGCGAAACAAACGAAAATTAAAGGGGGGCGCCGATGCGGTGCCCCCTTTTTTATAACCCTTCGCCGTGGGCCCTGAAGTTTGTTAGGATTGGGGTATCCAGACAGCTTGCGGGGTGTGGGGTTGAAGACCCGCGAGCATAACCCGGCGGAGGTTCCATGATCAGTCTGAAGGTCAACGGCGCGGTACAGGAGGTCGATGTCGATCCCTCCACACCGCTTTTGTGGGTGTTGCGCGATACGTTAGGTCTTGTCGGCACCAAGTTCGGCTGCGGCATTGCCCAATGCGGTGCGTGTACGGTGCATGTGAACGGTGAAGCGGTGCGGTCCTGTTCCCTGCCCGTCTCTGCGGCGGTGGACGCGGACGTGACCACCATCGAGGGCCTGGCGCCAGCGAAGGACGAACTGCATGCCCTGCAAAAGGCCTGGGTGGAGATCGACGTGGCCCAATGCGGCTACTGTCAAGCCGGTCAGCTGATGAGCGCGGCGGCGTTGCTCAAAACCAATCCCAAGCCGAGCGATGAAGACATCGACATCGCCATGGCCGGAAACATCTGCCGCTGCGGCACCTACGTGCGCATCCGCAAGGCCATCCACCAAGCTGCTGCCGAACTCAATGGAGGTGCAGCATGAATAAGATTTCAAAAACCACGCTTCCGACTCAAGAGGACCTAGAGTCCCTTTTCGAGAAGTACGAAGCCCACGCAAAGTCCCTGGTGAACGTAGAGCTGAGCCGCCGCTCGGTCCTGAACCTCAGCGGTGCCGTCGCCGGCGGATTGCTGCTTGGCCTGTTCACCGCCGGGGCATCCAAAAAGGCGCAAGCCGCGCGCGGTGACTTTGAGCCCAACGCTTACATCAGCATCTCGCCGAACGGGCGGATCACCATCCTCAGCCAAAACCCGGAAGTCGGCCAAGGGGTGAAGACCTCCCTACCCATGATCATCGCCGAGGAACTCGATGCGAAATGGGAAGATGTTGATGTTCAGCAGGCTTATTTGAGCCAGGAAAAGTTCGGCGCGCAGTTCGCGGGCGGATCGCGGTCCATTCCCACAAATTGGATGGGCCACCGCCAAGCCGGTGCTTCGGCCCGTGCCATGTTGGTGGAAGCGGCAGCCCGTCAGTGGGGCGTATCCACCGACCAATGCACGACCGCCGACAGCATGGTCATGCATGAGGCCAGCGGACGTAAAGCGAGCTACGGCGAGTTGGCCAGCGCCGCCGCGCGTATGCCGGTGCCTGAAACCGAATCCTTGAAACTCAAAGACCGCAGCGAATTCAAGCTGCTGGGGAAATATGTTACGGGCGTGGATAATGAGAAAATCGTCACCGGACAGCCCCTGTTCGGCATCGATACCACGTTCCCGGGCATGCTCTACGCGGTCTATGAGAAATGCCCGGCCACGGGCGGCAAGGTGGCCAGCGCCAATCTCGATCAGATCAAGGCGATGCCGGGCGTGAAAGATGCCTTCGTGCTCGAAGGCAACGGCAACGTCATGCAGCTGATGCCGGGCGTGGCCATCGTCGCCGATTCAACCTGGAACGCCATGCGGGCCAAAGCGGCCTTGCAGGTGGAATGGGATGAAAGCGAAGCCTCCAAGGACAGCTGGACGGCGCTTTCGGCCAAGGCGAAGGAATTGTCGGCCCAGCCGCGCGGCGCGGAAGTCGTGCACACCACGGACGGCATCGATGAAGCCTTCAAGGGTGCGGCGAAAACCGTCAAATCCTTCTACAGCTATCCGTTCATCTCCCACGCCAACATGGAGCCGCAAAACGCGACGGCGTGGAAACGCGGCAACAAGTTGGAAATCTGGGCCCCAACGCAGGCTCCGGGCAATCTCGGAAACTTCGGTGCCTGGTCGTTCCTGATCGATGGCCTCGGTTTTGCGGAAGAGAACATCACCATCAATATGATCCGCGGCGGCGGCGGCTTCGGCCGTCGCTTGGCCAACGATTCCGTCTGCGAAGCGGCGGCCATAGCGGCCCGTATGGACGCCCCGGTGAAACTCACCTGGACGCGCCAGGACGACATGCTCCACGACTATTTCCGGGCCGGTGGTTTTCACGCTTTGGAAGGCGCGGTAGACGAGAACGGCAAGCTGACGGCGTTCCGTGACCACTTCATCTCGTTCACCACAGACGGCGAGCGCGGCGTATCCGGCGGTTCGATGAACGCGAGCGAATTCCCTGCTCCGCTCATCGCCAATGCCGAAATCTCGCAAACATTGCTCAAGATCGGTACGCCTTGCGGGCCCTGGCGCGCGCCGGGGTCTAATGTGTTCGCCTTCGCCATTCAAAGCTTTATCCATGAATTGGCGGTGGCGGCGAACCGCGACCACCTCGAGTTCCTGCTCGAGATCATGGGCGAGCCAAAGTGGCTAGACGAAAACAATCCCTACGCCCTGCACACGGGCCGCGCAGCCGGAGTGATAAAGCTGGCTGCGAAAAAAGCCGGCTGGGGCCGCGACATGCCTGCCGGTCGGGGACTGGGTCTTGCGTTCTACTTCAGCCATGCGGGCCATATCGCCCATGTTGCGGAGGTCAGCGTTGGTGCGGGCAATAAAGTGAAGGTGCACAAGGTGACCGTGGCCGCCGACGTCGGTCCAATTGTCAACCGCTCGGGGGCCGAAAACCAGATCGAAGGTTCGGTGATCGACGGGCTCAGCACCTTCATGAACCTCGGCCTCGGCATCGAGAACGGGCGCATTCAGGAAAGCAATTTCGACCAGTACAACATCCTGCGCATTCCCGAAGCACCGGAAGTCGAAATCCACTTTGTGGACTCCGACTTTGCGCCGACCGGACTAGGCGAGCCCGCATTGCCGCCGCTCGCACCGGCCGTGGCCAACGCGATTTACGCCGCGTCCGGCCGCCGGGTCTATTCCATGCCTTTGGCGTTCGGCGGGATGTCGGCCTAAGGACTTAGTCCGGCGCACCGTTGCGGTGTGAGAAGGTCACTTCTTCACTGGTGATGAATTCGAGGAGGGCAGCTTTGCCCTCCTCTGTTTTTTGCTTGGCGCGTTTCAGGGCGTCGGCAATTTGACCGGGCTCCTCGACCCGCTCGCTCCAGCCGCCGAGATCGCGGGCTATACCGGCATAATCGCCGCCGATGTCCCGCGTGCGCAGCTTTTCGTGGGAATACTTCATGTGCTGGTGTTCGATAGCCATGGACGAATTATTGAACACGACCGTGAGTATGGGCGCATCGACACGGATTGCAGTTTCAAAATCAAGCCCGGTCATGCCGAACGCAGCATCGCCCATGAAGTTGACGCAGAACTTTTCAGGCGCGGCGATCTTCGCCCCGATGATCAACCCAAGCCCGCTGCCGAGCTGATGGGATTTGCCCCAACCAATATACCCGCGAGGCGTGGTGGACTGGTAGAACGGCATGATCTGGTCGCGCGGACTGCCGGAATCGTGGGTCACGATGGTTTGCGCGGGATCGACCAGTTTGCTGAATTCGTGAATGACCCGATACGGGGTGATGGGTTTCTCGTTTGAGGTCAGCTTGGCGTACCATTTCGCGATCCACGCTTCGCGGAGAGGTGCCAGAACGTCGGCGACGGACCCTTCGATGACGCTTTTGGGCACCCGGTCCTGAACCGCGTCAATCAGCGCCGACAGGGTTAGCGCCGCGTCGCCCAGCAGGCCGACTTCGGTGTCGTAGGTCTTGCCGATATCGCGGGTGTCGTTGGTGGCGTGGATGAGCTTCACGCCCTTGGGCAAACCCGGCGTAGAAAGCTGATGGCGTGTGAGCCCCGCACCGACAGCCAGAATGAGATCGGCCTTGGTGTTGAGATAGTCCAGGCCGTGTCCGGTGAAGACGATGCCGCCGACACCGAGGGACAACGGATGATCCTCGGGAAAAGCGCTTTTGGCATCCACCGTGGTCATGACAGGCGCCTGGATCATATCGGCCAGCCGCTGAAGTTTCCCGGCAACCCTGGCGTAGAGCACACCCTGCCCGGCCAGGATCATGGGCCGCGAGGCGCCGAGCAGTAGACCGGCCGCTTTGTCTATGGCCAAGGGATCAGGCATGGAACGCACCGTGGGCACCGGCACGTAGTCATAGGGACCCACATCGGTGTTCTGCAGGTCGAGCGGCATCTCGACCATGACCGGTCCAGGCCGCCCGTTGCGCAACTGGGCGAAGGCCCGACGCATCGCGTTGGGCAATTCTTCAGGTACCACCACTTCCTCGACCGATTTCGTGACCGGTGCATAGGCGCGGCGCGAGCTGAACATTGGGAACTGCTGCGAGACATGACGCGGATGCGCCATGGGCAACAACAAGAGCGGCGTTGAATCTGAAAACGCACTGGCAATACCCGCGAAGGCATTTTCCGCGCCCGGGCCGTATTGCATGGCAAAGACCGCCGGCGGGCGGCCATTCGTCACCCGCGCGTATCCGTCGGCGATGTGAACGCCAGTGCGTTCCTGCCGCGAGATGATCGGCGTGATGCCGGCCGCGACCGCTGTTTCGATGATGGGACTGGTCGGATAGCAAAAAAGCCTGGTGATGCTTTCCCGCTTCAGGATGTCGGCGACGGCTTCGATAAGCTGCAAGACGCTCTCCCTAAGGTTTGACTGCGGGATCGAACAGGCGGGAGTGCTCGTCCAGGGCGAAGCGATCAGTCATCCCGGCGATATAATCGGCGACCTTGCGCGCCGTCTTCGGGCTTTTCGGCTCGTCGGCCTCTCCGCGCC
The DNA here is from genome assembly GCA_964475755.1 of uncultured Rhodobacterales bacterium. Lineage (GTDB taxonomy): Bacteria > Pseudomonadota > Alphaproteobacteria > Rhodospirillales > Rhodospirillaceae > UBA11612. The sequence continues at coordinate 9,345 of CAYYXR010000015.1, forward strand.
AATCCTCTGGCAACAGATCAGGTTCATTGAGCAGCAAGTCGAAGAGGTCCCGGACAACCCGCCTGGCCTTGCTGGTCATCCGGATGACGCGGGTATGGCGGTACATATTCGGAAACAGGAAATCCTTCACCGCCCGGTCGTGCGCCGCCATTTCCTCGGAGAACGACACCAGCGCCCGGTCTTGCGCCCGCACGTCCGCGGCGGTGGACGGGGCAGCGGCCTTAAAACGCCGGTGGGTTTCAGCGATCACGTCATTGACCATAGTGGCGATCAGGGCACGCAGGGACTCATGAATCAGGCGCTGCCGGTCGAGATCAGGATAACGGGCAGAGACCTCTTTGAAGATGTCTCCCACGAGCGGTAATTCGATAACGCTTTCAAGGGGAAAGAGTCCGGCCTTGAGACCATCGTCGAAGTCGTGGGCGTTGTAGGCAATGTCATCGGAAAGGGCCGCGACTTGGGCTTCGGCGCCGGGCCATGTGGCGAGCTCAAGGTCGTGGGAGGCGTTGTATTCGGTGATGGCCAGAGGCACGGGTTTGGAGTCCTGCCGGCCGATGACCGGCCCGTTGTGCTTAACCAACCCCTCCAAGGCTTCCCAGGATAGGTTGAGGCCATCGAATTCCGCGTAGCGGTGTTCCAACTTGGTGACGATGCGCAAGGACTGGGCGTTGTGATCGAAGCCATTGTAGGGCTCCATGCATTCCTGCAGCGCATCCTCGCCCGCGTGGCCGAAACAGGTGTGGCCCAGATCGTGAGCCAATGCCAAGGCTTCTGCCAGATCCTCATTGAGCCCCATGAAACGTGCAATGGAACGGGCGATCTGCGCGACTTCCAAGCTATGAGTTAGCCGGGTTCGGTAATTCTCGCCCTCGCCGTACACGAACACTTGGGTCTTGTATTTGAGGCGGCGGAAAGCGCCGCAATGGATGATCCGGTCCCGGTCGCGCTGGTACACCGTGCGCGTGGCCGATTCCCCCTCGCGATGCAGCCGCCCCCGGCTTTTGTCGGAATCGGAGGCGACAGGCACCAGAAATCCCGCTAGGCTTTTGATGTCCCCAGACATTTCCGGACACTAGCCGGGTGTCGTACCATGGGCAATGCGCTTCAGGGAGGGCGCGGTTTCATGGACCAGGCTTTATCACGTGCTTTTACGCCCATTACCCTTGGGCCGCTCACTCTCAAGAACCGTTTCATCAAGTCCGGGGCCAACGAGGGCATGACCCCCACCGGTCTGCCCACCAAAGCCCTCGTGAAATGCCACAAAGACCTCGCGGCGGGCGGCGTGGGCATGTGCACCGTGGCCTATGGCGCCGTTTCACCAGAGGGAAAGACCTTTCATCACCAACTCTGCATGGGGCCGGACTCAACGCCTCACCTGAAAGTAGTGACCGATGCCGTGCACAGCGAGGGTGCCGCGGCCTGCATGCAATTGGTACACGCGGGGTCTTTCACCCAGATGCGCCAACCGCAAAAGGGCTGGACGCCGGGCAGCGCGTCGGGCGGGTTCAACCGCTCGGGCACCTTGAGCGGGATTTTGCGACAGCACGCCATGGACGAACGCGAGATGGACGATGCGGCGGAACAGTTCGTACGCGGGGCCAAGTATGCCAAAGAGTCCGGCTTCGACGCGGTGGAGATTCATATGGGACACGGCTACCTGCTGAGCCAGTTCCTTTCCCCGCTCAGCAACAAGCGCAAGGACAGCTATGGCGGCAATGCCGAAGCCCGCGCCAAGTTCCCCGCTATGGTGCTGAAACGCGTGAAGGAAGCCGTGGGCAAGGACATGGCCGTCGGCGCGAAGATCAATGTGTTTGACGGACTCAAGGGTGGCGCGACCGGCGAAGATGCGGCGGCTCTGGCCAAGATTCTCAAAGCGAACGGCGCGGACATTCTGACATTGAGCGGCGGGCTCAACGCCGAAGCGCCGTGGGCTCTGTTCTGTGGGCCGATGCCGATTGAGGATCTGAAAAGCCAGGACGTGGGTTTCATGCAGTGGCTTGGGTTCACGCTGGTGGGGCTCATGCAGCCGAAAAATCTGGAATTCCGGGAAATGTATTTTCTGGAACATTCCCGGAAAGTACGGGACGCGGTGAAGATGCCTTTGTCGTTCATCGGCGGCGTGAAATCCGCCGATAACGTCGCGCAAGCGATGAACGAAGGATTCGAGTGTATCTCCCTCGCCCGGGTTCTCATTCACGACCCCGCCTTCGTCAACAAGCTGAGAGACGGCGCGATCACCCAATCCGGCTGTATCTCCTGCAACCGCTGTGTGGCGAAGATTTATGCGCCCGGCGGAACCGAGTGCGTTTTGCGCGCACCCAATGATGTGGCGCTCAATCAAGTGCTGGCCGCCGGCTAAGGAAATTCGCATGCCCAGAGCCATTTGGAACGGCGTCATCGTGGCGGAAAGCGACACCTTTGAAACGGTCGAGGGAAACATTTATTTCCCGCCCTTATCGCTCAAAATGGAGCATTTCAAGCCGAGCCGCGAAACCTCCTTCTGTCCCTGGAAAGGTACCGCGAGTTATTTCGACGTCGAAGCGCGTGGAAAGGTGGCCAGCGGCGGCGCCTGGACCTACCCGGAAACCAAGCCGGAAGCGGCACACATCAAGGGGTACGTTGCGTTTTGGCGGGGCGTCGAAGTTAAGCCGTAACAAGACGTTACAAACAGGTGCTTACAGTTTGCATTAATCCTGATTATGTTTTTCCGATGAACATCAAAACCTTTGCACCTGCACTTGTTATAGCCCCTCTTACCATCCTCGCTCTGGCCTCCTGCGCCGGAGTAGCGCCGGGCGAAAACACCGCGTCCATTCCCGCCGGAACGGAGATTCAGGACTGCCCGGAATGCCCGGTCATGGTGGTCATGCCTGAGCAATCCTTCACCATGGGCTCGCCCGAAACCGAGACAGGGCGCTCCAAAAACGAAGGCCCACAACAGACCGTGAGCATTGAGGGGGGCGTCGCGATCGGAAAGCACGAGGTGACGTTCGCCCAGTGGGACGCCTGCGTAACCGACGGCGGCTGCACGCACCAACCCGACGACAACGGTTGGGGGCGCAGCAACCGCCCGGTGATCAATGTCATGTGGACCGACGCGCAGGAGTACGTGAGCTGGCTATCGGCCAAGACATCGCGCACCTACCGGCTGTTGTCCGAAGCCGAATGGGAATTCGCGGCCAAAGGCGGCGCAAACACAACCTATTCATGGGGTAATCTCGCCAGTCACGAGCACGCCAATTACGGCATGGATGAATGCTGCGGCGGTCATACCGAAGGGCGTGATGCCTGGTCGGAAGTCACCGCACCGGTGGGCAGCTTTCCCGCCAACCCACTCGGCTTACATGATCTGTCAGGGAACGTCTGGGAATGGGTCGAGGATTGCTGGGACGAAAGTCATACTGACCGCCCGGCCAATGGCGTGGCGCGCCTGACCGGCAATTGCGATCTCAGAATAATGAAGGGCGGCTCCTGGGCGAGCATGCCGGTACGCATTCGTGCGTCATTCCGTGATGCGTATCCGGTGAATGATCACGGAATCATTATCGGTTTTCGTGTCGCGCGCGTGGAATAACGCACTATTCTGCGCCTTCCTACCCCTTCCTTGTGATATGCTGCCCGTTCTGTCAGGCTGAGCACTCACCCACAAAGCCTCACCTTTGCCGCCTGCGCGATTTTGCCCAGGCGCGCTCACCCATATTTGCAAAGGAATTTCAATGAAACTCAATGCCTAGCAGGTCACGGCGGTGAAAGAGCAAGTCGTGGCCGACCCGGTTGAAGTCGGAAGCGATGCGGAAACTCAGCTTAGCGAAGCGTTCGGCGACCACACGTTTTACGCCGACGCCACAGGGCTTTTCGTTCTGGAGCCGGCGGACGAGAGTCCAGCCGAGAACGCTGAATCCGGTCATGTCATTCAAATCGCGGCATGGGCTAACGAGCAGAAAGACACTCTGAAATCCATCGACCCCAAGGCCAGCGGCGTGGTGATCAGCCTCGTCCCAGGCCAGCCGCCCAAGGCATCGGCCTAAATTTATTCCTTAATCTATTCCGCGGGCGCGCCGGTTTTGTCTTCGTGGCCGGGCGGCAGTTCGTGCGCGCTTTTGATGAAGGGTTTGAAGCGCGGTGCGAGCCATTTCTGCAAATCATCCATGTAGGTGAAGGCCACGGGCACGAACACAAGGCTAAGCACCGTCGATGTGATCAGGCCGCCAATGACACAGATCGCCATCGGCGCGCGCAACTCGGCATCAGCACCAAGTTTGAGCGCAAGTGGCAGCATCCCGGCTGACATGGCGATGGTTGTCATGACAATGGGCCGCGCGCGCTTATGTGCAGCATCCAGCATGGCATCGTAGCGGCTAAGGCCGCGCTGTTCCATGGCGACAATAATGTACTCCACCAGAAGAATAGAATTCTTACCGACGATCCCCATAAGCATCAGCACGCCAATCACCGAGGGCATGGACATGCTGGACCCAACAATCAGAAGAAGCAAAATAGCGCCGCCCAGCGACAGCGGCAGAGCCGTCATGATCGTGAGCGGATGAACAAAGCTTCCAAACAGAAGCACAAGCACCGCGTACACCATGAGAATTCCAAATATCAAGGATACGGTGAGTCCGATAAAAACCTCGTCGATGATTTCAGAGTTGCCCTGCTTGGCTTCTTCGACACCGGGTGGCAAATTCTGAAAAATCGGCAGGTTTTTCACTTCCCGAATCACCTGGCCCAGCGGCTTACCGCTAATCTCGGTTTCCACGCTCGCCACCCGGCGGCGGTCCATGCGACTTATTTGGGCGGGACCGCTGCCCAATTTTATGTCCGCGACCGCCGAAAGCGGCACCGGACCGCCGATGCTCGACACCCGCAAATTCTCCAGGGTTGCCATATTTGCCCTGGCGTCTTCGCGAAGCTGAACGCGGATCGGAATCTGCCGGTCCGGCAGATTGAACTTCGGCAGGTTCATACTGCTGTCACCGATGGTGGCGATGCGCGCCGTCGTGGAAATGGAGTCCACCGACACGCCTAATTGCGCCGCCAAATTCCGTATCGGTCGAATTTGCAGCTCGGGGCGCTGCAGGCTCGCGGTAGACCCAACGTTGCCGAGCCCGGGGATCGTTCTCATTTGCCGCTCCAGGTCGCGGACGGCGGCATCCAGCGCATCTGGATCATCGCTCACCAGCGTAAACGAGGTGCGCGTCGCACCGTCACGGTTTCCGCCTCCGAACCGCAGCCGCGCACCCGCTATTTGACTGAGCGCCGGGCGCATATCGGCTTCGAACTCTTGCTGATTGAGCGCGCGCTCTGATTTGGGCACCAGATTGACAACGATCCACGCCCGCCTGACATCGCTTCCGCCTGCATTGACGAAAACGTCAGCCACCTCGGGGCGCGACATGAATAATGACGTCAGCTGACGCGTCAAACGCTCCATATCCTCAATAGTCGCGCCCGGCGGAAGCTCCACGGTCATCGTAGATTGGCCGTGATCTGCGACGGGATACAGGTCGCGCTCCATGAGCGGTAAAAGCAATAACGAAAAAATAAAGAAACCAATGCCCGCCGCGAGCGTCGTTTTCCGGTGTTTAAGAGCCGCGCGCAGTAAAGCGAGATATTTTTCCATCAACACGCCGTCACGATTTGTCTCACCGTGATAGCGGAGCAAATACGCGCTCATGAGCGGCGTGAGCATGCGGGCCACCAACAATGAAAACAAAACTGCGGCGGCGATCGTGAATCCAAATTGAAAGAAATAGGCGCCGGCAATACCGCCCACGAACGCCACCGGCGTAAATACGGCAACGATGGTCAAGCTTGTCGCCACAACGGGCATGCCGATTTCATCGGCCGCGGTCAGGGCGGCCGCGTAGGGACGCTTGCCCATGCGCATATGCCGGATGATATTTTCCATTTCCACAATGGCGTCGTCGACAAGTACGCCGACGACCAACGCCAATCCAATGGTCGTGATGTTGTTCGCGGTAAAGTCCATCAAGACCATCACGGCAAAGGTCGGCAGTATGGACATGGGAATGGCCATGGCCGAAATGAATGTGGCGCGCGTATCGCGCAGAAACCACCAGACGACGGCAACAGCCAGCATGGCGCCGAGGATCAATGCTTCAAGCGCTGCATTGAACATCTGCCGCGTATAGGCGACTTGAGAGAGAATCAGTTCAATTTCAATATTAGGATACGCCTTACGCAGTTCCTCAATTCGCTCCTGGACCCGGTCTTCCACGTCCAATTCGCTGGATCCGATCGAGCGTTGAATGCTGAAGGCTACGACGGGCAGGCTATTGAATCTTGCAAATTGCCTTTCCTCCCCTGATCCGTCCGAAACGCGTCCCAGGTCCGCCAATCTTGCATGCCGCTCGTCAGGCAAGATGATTTGTACATTTGCCAGATCCTCTACGCTGCGCGCACTGCCCAGCGTTCGAATAGATTGTTCTGAATCACCGACGGTTCCGCGGCCCCCTGGCCGATCCAAATTCAAGCGACGCAACTGCCGGCTAACGTCCGCAGCCGTAATGCCCAAAGCCATTAATCTGTCAGGGTCAAGATCGACGCGAATCTCGCGGTCAACGCCGCCTGCCCGCTTTACCAATGCCACACCCGGCAGAGAGATCAGCGCGCGCGAGAGCTCGTTATCGATGAACCAACTGATTTCCTGCTCGGTCATGCTCGGCGCAATGACCGCATATGTGAGTAAGTCTCCCCTGCTGACCACGACACGCGATACGATGGGCTCGTTTATGTCCGACGGCAGTTCGCTTCTAATTTTGGTGACAGCGTCACGGATATCGCTCACCGCGCGGTCTATATCCTTATCCAGGTCGAATTGAACGGAAATGAGAGCGATGCCGTCGTTCAGAGTGGAGCGAACGTGATCCACGTCACCCAGGCTGATCACGGCATCTTCAACGCGCCGCGCGACTTGGGTCTCCAATTCACTCGGCGCAGCGCCCGACTGGGTGATCGTGATGATTACGGTGGGTTGTTCAATATCCGGGTCGTGGTTGACGCGCAGGGCGTCGAATCCCCATAGACCTGCCAGGGTCAGGACAAGAAAAAGTACTATGGTGGGGATCGGGTTTTTGATCGCCCAGGCAGACAGATTGCTGCCCATGTTCGCGTCTCCCCACGAAGACTGGTGTGTAGATGTGAGACAGTGTAGCCCAGGGGCCCGGATCAGGCGACGCGTTATTGGTAAGCCGCACGAATCAGGCTTGTCCAGGATTGGCCGTTGCTTCAGGATTCCTGATCGACATGGTGAAACTGCTCATAAGTGCCGGCGTAGCCCTTGCACTCGTTTGTATACCGCCGGTGGCGGGAGACGGCATGGCTGCGCGGAATTTGCGCCTCGAACAATCGGTCTACTTCCTCGAGCCGGTCGCGTTCGCGATGTGGAAGCACGTCTCGGGCGGCGCCACTGCGCCGGGCGTAGATATCGCCGCCGAATGGAATCGCGCGGCAAATACCGATCGGATCAGTGCAGCCACGTTCCCAACAACTGACGGGCGTACACTTCATGGCTTCCGCATCGCTGCCCGCGGTGAGGCGCGGGCCTTTTTGCTGGTCGCCCTGGGTAACGCCATGACCGCCGAACAGGTCGTCGGCCACTTCGCCGCCCTACATAATGGCGACATTGATATTTATCTCGCCGACTACCGCGGCTACGGACATTCCGAAGGCAAGACGCGCCTCCGCGCATTGATCCACTACTTCCGCACTGTGTTTTCGGATCTCAAGTCCCGTCCGGAATACACCCGCGCCTTTGCCCTTAGAATTTCCATGGGCGGAGTCATTGTCAGCAATGCTTTGCTCAAAAACGGTATTCAGGCTGACGGCATTGCCATTGACGGTACGCCGAGCACCCTTCCGCGGGGACTGTGCCCGCGCGACTACGACCCTGCAAAGGTGGTGCAGGAGACCGCGGGCGTCACGCACGATATCTTATTGACCAGCGGCGGCACCGATCGGGTGGTATCGCGCGCTTGGATGGGTCCGCTTATCCGCGCTGTTGAAGCGCGCGGCGGCACCACAGTGCTCAAGGAACACTATGATCATCCCTTCATAGAACCGCTGGGAACGACTCTCGAACGTTTTAATCGGGCCATGAAATTCTTTTCCGCCCGGATGTAATTACTCCGCCGGGCTCGTTTTGCTTTCAGCGGGGCCCGGCGGTAGCTCGTGCGCGCTTTTGATGAAGGGCTTGAGGCGTGGCGCAAGCCACTTCTGTAAATCGTCCATATAGGTGAAGGCTACAGGCACGAACACAAGGCTGAGTGCCGTCGATGTAATCAGGCCACCGATGACGCAAATGGCCATGGACGAGCGGAACTCGGCATCCGCGCCAATCTCCAGGGCAATCGGAAGCATCCCGGCAGTCATGGCGATGGTCGTCATAACAATGGGCCGTGCGCGCTTGTGAGCCGCATCCATCAGCGCATCGTAGCGGTTCATCCCGCGCTCATGGATGGCAACGACGGTATATTCCACCAGCAAAATGGAATTCTTCGCCACGATCCCCAGCAGCATGAGCACCCCAATCACCGCAGGCATGGACATTGCCGAACCCGTCGCCATGAGAAACAGCAGCGCGCCACCGAGAGACAATGGCAGAGACGTCATAATGGTCAGCGGATGAACGAAGCTGCTGAAAAGAATGACCAGCACGCCGTAAACTAGAAATGCGGCAAAGAAGACCGCCATACCGATGTTGCCGAAAATTTCCTGCATGGCCTGGGAATCACCTTGAGTGATCTCTTCAACGCCTTCAGGCAAATTCTGAAATACCGGCAGTTCCCGAATCTCGCGCAGTACCTGCCCTAAAGGCTTTCCGGCGATTTCACCGGAAATGGTGACAATGCGCCGCCGGTCCATGCGGTTGATCTGCGCCGGCCCGCTGCCGAATTCGATTTCCGCGACGGCGCTCAGAGGCACAGATGTTCCGTTCCGCGCCGGAACGCGAAGGTTATCCAGAATGCCGAGGTCACCGCGCGCCTCGTCGATCAAATGCACGCGGATGGGAATTTGGCGGTCGGGCAAGTTGAATTTCGGCGCGACATTGTCGTTGTCGCCCATGGTGGCAATCTGAGCGGTTGCCGAAATGGCTTCGACCGAAACGCCGAGCTGTGAGGCGACATCCAGACGCGGGCGTATCACCAATTCGGGGCGTTGCAGGCTCGCGTTCGACCCGACGTTGCCGAGGCCCGGAATAGTCCGCATCTCCCGCTCCAGTTGCTGAACCGTACGCTCAAGCGCCGCAGGATCATCTGCCCCGAGGGTGACACCCACCCGGGTCGTCGCGGTCATGGCATTTGCGCCGAAACGCACGCGGATGCCCGGAACATTGTTCAGCGCTTGGCGCATATCCGCTTCGAATTCCTGTTGGCTCAGATCGCGGTCCCCTTTGGGCACAAGATTAATGAAGGCCGTTGCGTTGCAAACATTGGCGTTCCGGCCCCGCCCGCCCATACTGATGAAAACGTCTTCGACCTCCGGACGCGCGAGCATGAGATCCGAGATGGCTTGAGAGGCTGCTTCTGTCTCCGCCAATGTGGAACCGGGCGGCAATTCAATGGACAGCGCCGACTGCGAGTGATCGGCGAGTGGGAACAAGTCCTGCTCGATGAACGGCAACAGAGCGAGTGAAAAGATAAAAAAACCGACGCCGCCAGCCAGCGTGGTCTTGCGATGCTTCAAGGCCCAGCGCAGGAATTCCAAATACTTCTTGAGCAGATCGGAATCGGTATTGGTTTCGCCGTGGTGCTTGAGCAAAAACGCACCCATCAGCGGGGTGAGCATCCGCGCGACCAGCAGGGAGAACATCACCGCCGAGGCGACCGTCAGGCCAAACTGCCAGAAGAACTGTCCAGGAATGCCGGGAATAAGCGCCACCGGCAGGAAGACGGCCACGATGCTGAAGCTAGTGGCAACCACCGGCATGCCGATTTCATCGGCCGCCATGAGCGCGGCATCGTAAGGGCGTTTGCCCATGCGCATATGCCGGATGATGTTCTCCATTTCCACAATGGCGTCATCAACCAGAATGCCCACCACCATGGTCAGCCCCACCATGGTGATGTTATTGAGGGTGAAGTCCATCAGATACATGAATGCGAAGGTCGGAATGATCGACATCGGCATGGCAAAGGCCGAAATCAGCGTTGCCCGCGTATCGCGCAGGAACCACCACACCACGCCGACCGCTAAGAACGCGCCCAGCAGCAACGCTTCCATGGCACCCATGAACATTTCGCCGGTGTAATCGGCGCGGGAATAAATTTTACTGAATTTGACATCGGGATTCTGCGCGTGAAATTCGCCCACCACCTGGGTCACGCCGCGCGCGACGTCGACTTCACTCGAGCCCACCTGACGCTCGATATAAAAGGCAACCACCGACTCGCCATCAAGGCGGGCGTATTCACGCACCTCGCCGGCGCCGACGACCACCTCACCTAAGTCGGCCAAGCGCGCATAGCGTCCGCCGGGCAGCATGACGCTGGTTTCGCGTAACTCTTCAACACTGCGCGCACTGCCCAACGTGCGAATGGATTGCTCAGCAGAGCCCACCGTGCCGCGCCCGCCGGGACGGTCAACATTGAGAACGCGCAGCTGGCCGCTGACATCGGCCGCCGTAATACCGAGCGCCATAAGCCGGTCGGGATCGAGGTTGACGCGGATTTCCCGGTCCACGCCGCCTATACGAATGGCCGAAGCCACACCCGGCACCTCGAGCAAGGCGCGGGAGATGTCGTTGTCTATGAGCCAGCTGATTTCGCGCTCGTTCAATGTATCGGACATCACCGTGTAAATGATCATCCGGCCGCGGGAATTCTCCACGCGTGAGATGATGGGTTCGAGAATGCCTGCAGGCAGTTCGGACCGTATTTTGGTGACGGCATCGCGCACATCGTTCACGGCGCGGTCGACATCCTTGCCCATTTCGAATTCGACGAAGGTCACCGACGATCCTTCGTTCAGGTCCGAGCTGACGTGGCGCACTTCGCCCATGCTGATGACGACGTCCTCGATCTTGCGCGCAACCTGGGTCTCAAGCTCGGACGGCGCCGCGCCCGGCTGTACGATATTTACGATGATCGTCGGAAATTCCAGATCGGGCTCGTGATTGATGCGAAGGTTGTCGAAACCCCACAATCCAACGATGGTCGTCGCCAGAAACAGAACAATTGTCGCGACGGGATTTTTGATCGCCCAGGCGGAAAGCTGAGAACCCATGACTAGTTCTCCTTGGCGGTTTCAGGCCTCGTCACCGCGTCCGCGGTCACCACTTCGACCCGGTCGCCGTCGTTCAGGAAGCCGGCACCGGTATTGACCACCCGTTCGCCGCCATTCAATCCACCGACAATTTCCACCCAGCCGTTTTGCCGCCCGCCGGTTTTCACCAGACGGAGCTCGACTTGATCTTCTTTGGTGAGAATAAAAACGTTCGCCGTATCGTTGCGCCAAACCAGCGCCGCCTCGGGCACTGCCGTGACCACCGCGCGCGAGGTCATGATCTCGGCGCGGGCGAACATACCGGCCTTGAGGCCCGAGTTCTCAGGCAGCGCGATACTAACCTTGCCGAGGCGCGTTTCGGGATCCACCGTGGGCGCGACAAGGCGGACGGTTCCGGTAATCGTTCCGATGTGCTCACGGGTGATCCGGGATTGCTGGCCTTCGGCGACTAAGGCGATATCCGTTTCCGGAACCTCGGCTTCCAACTCCAAGCGTCCGTCGCGCACCATGCGGAACAACTCACGTCCCGCCGCCACCACATCGCCGATGAGAACCGAACGCTTGCTGACAATGCCGTCGGCGGGTGCAACGACGCTGGACGCAACAACGCGCGCCAACATTTCATCACGTTTGGCCTTTGACATCGCGAGTTGGGCCTCTGCGGATACCGCCTTGTTCTTGCGGTCGTCGGCGACCTGCGGGCTGATCGTGCCCTTCCCGACGAGCTCCTTGGCGCGCTCGTTGTCCGCCAGCGCATATTCGAGATTTGCTTCGGCTTGTTTGACTTCGGCATCAGCGTGACGCAGCTGCGCGGAGACAACGGTGCTATCGATCTGTGCGAGCAACTGACCTTTCTTGACGACATCGCCTTCTTCGACCGGAACATCGACAACCTTAAGGCCGCTGATCTCCGTACCGATGGATAAATCCTGCCAGGGCACAACCGTACCGGTTGCAACCACACGTGAATTGATTTCCTGCTGGGCGACTTGCACCGTCGTGACCGTTAAGGCCGGCGCCACACGATCCGGATCGGAAACGGTGGCGGACCCGTCGCAGCCCGCCAAAAACGCAGCAAGCGCCAAAGCGCTCAACGCGCCGGCGCTGCGAAGTACGTCTAATTTGAGAGCGGTACCGTTCCTGCCCATGCCGTCACCATCCCCGCTGCCAGCCGGAAAATTGCGACCGGATTCGACAACCCTCGGTCCAAGCTGGCTCTTGCGTGCAACCTTATACATTGGCTTAGCTCCCCCCACGAGCCACGTTCCTGAAACAAAGGCTCGCGCAATTTGCATGACTCGCTCTATCTCCCCATCGCAAGCCGCGTGCCAACCGGCACCACTTCCTAACACATTGATATTTATATAATAATTTATAGCCGTGGACGTGGGCTCGCACCATAATCCGGTAAGTATTGAGAAAAACCGCGATCACATCGCGGAATATACGATACAAAGATTCTGAATAGCTAACCGCTTAGGTTGGCGAGAAAATTCCGAATCGGCTGTTCCGGCAATGCTTGATAACTGCCCATTCCATCACTAGGTTTCGCGCCATGAACACCACAGCACCCGAAACAACGCCCGAAGCGGAAGATCACTTTCCCACGGTGCGCCTAACCAAAGCGGCAGCGAAACGCATCCGCGAATTGGCCGAGTCCGAAGACGATACCAAGAGCCTGATGCTGCGCATCGCCGTGGACGGCGGCGGGTGCTCGGGCTTCTCTTATCAGTTCAGCATGGAAAACGACGTCCAGGCCGACGACGTTGCGTTCGAGTACCGCGGGGCGATTTTACTTGTCGACAAAGTCTCGCTGGAAATCTTGGACGGCTCGGAAGTGGATTTCGTTGACGATCTGCAAGCAGCTTCGTTCCGGGTCAACAATCCGAAAGCGACCTCCACCTGCGGCTGTGGTACGTCTTTTTCGATCTAGCGCCTTCAGCCCGTCACGTCACTCTTCTCCGTTCATGTGCACTTCCCAATTGGGACACAGGTCATTGATCGCGCCATAGTTCTTGGTTGAATCAATCGCGGCATGACGCGGCGCCTGCATCTGCTGAAACCTGTCCACTACCCCCTCCATGCGGCCGTAGAGGTCCGCCACAGCGGCGTCGGCGGCCGTCTGCGGGTTGCGGGTGAACAACGGCTGCTGGCGGGAAAGCTCGCGTTCCAATTCGGCGCGCAGACGCGGAGCGTGATCGTTTAGCGCGCGCCGGATGATCGAAACATGCTGGTTTTCGTGATCGAGCACGGCGTTGTATTCGCACGTGCCGCGCGGAAACTCACGGGCAATATGCACTTCCATGCGCTTCCACCCGAATTCCGCGCCGATGGTCTCCAAATACACGCAGTAGCCGCCCGAGCGTGGAACGATTCTGGTGTTGCCCTCGAGATAGAACACGACTTCCGAATACGTGACCCCCAAGGCCCGTTCGTGCGCGGCGGATATGGAACGCCCGCGCGTGAGAAACAAATTTTTGATGCCGCCGATGTTGAGCCGATGATTGTAGATGGGATCGGGCGTCAGCATCTTGAAGCGGACGTTCACCGCATGGCGGTATGGCGGACACACGTTCTCAGCCGCCGCCACCGAGAGACCTCGCTCAGGCAGCAGAAAAAAACACCCGGCCAGTGCAACAATGGCCGCCGCCGTCCAGCGCAACCCCTTCATCCGCGCACTGTAACACGGGAAACGCCCCTGACTTCAAACACCTCGCGGGCCATCCCCGCGCGGCTTGCCCTGCCCGTCCCGTGGTGTCAGATTAACCGCCCATTTCAGACAGTTATGCGACAAACGCCGTGCCCAAATCCGCCAAAACACCGACAGCCAAGACCGTCAAAATCGCCACATGGAACGTGAATTCCATCAAGGCCCGCCTGCCCAATGTCCTGGCGTGGCTGAAGGAAGCTTCGCCCGATGTGGTGCTGCTGCAGGAACTGAAGTGCGTGGATGAGAACTTCCCGCGCATGGAAATCGAGGATGCCGGCTACAACGTGGAGACCCACGGCCAGAAGACCTACAACGGCGTGGCGATCCTTTCCAAAACACCGATCGAGGACGTGGAACGCGGCCTGCCCGGCGACGAGACCGACGAACAGGCGCGTTATATGGAAGGCACGGTGTTCGGCAAGCTGCGCGTGGCCGCGCTGTACTTGCCCAACGGCAACCCCATCGACACCGACAAGTTCAAATACAAACTGAAATGGATGGACCGTCTGAAGGCGCATATGGAACAGCGCCTGATGGACGATGAAATGCAGTTGTGGGGCGGCGATTACAACGTCATTCCCACGGACGGCGATGTCTATAACCCCGCCGCTTTCGCCAACGACGCGCTCACGCAACCTGAAAGCCGCGCGCGCTTCCGTGCCATGCAGTTTCTCGGTCTGACCGATGCGTTCCGCGCCTTCAACACCCTGCCCCATCAATATTCCTATTGGGATTATCAGGGCGGCGCGTGGTCGAAGGACAACGGCCTACTGATCGACTTCCTCATGCTCTCGCCGCTCACCGCCGACACATTGCGCGGCGCGGGCATCGACAAGGGACCACGCGGCAAGGAAAAGGCATCCGATCACACGCCGGTGTGGTGCGAATTGGAAATCGATTAAATGCCGCCGGCCAATCGCGTGTTCATCTAATGAACGACGCCACTATTTTTGTTTACCCCACCTTCGGGATAGTCAGCTCGAAAATATTTTCCACCGCCGTGTAGTCCTTGTAGCCGAGGCGGGCGACGGGGTTGACCTTTGACAGATCCACGCGGCCGTCAACGATGACAGCGTCATCGATGTAAATCCCGATCACCTCACCGATGACCATGGTGCAGTTGGAGGCATTGCCCTCGGCGTCGTGCAATTCGACGGTCTTCACGTATTTGCATTCCAGTGCTGCGGGTGATTTGGCCACGCGCGGCGGCTTGACGTTCACCGACGGCGCCATTTCAAGTTTTGCAAACTCGGCTTCGCTCTCGCCTTCGGGCAAATCGGCGGCGGTCTCGGCCATCTGTTGGCGTAAATTCCACGTGGCCAAGTTGCAGACGAATTCGCCGGTGGCTTCGATATTCGCCTGGGAGTGCTTCACGCCTGCGCTGGAGAACATGACCATGGCGGGACGCTCGGACACGGCGTTGAAAAAGCTATAAGGCGCAAGGTTTACGGTGCCCTCCACGCTCAAGGATGAAATCCAGCCGATGGGGCGCGGCACGACGAGCGATTTAAACGGATTGAACGGCAAGCCGTGGTCACGTTTTTTGCGGGGATCGAAATGCATGAAGAAGATTTCTCCAGAGGGGCGTCATCCGGTGTATGCCCGCAGACTGGCGTCTTCCGCAAGGCTTGGTTTTGAAACCCTGGAGGCCTGGGAATGACAATTGATAGGATGACGAACGGGCGGCGGAGGTTAGACTCTGCTCTCGTTATGATATTAATATGAGATCATGAGCCTTAACTCTTTACCAAAACCCCTGATTAACGCCGCGCTGTCGGCCGGGCTGCTTGTGGCCGCCGGCGCCCTGTTCTTGGGAAGCGTGGAGGTTGCGGTTCGGGCGGGCGCGCTGCCGCAAGGCTCGGTGCCCTGGTATACACCCGAGGCTATCGAATTAAACCAGCAGTTCGAGGCGGCAAACGAAGCTTTTGGCGCCACTCACCCGCTGAATTTTACCGCACCCGTCAACAGTATCGTGCCGGCCCCGCACATCCGGCGGCGAATTGCGGTGCTCGGTGATTCCTTCGTGTGGGGCAGCGGCCTCGCATTTGGCGGGGCGTGGCCGCACAAGCTCGCGGCGCAGGTTCGCGAGATTGATCCGGGAACGGAAGTTCTGTCCTGGGGCATAAGTGGATGGTCAACAAAAGACCAATTGGAATTTCTGAAAACCGCCGCAAAGGATTACGCGCTATTTCACGCCGATACGGTGCTGATCGCCTATGTCACCAACGATCCCGACATCGAGGAGAGGCCATCGAAGTTTTTACCGCTCGACGGGCCTGTTTCAAGATTTACAGCCGCGTTATTCCCTAACGCTCACGCATACCTTACCGCACATATCGCTGCGTTCTACGAACGATTCATCGACAACGAGTACGGATACGGGAACTGGGAAGAGGATCTCTATTCGGAGGAAAACCTAAAGCGTTATGAAGGCGTGCTCGCCAAACTAAAAGAGTTCGCCGACGCCCAGGACGTCAACATCGCGTTCATCTTCACGCCACACATTCCAGCGTTCGCACCATTCGAGAAAAAATATGCAGCCATAACCGAGAGGCTCGACCACGCCGGTATTCCCTATGTAAATCCGCTGCAGGACATTGTGGCCGCCTTCGGCGACCGCGATGACGCCCCACTCTACCCGTCCCTATGGGCCAACCCCGGCAACGGCCACCCCGGCCCGGAGTTGTCGTCTGCATATGTGGATGCAGCGGTGCAGCTCATAAAAGACAAAGGCTGGCTCGCGCCGGAAGGCGAAGCGGTATTACAAGCCCAGAGCCCGCCGGTGACGTGTAGCGACGAAACCCTCGCCGGTAGGATTCACCGTCTCACGCCGTACGATTACCTTGGAGTGAAGTACGTGCGCTTGCAGGGCGCTCTCGACATCGGAGCGGTCGACTCACCTCTGCTGGCGACGAGTGGCCGCCTCATCGCCAATGATCAGCAAATCCCCATTTTCTATTCAAGCAGCGGCGTCGTTGACTTGCCGCGCGGGCGGCATATCGCCTACCCGGAGCATTCTTTTTGGGTAGACGCCCCTGCATCGACGCTCAAAAACCGCGCGCGGATCGAATTCAACACGGATATCGGTTGCACGGCCTGGACATTCGACGCACCTGCGTGACCGATGAGAAGTTGCCGCGACATTGGCGAACGCATTGACCCCTCAAGTGTTCATGCCGTCATCGCCGTTTTGTTGCGACGCTTGCTGCGCTAAACTGATTTCGCCGAAGTCAACGCAGGACATTTCATGGCCCGCACTCTAAGCACATTGTCGCAAAATACCGGCCAAATCCGCGTCTGGATTTCAACGCGCCTTTGGGCGCAGGTGCTGACGGCCATGGCCTTGGGTGTGATTACCGGTGTGTTCCTCAGCATTGACGGGCTGGTTTCGGCCGATGTCGCAGAGGTCATCGGCCCATGGCTCGCCCTGCCCGGCAAACTGTTTCTGAATCTCATTTCCTTGGTTCTGGTGCCGGTGGTGGTGATATCGATCCTGCAGGGCATCAACGCCGCCCCGCACAACGACACCTTGAAGCGCACCGGCATCGCATTCACCGCCATTGTGGTTTTCACAACCTCGGCCGCTGCCGTGTTAGGTGTTTTCATGGCACTGTTGATTCAGCCGGGCTCGTTTATTTCGGGCTATGAAGCGCCGCAAGCCGTCGTGACCGCCGTTCAAAGCACGACGGGACGTTTGCTGCCGGACGTCATTGCCGGGCTTGTGCCCACCGAAGTGCAAAAGGCCATCGCCGAGCGGGACATGACGGCGATTGTCATGCTCGCGGTCATGGTCGGCATTGCCGCACGTCAGGCGCGGCGCGACCGGGTGGAGCCCTTACTCAACGGGTTGGCCGGGGCCTTGGAAGTGGCCATGACCATTGTGCGCTGGGCCATGTATCTCACACCCTTTGCCGTGTTCGGGCTTATCGCACAAATGGTAATGCGCACCGGCTTGGAAACCATTGGCGGCATGGTGGTTTATGTTCTGACCGTCGCCGCCGGACTGGCGCTGGTGCTGATGCTGTACTTGGTTTTGGTCTCGGTCTTCGGGCGAATGAACCCGGTTCATTTTTTAAGCCAGATCGGATCGGTGCAACTGCTCGCCTTCTCCACGTCCAGCTCTGCAGCCGTGATGCCGCTGTCGATCGAAACGGCCTCGACGAAACTCGGCGTTTCGCGCGCCAACGCCGACATGCTCATTCCGTTGGGCGCGACCATGAACATGGCGGGCACGGCGCTGTACCAGGCCGTCGCGATTCTGTTCCTCGCGCAGATGACCGGCGTGGACCTCACCTCCGCGCAGATTTTCGGGGTAGTGAGTACGTTAGTCGTCTCCGCCATCGGCGCGCCCGGCACGCCCGGGGTGAGCGTCGCGATCCTTACGAGCGTCGCGGCGGGGCTCGGCATTCCCATGGAAGGCATGGTGCTCATCATGGGGGTGGACCGCATTCTGGACATGGCGCGCACGGTAGTGAACGTCACCGGCGACTTGGCGGCCTGTGTGATTCTGCAGCCGAAGAAAGTGGAGACGCAAATGGCGCCCGCCGCTGCCGCGGGGGAATGAGCCGAATTAAGCCGCGCTGATGCGCGAAAGGGCTTCGCTGATTTTGTCGCGCTCGGCTTCCTTGGCGGCCTGACGCTCACGGTTTTCTTCCACGACTTCCGGCGGCGCTTTGGACACGAAGTTTTCGTTGCCGAGTTTCTTGACGATGCCCGCGATCTCGCCGTCCAGCTTGGCGATTTCTTTTTTGAGGCGGTCGCGTTCCTTGGACAGATCAACAACGCCTTCCAGGGGCAATTGCACCGTCGCCTCGCCGACCACCACTTGCGCCGCGCCGGATACGGTTTCATCAGTCGCGTTGATGGATGAAAGGCGCGCGTTCGCGCAAATCAATGCGCTGTGCGTTGCGATGCGCTGCTTTGTCGTTTCGTTTGCATCCTTAACGGTCGCCGGGAGTTGCGCACCGGCGGGCACGTTCATTTCGGCGCGCACGGAGCGAATGGAGGTGACCATGTCCACCACCCAATCCATTTCGGCGGCGGCGTCCGGCGCATCGAGCCCTTCGTATGTCGGATAGGTTTGCAGCATCAGCGGACCAGGGCGCTTGACGTTCGCAGCTTCGGCCAATTTCTCCCATAGGGTTTCGGTAACGAACGGGATCAACGGCTGGCCGATCAGCAAAATCTGATCGAGCACCCAGGCCGCTGTGGCGCGGGTCTCGGCTTTCGCGGTTTCATCGCTGCCTTGGAAGACAGGCTTGGCGAATTCCAGGAACCAATCGCAGAAGGTGCCCCAGGTGAATTGATAAAGCCCGTTGGCTGCCTCGTTGAAGCGATAGGCTTCGATGGCCGTTGAAACGGCTTTGGCCGCATCAGCGGTTTTGGAGACGATCCATTTGTTCAGCGTCGAAGTGACGGACTTTGGATCGAAGTCTTCCACCAGCGCGCACTCATTCATTTGGCAGAAGCGCGCGGCATTCCAGATTTTAGTAATGAAGTTACGGTACCCGGCGATGCGCTGCTCGGACAGCTTCACGTCGCGCCCCTGCGCGGCCATGGCCGCCAGGGTAAAGCGCACCGCATCGGTGCCGTACTTATTGCACAGGTCCAAGGGGTCCATGACATTGCCCTTGGACTTGGACATCTTCTGCCCCTTCTCGTCGCGCACCAGAGCGTGGATATACACATCGCGGAACGGCACATCGCCCATGAAGTGCATCCCCATCATCATCATGCGGGCGACCCAGAAGAAGATGATGTCGAAACCGGTGACGAGCACGTCGCCGGGATAATAGCGCGCAAGTTCCGGCGTTTTGTCCGGCCAGCCGAGGGTGGAGAACGGCCACAGCGCCGAAGAGAACCACGTGTCGAGCACGTCTTCGTCCTGATACAGCTCGACGGTCTTGCCGTAGTGCTTGTTCGCCATGGCCTGGGCTTCGGCTTCGTCGTGCGCCACAAAGGGCTCGCCGTCCGGGCCGTACCACGCCGGAATGCGATGGCCCCACCACAACTGGCGCGAAATGCACCACGGCTGGATGTTGCGCATCCATTCGAAATAGGTGTTTTCCCAATTCTTGGGCACAAAGCGTGTGCGCCCGTCTTCCACCGCCTTGATGCACGGTTGGGCGAGCGTATGGGCGTCGGCGTACCACTGATCAGTCAGCCACGGCTCGATGACCACGCCAGACCTGTCGCCGTATGGCACTGTCATGGCGTTGTCTTCGATTTTCTCGAGGAGGCCCGCCTCTTCCATGTCGGCGACGATCATGTTGCGCACTTTGAAACGATCGAGGCCCCGGTATTTCTCCGGTGCGTTTTCGTTCAGGCGCGCGTCCTGATCGAGAACGTTGATCATCTCGAGATTGTTGCGCTTGCCGACACCGAAGTCATTGAAGTCATGGGCGGGCGTGATTTTCACCGCGCCGGAGCCTTTTTCGGGGTCGGCGTAGTCGTCGGCGATAATGGGAATGGCGCGGCCAACCAACGGAAGAACGACATTCTTGCCGACAAGGCTCTTGTAGCGCTCATCGTCCGGGTGAACCGCAACGCCGGTATCGCCTAACATGGTCTCCGGGCGCGTGGTGCCGACGGTGATGAACACGCCGTCTTGGCCCTCGACCGGATACTTGAAGTACCACATCTTGCCCTTGGTCTCGCGGCTCTCGACCTCGAGATCGGAAATGGCGGTGTGCAGCTTGGGGTCCCAATTCACAAGGCGTTTGTCGCGATAGATCAATCCCTGGCGATGAAGGTCCACGAACACTTTGACGACGGCCTTGGACAGCCCGTCGTCCATGGTGAAGCGTTCACGCGCCCAATCGGGTGATGCGCCAAGCCGGCGCAGCTGATGGGTGATGACGCCGCCCGACTGTTCTTTCCACGACCAAACCCGCTGAACGAAATTTTCGCGGCCAAGATCACGGCGATTGCTACCTGACTCAGCTAACTCGCGTTCGACGACCATTTGAGTTGCAATTCCGGCGTGATCGGTCCCCGGCTGCCACAGCGCATCGCGCCCGGACATGCGGAAATACCGGATCAGCGTATCCTGGATGGTGAACGTCAGCGCGTGGCCGATATGGAGGCTGCCCGTCACGTTCGGGGGCGGCATCATGATGGTGTAGGGATCGGCCTTTGAGTCGGGATGCGCGGCGAAATCGCCGGCTTTTTCCCAACGCTCGTAGAGGGCTTCTTCAACCTCGCCCGGATTGTAGGTCTTATCCAGCATCGTTCCGTAAATTGTCCAAAGGGATTAGGCCGGGCAAGGGTTTACCCGCCCGCGCGGCGTAGCGCAACCAAACCAAATGGGTACACCAAATGAGCACGCCAAAAGGGCGCTGGCTTCGGCGCTCTTTTCGCTGATTTAGGTGGAAAATCCGGCCGAGGACGCAGGTCAGCCTAGGGCATGCGCTCCGAGCGAGTCACGATCCGCTCGATTTCCTGCTTCACGATGCGCTCAACCATATAAGGCAGGTTCGTATCAAGCCACTGCTTGAGGATCGGCGTGCAGATCTCGCGCACAAGCTGCTCCAGGGTCATGCCTTGATTGCCAAGCTGCACCGCGCGTTCGTGCGCAACCGCTTGCGCAAGCTGCGAAATGGACGCACCCGACGCCTGGGCGACGAGATCCGAAACGAGTCCCGGGCCGTAGTCCTGACCGTACCCTTGCTGATAATTCTGCTGGTATTCCTGCGGATACTGCTGCGCGTATTGTTGCGCACCAAAATCGGGGCCCGGCTCTGCCTCGGCGTACTGACTTTGGTCATCCTCGACGATCATCTCATCGGAAAGCTGGAGCGGCTCTTCTTCCGCTTCGGCGGGCATATCCGCCGTGTATTCGGGCTCGGCCTCCGGCTCTTCGTCAAAAATCGACGCGGCGGGTTCTTCCGGCTCCTCTACCGGTGCCGGCTCGGGCTCCGGTTCCGGCGCAGGTTCAGGTGCAGGCTCGGGCGCTACTTCTTTTGCCTCGTCGCCACCCTCTTCATCCTCAGACAATATCTTCCGAATGGAGGCGAGGATGTCCTCCATTGATGGTTCTTGTTGGCCGTCAGCACTCATTCTATGACGCTCCCCACCGGCATTTTTCGCCTGGTAATTTCCAGGTCCGTAGGGTGAAAGTGTAAAGAAACCTATAACATACGTGGGTTTCACGCCCCGACTATTTTTTGACGGGTTGAAGAGCGCACGTAATGCGCGATTAGCTTGATGCGAAGCGCGTTAATAAATTAGGCGAAATGGTTAACGCGACGCGTCCGTCCCTGCGCCCGCATCCGTCCCAAACGCCTGATATTCAACATCCCGCAAATGCGCGCCGGGGTCATATACGGCGACATCCAAATTCATGTCCGCGCCCGTCAAGCGGCCCATCGCGGTCAAAACCTGATAGGCCGCTACAACCTGATCCCGCTGCGAACGGACGAGATTGACGCGGGAATTCAACAAACGCTGTTCTTCCTCAAGAACGTCGAGGACGGTGCGCGCGCCGACTTCGGCCTCGCGCTGCACGCCCTCGAGGGCGATTTCGTTTGCACTGACCTGAGAGCGAAATGACTCAATGCTCGCCGATGACGCCTGCAAGTTTTCCCATGCGGTGGTTGCGAAATTACGTGCATCAAGACGAGCCTGATCGGCCAAAAGACGTTGCTGGCCGGCGGTGTGTTTTGATTGGCGCAGCCGCGCATATTCCGCACCTGCCTGATAAATTGGCACCGAAACCTGCGCCACTGCCGAGGCGTTTTCGGAACGGGACTTGTCCGCAACAGTGTTCCAACCCTTGCTGTAGGTGCCGACAACGTTGATTGACGGCAAGAGGTCACCGCGCGCCAAGGTGATGGATTCTTCTGCGGCAAGCGCCGTGTAATCGGCGGCAAGGAAGTTCGGGTTACTGCGCATCGCTACATCGATGGCGTCCTGCAGGCTTTCGGGTAAAAGGCCCGGCAAGTCAGGCCGCTCAAGATTTTCCGGGGCCTTGCCGACAATGTTTTGATACGTGGAACGCGCTTGCTGAAGAACACCCTCGGCCAAGACGAGTTCTGCTCTCGCGCCGGCAAGATTCGCTTCCGACTGCGCCACGTCGGTCCGTGTGATTTCCCCCACCCGAAAACGGTCGTTCGTCGCATCCAACTGGCGGGATAACACCTGGACGTTGTTCATTCGCAATTCGACAACGGCCTGATTTTGCAGAACATCCAGATATGCCGTCGCGACGTTTAAAAGGACCTGCGCTTCAGTCGACTGTAAGCGTGCTTGCTGTGCGGCCACTTGGTTGCGGGCTTGCGCAGTTTGGGCGATGGTTCTAAACCCTCTGAAAATGGGCTGCGTAAACTGAACTTGCACAGCCTCGGACGTACGCTGCGTGATGCCACCCGTGACCACTTGGCCCACACCACCACCGGCGAAAATTCGATTTTCACTCCGTGCACGCTGAATTTGCCCGCCGACCGTTAATGTCGGACGCCATCCGGACAGCGCGATCGGCACGCTTTCGTCCGTGGCCCGAAGCTGGGCTCTGGCCGCGAGAAGATTTGGATTGCCCTGGTATGCAAGCGCCATGGCGTCCTGAAGCGTATCCGCATCCGCCGGTTGCACAAAAAGGGTTAGTGCCACTGTACCCAAAAGAGCAAACTTCATGCGTTTCATTGCTAGATCGCCTCGTGACATATGCGTGCTGTCCGGTCCGCCAGGAATTCAATTTATCAGTCCCGGCGGGGAGTTACGTCTATCTGATGACCGGATCGAACGCCACCGCTTTCATGCAACGATGTGCAACGCCACAGCACGCACACCGCTCCGTTCAACTTCGTCGTTGCACTCCCGAACATTCATTTGTTGCACTTGGACGTGCGGAGTAAACGGCAGCAAAAGAGATTATCTAAACTATGAGTGTCACACCGCAAGTGATTTATTTATATAATAAAATAATCTATTCGACTTTCGTTTTAGAATCCGCACGCATTGCCTAGATATTTCCAGTCCATAAATATAGCTGGCTATTTATATTGGGGCGCGGTGCAGGTTTAAAACTGGAAGGCCGGGGCTTTTTCGAACCCGGGAAGCAGCGGCGTCATGGCGTCAAACTCCTGGCGGCTGCCGAAGGCCTCTCCCGCCCGGACAATCAACGTGGCCCGGCCCACCGGCCCGTCGCGAACAACCGCTGCCAATCGGCCACCGTCAGCCAACTGGGCGCGTATTTCTTCTGGGATCTCCGCCACGGCGCCGTCAAACAAAATTGCGTCGAAAGGCCCTGCCCAGCCCGACTTCAAGCTGCCGACCACGACTTTCACATTGTCGATATTTAATTCCGCGTATGTTTTTGCCGCGCCATCCGCCAACTTCGGATCTTCTTCAAGAGCAATCACGGAGGCGACCATCCGCGACGCCACGGCCGCAAGGTATCCAGTGCCGGCTCCGACAACCAACACGGAATCATCGGGCTCAAGGTCGGCCAACTGAATAAGACGCGCGACAATCATAGGCTCCATGAGGAACCGGCCGCCGCCGATCGCCATATCTTCGTCGAGATAGGCAAAGGCCTTCTTCTCGGAAGGCACAAATTTTTCCCTCGGAATCTGACCCATGGTCGCCACAACCAATGGGTCCGTGACCTCTGTGGTCCGAATTTGGCTTGCCACCATTTTTTCGCGGGCAACGTCGAAATCCATGTTCCAACCCTAATATCAGCGTGTTGACGGCCAAACCCGCTTATACGCGCTCGGCGGGGAATACTCAACGCCGTGAAAATCGCCTCATATCAAGCCCCAAGCATTGATTTAACTGATGATCTGACTTGGACGCCTTGACCGCCAATTGGCTCCCTTCTATATAACCGTGCCTTTTGCAAAAGGGGCCTTCCGTCGCTTATGACTACAGGCCTCGGGGCAAACGAGGCTGAGGCATAGGGCCGAGTGGCAGAGTGGCCATGCAGCGGACTGCAAATCCGCGTACGTCGGTTCGATTCCGGCCTCGGCCTCCATATACGCAAGCGCTGGTCCGGCGTAGCTCAATGGTAGAGCATGCGGCTGTTAACCGCAGGGTTACAGGTTCGAGTCCTGTCGCCGGAGCCACTTTCCAAAATTTTCAGATATCGAGATTGGTGCGGGTGAAACTCCCGCCAGACCTTATTCGCCCGGTGAGAGAATCATTTTCTCGCGTGCGACCAGAGCTCCGTCCCATTCCGCCCTGGCTTCTAATTCAATTTGGCGCATGAAGTCGTCGTCGTGGTCGGGATCATGATGGAAGATCGCCATTTGGCGAACATTCGCCGCCTTGCACAAGCGAATCCCTTCCTGCCATGTCGAGTGTCCCCAGCCGATTCTGAAAGGAAATTCTTTGTCCGTATAGGTGCTGTCGTAAATCACCAAGTCCGCGCCTTCGATGAGATCCAAGACGTTTTCGTCAGGTTTGCCGACAATGTGTTCGGTATCCGTAACGTAGCAAAGAGCTTTGCCGTCATATTCAACGCGATAGCCAGTAGCACCATTAGGGTGATTGAGCGGCTTGGTTTTGATTTTGACCCCGCCGTCCATATTCCAGGACAGCCCCGCTTCAAAATCTTCAAACGTGAGGTTTGCTTGCTGTGCTTCGAGCGGCACTGGAAAAGTGGGGTTTGCCATCTGACTGGCGAGTACGTTTTCAATGCCGCCGGCATTGGCGAGATGACCCGCAAAAATGGTGAATTGATTGTTCGGCATGAACGCCGGGCCGAAAAAAAGGAAATCCGTTGATGTGATCCCAGTGCGAGTGGGTCAGCATCAAAACGCCTTTCTTCACGCCATCACGGGTAAATTCTTGGCCCAGGTTGCGAATACCCGTTCCCGCGTCCAGGACGATGCGGTGGTCGCCAGCGAATACCTCTAAACAGCTGGTGTTTCCGCCGTAAACCACGTGCTCCGGCGACGGGCACGCGATACTTCCTCGGACACCCCAAAATTTGACGGCTAAAGACATCCGGCTCCAAACCCAACGATTGTGCTTTAGTGAGATTGACCTAGAACGCCCGCCCTACCCGCGCACCCTTCTTCCTTGTAACTTCCTTGATATACCACGAAAACAAGGAATATTGAGCTCTTTAGAAGGGATTGAATTCATATGGAATCGACAGGGAAATCGACCGTCGCGGCAACACGACGATTGCCCGCCGAATGCGAAGCGCGCCTAAGGAAAGCCTATGATTTCCTCCCGGGCGATGATGACGCCGTCTACTCAACCGCAACGTTGCAGGCATACGCTAACGGGGCCGATGCCATTCTCATTACGCCAGCAGAAAGATTTGACAGCGAAACAATTAAGGCGTTACCCGACAGCGTTCAATTGATCGCGACCTGCTCGGTAGGTTACGAGCACATAGACTTGGACGCAGCAAGAGTGCGCGGAATTGCCGTTTCAAACACACCCGATGTGCTTACCGACGCCACCGCGGATCTGACCATGCTGCTCTTGCTTGGCGCCAGCCGGCGGGCGCGTGAAGGCGACATGCTTCTGAGATCCGGAGCGTGGAACGGCCTCCGCCCCACGCAGATGCTCGGCAATCAGATTACCGGCAAAAAGCTTGGAATCTTGGGCATGGGGCGGATTGGCGCGGCGGTTGCAAAACGCGCTCAGGCGTTTGGCATGTCGGTGATTTACCACAACCGGAAACCCGTGAAGACGGTGGAAC
The DNA here is from genome assembly GCA_964475755.1 of uncultured Rhodobacterales bacterium. GTDB lineage: Bacteria > Pseudomonadota > Alphaproteobacteria > Rhodospirillales > Rhodospirillaceae > UBA11612. The sequence continues at coordinate 35,957 of CAYYXR010000015.1, forward strand.
AGGCTGAGTTTGTGGAGAGCCTGGAAGCATTTTTGGGCGAATGCGATGTCTTAAGCCTTCACTGTCCTTTGACCGCGGAAACCAAAGGCATCCTCAGCGCTGAGAACATCGCAAAGCTGAAGAACGGTGCGGTGGTTATCAATTCCGCGCGTGGGCCTTTGGTCGACGACAGCGCGCTAATCACCGCCCTTCAAATTGGCAAGGTCTCGGCGGCAGGATTGGATGTATTCACCAACGAACCAAAGTTGGATACGCGCTATCTCAACTTGGATAATGTTTTCCTGCTGCCCCACCTCGGAAGCGCGACGGTGGAAACCCGCACAGCGATGGGCATGCTCGCCATCGACAGCATTGATGCTGTTCTCTCCGGAAAGAGGCCAGGGAATCAGGTGGTATAAGCAGCCGAAAATCGGCTTAGGCGGCGTCTTCGCTGCGCGAGGAAGACGAAGATGTCGAAGAGGAGGACGAAGATGACGAGGAGGACGAGGAGGACGACGACTTATTCGACCCGACGTACGCCGCAGCGCAATGCTCTGCACAATATGGCTTGCCGGGCACGACCATGGCGCCACAAAACCTGAAATCAGCATGCTTGGGATCGCCAATGGGCCAACGGCAGGTCTGCGCCGACAAGTCGGTCAGAGTAAATACGCGGGTTTCCTTCTTGGGCGCGGCGGGCTTGGCTTGGCGCTTAATGGGAGAAGGACGGCCCTTCAGACCGAGGCGGTGCGCCTTGCCGACCACGGCGTTCTTGGAAACGCCGAGGCGTTTTCCAATTTCACCTGTCGTCAAACCTTCCGACCACAAGCTCTTCAATTTCATTATTTTTTCGTCTGTCCAGCTCATCGCGCAAACCCTTAACAGAAGCAGCCACGCGGGAACATACTCGGCCCCAGCACCTCCTGTCCACAGCGCCGGGGCTACAAATCCAGGATTATGCCATCCATAACAAATTCCGCCTTTGGATCCTCGATTTCGATGATCCAAAGGTCGGGGTCATATTTTATCTGCCGTGCCAGATATTGGTCCGCCTCGGCCTCGGGAACGAGGTCAGGCCCCGTCGCCCTGAGCCACGCCGGCTGACCATCCGGGGCGGTCGCGCCCGAGAACACCGTGCACCCGCCTTCAAGACGGTTAAGCTTTATGAACAGCGCGCCGGCCTCTGGATCCCCCTTGCGAACAACGGTCGACATCAACCCTTGCGCCGTGCAGCGCCGGAGCCAGGCCTGAGCACGCAAGCCGGTTTTTAGTCTATCTATGGGTAGAGGATCCCTGGTCACACTCGACAATTCCTGGAGTTTGGTTAAGCCTTTGATAAGACTTTTAGTTGAGGGGTGGGTAGGACAATCTGATAATGTCCTACAAATTTGCGTGGGGAATTTGAGAGTGCAGTCGGCGGCGCCGTGTACACTCTCGCAGGGAAAACCAGAAGAATGAATCGTCTCAACGGCGACAGGCAGTTTCAGCCATGATGGGTATTATTGGCCTCATATTCGTGTTTGTCATGGTGTTCGGCGGGTTTCTCCTGCACGGCGGTAACTTAAGCGTGATCTTTGCCGCACTGCCGACCGAGCTTATGGTGATTTTTGGCGGTGCCATCGGCGCCTTAATCGTCGGAAATACAGCTCAAACTCTCAAGGGCGTGATCTCCGGCCTCAAACAAGTATTCACCGGGCCAAAATGGAAATAGCAAGATTTCAAGGACATGCTGTGCTTGCTTTTCACGATCACGAAGATGATCAAGTCCAAGGGCATTCTCGTGATCGAAAGTCACATCGAGAAACCTGACGAAAGCACTATTTTCCAGAAGTACCCGCGCATACTCGACGATCATTTCGCGACCGATTTCATCTGCGACACGCTACGCATGCTATCCATGAACCTAGACGACCCTCACCAGGTCTTCGATGCTATGGAATCTCAACTCGAAAAGCACCACCACGAAAAGCTGGTGCCCCAGGCGGCCCTTCAAACCATGGCCGATAGTCTGCCCGCCATCGGGATCGTTGCCGCGGTGCTTGGCGTGATCAATACGATGCAATCCGTGACAGAACCGCCTGAAGTTCTGGGCGGCATGATCGGTAGCGCGCTGGTCGGAACGTTCCTTGGTGTGTTTCTTGCCTATACCGTGGTTGGCCCTGTCTCCGTACGTTTGAAAGGCGTTCTGGATGAAGAGCATCAATTTTATATGATCATCCGCGACGTGCTGGTCGCTCACCTAAACGGCAACGCGCCGCAGGTGTCTGTCGAAATCGGCCGGGGCAATGTGCCCACCAACGTACAGCCCACCTTCTTTGAGCTGGAAGAAGCGCTGAATTCCACCACCGACACCTAAATAGGCTCTCCGCCTATTGCTTTTCGCGCTGTACAAACAGCGCTTTAACCTTTTCACATGATAATAGATGGTTTTATCCGCATGAGAGGCCTGTACTCGTTGCGAATCCATACCTTATTGTGCGATAGCTAACATAATTGCGCTGAGCCGATGGGCTCCAACCAGGACAGACTTTCTACAACCTTTTTTGAGTGCTCTGAGCAAATCCCCCGTAATGGTTCACGTAAATCCCATCATCGACAGCGATATTGAATCGTTGTTCATGCTGCCTTTGCGGATCATTCCCGTGAAGACGGAGGGATTGCAGCGTTCCAAGATCGTAATAAACAGCCACCTCGTCGGTGTCATGGAATTGTATTCGGAGCGCGAAACCGGCAGCGGGCAAGTCGCAATCTCCGACCTGCCAAAATTCTTCAAATGGAAAGAAGGCGCCGGACACCCGGACATGACGATTCTGCATGCCTTGGCCCCCTTGCCCAGTTACGACGTCTATAGCTTGCGCCGGACTCTCAGGGATGCCGGGATTCCGATCAACAATTATGACGATCTGAAACTCTCGGAAGAAAAGAACAAAGAGCTGACCGGATATATGTCCAAATTCACGCTCCCGCTGATCAAGCAGGTTTATGGGGACGACAGCAAAGACATCTCAAATTTCGAAGACCTCGTGGGCATGTTCAAGGACCCCGATGTCAAGAAAGCGCTCGCGCAGCTAAAGAAGATGGCCAAGAAATTAAAAATCACAATCGACCAGATCCCGCGTTTCCTCGAGAATTACGGCGATATCTTCCTGTCCCTGTCTTACTACAACCACTGCCTGGATCGGCTGACCCCGCTCTTGGAGTCATTCATCGCGTCCATGAAAGAAATGCGCAAAAGCCTACAGGCCCGAAACGACAAGAACCTCATGGCAGAAATGGACAAGGTGGAAAAGCGCATTACCGGCCTGCTCAGCTTTCTAAAGCGCACGTTCCAGGATTTCGCGACCATGTCGCAGGATTTGTGGGACAATCTTTCCGCGTCGAAATTCGAACAGGTTAAAGACTACATTGAATCGACGCAGGTAAAGGTTGGCACCGTGCTGTGTGGATTAACGGTGAAAATGAATGCCTGGGTGGTCCGTTTTCCGAATCACCGCGCGGGCGGGCCTGGCGCAAAAGGCGAATTTATTATGACCGATATGCGCCAAGGTCTCTCGGAAATCGTGGGTGTGGCCCGCGGCGAAGCCTGGGTGCCGCCGGACCAATCGGAAGACTAGCCGGTTAATTAGGCCACTGCACGATTTCAACAAGCACGCCGGACGGCCCTTCGACAAATCCGAACTTGACCGGTCCCATGGCCCGTATCTCACCGACCTGCTTTGAACCTTTGGCGGACAATTCCGCCATGGCCTTTTCAATGTCCTTGGTGGCATATCCGAGGTGATCGAAAACATGGTTGTCGGACGGCTCCGTCGGCGCTTCGCTTTTCATCGCCGCCATCAAAACGCCGCCTTGATCTATCACGTCCAACAGCCCACCAAGTTTCTTTCTCTCGCCGCCAAACGAGTCATGCAGCCAAGCCAGCATGGCTTCGGGGTCGGCGTCACGCAGATGGATATGATGGAATCCCTCGCCCCATTCCAGGTCTTCCGCAAGTTCGATACGGCCGCCCCACGGGTCCTCGACAAAAGCGATCTTGAATAGATTTGGGATTTCGCGCACCGGCATCGTGACCTTAACACCTGCGGCCTCCAATTCGGCGACCTTCTCCTCAAGGTTGGCGAATGAAAACCCGATATGATCAATCACGGCATTGTGCGACGTACCGACGTCCTCTCCGCCGAAGAAACGAACAATGGTTTGTTTGTATTTAACAGCGGGGCTGCCCGTCTGCAGCTCACCACCCATATGCTCCGCATACCAGGCCGCACCGGCAGCGGGGTCTGCCATACGTAGGTGCATGTGATCGTACGGCATTTCCTCCGCCGACACCGGCGCAGTGGCCAATGCAAATGCGGTCGCCATGAAGGCGGCAATCGCAGTGCGAGACAAAATCGCAAAAACGCTTTTCATTTGTCGGTTCCCTGGTTGGATTGGATAGCCATTATTCTTCGACGACGAGTTGGCCGTAGGTCCACGGATGCTCTTCGCATATATAGGTATAAGTCCCTGGTTTATCGAACGAAATTGACCTGGACTCGCCCGTCGCGATCGGCCCTATGCGCCACGATCCATCTTGCGCCACGGCGGAATGCGTCTCGTGGCCTGTGTTCGTAAAGACGATATTCTCGCCGACCGTGATACGCGAACGCGTCGGCTGAAAAATATACTCCTCGAACGCTTCGCGCAGAACACCTAAACCGGAATCGCGAATAGTCGCCGCCATCGTGATCTCTGCAGTCGGCACAATGCGGCCCGACCACGTTGTTTCAGTCGGCGGAGGACGAGGCGCTTCCCGCTCGCCAATTTCGCCATTCAACTTGAAAGTCCACAGTGCATTGGACGCCGTAAGCGCAACGTACTGCTCGCCGTCGGCTTCAAAGGACATGAATGCGCCTTCCGCTGCCGAGCCGGTTTGAAAATGCCAAAGACGCTCGCCGGTCTCGGCATTAAACGCCTGCACACTTCCATCCGGCTCGCCGTGAAACAGGAGGCCCGTCGCCGTGGCCATAAACCCCGATCCATTTTGGATGGCGTAGGGCATTTTATGTTCCCAGACGATCTTGTTCGTCTGCGTGTCCATCGCGGCAATCAACCCGTGCGTCTTGATACCCGGCACCGCCGTACCCATGGCGCTGAAGAACTTCGGGTCCTCAAAACGGCGGATCCAGAAAGGCCAAGCCGGAGATGCAGTGGCGTACAAATGCCCCGTCTGCGGATTATAGGCCATGCGCGCGGCGCGCGTCGTGTTGATCGGGTACATTGTATTGGGCAGGTCGTAATCGACCGGATCGAAGTGGCACAGCAGTTCGAACCCGGCCGGCACGCTATCGGGGTCAACGCAGCGCGGGCCGATTTGATCGGCACCGACCGGGAAAGGCTGAGTCGGCGCCGTCGCCACTCTTTCCTTCTGCGGCACTGGACGCTCCTCAATCGGCCAAACCGGCTCGCCAGTTGCACGGTCGAACATGAAGAGTTCACCAGTTGTGCGCATGACGGCAATTGCTTTGCGCATTTGGCCGTCACGCTCCACCTCAATAAAGACCGGCGGCGTGCCGATATCTGTTTCCCAGATGTCGTGATGCACGAGTTGATAGTGCCAGCGGCGTTCGCCGGTCTTTATATCCAGCGCAACAAGTGATTCCGTGAACAGATTATCACCGACACGCGCCTCACCGCCCCATTGCGGCACTGGATTGCCGACGCCGAAATAGACAAGACCCAATTCCGGATCGATGGACGGTGTGGTCCAGACGCCGCCGCCGCCCTTCTTCCACTCATCGTTGTCCTGAGACCACGTATCGTGACCAAATTCGCCCGGTCCGGGAATGGTGAAAAATGTCCACAAACGCTCCCCGGTTTTCGCGTCGATGCCAACGACACGCCCACGGACCCCGTAATCGCCGTTGACCATTGGCACGATCACAACACCGTCGGCATAGGCTGGCGCGGTAGATATAAATTGACCGGTGGGCGATTGCGCCTTGGTGCTGCTCTCCTCGGCGTTTTCATCACCGACGAGATGCGTCCACACCAATTCACCAGTTTTTTGATTGAGGGCAATCACGTTTGAATCGGACAAACCAACAAAGGCCAAACCCTCACCCAGCGTGACCCCCTTATAAAGACCTGTTGCCGGAATAGCGGGTTCGTATTTCCATTGAACCTCTCCACTCGCAGGATCGAGTGCATAAACATAAGGGCCTGCCGTGAGGAACATCAGACCGTCATAGACCACCGGGGTTGCGCGCGACTGACCCTGTTCGAATTCCATCACCCAGGCCCCGCCGAGCTGATCGACATTTGACGGCGTTATTTCATCGAGGGTCGAGAAACGGGAATTACCCCAGTCCCCTTCGATCATCGGCCATTCGCCGCCGGCGTGCTCGCTCCAGTCACGCGGCGACTGCTGCTCGCTGCAAGATCCAACAGCGAGACCCACCGCCGCAATTGAAACAACCGCGGCGATCCGCAAATCGCGTACTTTCATGATTGCCCCTCCCGTGTGTCCCTGCCGTACGCTACAGCCGGCCGGTCGAGGCCGCAATACGCCTTATTCTTCCACGATAAGCTGGCCGTACACCCAGGGATGCTGCCGAGACGTATATGTGAACGCGCCTGGAATATTGAATGTAACCGTCGCCGACCTTCCGGGTGGAATCGGCCCGGAAGCCCACGATCCGTCTTCCGCCATAACATCCCGCTCGATATCGCTGTTGTTTGTCCACGTCACTGTACTTCCAACGGCAATACGCGCGCGGTTGGGTGACAGAGCGTAGTTGTCTTTAAAGTTCTCGCGGGCGTGCATGCTGATGGTACTAGGAAACTCTTCAGCCATCATGATCTCGTTTGTGGGGACGACGCGCCCGGCAAAGCCGGAAACACCATCCGGCTGCGGCGGACCGCTTTCCGCAGGAGGCAGCGACCCGTCCAACGCAAAGCCCCAAACCGTCTGCCCGGCGACAACACCAAAGAATTGTCTGCCGTCTGCTTCATACACCGCAACCGGTCCGGCAACGGATGAACCAGTCTGAAATTCCCAGAGCAACGCGCCATCTTCGGCGTTGTACGCCTGTAGGTTACCGTCGGGCTCGCCATGAATGAGCAAACCGCCGGCTGTTGTCGTGGCACCGCTACCGTTTGAAATAGGGCGCGGCATTTCTTTCTGCCATGTGATCCTTCGCGTATCCGCATCGAACGCCACCAATAGTCCATACGTGCGAATACCAGGTACCGGCGTGCTCCCACCGCTGAAATAGTAAGGATCAGGCGCACGGCGGTGCCAGCCCGCCGATACGGACCCTGTGATGTAAAACTGATTTGTTTGCGGACTATAGCTCATAGGTGCGAATCGGGTGGCGCTGCCCGGCAACATGATATTCGAATCGTCGTAGTCGACCGCGTCGAAAAAACAGCCCAACTCAAATCCCTTGGGCGTCAACTCTTCCTGGGCGCACGGGAAGCCAACTTGGTCGGCATCTACAGGGAACGGCTGCGTCTCTGCGCTGTGAATGCGCGCGACCTGACGGTGTGGACGCTCCTCAATGCCGTGCAATGGTTCCCCGGTTGCGCGATTGAACAAGAACACATTCCCGTCCATGCGCATGGCCGCGAGCGCAGGGACGCTTTCGCCGTTCACGTCTGCATTGTAGAGGACCAGAGGTCCACCGACGTCTGCTTCCCACATGTCGTGCCGTGTCATCTGAAAGTGCCAGCGGTATTCACCGGTTTCCAAATCCACCGCCAATACCGAGGTTGCGTAAAGATTATCGCCCTCGCGTAGCTCCCCGCCTTGCATGGGAAAAGCGTTGCCGGTTCCAAAGTAGACTAGGCCAAGCTCAGCATCCACAGCGTGACTGGTCCAGACGCCGCCGCCGCCCTGCTCCCATGCGTCCGTATCCTGCGGCCAGGTTTCATTTCCCGGCTCGCCTCGCCCCGGGATAGATCTAAATTCCCAGAGTTTATCTCCGTTTGAAGCATCAAGCGCCACGGTCCTGCCACTGATGCCCGCATCACCGCTGCCGATGCCCACAAGCACCACCCCGTTTACATATACAGGCGCGGCCGCAATAAATTCACCAGGCGGCACAGGGTCCGCACCGGCGCGCCCACGCCAAACCTCTTTGCCCGATTTTTGGTCGACCGCGACGACTTGCGCGTCGTTCAATCCGACGTACACTTTTCCGCCGCCCGCGCCCGCGCCTTTCACAAGCACGGAGACGCCCGCCCCGCCTTGGGGGGTATACTGCCATACGATTTCACCGGTAGCCGCATCCAGTGCCGTAATGCCGCCGATACCTTCAGTGGACGCCGACGCATTTTCTCCGGGCCGATTGCCCTGCCCGGCATATGTCGTCGAACCGCCAGACGAAATAAACATAAGACCGTCTTCGACAATTGCGGCAACGCGGGAGACGCTGCCCTTAAGTTCGGTTTTCCAGACAGCACCAAGCCTGCCGACATTGTCAGTGGTGATTTCATCCAGTGTGGAGTGGCGCGTATTTCCCCAGTGGCCGCCTTTTAAGGGCCAGTCCGAAGCCGGCAATGCAGCTAGGTTAGGTTCCGGAGGCGCGTCACATGCCGCGACCAATCCGATCCCGAGCAGTGTGATTGTCCAAATACAAAGACGTTTCATGACGATCTCCCCCTGGCGCTGCAATGCGTCCGCAATTTCTATCTGAACTCGCGCACTTCCACAATTCGAAGCGCTTGAATATGATGGACCTTACGCAATTCTTTGGCGGAATCGGAGCCTAGCGCCTTTTTCGCTTTAGCATTCAGGGGAGGATTTTCATGCGTACAGCCGCCACCGAACTGCTCGGCATCGATGTTCCAATTTTTGCGTTTTCGCACTGCCGCGACGTCGTGGTGGAAGTTTCGAAAGCCGGTGGTTTCGGCTGTCTGGGAGCGGGCTATTACACCAAGGAGCAATTGAAAGAAGAACTGAAGTGGATCGATGACCACATTGAAGGCAAGCCCTACGGCATCGATGTGCTCATGCCCAACAAGCACGTACCTGTCGGTACGGTCAAAGTCGATCCTGAAACCCTGCCTCGCGAGCAAATCGAATTCTTGCGCAAACTTCTCGATGACGCTGGCATTCCTCCTCTGCCTGAGGGGGAAGCCGATGAAATGCTCAGGAAGGAAGTCGAAAAGGTCAATATGACCCGTGAAGAAAGCGAAGCACTCTTCGATGTTGCGCTTGAGCATCCGATCAAGATGGTCGTCAACGCCCTGGGCGTTCCGTCAAAGGATCAAGTGGACCGCATGCATGCGCGCGGAATCAAGGTCGGCGCCTTGGTCGGTAAGCCCGAACACGCCCTCAAACAAAAGGAAGCCGGAGTGGATATCGTTGTCGCGCAAGGCAGCGAGGCTGGCGGCCATACCGGCACCATCAGTTCCATGGTGCTCTGGCCTCAGATCATCGATGCGATCGACCCCATTCCCGTACTTGCCGCTGGTGGCATCGGACGGGGTCGCCAGATGGCGGCCGCCCTGGCCATGGGCTGCGCCGGCATTTGGTGTGGATCAATATGGCTCGGCACTAAACAAAGTGACCTTTTGCCCGAAGAAAAGGAGGCCTTGTTCGCCGGCCGGTCCGAAGACGCCATTCAAAGCCGCAGCCGCACCGGGAAACCCGCCCGCGTCCTGCGCAGTAAGCTGACCGAGGCGTGGGAGAAGCCTGGCGCGCCACCCTATCTCCCCATGCCTTTGCAAACCCTCGTGACCATGGAGGCCCGCTTGCGTATCAATCGCGGTAAGGCCAAGGACTACATGAGCCCGCCGGTGGGGCAAATCGTTTCCAACATGAACGAGGAAGGCTCGGTCAAGCAGGTCATTTACGACATGCTGACCGAATTCGCCGACTGCGTGGAAAGCCTGAATACTGCCGTCGAAGCAGAATAGTCGGTTAGGCGTTCTCCAGGGAGACGACCACTTTTCCTTCAACCTTGCGCGAGACGACGTGGTTGATGGCATCAACCGCTTCGTTCATCGCATAGACCTTGGAAATGTGCGGCTTGATCTTGCCCGCCGTATACCAATCGAGCAGTTCTTTGATATTTGCCTTGGCCTTCGTTTCGTTGGCCAAAACCCAGTTGCCGAAAAACACACCGACTATCGCCGAGCGTTTGATCAGTACAAGATTGAGCGGAATACTTGGGATGTCACCTGCAGCAAAGCCAACAACGAGAAAACGACCACCCGGCGCAAGGCTGCGCACCGCCGGTTCCGCGAGCGACCCACCGACCGGATCATAAATAACGTCCGCACCCTTGCCGTCGGTCAGTTTCTTGATGGCGTCGCGCAAATCGTCTTTGCTGTAATTGATGGTGTCGTCCGCGCCGTACTTTTTGCAAAGTGCCAGCTTTTCATCGGTTGACGCCGCTGCGATCACGCGCGCGCCTATCACCTTGCCGAGTTCCACTGCCGTAAGACCAACGCCGCCGGCAGCACCGAGAACGACGAGCGTTTCACCCGGCTGAATTTGCGCGCGGTCTTTCAGTGAGTGGTGCGACGTTCCGTAGGTAATGAAGAAACCTGCCGCCGTGTTGAAATCCATGACGTCGGGAATTGGAAACACCAACGATGTATCCATGATCAGATCTTGCGAGAATGACCCTGATGCAATGGAATGCACCATGACGCGGTCGCCGACTTTAAATTCGCTGACCCCTTCACCGACTTCACGGATCACGCCCGCGCCTTCCAGCCCGGGCGAAAACGGAAAGTCCGGTTTGAATTGATACTTACCTTGAATAATCAGGCTGTCCGCAAAGTTCACGCCTGCAGCCTTCATATCCAGTGCAACCTGCCCCTTGCCCGGTTTACGCGGCTCGACGTCACCAACAACTAAACTTTCCGGCGGCCCAAAGGCTTTGCACAACACTGCTTTCATGATGATCCGCGCACCCCTTCAATCACACGCTGCCTTTAACACTTATGCTCATTTAACCTGACGCGCAAACGCCAGAACGTCGCTTGCGAATACGTCTTTTGTTTCCATGGCCGCAAAGTGACCGCCACGGTCAAATTCCGTCCACCGGACGACGTTATATCCCTTCTCGACGGTGCTCCGCGGTGGGAACGGAACCAACTCCTTTGGAAATACCGCGATTCCAGTCGGAACGCCAATTTTCGTGCCCGGGTCCAGGAATGTGCAGCGCTCTTCGCGCATACCCCTGTAGAACCAAGTCGCCGTGTTAAACGAGCGCGTGACCAAATAAATCATGATGTTGGTCAGCAACTGATCCTTCGTATAAACGTTCTCAAGGCGCTTGGAGCCATCCGGTCCGCGCAGATCCGACCATGTATAAAATTTCTCCGTGATCCAGGCCGCGACACCCACAGGGCTGTCCATCATCGCGTAGGACAACGTTTGCGGCTTCGTGGTTTGCAGATGGAAATAAGCGAATTCCTTTTTGCGGATCGCATCCGCATTCCGCGCCCAGGTTTTCTCTTCCTCGGTTTCCGGCTTCACGGGCGCATAGACGCCGTACATGTTGTAGTGAAGCGCGCAGCATTCACCACCCTTCTCCACACTGTGATCAGCGGCAATCCAGCCTGAAACGGCCGAACCCCAATCGCCGCCCTGAGCGATGTATTTCTTGTGTCCCAGCACATCGACCATCAACTTGTGCCAAAGGGCCGCTGTGCCGCGCGGACCATTGGGCTTTCTCAGGCCGCGCGAAAATCCGTAACCCGGCAAGGATGGCATCACGAGCGTCAATCCGTGCTCCGCATCACCGCCGAATTTTTCGGGATGCGCCAACCGCTCGATGACGTCGAAGAACTCGAATACAGAACCGGGCCAACCATGGGTCATGATGACCGGGCGTGGATTTTTCCCGGAGCCCTTCACATGCAGGAAATGAATGTCGAGACCGTCAATTTCCACTGTGAATTGCGGATAAGTATTCAAGCGCGCCTCGGCCTTGCGCCAGTCGAATTCACTGGTCCAATAGGCACAGAGTTCCTTCATGTATTCCATGTCGGTGCCGTAAGCCCAGCGATCTCCACCTTCGGGGATCTCCGGCATTTCGTGCCATTGGTACGTGCGCACTTTTTCAACGATGCCGTCGATCACTGACTGCGCAATATCAATTTTGAATGGCCTAGGTTCGCTCATGAGGCGGCGCTCTCTGCGTTCAGTTGATCCCATTCGTGCTGGATATTCGCCCAGGCGTCCATGGCATCCTGCAACTCTTTTTCCAGCTGCCCGTATTGCATCTGAAGCTCTTTCACGCTCGCGGGATCACCTTCATAAAGCTTGGGATCGGCGAGCTTTTCCTTCAACTCATCCTTCTGCTCTTCCAACTTCAGAACTTTCTTTTCCGCGCGATCCAAGGTTTTCTTGAGCGGCGCTAGCGCGGCGCGTTGTTCCGCGGCCCGACGGCGCTCTTCCTTCTTGTCGATTTTAGGGGCTGGGTCTTTAGGTTCACTCTCTTTTGTTTCGTCGGTTCTAATCGGCTGCCCGAGCAAATAGGCCCGGTAGTCGGACATATCCCCTTCAAATGGCTGCACGCGCCCACCGTCCACAAGCCAAAACCGGTCGGCCGTCAGTTCGATCACGTGCGGATCGTGGCTGATGATGACAACTGCCCCCTCAAAGGCATTGATCGCTTCGACAAGGGCCTGCCGGGAGTCCATGTCCAGATGGTTCGTCGGCTCATCGAGAAGCAGAATGTGCGGTTTGTCCACCGACATCAGCGCAAACAGCAATCGCGCTTTTTCACCTCCTGACAGACTGCCAACTTTCGTATCCGCGCGCTGCTGCGAGAAACCAAAGCGTCCCAGGTGGTTTCGGTGTTGTTGCTCCGTATCACGGGGCCTGCGGCGCGCCATCTCGAGGACAGGCGTCGCCTCCATATCCAGTTCTTCGGCCTGATGCTGGGCAAAGTAGCCGACACGCAGCTTGCCCGACTTGCTGACGTCGCCTTCCATCTTCTGCAGTCTGCCCGCAAGCAGCTTCACAAACGTGGATTTGCCATTCCCGTTCGCACCCAGCAGCGCAATGCGGTCATCATCGTCAAGTCGCAGCGACAATTTGCTGAGAACCGGCTTTCCGTCATAGCCGATCACGACATCGCGCATACTGAACAAGGGCGGCGCAAGCTTGTCGGATTCGGGAAAACTAAAATCGACACTGGCCTCTTCATGATGCTCCGCAATCGGCTGCATCCGCTCCAGCATCTTTATCCGTGACTGCGCCTGTTTGGCTTTGCTCGCTTTGTAGCGGAAACGATCCACGAATTTTTGGATTTCCGCGCGACGCGCATCTTGTTTCACGCGCAGCTTTTCATTTTGCTCCAGGTGCATGCGGCGCGTCTCTTCAAAGCGGTCATATCCGCCGCGATAGAGCTTCAGCCTGCCGTTCTCCAGATGCATGATCTGGTCCACAGAGCGGTTCAAAAGATCCCTGTCATGGCTCACCATCAGAATGGTGCCGGGATAGTGACGCAGATAATCCTCGAGCCAAATTGTTGCTTCCAGATCGAGATGGTTCGTCGGCTCATCAAGCAAAAGCAGGTCAGGACTCGTAAATAACAGGCCCGCAAGCGCGACACGCATGCGCCATCCGCCGGAAAACTCTTCGCAAGGGCGCTGCTGCGCCGCTTCATCAAATCCAAGTCCGGCGAGAATACGCGCGGCGCGGGCATTCGCACTGTGTGCATGCTTATCATGCAGACGCGTGTGGATTTCAGCGATCCGTTCGGGATCGGTTGCGGTGTCAGCCTCTTGGTTAAGCCGGGTTAATTCCGTGTCCGCAGCCAGCACCGTATCGACGAGGCTCAGCGGCCCGTTTGGCGCTTCTTGCGATGTAATGCCGATGCTCCAGCGGCTGGGCACATTGATATCACCCGCCTCCGGCGACAATTGCCCGGTAATGAGGCGCATGAGCGTCGTCTTGCCAGTACCGTTGCGGCCCACAAGCCCCACCCTGTGGCCCGCGTCGATGGCGGCACTGGTTTTATCCAGCAAAATGCGGCCGGCAATGCGATAGGTTAAGTTCTCAATCTGCAACATGGCGGGCGGTTTATCACGCTCCGGGCAATTAGCAAATGCGCCGCGGACCGCCGAATTCGGTTGCGGGAACGACCGGCAGGGATTACCCAAGACCTGTCTAAAAGCCTTGTTCTAGAAGGAACTAAACACGATGCGCACGATGGGCTTAGCGACCATCGCCGGCCTGCTTTCCGCGATCCTAGTCGGATTGATTGTGGTGTTTGTGGTTAACCGCAATCCACCCAGCCAACTGGTCGTAAACGCGGACGCGGTGAAGCAGTTCGAGCTTATCAATACCGAAGGCGAAACGGTGACGCCCACGAATTACGCCGGCCATTGGACACTGCTGTTTTTCGGATTCACACGCTGTCCCGACGTTTGCCCGACAACTCTAATCGATATGGGCCAAACTCTGGAACTGTTGGGTCCGGACGCCGAAAAATTGCAACCGGTCTTTATTTCCGTCGATCCGGAATGGGATACGCGCGAGCGCATGGCCGACTACATGAAGAATTTTGACCCGCGCATCGACGGACTGACGGGCAGCTTGGATCAGGTCAAAAACGCCGCACAGAATTACAGCGTGTTCTTTCGCAAGGTTGCGCTGGAAGACGGCGGATATACCATCGACCACAGCGCGGCGTTGTACCTATTAAATCCGCAGGGAGTCTACGAACGCCCCTACTCCTGGCAGGACGGCGCAGACGTGCTCGCCGAAAAGCTGCGGACAGCCATGGACGGCGCTTAACCTGCGCCGCCCATCATTCGACAAATCAGCCTTAGAACTGCTACAAGACATCGCGCCTGGGATTTAGGCGAACCGTACTGGGGGAGAAACGGGGTTGGGGCGATTTACCAATAGCATCGTCGTGTTTTTCGAGCGCTGGATGCCGGACGCCTTTGTCGTGGCCGTGGGCCTCTCCGCGCTTACATTTGTCCTGGCCATCACGACTGCTGGCGCAACACCGGTTGAAACCATCACCGCTTGGGGTGACGGGTTCTGGAACCTGCTGACCTTTACCAGCCAGGTCGTTCTCACACTGCTGTTGGGTTACGCGCTGGCCTACACGCCTCCCATGCAACGCGCACTCAAAAAAGCCGCGGGCACGGTGAAGTCCGCACGCGGCGCCTATCTAACCGTCGCCTTCATCAGTTGCGGAACAGCTCTGTTTTCTTGGGCCTTGGGGTTGGTCGCAGGCGCGGTAATGGCCCGTACGGTCGGTGCCGTGGCCCGTGACCGCGGCATTGCCGTGCACTACCCCCTGCTTGTAGCGTGTGCATACGCTGGCATTGTAATTTGGCACCAAGGGCTATCGGCTTCCATCGGCCTTGCCATCGCCACGCCGGGTCACTTCTTGGAAAACTCCATCGGTATTGTGACCACGTCACAAACGCTCTTCACGGCATGGAACATCGTCACAGCGCTGGTTATCCTCCTGACCCTACCGTTCGTGATGGCATATTTGCGGCCGCAAGATTCGGCGTGCCGGCCTTTGCCCGCGTCCGTCGCCGCAGAAGACGAAAATGTAGCCATCGAAGATGTCGATACCGCGCGCGACACGCCCGCCTCGAAACTGGAAAACAGCAAGGCGCTGAATTACTTGTTTGTGCTGGTGGGCGTGGTGTTTTTGTTTATTGAGTTTGTTCAGCGCGGAAACGGCCTTAATCTCAATTTGCTGAATTTCACCTTCCTGGTGATCGGCGTTGCGCTCTCGCGCTCGCCTATTCATTACCTCGCCCTCATCGTCAATGCCGCGAAGGTTGTTGGACCGTTTCTGCTGCAATACCCGTTTTATGCAGGCATTGCGGGCATGATGGCAGATACCGGCCTAGCGCGGATGGTCGTTGACCTATTTGTGCAGATCTCAACGGCGGAAACTCTGCCCATAACCACTTTTTTCAGCGGTGCTATTCTCAATCTGTTCATTCCCTCCGGCGGCGGCCAGTGGGTAGTCCAAGGTCCGATAGCCATGCAGTCCGCAATCGAACTCGGCGCGGACGTGCCCTTGACGGCCATGGCAGTTTCATTTGGCGACCAGTGGACAAACCTGATTCAGCCTCTGATCGCTATTCCGGTGCTCGCTATCGCCGGGCTGCATGTGCGCGACATCATGGGGTATTGCGCCGTCGCCCTGCTCTACACCGGGCCGATCTTTATCGTCAGCCTCCTCATAAAAATTTACATGTGACGTTGGGAAGGCGGACCGGCGATGCTCGCAAAACTCACAAACGGACTGGTCTCTCTCTTCGACCGTTGGATGCCGGACGCCCTAGTCGTCGCGCTTATCCTGACGGCGATTACGTTCATCTCAGGGATCGCGTTGACCGATACCGGCCCCATGGAGGCGGTTTCCATTTGGGGCGATAGCCTTTGGAACCTGCTCGAATTCACCAATCAGACGATCCTGATCATCCTCCTGGGTTACGCCCTGGCGCAGACATCGCCGATGCAACGCCTTTTGCGCGGCGCGGCCTCAATGGCGACCTCGCCCGCCAGCGCCTACATCACGGTGACAGCCGTCAGTGTTTTAAGTTCATTTTTTGCCTCGGGCGGATTTGGACTTGTCGCCGGCGCAATCGTGGCTCGCACTGTCGGCATCGTCGCGCGCGAACGCGGCATTCCCGTTCATTATCCCCTTTTGGTCGCCTGTGCGTATTCCGGATTTGTCGTCTGGCATCAGGGCCTGTCTGCTACAATTCCGCTGGCAATCGCCACGCCGGGCCACTTTCTTGAAGACCTTGTCGGGCTCATTCCGTCGTCGGAGACCTTACTCACGCCTTGGAACTTTGCTGTCGTCGGCGCTGTGTTTATTTCCCTGCCCTTTGTCATGGCGCGGTTGCGACCCACCGATATCGATTGCAAGACGATCCCTGCCTCCTCGTTGGCGATGGAAGCCGCGCAGCAGGAAACAGAGGTCCACGGCAAAGACACACCGGCCGGACGCCTTGAAAATGCACGTTGGTTGAATTTTCCGATTATCGCGGCAGGCGTTGTCTTTCTCTACGTCCAGGTTTTCGAACGCGGCACGGGCCTGAACCTTAATATCATCAACTTCACATTCCTGATTTTGGGGATCGCCCTTTCCCGCTCACCCGTGCACTACCTCGGCCTTGTGATGAACGCCGCGAAAATGGCCGGACCGTTCTTGCTTCAATATCCCCTTTATGCGGGAATTGCGGGCCTTATCGCGGACACCGGCATTGCCCGGATGATTATCGATGTTTTCGTGCAGATATCCTCGGCGACCACCTTGCCGATAACGTCGTTTTTCAGCGGAGCCATTCTCAATCTGTTTATTCCTTCCGCCGGCGGACAATGGGCCGTGCAGGGCCCGATCGCTATGCAGGCTGCCATTGAGCTCGGCGCAGACGTGCCCCTGACTGCCATGGCCGTTGCCTTTGGCGATCAATGGACGAACCTGATCCATCCATTTCTCGCCATTCCGGTACTGGCCATTACCGGCCTGCATGCCCGCGACATTATGGGTTATTGCGCCGTCGCATTTCTGTTCACGGGAGTCATCTTCCTGGGCGCGCTCTTGATCCTGATCTGAGCAAATTTGTAGAACACCTATTCTGCTGCTAGGATGCCTGCCCCTAGCACCTAAGATAAAGCACGTCCTATGATTGATCGCATAATGTCGCTTCTCAAAAGCGAACCTGAGACCCCTGTTATTGAAGATAAGCCTGATGAACTGAATATGGCCGTGGCCGCCCTGCTCGTTGAAGCGGCCTGCCGGGACGACTCTTTCGACGAGCAAGAGCGCGAGATGATCGAATCTCTTATCTCCGAGAAATACGATTTATCCAAAGAACAGACCCATGAGCTCGTAGAAGCGGCTCATGCCGCACAACAAGATTCCGGGCATCTTTATGGATTTACCAGAAACATGGTGAAAGCCATGGAATACGAAGAGCGCGTCCACTTGATTGAGATGTTGTGGGACGTTGCCTTTGCCGATGGTGAGCTCGACCCGCCTGAGGACGCCATGATCCGCCGCGTGGCAGGCCTGATATACGTTTCGGATAAGGATCGCGGCGCCGCACGCCGCAAAATACTTGCGCGGAAGGAAGAAGCCGCGGAATAGATTTGAACGATGAGCATACCTTAACGGCCTTCATTGAACGGGCGGACCCCACTATTCATGCGCGTACCTCTAATACGGCCTAAGCGGTCTGCCAATTTTGATAAAGCCCTGCAGATGTTTCAACTGGGGCTCTACCAAAAGGCTTCCGAACTGTTCATGAAAGAGCTGGAAGCGTCGCCCGACGACGAAGACGCTCTGCAGTTCGCGCGATTATGTCACCGGCGCATGATGCCGGTTCGGAACTCCTCGCTCCCAAAACTGGTGTGGCAGTTTCGGCCAGAAGAGTCCTGGGAATACGATTGGATTCATCAGCTGCTTGACGGTGCGATTGACGGCGAAGTCGTCGATAACACATGGTCTCACATTTCCGACCCCATGATTGTTGTCGACAACCGCATTGTCGCCGAAAAGACGTTTTACTACCGGCGGGCCTTCGAACAAGGCGTGCGTGTCATCCTCCTGCACTTGAGCGACGAAATCTTTGCCGACGACTACAGCGCCTACCGCTATTGCGACGGTGCAATCCGGAATTGCCGTTCAGATATGCTATCGGCGTATTCAAATATTTTCTTCTTTCCGCTTGGGTACAAAAAGGGTTTTGCGAAACCCGATTTCACGCCAAAGCCATCAGGCGAGCGCAAATACGTTTGGAGCTTCGCCGGCGATCCCAATAAATCCACGCGCACTGAGATGGCCGCGGCCATGAACCGTGTGCCTGGCGGTTACTGGCACAAAACATCCGGTTTCGGCGCAGCTGATAGGCGCAGCGATGCTCATGAAGGCACAACAGGAAAAGCCGGTTGACGTTTGGGCGGTCGGCCGCAATCAGCTCGGTGAATCAGGTGCACGCCCAATTTGCTACTACCGGCAGCGAAATGGTGAGTGGGTAAAAAAATTTGATGGATCTAGCCTGCCGGTTGGCACCTTCGCGTGGCCTTACTCGATAAACCTCGACGCGCTGTATTTTAACTCCGGCTTTAGGAACGCGAATGACCCGGAAGGCAAAATATACGCTTTGGGGGAAAATCGCCTTTCTGAGTCAAATTGGTCGATTGAACCCGCGTCCTACCGTATTTCCATTTGGTATAGCGAAGACTTTGGCGCGACCTGGAATTACTTTTCTCTAAATTATCCTGGCTCGCACCCCAGCGCGTAGATTCTGCTGGCTGGTGGTCCTTTCGCTTCGACCATCTGCTCCCCGGGTATTGGGATTGCTTGTACAGGGGGCATCGCACAATACGATTTGAATGACATTCGCTGGGGCATCTGGCGCGCAGCTGGATCCGAAATGTCATTCATACCTCTTACAAATTCTCCCAGCGTTTCAGTTCTCGCACAGGATAGCGATGCCGCTATAGCCAAATACAGTCCCACCGGATCGAAGTTGGCGATAATTAGCCCCGGGCTTCAAGTTCACCCAACTATTGGACAAATGCGGCCCCTATATTCAACGGACGGAGGTCTTTCCTGGTCAACGATTGATGGGCTTCCCTCACCTGGAAACGAGAGACCAGAAGGCAGCGTCTCAATAGGGAAACGCGCCATCATTTTGCATTACGTCTCCCCGACTTCCGCTTTCGGCGCTTGGTCGTCGCCAGATCTCATTTCCTGGGAAAAGGTATTAAGCGAGCGGATCGATACAAAAGGCTTAGCGGCAGATCGTGCAAATACCGGCCGCTGGCTTGCACGCGAGTCCAATTTTACTGGCTCAAATATTCACAAGACCGTCGATGGAGGCGAAAACTGGATTGAGCAAACGATCAGCAGCGGAATCATTAAACCAATAGTTTTGGGATCCCGCTTTTTTACGCTCGGCCCGTCAGGTGTAGGTGGAGGCCGAAACACCGTCTACAATAACCCTGACGGCTTCTCCTGGTCGGCGGAGACTCTGCCGGATCTTGGAGCTGGCACAATTACCCATGTTTTTGGCGGCTGAGCATGTCGGAAAAAAATAGCCCGCTCCCTCAATCTCTCGCGCCTCGCGGCCTCAGCCGCGTTCAGGCCGCTGCATACGTTGGGATTTCCCCGACCCTTTTTGACCAGCTTGTCTCGGATCGCAAAATGCCGCCGGCAAAGCGCTGCAATTCTCGAACCATTTGGGATCGCTACGAATTGGACGAGGCGTTTTCGGCGCTTCCTTCAAATGGCGAAACAAATAATAATACTTGGGATGGTGACAGATGACTAAGCCTGGCCTTCCCAAGTGGGTCTCTGAATTTCAGGACCGCCACGGAAAATGGCGCTTCCGAGCAAGGCGCAAAGGATCGCGCTCCCACTATTTCGAGAACCCGCCTCACACGGAAGATTTTTGGGCTGAGTATCGGGATTGGCGTGAAGGTCGATCCCCTGCAAAAGGCGACAACAAGAAGACAATTCCCGGCACGGTCTCCGATGTGATCGCTCGCTATTACGTTTCAACGCCGTGGAGATCTCTCGCGAAGTCCACCCAAGCAGCTCGCCGCAACATTCTCGAAAAATTCCGGGAAGAGCATGGCGACAAAGCATTCGCAGCACTAGAGTGTCGTCATGTGCAAGCGATGATCGATGAAAAATGGAAAACGCCGTTCGCTGCTCAAAAATTTTTAAAGGTATTGCGCGCGCTGGTAAAACTGGCAATTCGCATAGGGATCAGACATGACGATCCGACAACGATGGTCGATGCAAGGCCTCCAAACTCTGAGGGGCACCATAGCTGGACCGAAGAAGAGATCTTGGCGTTTGAAAATAAACACCCGTTTGGAACTCGGGCCCGGCTCGCGCTCGCCCTACTTCTCTACACTGGCCAACGTCGCGGCGACGTCGTGCAAATGGGCTGGCAACACGTTCGGGATGGCAGAATTCACCTCAAACAGCAAAAAACTGGAAAACGGTTAGCTGTCAAAATGCTGCCTCAGCTCCGCACCGCCTTAGATGCATTGCCTCAAGCGAACATGACGTTTCTTGTCACGGAGTATGGAAAACCGTTCACCCCGGCCGGCTTTGGAAATTGGTTCAAGAAACAGTGTAGGGCTGCGGGTCTCCCGAATTATTGCTCCGCTCACGGGCTGAGACATGCCGCAGATCGGCGCCTTGCTGAGGCAGGCTGCACAACCAATCAAATTAGCGCGATCACCGGCCACACCAGTTTGCGGGAGCTCCAGAGGTACACGTCTGCCGCGGACCAACAAAAGATGGCTGATGAAGCAATTTCGGTGGTCGATAGGATGGAACAAGAACGAAATTTGGCTAACCCCGAAACCCGGTTAGCCAAAGCGGAGGCCAAGTAATTGAAAACCAACGCTGCAAATTTTGTGGTGGCGTGCCAACTGGGATGGAAATGAGAACTGGGAGCACGTCAGCGCGCCGAACTAAGTAGAATGCTATACGCAAATTACTTGCGAGATTTAGGATCGCGCACGATTTTTCGAATAGTGTATCCACCGGACTTTTCATCTCTGTCTAACTCGAGATATCCACGGTCAGCAGCATCTTCTAAGAGATCATTGAAGGCGTCATACCCGTAAGCACTTTCATTAAATCCCGGACTGCGGCGTTGCAGCGTTTGTTTAACCATTGAACCCCATAATTTTGCGCGATCTCCGCGTTCTGCATATAGTGCCTCAGCAACATCCAATACCAGATCGATCCCTTCCTTATGAAGTTGAGCTGCAGTAGGGATTCCTTTAGTCGAGCTTTCAGAATTCTTCGAAGTTGCGCTTCGAGCCGGAGATTGCTTTGTTTTCGATGTTCGAAAATTTTGCCCTTTATTGCGCTTAGCCGCAGCTTTTGCGATTAAATCGTCATAAAATATAAACTCGTCACAATTGCTCATAAGCAAATCTGACGTCGAGTTTTTGACGCCTACTCCGATTACGGTTTTGGCATTTTCACGAAGCTTGCTGACTAGAGGCGAGAAGTCCGAATCACCCGAAATGATCACGAACGTATCAATGTGTGCCTTGGTGTAACATAGATCTAGCGCATCAACGACCATACGAATATCTGCGGAATTTTTTCCCGATTGGCGCAGGTGCGGTATTTCGATCATTTCAAAAGCGGATTCGTGCAATGGCGGTTTGTAATCCTTATATCGCTCCCAATCGCAATAAGCTTTTTTGACGACAATACTGCCCTTCAAAAGAAGTCTTTCCAAAATAGGTCGAATATCGAACTTCGAATAATTTGCGTCACGCACGCCCAGCGCAACATTTTCGAGATCGCAGAACAGCGCTAAATTCGCGTCATTGGTCATTTTCTAGTCCTTGGCCAACATCATTTTTGAAGCCCAAGTGGCCATTTATGGGTGGTTGAAGGGCCGGTGTTTCGAGAGTGACAAAGAGAAAACTTTTTGATGCCAACGCATTGCACCGCAACTGAATTTATAGAGTCTCATTCCAGAGTCCTCAGCTTGTCACTAATTTTCCGGTTGCGATAATGATTTTATCGGTCTGAAATTTGGCGCTTAACAGGATGAGCTTAGTCTTTTATTTCCTGCGTCTGTTCGCCGCGCTTCTAATTCGGCAGATTGCCATCCTGTTAGCCCTGAGACAAACACCCGGCGCCGAGAGCGGTAGAGGCAAGAAAGGTATCGATCTCATGGGCCTGCCCCGAATGTCCGGCAAATGGCTCAATAGTGGGTAATTACCCACCGCCTCCGGGCGAAAATCTGATTCGGAAGCATGTCCCTACCTTATAAGACCTAAAAGCGGGCCGATTTGGGCCATCGCCGACGGACCGCCGTTGTCGCCGTCCACTTATCCGGGACATAGCAATCCAAGACGCACGCAATCGCCGGGTGCATACAACTGTCCGACGTGCAAGACGCCGTCGGACCAACTCTATTTTTTCTTCCCGAAAGGTGTGGGCTCATTTTTCGCCGCCATGCTTTGAGCATAAGCGGTTTTTGATCCGGAGCTTAATTTGTTCTGTTTGGGCTTTTTATTTTCCCGCCCTTTCTTACGATCACCTTTGGACATTAGTAACTCCTAAAATAAAATGCGTTTTCCTTATCGGTCACTACTCGGACCATTTGGAAAGATCCTTCAGAGTGCTGGAAATCAGCTTCTGCTTTCGAGAATCTTGTGCGTCGACGGTTTGCGCAAACAGGTTGATGATATATCGGGCTTTGGCTGCTGCTTCCGCAAGCGTTGTGGCTGGTTCAGCCAGCAAAAAATCTTCAAATTCCTTTTGACGGGCTTGCAGGGACGCTTGATCAGCTTGGACTTTCGCCAACGCGCGGCGCACTGCGGTATCGCGCTGCGCTTTCATGCCGCGATGATCATCCAATTTTGTCGGCTCGTCCGTCATGCTTTTAGCTCCACCTCTATTTGGCGAAGGATCGCCTTAACCCGCCCGGCAGCAACGAGCTGCGCGGGCCCAACATAGCTATCCAGGGATAATTCAGCTTGGCGCAACCATCCGACTTTGCTTTCGGACGGTTGCGCATCGATCAACTCTCGCACAAAGTTTTCTAATTTTTCGTCGGTGAGATGCCCCCCCCTCGAAGAAACTAATTCTTGGATGCTGCTCATATGTTTACGGCTTTCCTTTGTCATTGGATTGGGCTTCTGCGAGGTCACGTCTGTCGACGACGTAGGTGATAGTAATTCCGGGAAAACGCGCGCTTGGGCTGGCGGTGAGCCGTGTCTCGACATGCCTATACGCCACGAAAGATATGTCAGGAATTACTTCTTCATCGGTTTCAATAGCGTATGTCCCAGGCTCGAATAGGCGGTCGATGCCGCTTAGTGTGAACGGGAACTTAAAGGTAAGTGTGGAGCGAGTGGTGCGCATTCCAGCTGGTTGAATATAAGTTAATCTTGTTTAGTCATAAAAATTGCCCTGTTGGTCGACCTCAACACTCACTTCTTTGCCGTACCGGGATGCGAACCCACGCCACACGCCTGCCCGGTCTTGACTGAGACCACGTATATGGTCATAGCCGTGCGCTTCGATCACTTTGCGCGCACGCTCATAGTCGTATTTCTCGGGTGATTCAGCGACCGGCATATTGGAACGCTGCGCGCGCGTTGCTTGCCCAGGATCGGCGGCTTCGGCGGTACCGAATGCGAAGAAAATGATCTGTACTCCGATAGCGATTAGCCGTGTGAAAAATCGCTTCAATTACCACGCCTTCTTTTATGCACTTTGTTTCGGTTGGTTAGCGATGCGGTTTCGAAAACATGGCGCGATAGCCATCAGCGGTGCTCCGCTGCATACAGGATGCGGAGAGCCATGCATCCTTAGCTTTTGATTTAGGATAGACCGTAAGTTTTTCGCCTTATTTGAGTTTTTCTGCGCCGTACAGCGCTAGAAATCGCACAAGAGTTGCCGGGGAAAGGGGCAATTATAGAGTTTTTGGTGTGGCTACTATAAATAAGCTTCGAATGCGTGCGAATGCGCCAACCGGGATTAAGCTTCGAGGCCGTGCAACTATCGGCTATGGCGTGACGTCATCGCGGTCGACTTCATCTCATCCGATTTAGATTTTAAGGTATGGCTCAGGGTCAAGTGACCTAGCGCTTGAGTGGCGTTATTACTGAACGCGCGTACAAAGCAATGAGTACATTTAGCGGAAGATGTATGGGCTTATTCGGTTGCCATTACAAGTAAGAAATCGATTTAATTACAAGATGTCTGATTCAATGTGCCAAAACCGCATCGTGTATTGCATGCCGTCTCTTATGTTGCTTCGCCTTAATTCGAGTTAAACATTGCTTTGCAGGCACCCTACGCCCATATTGGTCCACTGGTCTTGATGGACCGATACTGAACTGCAAGCTGCAACA
Organism: uncultured Rhodobacterales bacterium; assembly: GCA_964475755.1. Taxonomy (GTDB): domain Bacteria; phylum Pseudomonadota; class Alphaproteobacteria; order Rhodospirillales; family Rhodospirillaceae; genus UBA11612. The sequence goes on from CAYYXR010000015.1 coordinate 60,792, forward strand.
ATTCACATGTAAATGTAGCGCTTATTTGCAGCCATCCGCTTCGATACCTTTCGCGTATTCATAGTCTGCACGATGGCAGCTTGCGACGGTTCGACAGATACATCAAAAACCGTGCCCAATACTGGGCCGATTCCCTTTGGGTGAAAAGGCAAAATAATCATGACGAAGGGTGTTGCGACCGCAATGGTGGCCGTCCTCGTGCTGCCATTCGCCGTCTCGACCAGCGGAGCAGCGACCGATAACCATCTGTCAGTGCGCGTTGAAAGCTTCGCTCAATCTCAGAGCAGCGGATGGCACATAAACCATAAAGACGCACGCAATAAGAGTCAGGACTACGCCGGAGCCTGGATTGGTACTGTCGTACTCTACGGCGAGGCCTTAAAGGTTGTAGCCGTTCAAACAGGCTTTTTTGATAAACAGCCTTCAAATGAATCGCGTAATCGATGAGTGAGATTCCCATTAATCTCGATGCATGGCGCGATCCGGAAACTTTAAGAAAAATCAAAAGCCGCCGCATTGCAGCCAATAAAGAGCCGGGGGTGCTGCGTATCTGCACCGACGAAATAGAATCGCTTTTGCTGAATACAACCGCCGTAAGTACGCTAGAAACCCTAGTGAAAGCGAAATACCTAATCCAGATATTCTCTGCGACCAAAGAATGTGAACATCCTACACGTCAAGCCCTAGCGGATATGACGGTTAGGGAAATCGATGTGCTGCTCAAATGATTCATCTTTAGGGGAGTTCAATTTCATTAATACTAATTCACCAATATCACCTTTAGGAGTTACTATGATTCAAGAACGACTGATCAAATTCGATGGAATCGTAACCGAGGCCCTTGCAAACAACAAATACCGCGTGCAATTTTCCAACGGCCACGAAATCATCGCTTATACACAGGGCGATATGCCTGAAGCCAGTGAGTTGCCAATTTCGGGGGATCGGATCACTGTGGAAATCTCGCCGACCGATCTGAATTCGGGTCGGCTCATATTCCAGCGGAAAATCGATGCCGTCTGATTTTTCTTCGACCGGAAACGGGACGCTAGCGGACGATGCAAGCGGGGCACCAATTGCAAAGACAAGAAGCGCGCGACGAAACACCCCTCGCCATCACTTCGACGTCGGCGAGAAAGTACGTTTCTCCGCAGGTCGATCCCCGCTCACGCGCAAACAGCCAGTGAGCACAGCGAGCATGGATACATTTGAAGTCGTGCGACAACTCCCGAATGAAGGCAACGGGTTTCAATACCGCATTAAAAACAAAGCCGACGGCCACGAGCGAATTGTGGTGGAAGGCGAAATAAGCGCTTATGAGCTGTTTTAATTGTATGCTCTGTGCAGAGTACCCGAATTACCTTGCTATTAGGCTATACTAGGCACATAAACACTCAGTCAGCTCCGCCCTTAGGGCTTTCCTTGTTTGTGCTCCCAACATGTTTGGCGCTGACACGGTTTCCCAGAAAAAGTGAAGTTTGATGCGCGCCGCATTGTGCGGCCCAGCTATATTCGTTTCATCAAGAAACGCAAACCAAAGGACTAAGATATGTCACAGGGAACCGTGAAGTGGTTCAACACTCATAAAGGCTTTGGATTCATCCAGCCCGATGACGGCACAAAAGACGTTTTCATTCACATCAGCGCAGTGGAAAGATCCGGCATCGGAAATCCACAAGAAGGCCAGCGCTTAAGTTACGATGTGCAGACGGAGCGCGGCAAAACCGCCGCGTGCAATCTGAAGGCCATCTAAACGACCTGAGGTGCCCCCATTGAGTGGTCCGGTTTGAATGTTAGTTGAGCGGTCGCGTT
>CAYYXR010000016.1:0-59844 GCA_964475755.1 uncultured Rhodobacterales bacterium
TGTCCAACTCTTTCTGCGCGGCGCGGGCGCAAGTTTTGATGCGTCGAACCCACAATACCAGACGGTTGAAAACCCCGATTTTCTCGAAGCGCCTTGGACGGCAGATACACGCTCGGTAAACGACATTTGGTCGCTACTGCAAACCGAACGGATCGCAGCAATCGCCGCGACAGTTGTCGCGGTGCCCTTTTTGTATTTCATCGGTCAAATTGTTGCTCTATCCGTCTCAGTTGGCGGCGCGCAAGCCGAAATGGATGAGCTGTCAGGCACCAATCAGGCTGTACGCGCGGAGCGGAGCTCCGCACTCAGCAATCTCGACGCGGTGGAGTCTTATCTAACCTTTGAAAGATATCCGTCTCAATTTGAGATCATTGTCGCCGCGTCTGAGATTTTGGAGGATAAAGGTATTACAATCTCTGAGTGGATATACGACAACGGGTCTCTGGAACTCGGCATTGAGTCCATGTCCGTATTGGATTCCACCTACTACATTGAGGAATTCGAGAAAGCGCCAATGTTCGCAAATGTGCGGGGCTCCAGCGGCGTTCAGCAGCAATCGCTTCGCCTAAACATCACGGTTTTGCCCAAAGAATGGCCGGTACAATGAACACGACATTCGAAATGATGAAAGGCCGTGGACGCGACCTCTTCGGGCAGTTTATGGAGCGATACGGCCAAGATCTTGTTCTGACGGACAGGCTGAAGATGCTATTGGCCGCCGCCGTTTTAACCTTGGTTCTTTCGGCGTTATTGGGATTGTCCGCTGTCGTCGATCAATTGGAAACACGACATGGCCGCGTACAAGTCGAATTGGCCCGACTGTCAGAGCAAATAGAGTCGAGCTCGTGGCAAGAACGGCAGCAGCAAAGCCAGGTGCTGAAGTCCGTCCTTGTTGAGCGTCTTTGGACGGGGCAAACAACAGGTTTGGCGGAGGCTGGTTTCGAGCGCTGGCTTCGAGAAAGACTGACACGCAACAAAATGGAGCCGCAGCAGTTGCAAATTCGCCAGGTACCTGCTCTGCCCCAGACAGAGTCCTCAGACCCGCAGCATCCACTTGCCGGGGTCCAGCAAATGACGGTCAAGATATTGATGCCGTTCGATCAACCCGGCATGCTGGGATTTCTGTCGGATATCTCGACCGCCGAAAAGGTGATGGTCGTGGATCGGCTGATTGCCCGCACAGGGCGCAACGCCAGGATCGAACTCGACGTTTCGACTTTTTATCGTCCCCAGGGTCAATCAGAATAGGGGCGATGCTGTGAACCGGATCTCCATAAACGCCGATGATTTAAAGCCTTTTCTGCCCTATGTTGCGGCAGTCGTCGGCGCCCTCATGTTGGGTTGGGGTGTAGGCATTCTAAAGGCCTCCTCAGGTCCGCCAGAAATCGATTTCACCGACAACTGGCCGCTTCCGCAGTGGTCACCCTATCAGCCGGAGATGTCGTCACAGGACCTCACGCAGCTGAAACTTTGGGGCGGCGATACGGGAGAGGCAATCGTCGAGGCTGAGCCTGAACCTGTCGAGGACTGGCGATTTATCGGCATTGTCCAAGACGGAGATTTACGCCTGGCCCTCGTAGAAACGACGGCAGACAAAAAGCTTCACCGGATGCAATCCGGCGATGTTTTGCCTGGAAATGCACAAATCATAAGCATTGGTGAAGGCCAGTTAACGATCTCGGAAAATGGCGAAGAAGTTATCTTGAAGCTTTTTAATGCCGACAATGGTTAGAAATATGGTGTCTGTAACCGGAAGACTCGATGTGATTGGGGATAAAATGCTGACTGACCGCCACGCCTTTCAAAAGCGCGCTGCTGGCCTTGCCGTATCGGGAACGATGATGATCCTGAGCGCCTGTGCAACGTTCGAGGCCGAAAAGCTGCCGGAACCCGTTCACATTGAAAAAGCTGACACGCAGGATTCAGAACTGATAAGCGGTTCAGACTCTGCAGCAGATAGCCGACGGGAAAAGTTGGCGTCGTCTCGTGGACCTGCGCTACCGCCTCCGGCGCCGCCAAGCGATTCCATTTTATCCACCGATCCGCCCACGCTCAAGGGTGACCCGCTCAGCGTAAATTTTGACGGCATTCGTTTGCCCGCTTTTATCAATACTGTCTTCGGCGAGTTGTTGCAGGTGTCGTTTGACATAGACAACGCTGTACGCCAGCGCGAAGACATAATGGTCACGATGCGGACAAACGAACCGCTGCCACGCGATGAATTTTACCAAGTTGTACTGGAAACGCTGCAATTTTACGGCGTCAGTGTCATTTATTCCAATAACGTCTATCGCGTTGTCGAAGCTGCAACCACAAACGAACCCATCCCTCAAATCATTCGCACGCGCGCCATTTCGTCGATTCCACCGGATATGCGTCCACTCTTCTTTTTCGAACCCCTGGACAATATATCGACGTCTACAATGGGCACTTGGTTAGGGTTGGCGCTCAACAATCGCATTCAAGCTGTGCCGGTCCCTTACTCAAACGGTCTCCTCTTGTTGGGCAATCGCGAAGACGTCGCCGCCGCGCTAGATATTATCGCATTGCTCGATCAGCCGTATCTGGCGGGCTACCGCAGCCTAAAAATCTCCCCGGCATTCTGGAGCGCCGAAAAGCTTTCATCGCAACTCGTGGAAATATTGACGGCCGAGGGCTACAGCATAGCCGTCGGGTCCATTGGACAGACAGCCATCAAACTTGTGCCAGTCGATGCCTTGAACACGATTATTGCGTTCGGCACGGGTGAGGAAGCCCTGCAGCACGTATTGCAATGGGCCACTGAATTAGATCAGCCCAGTCAGACGGTCGCCTCTAGAAACGTCTATTACATGCAAATACAGAACGCCAAAGCGCAGGATCTGGCCGATGTGCTCGAGGGCTTTCTCGAAGAAGGCGCCCTGATATCGGACGACGGCGGGCAATCGGGAGGCGCAAGGTCCAGCCAGCGCATCAAGGTTGACGAAGGCAGAAATGCGCTGATCTTCGTCGGGAGTGCCGAGGAATATGCCCAATTTCGTTCGTTGGTTCTTCAGATGGACCGGGCTCCGCTGGAGGTCATGATTGAGGCGACAATTGCCGAAGTCACGCTAAGCCGCGGTGAGAATCTGGGCGTTATTTTCGAATTCGATGATCAGGCGGCAAGCGCGCCGAATCGCACTGTCGTCAACACCGGTGCCGAAGGGATTTTCTTCAACCTTATTCGCGATCGCGCCACATTAATGACTCGAATAAATGCGCTAGCCGATAACGACCGCGTCCAAATTCTATCGAGCCCTCGGCTGGTCACCAGCAGCGGCAAGTCCGCGTCGATCAATGTCGGCACTCAGGTTCCGATTATTACGACACAGCAAACGGACCCCTCCGGCCAGGTCGGCGGTACCAGCGCGATACTGCAATCCATCCAATATCGAAGCACCGGCGTGACCTTGAACATCGAGCCCACAATTAACTCGAGCCGGCGTGTTGAACTCACTGTCTCCCAAGACGTTAGTGAGGCGCAGGCCAACAGCCTCTCGGGCGTTCAAAGCCCCATCATATTGACCCGGGCCATTCAAACAACGTTATCGATGAGCGACGGCGAAACTGTGCTTCTCGGTGGATTAATTTCGGAGAATTATAGCGCGGGCGAATCTGGTGTGCCCTATTTGAAAGACATTCCAATTTTGGGAAGCGTATTCAAAACTCAGTCCCGCGGGATAGATCGCACGGAATTAATCGTCCTTTTGACACCTTATATTATCGACAGCCCCGAAACTGCACGGCAGATCAGGGACTCATTCCGAAGCAGGCTCGGCGAGTGGGCTAGCCCCCGCGGAGATGAGGGATTAATAACGGAAACCGCAGAATGATTTCGAAGCTTATATATGTTCTAGCGATTTTTTTTGCATTGTCGGCGTGCGCGGCAGGCAACCACACCTCTTCTACCGCGGACACAGCGCCCCCACCTAAGTCTGAAGCTCTGACGACAATGCAGAGTTTATCCACCGTTTCGATCGAGGAACTGGAACGGCGAACGGCGAATGGGGATACACAAGCACAAGCCGAACTTGGGGCGCGTTACGGAAATGGAAATGGCGTTGAACAGGATTTGGATAAAGCCATTGCACTGTTCCGGGACGCAGCTGCTAAAGGCGAAGCTGACGCCGCGTTTTACTTAGGCATGGCCAATCTCTCTGGAATGGGCGTTCCAAGCAACGAGGCGAACGCTGTGATGTGGCTTGAAAAGGCGGCGGCAAACGGCAGTGCGCAGGGGCAATACTGGCTCGCCGTGATGATAAAGGATGGGCGCGGCGGTATAAGCCCGAATTGGGAAGCGGCAGTACCGTATCTCTGGAAATCGGCAATGCAAGGCTATGAAGACGCGGAATTTCTGCTGGGCTACGCATATCAGGAAGGCTTGGGCGTCGAAAAGAATCCGGAAGCAGCGGCTTATTGGTATCGGCTCACAAACCAGCGGGCATACAACATGCGAGCCAACTACAACCTTGCTCTCATGATTAAAGCCGAAGAAATAGAATGGCAGCCCGGCGACCCGGAACAACTCAAGCCCGGATACACACAAAATCGTTAAAAGCTTTCAGGTTGCAGCAGCGCTATTTTTGCGTTCAGCGTGCGCCTATCTTATGCGTCAAGTGGGTTGCTGCGGAGGGTTGAAATTCCTATAACCGGCCTTGATTTACTAATTATAAATAGCTGGCGCAAATGAGCCCTTCCGAACAGCAGCTGCCCCCGCCTGAACAATGCTGGGCTCATGCCGCAACGGCCGCAAAAGCCGGAAAATTTGACGAGGCCGTTCACTGGTTTCGGCATTGCCTTGAGCAAATGCCTGATTTTCCCAATGCGGCGCTTAATCTCGGTATTTTGCTTTCGAAAAAGAAACAGCATGCCGAAGCCATTCAGTATCTAAACCAGGCCGTCACGCTCAATTCGAATGTCGACAGCGTCTCCGCGCTTGCAAATGCTCATCGCGTATCCGGCAGCCTTAAGGAAGCCATTCGATACTATCAGGATATTATAAAGTCGGTTCCCGGCCATGTTCCGACTCTTCTTGAGCTGGGCGAGATATATGAGCAAATCGGAAATCGGCGCGCGGCACGCGATTACTACCGTCAGGCCACAGAAGCTGCTCCCAAGGACGTTACTATTGCAACTAAGTATGCGATTGCCTCATGGGCTGACGATCCCGCCGAAACTGCGGCCGTGCTCGACAGGCACCTCGCGCGCGACGATATAGACGCCTCGTCACGCGCTAAAATCATTATGGGCTTGATCATCTACAAAGAGTTCTACGAACGGATCAAGCGCGGCTTAATGCCGTACCATGCCACCTCATTGGACGAGCTTTTTTTCACCTACGCGGCTAAGGAGTTTGAGGAATTCTTCAAGTACAGCGTCGAGGAAGCTGAAAAGAATCCGGCTGACTTCGGCCCTCAGGTCCGAAAGTTTCTGTCGCTGTTTTGTAGCCGCCGGCGCATTGAAGCGCAAAAGTGCATTGCGCCGTTTCAGTCACGTTTTTCGGGACAAATTTGGGATGCGGTCACATTTGACCCCGCCTTCTACAAAAAACTGGAGTTATTTACCGAACAGGACATCGTCAAAACGTTGCCGCCCTTAACAAGCGTGATCGACGTTGATTTTTCAGACGCGCCCATCGCCTATCTGTCATGCAATTTTCTCTATTTTGAAGGATTTGGCGCTCCGATGCTGCGTTCCCTTGCGGCCGTAGCGCCCGGCGCTCAGGCTCATGTGCACATTATGGACGCGACGGAAAAGCAGTTGGAGGGCGCCACACACTTCTGCAGGTCCCTGCCCGGTATAAAGGTTGCGCTTTCGGTGGAACAACCGGGCGTGGATAAAATGGGCATGCAGGCCGCCCGCTCCTACTATCATGCGATCCGCTTCATCAGATTCTACCAACACTTGGAAGCCTACAGAAAAACGCTGTGGCTCATGGACGTGGATGCGCTTTTCAATCAGGACCCCAAGGTCATGTACGAGAAGCTGGGGAACAGCGAAGCGGCGATGCGCATTCGCGCCGGGCGGCTGGAGCCGTGGAATCAATTCAATGCCTGCATCGTCGCCGGCACCGCGGCCCCCGAAAGCCTAGAATATTTCCGGCTCATCGCGGCGTACACCGCCCACTTCCATCAGACCACGGGTTTACGGTGGGGCATTGACCAATTGGCAATGTACGGCGTATTCGAATACCTGCGCGACGAAGGCCGGGAGCCAAGCCTGACCTTTTTGGACGACAGGGCAATCGACTACGACTACAAGGACGATGGCGTCGTTTGGTGCAATTCAGGAAAAAACAAGTTTTTACAACTCCAGCGCAAACCTGATGGAACTTTAGCGGTGGACGATCCGGACCGCGCTGCCTATATCAAGCTCTTCGATAAATATTACAAACCGCTGCGAAACTGACGAGGAAACCCGGTAGATGAAAGGCGATCTGCTTTCCGCTGATTTCATAATAACGGTCATCGTTCTTCTGATCGAAGTTGCGCTGTTCGCACTTTGCTACATTCAGTCGAAGAAGCCGGTTGACCCCTTGAAGCCCCGGATCATTCCTTATGCGCTTATTATGGTCGTATTAGCGGCAGCTATTCTTGCCACGCTGGCGCACATCGTCAGCGTCGTCACGGGCCAACAGGTTCAGCCACGCAAGCCGAAGGGCATGAGGTAATCAGACGAGTCATCCAACGGCTTTGGTGGGCTGCTCCATGGGCGCATCCGCGCTCCAGCCCATAGCCGTATCAAGGATCGCGTGCAAAATGGCTTGGTGCGCGGTCTCCACAAACCCGTAGGCGCGCGAGGCGACATAGAAGTTCACATCGCCGGCTTTTCGAAGCGCATTGCCATCTGAAAAACCGCTCAACGTTACGACGAAACATTTCTTGGCGCGCGCCGCATCGACGGCATTCAAAATATTCTTGGACTCGCCCGAACTGGATATGGCGATAAGTATGTCGCCGTTCACCCCGTGCATCTCGACCTGTTTTGCAAAAACCTGATCGTATCCCAAATCATTGCCAAGGCACGTCAGTGACGATGCGTCGTTAAATGTCAAGGATCGCACACCGCCGTTCTTGGTGAAGTCGATGGCCATATGGCCCGCGATACCGGCGCTGCCGCCGTTGCCAATGAACATGACTTTATTGGGGCCGCGAACCACTCGGACCATGGCGTCTTTAACCAGCGCCATACCTTCGTCCATGGAGACGTCGCCCTTGCCCGCGACATTTACACAAGCGGTTGAAACTGTTTGGTACAGGGCTTCTACATAAGCGCTAAATAGAGATGACATGACTTTCAATCCATCGCGGGCACAGTCCCGCGCTTTCACGTGCTCACGGATGAGCGCATTGTATCCTGTCACGCCGCAGGACTCTACCGGCACTTGACCCGGGGACCGGGCCGATGTACCAAAGTCCCGTGGTGATTTGGAGACCGGATTGCGGCCACGTTAAAAACCGCTAAAAGGTCGAGGGCAAACGCCCCCGCCGGAACCGGTCGGGGGCTATTTTTTTGCCCCGGGCAACCGAGGACGATGGTTATGACAACGGAATACGACTCTCAACGGTCATGGAAACCGCAAACGCAGCTGGTGCGCGGAGCGACGGAGCGCAGCCAATTCGACGAGACCAACGAAGCGATTTTCATGACGTCCGGCTACGTCTATGAAAACGCTGAGGAAGCCGAGGCCGCCTTCAAGGGCGATATCGAACGTTTCGTCTATTCCCGTTTCCGTAATCCGACCGTCGCCATGTTCGAAAAACGCCTCGCTTTGATCGAAGGCGCGGAGGAATGCCGCGGCACAGCCAGTGGCATGGCGGCTGTATTTGCCGCCCTCGCCTGCCACTTGAGCGCGGGTGACCGCCTTGTTGCCTCCAAAGCCCTGTTTGGGTCCTGCCACTACATCTGCGCGGAATTGCTGCCGCGCTTTGGTGTGAAAGTAGACTTTGTGGACGGTGCGGATTTGAAGCAATGGCAAGACGCCCTTGCGAAACCGGCCAATGCCGTATTTTTGGAGACCCCGTCAAATCCCGGCCTGGAGGTCATCGACCTGCAAAAGGTCTGCGATCTGGCTCATAAAGCACGCGCATTGGTGGTCATCGACAATGTGTTCGCGACTCCCGTCCTGCAAAAGCCCTTGAAATACGGCGCGGACGTTGTCGTGTACTCGGCGACAAAACACATCGACGGCCAGGGACGCTGCCTGGGCGGTGCGGTCCTCGGCACAAAGGACTTCATCGTCGAAAAATTTACGCCGTTCTTCCGGCACACCGGCCCAAGCATGTCGCCCTTTAATGCCTGGGTGCTGCTGAAATCTCTCGAAACCCTCGAACTGCGTGTGTCACGTCATTGCGAGAATGCTCTGACCATTGCAAAGGCCCTTGAGTCTCAAAAAGGCATCAAACGACTGTTGTACCCGGGCCTTGCCAGCCATCCGCAGCACCAACTTTCGTCCGCGCAAATGTCGTCCGGGGGCTCGGTGATCGCGTTTGAATTGGACGGCGGAAAAGAGGCGGCATTCCGGCTCTTGAATCAACTGCGCCTGATCGACATTTCCAACAACCTCGGCGACGCGAAAAGCTTGATTTGCCATCCGGCCACAACGACGCACCAGCGCCTAACGCCGGAGGAACGCGGGCATCTTGGTATTACCGATGGTTTCGTGCGCCTGTCCGTCGGCCTTGAAGACGCGGATGATTTAATTGCCGACCTAAAACAGGCTTTTACGGCAATCTAACCAACATATTGTCGTTATTAGGTTTTTCGTCGATTCGCCCTCTGGGCAACGACGGCTGCGCTACGCTAAAATAGCGGGCAATACCGACAATAACCACTTGGTCAGCATGTACGAGAAAGTTACCCGCAATATTTGCGTCTCCGTGAAACCGTTTTATCTGGAGGAGCAATCCTCACCGGATGAAGACCGCTTTGTGTGGGCATATCGCGTGAATATAGAGAACCGCGGCGATGATACGGTGCAGCTCATGCAACGGCATTGGCGCATCACCGATAAGCACGGACGCCTGCAAGAAGTCAAAGGTCCAGGCGTCGTGGGCGAGCAGCCTGTGCTGAAACCCGGCGAGTCCTTTGAATACACCAGCGGCTGCCCACTTGAGACACCGTCCGGCATCATGGCTGGAAGCTATGAAATGACGACACCGGCGGGAGAAACCTTCAATATTGAAATCCCCGCGTTTTCGCTGGATAGCCCTTACGATAACGCGCCGATCAACTAACGCACACACCTTGACCTGCGCAGCACCGCTGCGAGCTCGAAAGGCTATCCCATGTCAGATTTTTTGCCGATTTCGTTGGCGAGACCCGTCCCCAGAGACCATCGTGAAGGCGGCGGCAGCACCTCCAAACCTTCGCGGGCGGATGCAGAGGCTGCAGTGCGCACGCTTATTTGTTGGGCCGGAGACAATCCAGACCGGGAAGGGCTGGAAGATACACCGGCGCGGGTTGTCCGTTCCTACGAAGAATTTTTCGCCGGCTATGCGCAAGACCCCGAGGAGATTTTGCGCACCACCTTTGAGGAGATCGAAGGCTACGATGAAATAGTGGCTCTCAAGAATATCGCCTTCGAAAGCCACTGCGAACACCACATGGTGCCGATCATCGGCCGCGCCAGCATTGCCTACCTGCCCAACAATCGCGTTGTCGGTATTTCAAAATTAGTGCGCGTGCTGGAGGCCTATGCCAAGCGTCTTCAGATTCAGGAAAAGCTGACCGCGCAGATTGCCAACGCGATCAACGAAGTGCTTAAGCCGAAAGGCGTTGCCGTTGTGGTGGAAGCGGAACACCAGTGCATGACCACGCGCGGCGTTCAAAAACCGGGCGTATCCATGGTCACCTCGACCATGCTGGGCGCGTTCCGTGACGATGCCTCCACGCGTAAGGAATTTCTGGCCTTTATCGGTCGCTAACCCGCGGCCGAACTCTTAGCGCATATAGGTGCTCATGCCCTGTCGCAGCTGGGGAATAAGCTCCTGATCCAGGCTGTCGAACGCCTTCTTTACCATTCCGACCCATACAATCTGCTTGTCGGCCTCCGTCGCGTCTTCGGGAACGGTCTGGGAGTTGAAACTCTTGGCGCTGCCGGACGTTAGTACTTTTCCGTCGGGATCGAGGATTTCAAGCGCCACTTCCAGGCGTGCCTCGTATTTCGCGGCTTGTTCCTTTTTGAAAGCGCCGGTAAATCCCGTCTTAACGTCCAGCAAGCTCTCGGTAATGTCGCCTTCCTTAACGATGATGCGCAGGGCGTTGACCGAATTACCGGTCATATTAAACCGGGCGTCAGCCCATTTTCGCGCGGCCTGCTCAAAGGTAACGGGTGAACGGTGCCCAACATGCGGATAGTCGCGCGCAGGCACATTCTGAACCGTTACGTTCATTGACGTGACGTCCGCGGCCAATACGGTGTCGGACGCGAAACTCACGTCCGTCGGCACCTCAGGCGGCGGCGAAGAACTGCACGCTGCGATGAATACGCCTACTGCTAATACTGCGGCACTACTGATGACGGACAATGTTGTGCGGTTCATGGCAAAATCACTCTTATTGATTGTGTCTGTGTTTCGCGGCAATAGCGTCAAGTTGGCTTTCAGGAAAGATGTAACTCTCGTGGCAGAATTCGCAAGTCATGCGCACTTCGCCGTCTTCCGCAAACGATTTAACTTCTTCCACCGGAAATGAGGCAATTATGCGTTCGCTTCGCTCCTTTGAACAGCGGCACTTTGCGGAAATCGGTTTTGGTGTCGTGACACGAACGCCCACAGTTCCATAGAGTTGCGACAAGAGCCGCAAGGGCGACAGGTCCGGACTCAGCAGTTCAGCGTCCGTGAGGCTCCCCAGCAGAATAACGGCCGCGCGCCAGGCATCTTCCATGTCCTCGACGTCGAAATGCTTCACCCCGCCGCCCTCGGGCATGCGCTGGATAATGAGCCCGGCGGCCCGCCAGCTGTCCTGACCCTCAAGCGGCGGCGCAATTGCGATCTTCAACGCCGACTCCAATTGCTCCGATTGGCGAAAATAGTGGTGAACCGCATCCGAAATGGACTCTCCGGCCAGATCGACAATGCCCTGATAGCGCTCTGTGTCAGGTCCCTGATCCACGGTAAACGCCATGTGTCCGCCGCTACCCAACAATAGTGGCCGGGCTCCAGGCGCATGGGGACGTTCAAATTCCCGCCTGAGTTCATCGTCGTCGAATTTCACGCAGCCGCGCAGGTGCCCGCCGCTGGTCACGTCCGTCACCAGCGTGCGTACGGGTCCCTGCCCCTGGACCTGAAAAGTGAAAACGCCGTCGTATTTTAGCCCGCCGGCCAGCGCAATGGCGGCGACCATGGACTCGGCCAACAGCCGCGCCACCGGTTCGGGGTCGTTGTGTCGCTTTAGGATTTCCGTCGCTGCGTTATTTAGTCGCACGAAGCGTCCACGGAATGCGCCCTCATTGATGAGGAAAGGAAGACAAACGTCGAGGGCGGGATCGTTGAAAGCGGCCGGGTCCGCCGTCACGTGAGACACCAAAGCAGAACGCCTTTTTGAGCGTGCAGGCGATTTTCGGCCTCATCCCATACAACCGACTGCGGCCCGTCGATGACCGCGGCCGTCACTTCCTCGCCGCGGTGCGCCGGCAGGCAATGCATGAACACGGCATCCGCCTTGGCATTTTTCATAAGAGATTCATTGACTTGGAACGGTGCGAGTTCGTTGTGTTTGTTCGCCGCATCGTCACCCATGGACACCCAGGTATCGGTGATCACGCAGTCCGCGCCCTTGACGGCAGCGCTCGGGTTCGTTCCGACGCTGACATTGGCACCCTTGTTCTTGGCCCACGCCAGCACGCTGCCACTCGGCTGAAGTGTTGCGGGGCAGGCAAGACGCAACTCAAAACCAAACTGCGCCGCGGCATGAATCCAGCTCACCGCGACGTTATTGCCGTCGCCCGACCAGGCGACGACCGCGTTCTTGATCGACCCCTTGCGTTCCTCAAAGGTAAGAATATCGGCCATGATTTGACAGGGATGAGACTCATCCGTCAGGCCGTTGATCACGGGCACCGTCGCGTGCTTGGCCAGATCGCGCATTTTTTCCGGGGCCGCCGTGCGGATCATGATGGCATCCACATAGCGCGAGAGCACGCGCGCCGTATCCTCAATGGACTCACCGCGTCCGATTTGTGTGTCTTGCGGCGACAGGGAGACCACCGAGCCGCCGAGTTGCTGCATGCCCACCTGGAAGGAGACACGCGTGCGCGTGGACGGCTTTTCGAAGAGCATCGCCAGCGTTTTGCCTTTGAGGGGCTCGCCCACCGCACCGTTTTTCTTCACCAACGCCGCGTTGTCCAAGATCGCGCGCAAGGTTTCGGCGGGCAATTGATCCAAATCGAGAAAATGTTTGGGCTGCTTGGTCATGGCAGGATTCCGAAAGTGCGAAGTGGCGCCCGATTAGGCCGCCAACTCCGCCGCGGACTTATCGAGAATAGAAATCGCGGCGTCGATTTCCTCGCCGCCGATGATCAGCGGAGGCAACAGACGCAACACATTGTCACCCGCCGGCACGGTCAGCATGCCGTTAGCCGCAACCTTCGCCACCACGTCCAAGTTCGTCTTCTTGCACTTGATGCCGATCATCAGTCCTTTTCCGCGCACGCATTCGAATACTGTGTTGTGCTTATCGACCAGCGCTTCGAGCTTCTTCCAAAGCTTGGCGGCTACCTTGTTGACGTTGTCCAGGAAACCGGGCTCCAACAACACATCCAGCACCGCGTTGCCCGCGGCCATGGCCAGCGGATTGCCGCCGAAGGTCGAACCATGGGTGCCGGGCGTCATGTACTTGGCGGCCTTTTCGCTCGCCAAACACGCGCCCACGGGGAAGCCGCCGCCCAAGCCCTTGGCCAGCGCCATGATATCCGGCGTGATTTCCGACCACTCGTAAGCAAATAATTTGCCGGTTCGGCCAAGTCCGGTTTGCACCTCATCGAAAATGAGCAGCAGACCGAACTCATCGGCCATGGCACGCAGACCTTTCAGGTGCTCCAGATCGGCCGGAATGATGCCGCCCTCGCCCTGTACAGGCTCAACGACAATGGCCGCCGTGTGATCGTTTACCGCCGCGCGCGCCTCGTTGAGATTCCCGAACGCCACCTGATCGAACCCATCCACCTTGGGAAGGAAGCCGTCCAGGTGCTTTTCCTGGCCACCCGCCGCAACTGTGGCCAGGGTCCGGCCATGAAACCCGCCCCGTGCCGTAATCACCCGGTACTTGTCTTTCGCCCCTTGGGCCTGGTGATAGCGCCGCGCCGCCTTGAACGCGCACTCCATCGCTTCTGCGCCCGAATTGCAGAAAAACACCGTATCGGCAAAGGAATGTTCCACCAGCCGCTCGGCCAACTTCTCCTGTCCGGCGATCCGGTAAAGATTGGACGTGTGCCACAACTTTTCCGCCTGGGCTTTCAGCGCCTCGACCAAATGAGGGTGCGCGTGCCCCAGCGCCGTCACGGCGATGCCCGTTCCGAAATCGAGATAGCGTCGGCCGTCGGTCGTGGTCAGCCACGCCCCTTGGCCTTTTTCGAATACGAGATCGGTCCGCCCGTAGGTGGGCATCACTGCGGAAATATTCACGATTTCGCCCCTGACTGTTCTGGTGACGACTATGCCAGGTTCCGGCCCCAGCGCACTTTTAAAACGGAAAAAAGTAAGGGCGGCTCTACGACCGCCCGTTACGGGAGGATTCATACGCCAAACGGCGCGGTTGTCAACGATTCTGAGGCCTTGGCCCGCTCAGGCTTTCAGCTTGTAGCCGCTTTTCACCACCGCATAGGTCCAGACGAACATCACGACATTGACCGCCACCAGCACCGCGATACCCAGCATCGGCTGGCTCGACTCCTGTCCGAGGAAGCCGTAGCGGAAACCGTCGATATTGTAGAAAAAGGGATTGTAGTGGGCGAGGAACTGCGCCCACTCCGGCAGGCGGTCGATGGTATAGAACGTGCCCGACAGAAATGTCAGCGGCGTGACGACGAAGTTCGTCACCGCGGCCATGTGGTCGAATTTATCCGCCCATACAGCAGTAAGAATCCCGGCCAAGGACATGAACAGGCATCCCGCAACGCCGTGGAATATAAAGAACGCGGCGTTGTGCAGATGAAAATCGGCAAAGAACATCATCGCAATGGCCGCGGCTATGCCGACGGCGATGCCGCGCGTGATCCCGCCCGCAGTCCAAGCCAAGGTCAATTCCATGGCGCTAAGGGGCGGCATCAAGACGTCAACGATATTGCCTTGCACCTTGGAGACGAGGATCGACGACGAGGTGTTGGCGAACGCGTTCTGGACCATGGTCATGATGATGAGCCCCGGCACCAGAAATTCCTCGAACGGGTACCCGGCGATGATCGTGCCCCCGCGCCCGAAGGCAAACACCATGACCAGCAGAAACATCATAGACGTGACCACTGGCGCCAGGATCGTTTGGAAAATAACTTTCCAGAACCGGCGCACTTCCTTCAGGTACAGCTCCCACATGCCGCGCCAATTGACCGCGCCCATGGTGCGCGGCGGCGGAATGGTGAAAGTTGACTGACTTGGGGTGACTTTCTCGTGCATGGTAGGAAAGGTTATCAGGATTCAACTGCCAATAACATGGTCCATAGCACACCTATAGCCTCCAAGGGCAAGGCCAGGGCCGGCGAAAAAAAGCCGGACAAAAAGTCTGCGCCGAAAACGCCGCGCAAGATGACCCGCGCGCGCATGGAAAACATCGCCATGTATTACGTACAGCGTTACGCCTCGTCTTGCGAAAACCTGCGCCGGGTTCTTATGCGGCGCGCGGACAAGGCCCGGCGGTTTCACGGGGGCGACCGAAACGAAGAAAAAGAGTGGATCGAGGATATCGTTTCCCGTTTCACCCGTTCGGACGTTCTGAACGATGCACGGTACGCTTTGGGCCGGGCCACCGCGCTGCGCCGCTTGGGTCGCTCTCCGGCGAAAATCCGCGCCCACCTTGCACAGAAAGGTGTCGCAAAAAATATTGTCGACAAGGTCATTTCCGATACGGCGATCTCGGAAACGGGCAGCGATGCAACCATGGATGCCGCACTCGCTTACGCAAGGCGCCGGCGGCTCGGGCCCTTTGCTCTGAAACCTTGCTCGAAAGAAGATCAAAAAACACTGTATAAGAAACATCTCGCCGCAATGGCGCGCGCAGGATTTTCCTACGATATCGCCCGCCGCGTATTGGAGACCAACGACGAATGAACAAACTGAGTTTGATCGCCATCGCCACCGCCGCCCTTGGAGCGTGTGCAGCTCCGGACTCCGGATCGCAAGTCAACGGCGAGGCGGCATTCAATCAGTTCTGCACCAAGTGCCATGACAATACCTTGACCGGCGAAGGCGGCGGCATGGCCACGGCGCCGACCGTTGAAGCCCTGTTTCTCTTGCCGCAAGCCAGAAAAGAATCGGCGTTGAAACCCGGTTCAGCGCATAAATATGCCGATGCATTGCCCCGCGCAGTGCGGCGGGCCCTTGTCGAGTTTCTTTCCCCAGAGATTTAACGCTGACGAAACTGGCGGGCGCTTCGCAGTTCCCCTAACATGACCGCAAAAGGGAGGGACACAATGTCATTCATTCACTCAACAATCACGCGGGCCGCAGCATTCACCGCCGCTATGTTCGCTTCACCGGCAATGGCCGCCGATGTTACCGAACGGGGCATGAGCGAAAGCGACTTTCCGCTTGTTCAGGAGCTGGTGTCGGGAGTCTATGCCTATTCAGACACGCTAAATGCCGGCCAACTCATCACCACCGTCAGTCTTATTGTCGTGACGTCCGAAGGCGTTGTTGTCGTGGATGGCCAGAATACCATCGAACAAGGCGAGGCGATGGTCTCTGAGATCAAGAAGCTGACTGATCAGCCGGTCAAGTACCGCGTTATCGCCTCTGACCATGGAGATCACGTCAATAGCCTGCCCGCTCTCAAGGCGGCGTATCCGGATATGACCATCATCGCCACACCGATTTCGAAGGCAATCATGGCGGAGAACGCCGAATTGCCGCCGGTGGATGAAACGGTCACGCAGGCCCGCACACTGACCTTGGGCGGCGTTGACATTCGTGTTCTCAATATTGGGCGCGGCCATACCGGTGGCGATCTTGTTGCTTATCTGCCGGCCAGTGACGTTTTGTTCATGGGCGAGTTATATCTGCACGACGTTTTTCCGGCGATGATCACCGCCTATCCCAGCGACTGGGTGGAAACCATCAAGACCGCGCAGGATATGCAGGTCAGTTGGTACGTGCCCGGGCACGGCTTTGTGGACGACGCCCCAACCCTCAAGGAACAGCTCGACCATTCTCTGAAGGCGACCGAACATGTGATCAGTGAAGCCCATCGTTTGCGCGCCGCGGGCCACAAATGCCCGGACGAGAAAAATTGCCCGGCCTTTGAGCACGCCGAGTGGGGTGAATTCACCGAGATGGCGCTATTTGCCTCTCAAGCGCCCCGGGCGCTGGCACGAGTTTATGCGGAAATCGAGGGCCGCCTGCCTTAAACGCGGCGTGATAACGCCGGGAGTGAAAAGGGTCGACGATTAGGTCCGCAGGCGATTTCCAAAAAAGTGGAGCGGGTGCCGGTTGGCGCGCATGGACGGGCTTCACCGCCATGTCCATCGGCATGTTTTTGGCGATCCTCGATATCCAGATCGTCGCCAGTTCGCTGATCGATATTCAATTCTCACTCTCAATTCCCCAGGATCGGCTGAGCTATATCCAAACCACCTATCTGATCGCCGAGGTCATCGCGATTGCCGCTAGCGGGTTTCTCACCCGCGTCATGTCTACGCGCATCTTGTTCACGGTGGCCATGATCGGGTTTGTCGCCGCCTCCGTCGCCTGCGCGATGTCCGAGACCTACATCACTCTTTACGCCTTCAGGTTTATTCAAGGCCTGTTCGGGGGCGCTGTGATTCCGGTGGTATTCTCGGTTGTCTTCTTGATATTTCCGCTCAAACAACAACCCATCGCCACGGTCATCGGCGGCGGATTTGCGATGTTGGCCCCCACCGTAGGCCCGTTCATCGGCGGTTGGATCACCGAGACGCTATCCTGGTATTGGCTATTTTTGATCAACGTCGTGCCGGGACTCCTGGTCGCGTCTGTCACCTTCTTCCTTGTGCGCGTCGATGCGCCGGATTGGCGCCATATCAGGAAGCTCGACATTCCGGCGCTGGCGCTCGCCGCCGTTTTCCTCGCCAGCCTTGAACTCACCTTGAAGGAGTCACCCGGCTTGGGCTGGCTCAGCGCGGGTGCGCTCGCCCTCGCCGGTCTGTGCGTCATCGCAGGTACTCTCACGGTACGCCGATGCCTCGCCCGAAGCGAACCCCTCATAGACCTGTCCGCGTTTGCGGACCGCCAGTTCGCCGTCGGTGCTTGGCTCAGTTTCGTCCTCGGCATGGCGCTGTTCGGGGCGGTGTATCTCATGCCGCCGTTCCTGGGTCTTGTGCGCGGATACGGCCCGCTCGACATCGGCACCATCATGATCGTCACGGGCGTTGCGCAGCTCATCGCCGCGCCGGTCGCAACGGTGATGGAGCAGCGCATGAATCCGAAGCTGATGACCGTGCTGGGATTTACGCTGCTGGCCGCCGGACTTCTCTGGAACGGGTTCAGCACGTTTGAATGGGACTTCGATCAGCTGTTTGTCCCGCAAGTTTTGCGCGGCGCGGCCTTTGTGATTTGCCTGTTGCCCATCACGCGATTGGCCCTGGGAAACTTGCCAACGGAAAAAGTCGCCAACGGCTCGGCGCTGTTCAATCTCATGCGCAACATCGGCGGCGCGGTGGGCCTCGCGATTATCGACACGATTGTCGAAATGCGCGGACCGCACCACGTGGAAAGGATTGTAGATTCCCTGCAAGCGGGCAGCCGCGACATGGCCGCGTTTGTCGGCCTTCCCTTGGAGCGCTTCGACGGCACGCCCATAGGCGACATTGATGGCGCCACCCGGGACTTTGTTGAACCGCTCGTCGAGCGCGCCGCAGCAGTGGCAAGCTTTAACGACGCGTGGATGATGCTGGGCGTGATGGCAATAGCATCCCTTGTCAGCCTGCTGCCATGCGGCGATCTGTAGAGAGCTAATCACCTTCTTTCCGCCCGCGCACGGAAACCAGGGCATAATACTGCGTCTTCACCCGCGGATTTTCCGAAGCCGCCATATAGACCTCAACATCCGACGCCGATGCGATCCCGGTCTTGAGCACCGCATCGCGCACATGCGCAAGCGCCATGGCCTTCATGCGGGCAAACACCGATCCGCCGGGCGTAATGGGCGCATCGGTCGAGTATTCGACGTCGCCCAGCCCTACATCCTCGAACAGGCCGGGCAGCTTCAACCCGATCGCCGGGTCCAGCCCCATGTTTGCGTAAACAGCCAGCCACGCCTGATAGACGCGCGCCAAGGCTGCGTTGGTTTCGGCGTCGTCGGCCATCGCCATCTGAATACATAAGTTGGGCTCTTCCAACAGCAATACGCCGCCCGGCTTCAGCGCACGCTTTAGATTTGCAAGCACGGGACGGGCATCCGGAATGTGAAAGATGATCAAGCGTCCGTGAATAATGTCATAGGTGTTTTCGTCGAAGGTTGCGGCAGACGTAATGTCGGCCCGGCGCACCTCGACATTGTCAGGCACGTCCCCGAGAAAGCGCGGATTGATGTCGATGGCCGCGACTTTCCCGCCTTCGCCGACCGTTTGCGACATATGCCGCACGATGGACCCCTCGCCCACGCCGATTTCAGCGCACGTCATGCCCGGAGCAAGTCCAATCTCACTCAGGAGACGCTTTGTGACCGGATCGTGCAGGTCTTGAAGGAGCTTGAGACGCGTGCGCTCTTCGTCATGCGCACTGACATCAAAAACGTAAGCCGCACGATCAGGCGCGATATTCGGTGCCTCGTCTTTCATGTGATTGAACTCAAGCGCGCGCCGCGAGCGCTTTGTTTTCCGCGCCGATGCGCACCCGCATCATCCAGGCGTTGAGCGCAGAGAATATCAGGGCGATTTCCCACGCGGCGAACATAAGCGGCACCACGGCAATCTCGGCCGCGACCACAATGTAATTGGGATGACGGACGTATTTGTACGGGCCTCTTCGCACCAAGGGTAGATTGGGTATGGTGATGATGCGGGTCGTCCAGAACGGACCGAGCGATGAAATCACCCAGACACGCAAACCAAGCAAAATGGCGTAAAACACAATGAAGTATGCATTCACCCGGGGCGGCACGGCGATGACCCACGCGACAAGAGCCATGATCCAAAATGTGTGCAGCATAAGCATATAAGGATAATGCTCGGCACCGACCTCATGCGCCCCGTTCTCAAGAAGGCGCGCGGTGTTGCGGCGAGCAATGACCAATTCCAAGACCCGCTGCGTGATAAGCAGCGCGAGTATGAACGATGGAAGCCAGGGGGGCACAGGAACGTAGTGGAACATCACAAGCAGTCTCGCGCGTCCGGATGGGTGGGGCAAGTATAACCGCCCCCAAGCCCGCGACCTGTCGGCTTGCAACGCACAATCAGGGCGGCGACAATCCGGCGGAATTAGAGGCAAAACGGATTAGAAACCAACGGCAATGTCGTCATTCTCCTTTCAGGGCACGTGGGATCAGGTCAGTCTTCTCGGACAACTTGAGTCGGTTGCGCAGGCCCTTCAATTCGAGCCAGCGCCTCGGTTTCCCGATCCACGGCCGCGCCGCGTCGGGCGCATCATTTATCTGCCCGTCGAAATCGCTGCGCGAGAACTGGCCGCCAAAGCCGAGCTTGCCGGCAACTTGGCAAAGCGCGGCTATCAGGTCGTGGTCGGCGCATCGTGGAATATCTTTGTAGAACTTTTTTTGGGTCTACCGCCGGGTGTCGTGCTGTTCAAGACGCTGAACGCTCACGACGCCAACAACATGCACCTATTCCAAAACAATGGGCATATCGTTGCGGTCTTAAATGAAGAGGCGTTCGGCCTGCTGCCGGAGCCCTGGATTTATCGTGCGGAGATGAATACGCAAGCCTTGCGGCTGGCGGACCTTATTTGCGCACAAGGCGAGAGGTCAAAGGCCGTCCTCAAGGATATCGGCGCACGCAACGTTGCGGTGACCGGAAACCCGCGCAGCCGGATCGCCTCGGCCACAAAAGGAAACGACATACTGGTATGCATGATGTCCGGCAACATCAACGGATACCTGCCCTTTCCCGAGTATATGGAGATGACATTGAAGTCCTTCGGAAAGGCGGACGGCGATGTACTGCGTCTTATGCGCGAACAGATTTCTCACGAAAGCGCGCACATGAAAATTATCTTGGACGGAATTGCGCACCTTTCACGCACATTTCCTGAAAAACGCATCCGTGTGCGCCCGCACCCATCCGAGCGCCGGGACGTCTACGGAGCGGGCGGCAACGTGCAATTGGACGCGCAGGGATCGCTTGTCGACAGCATGAAGGATGCCGCCGTTGTTGTTTTTCTGTCCGGTTGCGGCAGCGGTCTCGAATCATTCCTATTCGGCGTACCGGGCGTAAGAGTCGGCTCCGGCGGTCATGGCATTTCCGCGGAACTGCATATGCAGGCCGATACGCCGGAAGACATCAGCAAGGCCGTTGCCGCGCAAATTGAATCCCCGGAAATGATCGGTTCCCTTGCCGAGCATTTTACCGACCCGGTTCTGGACGACGCTCTCGTCGAATTGCAGGAACGCAACAGCGCAGACGGCACACCGATAGACATGGCGCAGGAATGGAAGAAACGCGCCGATGCGTTTCAGCCGCAAGGATTCCATCACAACAAATTCCCCGAAACGTCGGACGAGCGCGTTGCGGACTTGGCGGGACACCCGGTCGAGCGCTTGGGTTGGAACACTTGGCTGCTGAGAAATTAAGAACGCGCCTACACAAGCTGCATCAAACACATCCCAACCGAGAAGCCGGGGCCAAGCGCGGTCATCAGATGCCGCCCTTTCTCCCCGCTTTGCAGCGTCTTCTCCAGAACAGCCAGCACCGTGACCGCCGACATATTTCCGTGCTCGGCGAGAACGTCACGCGCATGGATTAGCCCACCCGGCGATAATCCGTACGCGCTCTCCAATGCCTCGAGCACTTTTTCGCCGCCGGGATGGACGATGAGTCCGTTAATGTCGTCTTGGCGCAAACCGTGCTCGCACAAAAACGAGTCGGTCACTTCGCGCATGTTGTCACGCACAAGATTTGGGATGCTGCGCGAAAAAATCACGCCGAGGCCGTCGTCCTCGACGCTCCAGCCCATGATATCGCGGGTCTGGGGCCAGGTGTACTCGCCCCAAGCATGGATGTGCGCCAAAACCGGGCTTGAGCCGTGCAAAACGGCGTCTTTACCGTGCGAAATTGCGTCCGGACCGTGCCTATCTGCACGGCTGGACGGCGCACAGCGCAGCAAAACCGCCGCCGCGCCGTCGCCAAATATGGTGGTTCCGATGATATTCGCTTTGGAATCGTCAGCCGGGCGGAAGGTTAAACCGCACAATTCCGTGCACAGAAACAGCACCCACCGGCCCGGTTGCGCCCGCGCCATGGCCGCGGCCCGCGACAATCCGATCACCCCGCCGGCGCAGCCAAGGCCGAAAACCGGCAGTCTTTGCACGCCCGGTGCAAGGCCGAGCGGCGCCTGAAGCAGCGAATCCAGGCTGGGGGTGACAATGCCCGTGCTTGAAACAGTGACCGTTGCCGCCACATCGGCCGGAGAAACGCCCGCCGCCGCCAATACTTTTTGTCCCGCTTCCGTCAGCAGCTTCAGCGCATTTTCCTCAAACAAGCGCATGCGTTCCGGCCAGCCGTGCGGCGCGGCGTACCATTCGAGGGGCACACATGAATTGCGCTGTTTCACACCCGCATTGCCGTAACTTTTGGCCATGCGCTGCATCAGTTCCGGTTTATGTCCGAACACGGCGGCGGCTTTGCGCAGGACCTCGTCCTGCTTCATCACAAACGGCGGGTACGCGGTGGCAATGCCGTGCACCTGTACCGGCAAAACCGCACCGTCTTGGTGCAACGAAGCGCTATTTTGCGAGTTGGAATACGCTTGTTCGTGTTTAACGACCGTCATGCTGCGCTCCCCGGCGCGCATCATGACACCTAAAGGGACGATTGAGGCGCCTAAAATTGAAGATTAACCGCCGGTGCCGGGCGGCAACGGGCACGAAACCGGCTTTATGTCCGCACCGTCCGGCGACTCAGGTGACCCAAATGCAGGATTAAGGGTCTGGCGAAGATAAAGTACCGTTCCCGGAACTTGGTCCTCGGGCGGAAACGCCCAGGCGGCGAACACGCCGCGGTTCTGATCGTAAGCCAAAATCTCGGGTGAGTTCGCAAGCTCCCTAAATGCTTCGGCTAAATCCGGTGCCGCGCCGATGTGCAGCCACTGCGGGCGCACACCCAAATGCCACGCCGCATAAATGCCGCGCTTTCCGGCAAGGCCCGCCGCGTCGCAATCCAGTGTGAGCAAGCGCGGATATTCGCCGGTGTCCGAATGCCAATAGCTTTCTTTTTTTTGTGCAAAGACGCGCTTGAACGCACCGGACAGAAATTTTTTGTCGGCTGGTGCCATCACGTCAATCAGACGAAGCGTTCGACCGGTCGAGCACGGTGCGCGCCGCGAAGTAATTCACCCACAGCACGATCACGCCCGCAAAAATCACATCGCTCATGAAGTGCGCGCCCTGCGCGATGCGCACGCATCCCATCAGGAAACCAAAGACCGTGCCGACGACTATGCCGGTGAACCGCCACTTGCTCGGCAATAACCACGCGTAAGCCGTGACCCAAAACGAAATCGCGGCATGGCCTGATACGAAGGAGCAATTGTGTCCGCACTCATTGGCGACCCAGAACGGCGGCGTATACAGCGCGTCTCCGCCGAACAGTTCGAGATCCTTCGGGCGGGCGCGGCCCCAATTAGGCTTCAGGAGCGCTTCGACGAGTAAACCAGGGCCGACCAAGAGCGTGATCATGAGATAAACGACGCGCGGCGTCGTCAGACCCCAAAACCATTTTTCGTACCAAATGCCCGCGACCCAAAGCGCGACGCACACCACAAACGAGACAATGATGATCACGGGCATCGCCGAGCGCAAAAATTCCATGAACCCATCGGGGTCCCATGTAAAGCCTGGACCCGGCTCGTAGAACCAGCCGCTGATGGCGATATCCACGTGGGGGAAGAACATGAAAAAGAACAGCAGCCCCAGCACCCAACGCGCGGGGCGCTCGCGCAAACTGCGCAAGACATCCATGACCGTCTGAATACGTTCGTCAGCCATCTTCACGATGAAACAAATACGTTAAGCCGAGAAGTCCGGCAACGGCTGTCGGCGCCCAGGCCGCCAAAAACAGCGGCAGTGTTGCAGACAAGCCGAGGGCATAGGTAAACCGGGTAAAGAAATAGAACAAAAACCCCGCCGCCAAGCCCGCCGCTCCGCGTAATACCCAACTGCTGTAACGCGCATTCGCGGTCAGAAAAAACGAGGCGGCGACTAATACCATGGCGCACAGCAAAAACGGCGAGGCGAGCAGCGATTGCCAATAGAGCCTATGCGGCAGGGCCGAAAATCCGGACGCGCGTGAAAAGTCTATGAACGCCGGCAGATCCCAGAACGACATGGTCTGCGGCGCTTCGAAACTGTTCTGCACCTGGCTCAATGTGATCGAGGTTTGCAGCTCAAATTGATCGTGAAATTCGGTTCGGCTTCCCGGTTCCATCAGCCAGACTTCGCTCAAGGCAAGGCGCCCTTCGCTCAATTGACCGGCCTCCGCCTCGAACCGGCGCTCCAGTCTTTCCGAATTGTCAGTTTCAAATACGACGATTTGCGTGAGAAACAGCGTGCCGCCGTCCTGACGGACATAATCCGCGTGCACCACCTTGGCGCGGCCATCGCCCGCCTCGCGCAACCACAAACCGTCCTCGCCTATATTCAGGGACGTTTGATTGTTGCGGATGAGCCCCTCTTCCATGCGCTTGTAGGTGTCATACATGCTGGCAGACACCGGATCGAAAATGACGAGGTTCACAAGCCCCAACAAGCCGGCCAGAACCAGGGGCGGCGCCAGAAATTGCCAGACCGACATGCCCGACGATCGGATCACCACGAGCTCGTGACTGCGTGATAGGCGGAACAGGGCATACATCGTCGCGATCATCACGGCGAACGGCAGGGTGTCCTGCACCGTGTGCGGCAATTTCATCACCGCCATGAGCATCAAGGTTCCAAACCCGAGATCTTCCGCGCGCACGGACCGGCGCATGAGTTCGATCGTATCGAACAGCAGAATCAAACCCACCACCGCCGCAAGCAATCCGAAGAATGCGAGCAGAAAGTGACGGCCGAGATAGACCGATAGGGTTGGAGCGATCCGATTCACGCGGGTTGCCCTTTGGACAATGGCTGCAATGCAATGAGCCCACATATTAGTGCAATCAGCCGGGAGATTATACAGATGCCAGCGGTGGCGCGGTCCGGCCCACAGGCGTAATATGCCGCGAACGATGAGAGGCGGCGGCATGGTCAAGTTGACGAAAATCTACACACGCGGCGGAGACAAGGGCGAGACGTCCCTGGGCGACGGATCACGCGTTAAAAAACACGCTCTGCGCGTCTCGGCCTACGGCACATTGGACGAAGCCAACGCGGCCATCGGCATCGCCCGATTGCACGCATCCACCGTAAGTCCGGACTGCGATGCGATGCTTGCCCGCATTCAGGATGATCTTTTCGATTTGGGCGCGGACCTGTGTACATCACTTGAGGACGGCGAAGACCCGAGCAAAGTTTTGCGCATCGTTGACAGCCAGATTGATCGGTTGGAATCGGAAATCGATTCCATGAATGCGGATTTGGCGCCGCTGGAGTCCTTCGTGCTGCCGGGCGGACATGCTGCGGCGGCGCATTTACATCTTGCTCGTGCAATCGTTCGCCGCGCCGAGCGGGAAATCGCTGAGCTTGCGGAATTAGAACCGGTGAACCCGGCTGCACTTAAGTATGCCAACCGGCTCTCGGACCATTTGTTTGTGCTTTCCAGGCATATCAACGCGCAGGGCTCAGGCGATGTGCTCTGGACACCGGGCAAGAACCGCGCCTAGCCGTGCCGGAAGGAATTCGAACGCTGACGATAAGTGCCGACCCCGCGTTACTATGACGGGGATGAGGAACGCCATGAAATCTCTTTTTGGGATACTGTTTCGCTGGCTTGCATTGCCTTTCTTGTTGTCCATTTTGATTGTTGTCTTCTGGATTGCTTACAGCGATGAACTTATGTGGGTGGAATTACCAAATGGTGGCATCGAAAGGATTGATTGGCGCGATGATGCAATCGAGCAGGCTTTTGTTTGGAATCTAACAGAATATCCTGAGCGCAAAGGAAAGTTGTACGTTTCAGTTGAGGGCTCTGATCCGGATGAGGGAATGCTCAAGCGGCTAAACCAACAATTGCCAACGATTAACTTTGTTCCATTCGGCGAGAGAGACGCTTCAAAGGACGAATGCTCTGCGCGCGAGGGACTCATAAATATGGGCCCCTGCGAGATGGACAATTACTTTAAGCTTAGCGCTATAGAACCGCTTTGGCGTTTCGCAGTCGTGCATTGGAACACGGCAGCTTGTACTGGAAACATTCGACTCATTAGATTGGACAAATGGAGAGCAGTTTCAGACTCCTGGGGCTGCATTTAACATCATTTCCCAATAGTTCGCCGTTTCGTCAGCTCCGGCACACCGAACCAACCACTCGAGAGCCATGCATCTGCGCAACGCCGGTTCCCGGTTTCATGCTGCGCCGCAGCATTATTTCGTTTGACAGCCCGGAGGCGACGGACTAGTTGTGTTGCCCGTTTTCCGGAATTGCTAAGTTTGGTGTGCTGGCTGTGGTAAGCGCGCTGGCATGCTTGAGCCATTCCCACGGAACCTTTTGGGAGATTGCAGGATAATCGCATGAAGGTCTTAGTCGCCGTAAAAAGAGTGGTCGACTACAACGTCAAAGTCCGCGTCAAAGCAGACAAGACGGGCGTAGAACTGGCCAACGTCAAAATGTCCATGAACCCGTTCGACGAAATCGCCGTCGAAGAAGCGGTTCGCCTTAAAGAAGCCGGTACAGCCACCGAAGTGGTTGTGGTCAGCATGGGCCCGACAGCCGCGCAGGAAACCATCAGAACCGCACTGGCCATGGGCGCCGACCTCGGCATTCTGGTTCAGTCCGACGCCGAGTTGCAGCCGCTGGCGGTGGCCAAGCTTTTGAAGGAAGTCGTGGGCAAGGAAAGCCCCGATCTCGTCATTCTCGGCAAACAGGCCATCGATGACGATTCAAACCAGACGGGCCAAATGCTCGCGGCGCTGCTGGGTTGGTCGCAAGGCACGTTCGCCTCCAAGGTCGAGTTGGGCGGCGACAAAGCCAAGGTCACCCGCGAAATCGACGGCGGCCTTGAAACCGTCGAGCTGAAAACACCGTGCATCGTCACAACCGATTTGCGCCTGAACGAGCCGCGTTATGCCTCGTTGCCGAACATCATGAAGGCGAAGAAGAAGACGATCGTTACCATGAGCCCGGACGACTTGGGCGTGGACATCGCGCCGCGCCTGATCACGTTGAAGGTTGAAGAGCCTGAGGGGCGCAAAGGCGGGGTTAAAGTTCCCGACGTCGCGACACTGGTCGATAAACTCAAGAACGAAGCCAAGGTGATCGGATGAGCTGCTTAGTATTGGCCGAGCACGACAACTCGGAACTGAAACCGGCAACGTTGAGTGCCGTCATGGCCGCCCAGAAAATCGGCGGCGACATTCACATCCTCGTCGCGGGCAAGGACTGTGATTCGGTGGCCGAAGCCGCGGCGAAAGTTGACGGCGTGACCAAGGTGCGGGTCGCGAACGCCGACCAATACGCGCATCCGCTGGCCGAAACCCAAGCCGCACTGATCGTGAGCTTGGCGGGTGATTACAGCCACATTCTGGCGCCGGCGACCACCAACGGCAAAAATACGATGCCGCGCGTGGCCGCGCTGCTGGACGTTGCGCAGATCTCCGACATCTCGGGCGTTGAGTCCGAAGACACCTTTGTCCGCCCCATCTATGCGGGCAACGCCATGGCAACGGTGCAATCCAAAGACGCCAAAAAGATCATCACGGTGCGCGGGTCCAGCTTCGACAAAGCCAAGGCCGAAGGCGGAAGCGCCAGCGTTGAAGACGTGGCGGCCGCGGATGATCCTGGCCTGTCCAGTTTTGTGAGCGCCGAATTGTCCAAGTCCGAGCGCCCGGAACTGACCTCCGCCGGTATCGTCGTTTCCGGTGGTCGCGGCATGGGGTCTGGCGATAATTTCAAAATCATCGAAGCCCTGGCCGATAAGTTGGGTGCCGCCGTGGGCGCGTCGCGCGCGGCCGTGGATGCGGGCTTTGTGCCGAACGACTATCAGGTCGGCCAGACCGGCAAGATCGTCGCGCCCGAGCTGTATATCGCCGTGGGTATTTCCGGTGCCATCCAGCACCTGGCGGGCATGAAGGACTCCAAGGTCATCGTCGCCATCAACAAAGATGAAGAAGCGCCGATCTTCCAAGTGGCCGACTACGGTTTGGTGGGCGATCTGTTCCAGATCGTGCCCGAGCTGACCGAGGCTCTTTAGACCTTCGATTCCCGCGCCGAAAGCGGACAAAAACCAGTTTATCAGCAAGGCGAGGCGTTATGACCGAGGCTGCTGCTTCTTCGAAGACTCCCATCGAAATCGCGAAGGTGGGCATTATCGGCGCCGGGCAAATGGGCTCGGGCATCGCGCATGTCTGTGCGCTCGGCGGTTTCGACGTTGTCCTGAGCGACATCAACGAAGAGCAGCTGAATAAAGCTGTATCGGTCGTCGAAAAGAACATCGCCCGGCAGGCCAATAAGGGTTTTGTCAGCGAAGCGGATCAAACCGCCGCGCTGAAGCGCATTACAACCAGCACCGACCAAGCCTCCATGGGCGATTGCGATCTGGTGATCGAGGCGGCCACGGAAAACGAAGATGTCAAAAAGCAGATTTTTAAGGCGCTGTGCCCGCTGCTTAAAGACGATGCGCTATTGTGTTCCAACACCTCTTCGATTTCCATCACGCGTCTTGCCGCGGTGACCGACAGACCGGAACGGTTCATGGGCCTGCATTTCATGAACCCCGTGCCGTTGATGAAATTGGTTGAGTTGATCCGGGGCATCGCGACCGATGAAAACACATTCTCTTCGGTGCGCACATTTGCCGACAAGCTGGGCAAAAGCACGGTTTCTTCCGAGGATTTCCCGGCCTTTATCGTCAACCGCATATTGGTACCGATGATCAACGAGGCGGTGTACACCCTCTATGAAGGCGTGGGTAACGTTCAGGCCATCGATACGGCCATGAAGCTGGGCGCAAATCATCCCATGGGTCCGCTGGAACTGGCCGACTTTATCGGACTGGATACGTGCCACGCCATTATGTCGGTGCTTTACGACGGGCTTGCCGACACCAAGTACCGGCCCTGCCCGCTGCTTGCCAAATATGTCGAAGCCGGCTGGCTCGGCCGCAAAACCGGAAAGGGCTTTTACGATTACAGCGGCCCGGAACCGGTGCCGACCCGCTAGCCAAGCGTCCGCGCGGCTTCATTGGCTGGCAATCTTCTCTCCGCCGCGACCAAAGGGCTTCGCCCTTACCTCGCCCTGACCGTGCTGTGCGCGGCGATCTTTCTGCCCGGCCTTGCATCGATCCCGCCCATCGACCGCGATGAGGCCCGCTATATGCAAGCCTCGAAGCAGATGCTCGAGAGCGGAAATTATGTGGACATCACGTTCCAGGATGAACCGCGAAACAAAAAGCCGGTGGGGATTTATTGGCTGCAAGTGCTGGCGGTCAAAGCAAGCGCCGTTAAAGACCTATCCGCCACCTGGCCGTACCGCCTGCCGTCCGTCCTCGGCGCTTGGCTTGCCGTTCTCGCGACGTTTCATTTTGGACGCGCTTACTTTACGCCGGGCATAGCCCTTGCCGGAGCCGCCATGCTGGCGACCAGCCTCATTGTGGTGGTTGAAGCGCACATCGCCAAGACGGACGCGGCATTGCTTGCGGCTGTTACGCTGTCGATGCTGATCCTTGCTAGATTCTATACACGCGATCCGGAACGCATGCCCTCCGTCTGGGCCGCGCTGTTGTTTTGGGTCGTGCTTGGCACAGGCATCCTTATTAAGGGTCCGCTCATTCTTTTGGTTGTCGGCGTTTCCGTGATCGCCCTTTGCATCGCCGACCGGCGTATAAACTGGGTGAAGTCATTGCATCCCGAATTCGGTGTGCCGGTGGCCGCGGCGGTTGTCTTGCCTTGGCTGCTGGCGACGTCGGTTTCCGGCGGCGGCAGCTTTCTGTCCGATGCGTTTACACAAGACCTGTTGCCGAAGTTGACCGGGGGGCAAGAATCCCACGGCTCCCCTTCGGGTATGCACCTACTCGCACTGCTCGCAACGGCCTGGCCCTGGTCGCTGCTCGCGCCGTTTGCATTGATGTACGCCTGGAAGAATCGCGGCGAAAAATTTGTCCGCTTTTGCCTCGCCTGGATCATACCAAGCTGGATCATTTTCGAATTGGTGCCGACGAAGCTTCCGCACTACACAATGCCGCTATTTCCCGCGCTTATGTTGCTGAGTGCCGCCTGCGTTCTCAAGAACGAGCGGATCGAAAACGCAAAGCTTCGCGCAGCCGGCGCGGCTTTTAAAATCCTTTGGGCCATAGCGAGCCTTGGACTGGCTGGCGCGATCGTCTGGGCCGCCGGGATGTACGGCGCCGCGGGTTTACCGGTTTATATAAGCGCTGCTGCTGCATTGGCTGCGGGGGTCGTGGGAGCGTGGAGTGCGGTTAAGAACTCACCGCGCACCACCGGGGCTTTGTTCGCATCCAGCATTGTCTTCAGCCTATTTACGTTCGGCGGAGCGGTACCGGGGCTCGAACGCTTGGCGGTAAGCACGCAATTGGCCGATATTGTCGCGCCGCTCAAAAGCGAAAATACACGCGTCGCCGTCGCGGGATTTCATGAACCGTCCGCGGTATTCCTGCTTGGAACACATACCTGGCTCACCAGCTGGGACGGCGCAACCGGGCTGCTGATCAATAAAGAGGTTTCCATCATCGCTGTTCCCGAAGAAAACATCGCGGATATCAAAATCGAGCTTGGCAAACATGATC
This sequence comes from uncultured Rhodobacterales bacterium, assembly GCA_964475755.1. Taxonomy (GTDB): domain Bacteria; phylum Pseudomonadota; class Alphaproteobacteria; order Rhodospirillales; family Rhodospirillaceae; genus UBA11612. Next base: position 30,255 of record CAYYXR010000016.1, read on the forward strand.
TTGAGATGCGCACACAGGGGATTGCGAAAGGCCGCAATTATTCCAAGGGCGAGGACGTGAAATTGGTGGTTGTCACCGCAGCGCCAATCACGCGGCCGGAGGGCGGCGGGGAATGAGTTTAATATTATATCCGTCGCTGCGCCGCGGCCTGTTGATTGGGGGTTTGATCACGGCGCTTCTGACCGCCGCGTCGATGTTTTTCGTCGATGTGCCCTTGGCTTTGTTTTTCAATTCCTACCGGCAAACGGCGTGGGCGGATTTTTTCGCTTTCATCACGGACTTCGCCAACGGCGCGATTTGGTATTCGCTGGCCGTCCTGGCTATCGGCGCCGCGTACCTGAAATACAAACGTGGACCGGACGCAGACGATCTCAAATTTAAACAACGTGCACGCGCCTGGGCGTTCATGATCGTGACCATGATGACGTCGGGCATCTTCATCAATGCCGTCAAATTGATGGTGGGGCGGGAGCGCCCGCGCTTTTTGTTCCGGGACGGCAGCGCCGAGTTTCATCCGTTCGGGCTGCGGCTGGCCGATTGCGCGTTTCCATCCGGACACACGCAGTCCATCTGGACGGCGATGCTGTGTCTCTCGTTGCTGTTTCCGAAATGGCGCGCGCCGTTTCTGGCCGTGGCCGCGACCATCGGCGCGAGCCGCGTCATTATCGGCGCACATTACCTAGCCGATGTTATTGCCAGCATTTACATCGCATTCGCGTTTACGCTTTTGTGGCGCAGCTGGTTTGAAAAAGACGGCATATCCGTGCGCCTTGGCGCGGGGCCAAACTAAACCTAACCGGCACCCATCAATGCGCGCAGCTGTTCCTCGATCTCGGGGCTGTTCCAATCGGTATCGCCCTCCACGCGGCCATGTTCGTTGCCGTCCTTGCCGATGATCAAGGTCGTCGGCAGGCCGCGAAGATTTGCATCCCGGCCAAAGCGATTGCCGGCTTCGGTATAAAGCGCCAAATTCGACCATTCGTTTTTGGCCATGAAGGGTTCAGCGACGCTCGCGCCTTCGCGGTCCTGGGAAATAACGAGCACCTCGAAGTCGGGCCCGCCGAGTTTCGCCTGAAGGGCGTCCAGCGTGGGCATTTCCTTGATGCAGGGCGCGCACCAGGTGGCCCAAAAATTGACGACCAGCACCTTGCCCGCGAAATCGGCCAGAGTGATGTCCTCATCGGCCGCGTTCTTGAAGATCGTGGCAGGGGCCGGAATCGGAGACTCGTGCCAGGCAATGTCGCCGAAATCGGACTTTGCGCTGGGGGCGGACGGCGCGGCCGCGCTCTCAGGCGCGGACTCGGGCTGCGACCCTGGGTCCTGGCGGGTTGCCACAATGGCCAGTCCAATGATAATCACCGCTCCCAGCCCAATGGCTGTACCTATAAGGCTGCGATTTAACCTTTTGTCCGGCATTGTTCCTCCACAATCAGATGCGCCGGACAACTTATTGCGAAGGCCCGCGCGAGGGTCAAGGTTAACACATGACAAGCAAGATTTGGGGCGGTCGGTTTTCCGCCGGCCCCGCCGCCATCATGGAGGAGATCAACGCCTCCGTCGGATTTGACCAACGCCTGGCCAAGCAGGACCTGCACGGCAGCCGGGCGCACTGCGCCATGCTTGTGGCCCAGGGCATGATCAGCAAAGAGGACGGCGAAGCCATACAGGGCGGATTGCTCCGGATTGAAAAGGACATCGCCGAAGGCAATTTTATCTTCAAACGCAGCCTTGAAGACGTGCACATGAACATCGAGGCGCGGCTGACCGACTTGATCGGCGCCCCGGCGGGCCGGCTGCATACGGCGCGCTCGCGGAACGATCAGGTGGCCACCGATTTCAGGATGTGGGTGCGCGCCGCGATCGGCAATATCGATGAAGAGCTGCGCAAACTGCAACGCGCGCTGATCGACAAGGCAGACTCATACGCCGACGCCGTCATGCCGGGCTTCACGCATTTGCAGACAGCGCAACCCGTGACCTTCGGGCACCACCTGCTGGCCTACGTTGAAATGCTGGGCCGTGACCGGAGCCGGTTTGCCGACGCCAAGGTTCGGCTAAACGAATGCCCGCTGGGGGCCGGTGCCTTGGCCGGGACGTCGTTTCCCATCGACCGGGACATGACGGCGGAGAAACTCGAGTTCGACCGGCCCATGGCGAACTCCATGGATGCGGTCTCGGACCGGGACTTCGCGCTGGAATTTCTGGCGGCTTCCAGCATTTTGGTGACGCACCTGTCTCGGTTTGCCGAGGAGTTGGTGGTCTGGTCCAGCGCGCAATTCGGGTTCATTAAGTTCACCGATGCGTTCTCCACCGGCAGTTCGATGATGCCGCAAAAACGCAATCCGGACGCCGCCGAACTGGTGCGGGCCAAGGCCGGACGGGTTTTCGGCGGCCTGATTACGCTGCTGACGGTAATGAAAGCCCTGCCGCTGACCTATTCCAAGGATATGCAGGAGGACAAGGAAGCAGTCTTCGCCACCTTCGATACGATCGAGTTGTGCCTGGCGGCGACAACCGGCATGGTCGAGGATATGACCCCAAACACCGAGCGTATGCGCGAAGCGGCATCGGCGGCGTTCACAACGGCCACGGACCTTGCCGACTGGCTGACGCAGAAACTTGATATACCGTTCCGGGAGTCCCATCACATCACCGGGAAAATCGTGAAGCTGGCGGAAGGCAAAGGTTGCGACCTGCCCGAGCTGACCCTTGCAGACATGCAAAGCGCCGATGCCCGCATCACCGAAGATGTATTCAGCGTGCTGACCGTGGATGCGTCGGCAGCCAGCCGCAAAAGCTATGGCGGCACCGCACCGGACAACGTCAAGGCGCAGATCACCGCGACGCGGGAAAGATTTCTGCGGGAGAAAAGCTCAAAATGAACGCTTTGATTAAATGGGGAGGCGTTGTCCTGCTGGCGATAACAATTGTCGCGGGCTTGAGCGCGTGTGGTAAAAAGGGACCACTTATTCCACCCGACGGAACGACATACCCGCAACAGTACCCTCGCCAATAGGGCGTACATTCAGCATGCACCATTTCGTTTACAAGAACCGCGTGCTTCACGCGGAAGACGTACCTGTGCCGCGCATCGCCGCAGATGTGGGAACGCCTTTCTATTGCTATTCCACAGCGACCCTGACGCGGCACTACAAGGTTTTTAAAGCCGGCCTCGATGGCTTGGACGCTGACATTTGTTTCGCCGTTAAAGCCAACGGCAATTTGGCTGTGCTCAAAATATTGGCTGATTTGGGCGCGGGCGCGGATGTGGTATCGGGGGGCGAGCTTCAATTGGCCCTGCACGCGGGAATGGCAGCTGAGAAAATCGTGTTTTCGGGTGTTGCAAAAACCGATGAAGAACTGCGGCTAGCTCTCAATTCGAACATTGGTCAAATCAATGTTGAGTCCGAGGCCGAACTGCGCGCGCTAAGCGCCATTGCATCGTCGATGAACAAGACCGTGCGCATTGCCCTACGCGTCAATCCCGATGTGGATGCCGGTAGCCACGACAAAATCTCAACGGGCCGCAAGACCGACAAGTTCGGCGTCGATTGGACGCTGGCACCGGCGCTGTACCGGCTTGCCCGCGATCTGCCGGGACTCAATCCGGCGGGGGTCGCGGTGCACATCGGATCGCAAATCACCGATCTGGCGCCATTTGAAGCGGCGTTCTTGCGCGTGCGCGATCTGGTTTTAATCCTGCGCGGCGAGGGATTTGACATCACGCACTTGGATTTGGGCGGCGGGCTCGGCGTTCCTTATTCCCATCACGGCGCCTCTCCGCCGTCGCCGGGCGAATATGGAGAAATGGTCAGACGCACCGTCGGAGATTTAGGTTGCAAGCTTGCGTTCGAACCTGGGCGTGTGATTGCGGGCAATGCCGGGATTCTGGTCGCCATGGTTATCTTTGTGAAAGAAACTCCGGAGCGCCGTTTTGTCATCGTTGATGCGGGCATGAACGATCTGATCCGCCCGGCCATGTATGGTGCGCACCACGATATTATTCCGGTAAACGAAGCGCCCCTGCACGAAGGCCTGACGCCTGCAGACGTGGTGGGCCCAGTGTGCGAAACAGGCGACCGTTTCGCGCAGGACTGCATGCTGCCGCCGATGGCCAGCAACGATCTGATGTCGTTACTGACGGCCGGCGCATATGGCGCGGTGATGGCTTCGACCTACAACGCCCGGCCGCTGATCCCGGAAGTGCTGGTTGACGGAAACCGATTTGCGGTCATCCGACGGCGCGCCACATTTGAGGAAATGATCGCTCTGGAGCAGGCCCCGAAGTGGTCCGGCTGACCCGCATAAACCGCAGTTTTAAGCGCTTTGGCGTGAATTGAAGTGCCACTTGCGAGCCCCTAAAATAGCGCCATGGAAAATTCGCAGCAAACACGTCCTCAGACGCCGCCGGCCCGCAACACGGTGACCCAAACCAGATTGACGTTTTCCTGGCTGGCCTTGGCATGGGAGCGGCTCTGGTCGCGTTTGTGGCTGCCCGGCGCATTGGCCGGCATCTTCGCAATTGTTGCTCTCACTGATGTTTTGCCGGCGTTGAACTTTTTTGTTCATGTCATCGTCGTCTTGGCCAGTGCGATAGGCATTGGTTATGCCGCTTATCGCGTTCTTCAGGGCTTTGCATGGCCGACCCGAAACGAGGCCCGTGCCCGATTGGAAAAGCTGTCGCCGGTCATTCATCGTCCTTTGACGACCGTAGAAGATTCCCTCGCGTTTCAGGGCTCGGCGCTCCAGCAAAAAATCTGGGACCGCCATCAAAATCGAGCGCGCGCTGATATCGACAAGCTTCGCACAGCCTTGCCTTCACCTGGTGTTGCGCGTCAGGACCGCTTCGCCTTCCGGGCTGCGGTCGTATTGGGTTTGTTTATCGCCGCAGTGGGCGGGTGGAGCGATTTTGGCGATCGCTTGTGGCGTGGACTTATTCCAGTCTTCGGAGCCAGCAACGCTTTTGTAGAAGCTAAGGTATGGATCACGCCGCCGTCTTATACGGGCAAATCGCCGACGTACATGGAAATCCCCCCAAGGGACGACGCGGAACTACCAAGCAATATTGACGTGGTGGCCGGCAGCAAAATGCTGGCTGTCGTTACCGGCACACCGCGCAGAGCTTCCATTGCCATGGACGGCGACGTCATGCCGCTTGAAAAGCTGGCCGACGAAAGTCAGCGCGGTGAAGTGGAGCTTCCTCAAGGCGAGCGTCTTGAACTGCGCAATGGCGGAAGCGCCATCGTCGGCTGGGACATCAACTGGATCCCCGACGTCGTTCCACAGATTTCATTTATTGGTCCGCCCAGTGAAGCCAACCGGTGGCGGTTGAAACTGGATTATCGCGCCAGTGACGATTACGGCGTTGAGAGCGTATCTGCGCTGATATCACTTAACGACGATGCGTCCGGTTCTTCGGAACCCATGGAAGTTGAGCTTTCGGTGCCCCCGTTCGCACCGAAGGCGGTCACTCACGCGGCAATAACCGATCTCACAGCGCATCCCTGGGCAGGTCGAAAAGTCAAAATCCAGCTGGCGGCGACGGATGTTGCGGGGCAGCGCGGCTTCAGCGAGACAATGATTGGAACCTTGCCGGACCGGGAGTTCAAACATCCGGTCGCCAAGGAAATCGCCAAATGGCGCAAGCCGCTGATGGGAAAACCCGAGGAGTCCATTGAGCCCGCGGCCGAAAGTGTCTCGGATATTCTCAAACGCCCCGAAAGCTTCGGGGGCGATCCCATGATTCATTTATCGCTCTCCACAGCGAAATACAGGCTTCAGTACGAAAGCACCGAAGAGATATCGAAAACCGTGCCCGATCTGCTTTGGCAAACCGCGGTGAGAATTGAGGACGGTAGCCTGGCGGTTGCCGAACAGCGCCTGATGGATGCCGAGCAAGCGCTGCGGGAAGCCATGGAGCGCGGCGCATCGGCGGACGAAATCAATCAGCTTGTGGATGAGTTGCAGGACGCCCTGGCCGATTACACGCGAGCCATGGCCGAGAATTCGCCCGAAAGCCAAAGCGACTTCGATACCGCTGATTCCGTTGCGGAGCAGGACATTGCCGCCATGATGGAACAAGTCCGGGAAATGTCGGACCTCGGCGCGGAACAGGCAGCGCAGGACGCGTTGGCCCAGCTTGAGGAATTGCTCAAGGAACTGCGGAATCAACCCGCGCCGGGTGAAGCCGTCAGCCCGGAAGTGGAAGAAGCGCGCGAAATTATGGAGCAAATGCGTGAGCTGGCAGCAGAACAGTCAGCGTTGCTTGACGAAAACTTCGAACAAACGCGCCAGCAGGCAATGCGCGAACAGGAACGGCGTGAACAGGCGCAACAAAACCGCGGCTCGCGAAACCAGCAACAACAGCAGCAAGACGATCACGCGCAGGGTGCGCGGATGGCGGGCCGACAAGCGTCCGATCAGCAGGATTCCTTACGCCAACAGCTGGCCAATCTCATGTCGCGCATGAGCAAGATTACCGGGGAAGTGCCCGAGACTTTGCAGGATGCGGATAAGTCCATGAGCGAAGCCAGCAATGCGCTGCGGCGCGGCGCTTTCGAAGCCGGCGTCGAAGGTCAAGGCCGCGCACTGTCTGAACTCGAAGAAGGCGTGGAACAGGCAACCGACATGCTGCTCGAGGCTCTCTTCGAAAAAGGCTTCGGCGGTATGATGGACATTGCGGGCGCGCAGCGTCAATTTGGACCGCTTGGGCCGCGTGGCGGGCGGAATACCGGTGACAACATCGATGTGCCCACCGAGCCGGATACACAAGGCATGGCGCAGCGGGTTCGCGCTATATTGGATGAAATACGCGCGCGCGCCAGCGACCGGACGAGGCCTGCCGACGAGCAGGATTATCTGCAAAGATTAATGGATCAATTTTAAGCGATTGGCCGGTAGCGTCAGTCGGTTTCCCACACAATGCGGTAACCCTGCGCTTCGTCGAGCCGAGGTAGTTCCAGCCTGAATTCGAACTGTACGGTCGCGCCAGGATCGAGGAGCGATGTTCTGGTGCTTGTCGATGCGTCCTGAATCACCTCGTTACGCTGATCGTAAAGTTCCAGGCGCAGTCCAGGCACGGGCTTTGCGACATCACCTATGTTGGAGACAAATCCGCTTAAAACGAGCGTTTCGATTCCGCCAATGCGCATCAAGCGTTTATTGGATTCTGCGATGGACAATCCGTCCCCGGGCTGCTCGGCTTCAACCCCCATGCTGTCATAAAAGCCGGATACGCTCGGCCACATATCGGTCAACATGCCGCGTCCAAACCAGATGAGAAGCCCGAGCGTCAGAACGGTCACACCCATTATGCCGGCGGTTATATATGCGGGGTCGATAGGTTTGGATTTCTTTTTCCGTGCCGCGCGATTGTCGCCCGCCCGTGCGGCAACAGACGCAAATGCGTCTTCATCCTCACCCACATCTTCGGCCTCTTCGGCATTTTCTTCTTCGGGTTCGTCGGAAGAGCCAAAGTCGGGGCGGTCCGCGTCGGGATCCACGAGGTCATCGCCCCCTTCAGTCTCACCTTCTTCACTCGCCGCACCCGGGCCGCCCGACACACCGAACTCGTCGGGCACCTTTCCTTCTGTTTCGTCCCCCATGAGGTCGAAATCATCGCTTGGGCCGCCGTCTTCGCCTTCAGCTAAAGAGGCATCTCCAAAATCGGGGCCCTGGCCCGGTCCACCACTTCCCTGCTCCTTGCCCATCCAAGACACGGCCTCTTCACCGGGACCGGCCATGTTATCTTCGCCGCGCATAGATTGGCCTTCCGCACCGGGACCGCCCTGCTCTTTACCCATCCAAGAGACCGCGGCCTCGCCGGGACCTACCGTTTGATCCGGCCCACGCATCGACTGCCCCGGCCCTCCGGGACCACTCGGTCCGCCCGGACCCGCCATGGATTGACCGGGCATGCCAGGGCCGCCCTGTTGTTTGCCCATCCAGGACACCGCCCCCTGTCCCGGTGGCGCTGCTGCGTCTCCGCGCATAGTCTGGCCCGCCATTGGAGGTTGCCGCTGACCCGGCTGTTGGTGTTGGGGGCCGCCCTGAGCGCCAGGCTGGCCAGGACGCGGCGCATTGCGGTTCATCATCGACACTGCGCCCGGCGGCAACGGCGGTGCGTTCGCCGGCTGATTTTGGCTACCCGGCGGCTTTTGCTGGCTGGGCTGAATTGGTTTTACTTCGCTGCGAATTTTCGGCGTCGCGCCGACTTTCGCCTTAGCTGCGTAGTCCTCGCCCATGATCGACGCGAGATCCAATGAGTCAACCTGGGCGGCCTGATACCAGGAATGCCCGCAACGCGCACACTTGAGCGCACGGCCTTTACGTCCGAGAAGCTCGGCCGGAATCTCAAACGATGAAGAACAACTGGGACACGTAATGCGCATGTGAAAATAGCTCGTCTCAAGGTTAGCTTTTTATTTTATACACGCTCATGTTAATTGAAACTAAATGCTTAATCTGGTTGAAATCCTATGAGTATGTTTCGCGGCGAAGTTAATTTTCGCTGGCCCTATCCGCGTCCAGGACGCGGGCTCTACCCGGACCCTTCGCAGCGAGCCCGCGCCGCTGTGTACCTCGCGAATTAACCCCCTGAAATACGCGGTGACATGGCACTTCTGCGCAAAAATAAGGGAAACTACGCGGGCCCTACCGCAAAATTGGAGGATGTCGGCCTTCAATATGAAGATGGTCCGGAAGTTTTAAAAGACGTCTCCCTGGAGATTCCGCAAAAGTCGTTTCACTTTTTAACCGGGCCATCGGGCGCCGGAAAAACATCTCTCATGAGCCTCTTGTACCTAGCCCGGCGACCGAACCGCGGGCAATTAAACCTGTTTGGCGAAGACGTTTCAAATATCAATCGAAATAAGGCAGCGGATTTGCGGCGACGACTGGGCGTTATTTTTCAGGACTTCCGATTGCTGGACCATCTGTCGGCGTTCGACAACGTGGCCCTTCCTTTACGAATCTCCGGCACATCTGATTCTGTTGTCAGCGAAAACGTGTCTGAATTGCTCAAATGGGTCGGCCTTGAGGACTACATGGATGCAAAGCCCTCGACTTTATCGGGCGGGCAACAGCAGCGGATCGCCATTGCCCGCGCCGTCGTGAACAGACCAAATCTGATTTTGGCGGATGAGCCGACGGGAAACGTCGATGACGCGATCGCCATGCGGTTGATGCAACTCTTCATCGAATTGCACAAACTGGGCTCCAGCGTCATCATCGCAACTCACAACGAGGCGCTCGTGGAACGCTTTCCTTTTCCCAGACTCCACATTGATCGTGGCAACGTTATCCTTATGCCGGCGTCTTTGTAGAGCGAATCAGGTTGAAGGTAGAGCGCGTTTTTAGGAGAGCAGATGTTTAAAATTCGCGCCGATTTTCCTTTACGCGGCGATACATCGAGCCGGTTCGTATTCGGATTGGTTGCGATTCTTGTTTTTATGGCGGCCTTATCCGTTACCGCGCAGTCCTATTTGAATTCTCTGATGGATACGTGGAACAGGAGCGTTACGGGGACGCTTTCCATCCAAATTCCAGCAGGTTCCGGCACCGGCGATCTAGATGAAGCAAGGTCTTTAGTGCTTGAGCTTCTTCACGAGCGAGAAGATGTTCAGTCCGCGTCGATTATTCCAGCCGACGAAATGAATGCGCTCCTGCGGCCGTGGCTGGGAAGTGATGACGTTATTGCCGACCTTCCATTGCCGGTGTTGATCGATGTGGAATTGGTCAGTGCGAACGACGCAGCTGCGGAAGAGATCTCGGAGGTTATTCGAAGCCGCGTTCCCACAGCGATTATTGAAGATCATCGTGTATGGTTGAACAGAATTGTGGGTCTCGCCGAGGGTATGAATATGGTGGCGCTGGCAGCGGTGATTCTTGTTTTGGGCGCACTGGGTCTGATTGTGGTGTTCGCAACGAGATCCAGTTTGACCGAATACACCCAAGCCATTGATGTCCTGCATATCGTCGGTGCAAGAGATAGCTACGTAGCGGGACAATTCTCTCGGCGGTCCCTCGTTCAAGGTGTGCTTGGCGGCTTCGCAGGACTGGTTCTGTACGTTCCGGCAGCAACACTGATCGCGCTGCTCGCAAGCCGCATCGAAGAGGGCATGCTTCCAAAAGTTGTATTGCCCCTTCAGCTTTGGGGCATTCTGCTAGCGCTGCCCTTTATTATGGGACTCCTGTCCATGATCACCGCAAATATTACGGTTCGCCACATATTGTCGCAGAAGAATTAGGGCCTCCCCCGCGAATGAAGGCGGCGGAACACGACTTATCTTGCCTTATGCACGCCCAAACATTGGTATAAAATTAGACGATGAGAAGCCGATTTATATATGCGGCGGCCGGTGCGATTGCCGCCGTCGCCATTATGTGGGGGCTGGGGCTCTTTTGGTTTGCCTCTAACCTGCCGGATGACGTGAATGACGTGACAACGCACACCGACGCCGTTGTGGTCCTCACGGGCGGGAGCGAGCGCATAGAAACCGGATTGCGTCTTTATGCGGACGGTCTCTCAGACAAAATCTTTATCTCTGGTGTGGGCGAGCGAGCACGCGTTAGCGACGTCATCGCACGCGGAAACCCACTTAGTCCCGATCTTGTAGACAATGTCACCATCGGTTCGACGGCTATCGACACGCCCGGCAATGCAGCAGAAACGGCGGCTTGGGTGCGCGCCGAAGACGTGCGGTCAATTCGGCTTGTCACGGCGTCCTACCATATGCGCAGGGCTCTTTTGGAATTCAGATTTGCCCTGCCGGACGTCTACATCGTTCCTCATTCCGTGTTTCCGCCGAACGTGAAGTCCGACTGGTGGCGTTGGCCGGGCACCGCGAGTTTGATCGCACGTGAATACACGAAATTTGTCGTTGCCTTGGCAAGACAAGGCATGACCGATCCACCGCCGCCTTATCTTCCGGTCACTGCGTCCAACGAAATAAGCGAGTTACCACGAACGGATTCTATACCTTGAATGGCGTCATGATTTGGGTTCGTTCCGGCGTTTATTTTGCTGCCTTCATGACCTGGACGGTTGTTGCAGGCTTTTTTTGTTTGCCTGCCCTCCTGTCTCAAAAGTGGTCCATGGCGGTCGCAAAAATGTGGGTGCGCGGGATCATGTTTCTGGCCCGCACTATTGCCGGCATTGACTGTGAAGTCACCGGCAAGAGCCACCTTCCTGATGGCGCGAGTATCGTCGCCGCTCAGCACCAATCGTCGTTTGAAACCTATCGGCTTTACTTGGAGTTGGATCGGCCGACCTTCGTGTTGAAACGCGAGCTGCTGTCGATTCCGATTGTGGGCTGGTTCATGAAGCGGGTGGGCATGATCGGCATTGACCGGTCGGCCGGCGCGAGTTCGATGAGGAAAATGATTCGCGATTCTCAAGCCGCCCTGGACGCCGGGCGGCAGATCATCGTTTTCCCTGAAGGCACACGCGCGGCGCCGGGTGAAGTGATCCCCTACCGTCCGGGGATTGCCGCTCTGTATGCACACTGCTCCGAACCCGTCGTGCCCGTTGCCCTGAATTCCGGGTACTTTTGGGGAAGGTCGAGGGTCCTCAAAATTCCAGGCGTGATCCAAGTCCAGTTTTTGCCCCCGCTCGCAGAAGGAATGAACAAGCAGGAGATGCTTGCCGATCTGCGCGCACGGATCGACTCCGCCGCTGCCGGAATGCCCACAGGCCCATCGCATTAACGCCTACCTAACTGATTTTCTTATATAATAGTCAGGCCCTTTGGATTTGTACGCGGGTGCCCTATGCTGGGCCTCATAGAGAACAAAACAAGAATATCTGTACGCACATGATTGAGACCTCAGCTATCTCCCAACAGATTTGGGACATGAAATACCGCTTCAAATCCAGCGATGGGCAGCCCATCGATCTGTCCATCGACGATACGCGCGCGCGCGTAGCCAAGGCATTGGCGGCCCGTGAAATTGAAAGTCGTTATTGGGAACATCAGTTCATCCGGGCTTTGCAGGATTACAAATTCATTCCGGCCGGCCGAATTCTCGCCGGTGCCGGAACAGAACGCCAAGTTACTCTGCACAATTGCTTCGTGATGGGCACGATAGAAGACGATATGGGAAGCATCTTCGCGCACTTACGCGAAGCAGCTCTGACCATGCAGCAGGGCGGTGGCATCGGGTACGACTTCTCAACTCTGCGGCCCAAAGGCGCGCCCGTAAAAGGCGTAGGCGCGGACGCCTCGGGACCTCTTTCGTTTATGGAGGTCTGGGACTCCATGTGCCGCACGATCATGAGTGCCGGTGCGCGGCGCGGCGCGATGATGGCAACGCTTCGCTGCGACCATCCAGACATCGAAGAATTTATAACCGCCAAGCAAACACAAGGCCGGCTGACGATGTTCAATCTGTCCATCCTTGCGACAGATGAGTTCATGGCCGCGGTTAAGAACAGCGACAAATGGCCGCTGCAGTTTGCCGGAAAGATTTACCGCACAATCGATGCGCGCGAGCTGTGGGATAAAATCATGCGCGCAACGTATGATTACGCGGAGCCCGGCGTTATTTTCATCGACCGCGTAAATGCGCGGAACAATCTGTACTATTGCGAAAAAATCGCCGCTACCAATCCGTGCGGCGAGCAGCCATTGCCGCCTTACGGCACGTGTCTGTTGGGCTCGGTCAATCTCGCGCGATTTGTCCAGGACCCGTTTACGCCATCCGCCTGCCTCGACGTTAAGGAACTCTCAGAAGTGATCCCTGTCGCCGTGCGTATGCTCGACAACGTCATCGAGGCTTCCAATTATCCGTTGGCCGAGCAACGCCGTGAGGCGGAGCAAAAAAGACGCATCGGCCTGGGTATCACGGGCCTCGCCGACGCACTTGCGATGTGCGGCTTACGCTATGGAAGCCCAGAGGCGGTAACAGAGACCCGCAACTGGATGGGTGTCTTTCGGAGCGCGGCATACGGGGCCTCGGTCGACCTTGCGTCGGAGAAAGGCCCGTTCCCACTCTTTGACCGTGAAAAATATTTGGCCGGAGAGACCATTCGCGACTTACCGCAATCATTGCGGAAGCGGATTTCGGAACACGGTATTCGCAATGCTTTGGTCACTTCAATTGCCCCAACAGGCACGATATCGCTTATGGCGGATAATGTGTCCTCGGGCTTGGAGCCTATTTTCAGTTTTGAGTATTCGCGCAACGTCCTGTTGGCCGATGGCCGGCGCAGCACAGAAAAAGTAAGCGACTACGCTTACCGCGTATACCGAGATCAATTTGGCGGAGAGGCGCCCCTGCCCGGCTATTTTGTTGATGCCCAAACCTTGCAGCCTGACGAACACCTAGCGATGCAAGCCACAGTGCAGGACTATGTCGACAGCTCCATATCGAAGACCATCAACGTTCCTGAAAATTTTTCCTTTGCGGGCTTCTCCGACATCTACATGAAAGCCTACGACATGGGCTGCAAGGGATGCACGACGTATCGCCCGAGCCCGGTGCGCGGCGCCGTTCTTGAAGTGAACGCGCCGCGAACAACATCGATCCAGGAATCCGTTGAAAATGATGCGCCTATCGCGCGGCCGGAAACACTGCCGGGCCGCACATATAAATTGCGCTGGCCGGAGAGCGATCACGCGATCTATATCACCGTGAACGATATCATTGGCAACGACGAGGCCGGTAAATCCGTGCGCCGGCCGTTTGAAGTTTTCATCAATTCCAAGAACATGGAGCACTACGCCTGGACGGTTGCCCTTACGCGGATGATTTCGGCGGTGTTCAGACGCGGCGGCGACGTAAGCTTTGTCGTCGAGGAATTGCAGGCGGTGTTCGACCCACGCGGCGGTCAGTGGATGCATGGACGTTATGTGCCGTCGCTGTTGGCCGCTATTGGTGATGTGATCGAGCAGCACATGATCGATACGGGGTTCCTCCCCGAAGGTGGCCTGCGCGCACGATTGGGACAGGATGTGTCAAACGTCGTCAGCCTGAAGGAAGCAGCTTCCCGGGAAGGGCGGATGCGGGCGTGTCCGAAATGCGGGAATTATACGGTTCTACGCCAAGAGAATTGTGACAGCTGCACCAGCTGCGGCTATTCCAAGTGCAGCTAGTTATCCACAGGTCTGTGGATAACACTGACTCTATAGAATTCCTCCATGGTTTCTGCGGTTTTTTTTAAGCTGCACAGCCGCGTTGAATTTGGCAGATTCAGCGCGCTCTAGCTGTGCTGATTACCGTTTAGAGACAATGCCGAGGAGAAACATCATTCCTCAAGATCCTGCAGAAGACGCCCAGCTGACGCCTTTGACCGGCGGCGATCTTAAGCCGGAGCGCTCCTCCGGCGCCTTGAGCCGGATCGCTGAGGCTGCGGGCCCTCAGCGATTGGGCGTCCCATCAGCGCCTTCAAGCAAACCGAGTTGGAGCAAAGCCAAACCGCTCACGCTTTTGAAGAAGGCATCGGTAGATGACGCCATTGCCGCTATCATGGCGGCCAGCCTGAATCACTTTCAGGACAACATACCGGCTGCGTTGCACGGCGAAGACACCGAGGGTGTGCACCAGACGCGCGTGGCTTTAAGGCGGCTGCGCTCAGCCCTCGCATATTCAAAAAATACATTCCCGTCGATCAGCGCGATTGGATCAGCGCCGAAGCGAAGTGGATACTCACACAACTCGGCCCGGCACGGGATCTCGACGTCTTCATCCAAGACCTGACATCGCCTGTTGCCACAGCGGTTTCTGAAGACGCCGGATTTGCGCGAATGATGGCGTCCGCCCGGACGCAACGCCTCGCCGCCTACGAGACGGTCCGCGCGGCACTTACCAGCGCCCGGGCCCGCCGTTTTCTAAACAGAATGGAGACGTGGGTGGCGGGCCGCGGCTGGCTGAATTCCGAAACCCTTGAAACGCAGCAAACTCTAGACGACTGGATAGATGCGTTTTCCCGGCGTCATATCAATCGACGGGTTGCGCACGTACGCAAAGTATACGGTGACTTCGAGGCTCTTTCCGTTGATCAACGCCACGACCTGCGCAAGGACGTTAAAAAAATCCGCTACGGATTGGAGTTCTTCGCCGCAGCATTGCCGAAAGGCAAGTCCACGCGCCTCTCCAGCGTCCTAAAAGGATTACAGGATGCACTGGGACACCTGAATGATATTGACGTCGCAGACCGCACCATTTCGGCACTGATGGCACACGAATCCGATGTTGAGGCCAAGCGAGATATTGAGAACGCCTGCGCCGCCATTCGCAAGCTGCACCGCAACGCCGCGAAGAAGGCTCACCCGCGAGCGGGCAAGTTATGGCAACGCTTCTTAAAGCTGCCGAAGTATTGATGTCGCCGGTGAATTGCGCGACTTAGAAGTTATAGGACAGAGCCAATCGAACGGAATGGCTGTTCAATTTCCTATTAAAATCAAACGTTACCAGCGTGCCCTGGCCAGCGAAGCTTGGTCGGCCCGTGAAGGTATAGGCATAGGCCAAAGATAAGTCCGCAATACCGACATTGTACGAGGCGCCGACCGCGCCTCGATACGCCATAACGGTGTCTGATCCATCGATGATGGAATAGCGGCTAACCGGCCCGTCGTTCAGTGTGGCACGCGTGCCCACATCAAGATTGATGTCGGCAAATCCAATGCCAAGTCCTGCAAATGGCTTCAGAGGTCCATTTACCGGAAAATCGTAGTAGACCATTGCCAGGGCTGAGAATGAATCCACATCGCCGTCAACGGTGGGGGCGAGACAAGGATTA
Organism: uncultured Rhodobacterales bacterium; assembly: GCA_964475755.1. Classification (GTDB taxonomy): domain Bacteria; phylum Pseudomonadota; class Alphaproteobacteria; order Rhodospirillales; family Rhodospirillaceae; genus UBA11612. The sequence goes on from CAYYXR010000016.1 coordinate 45,994, forward strand.
CCTTCGAACTCACCACATGGCACGAAAGCTTGGACATTCTGTTGGAAGGTTCCGTTCAAATCCGCAGCTGTATAGGACACGTCAGCTTCAACTCTGATGTTTTCGAGCAGCCGATAACCCAGGGCGCCGCCAAAGACCCAACCTGTTTTCGGATTCAGGTTGAGATTCGCAGTACTTGCTTCAGCAAAATTCATAGCGCCTAAAAATGCCGGGCCGATACTGAGGCTGCCATACAGACCTGTCTTGTCGGATTGCGCCCACACAGGACTTATAACTGTCACCACCAATAGCGCCGCCGCGACTGAACAACATGACACGATACGATTGAGCATTACCCGCCCCCTGAACTTTGAAACCATGATGCGGGGCAATCTCAGCGCGAAATTTGTCAAATGTTTGACACTGTGCGTGCCGAAATTTCAGTCATGGCTGGCCGGGTCGAGCGGCAATGCCGTGGAGTACTTTATTTCTTCCATCACGAAAGTGGATGCGACATCGCTCAATGACACCTTTTTGATTAGGCGTTTATAAAACGCATCGTAGGCGTCCATGTCCTTTACGACGACACGAAGCAAGTAATCGATGTCTCCCGCCATTCTCCAGATACCGGTGATTTCCTGAAATTCTCTGATCGCGCGGGCAAATTTCTGAAGCCATACATCGTCGTGCTGGTTGGTGCGAATGATCACAAATACCGTGAGCCCTAGATTTAACTTTTTGGCATCCAGAAGGGCGACCCGCCCCTTAATAACCCCGGACTGTTCCATTTTTTGGATGCGTTTCCAGCAAGGGGTTTGAGACAGGCCAACCTTCGCGGCAATTTCGGCAATGGACAGGCCTGCGTCGTTTTGCAGCAAACCCAATATTTTCCGGTCAATGGGATCCATGGCTAACACCTTGTTTTTGGGCAATGAGCCGCCATATAGCGGCTTTGGAGATCCAAGGCTGATGCGCAGGACGAGTCCGCGTGACGGCAGCAGGATCCCCCTAGGCCCTGTGAATTAGGAGAATATTCATCTCTAAATGCGCAGGATGTCTAGAGTGAATAAATTAATTTTTCCCATTTTCGGGCTTGGGTGCTACAGGGCATGCGACTCGAAATTTGGCTTCCTTTTCCTTTGCGATGTCACGGATCGTGGATAGGGCGCCCTAGATACGGAGTTACATGATGTTCGAAGGTTTGCGCTCGACCCTCGAGTCCATTAAGGCCCGCGACCCTGCAGCGCGGTCTCTTCTCGAAATCGCGCTTCTCTATCCCGGCGTGCGTGCGCTCGCCCTGCACCGGATTGCCAATGCATTTTGGCGGAATGGATTCTTATTTATCGGACGCTTCGTTTCGGAGCTCGGCCGCTGGCTGTCCGGTATCGAGATTCATCCCGGCGCGACAATTGGAAAACGGCTGTTTATCGATCACGGCGTAGGCGTTGTAATCGGTGAAACTGCAGTTATCGGCGACGACGTGACGCTTTATCACGGCGTAACGTTGGGCGGGATTGCGCCCACGGATCACCCGGGCGGAAAACGCCATCCGACCATTCGCGATGGAGCGATTATCGGAGCAGGTGCGCAAATTCTTGGCGGCATCACCGTCGGAAAAGGCGCTCGTGTTGGCGCCAACGCCGTTGCCGTGAAGGATGTTCCTGAAGGCGTAACCGTTGTCGGTATTCCGGCACAGGTGGCGGCGCCGCGAAACGCGAAAAGCACTAAAACGTTTGTTCCCTACGGGTCGCCATGCGACGATCTGCCGGACCCCACTTCCAGGGCTATTTGCGGCCTTTTAAATGAAGTGGAATCTCTGCGCAGCCGCCTCAATGAATTGGAATCCCAAAGCATTGCTCGTGCAGGCGACGGCACAACGAAGGCGCAGCGGCCCGAAAGTGGAGAAGCCACCTCCCGAGTAAACCGCTAGATCTGCTGCCGGTCGCCGGTTCCCAAACAGCACAATCGCACTTTTCGTATTCTCCCTATAGGATTGCGAGGCTTCCGGCTTGGTTGCCTGCTAAGGTCTGAACAATGGAAATGCTTCCTCAAGCCGCAGTGTTTTTTGCCGCGGCTGTTTTAGTTGTCCCGTTATTCCGAAAAGCGGGGCTCGGCGCTGTGCTGGGATATCTGGCAGCTGGTGCGCTTATTGGCCCTTCCGGGCTTGGCCTCATCTATGATGTCGAAGCTGTCATGCATTTTGCCGAATTCGGCGTTGTCCTTTTGCTCTTTGTGATCGGCCTGGAACTTCAACCTCGGCGCTTATGGACCATGCGCAGCAGCGTATTCGGACTCGGCACCGCGCAAGTTGCCATTTCAGCGATCATTATCGGTGCTGGCGCCTACGCGCTCGAGAGATCCTTTGCGCCAGCAATGATCATCGGTCTAGCCCTCGCTCTTTCATCAACCGCGTTTGTTTTACAAACGCTCGCCGAACGGGATGAACTAAGCGACAAACACGGGCGAGCCGCATTTTCGATTTTGCTGTTTCAAGATATAGCGGCGATCCCGGTGCTCGCTGCCGTGCCGCTTCTCGCGGCTTCGAGCATTACCTCAAACAACGACGGGTTCATCGTCTCCTTTTTGACGGTCGGCGGCGTTCTCGCCGCCGTTATTATTGGCGGACACTTCCTGCTACGCCCCGTACTCAAAGTCGTGGCCGCGAGCGGAACGCGGGAACTTTTCACCGCAACGGGCCTGCTCATCGTGACTGGGACCGCATTGCTCATGGAGTCCATTGGAATCTCGATGGCCCTAGGCGCTTTCTTGGCAGGAGTTCTTCTGGCCAATTCCGAGTATCGCCACGCATTGGAAGCCGACATTGATCCGTTCAAAGGGCTCCTACTCGGTCTATTTTTCATCTCAGTCGGCATGGGACTGAATCTCGGCCTTTTAAGCACCTCGACAAGCGAGATCTTGATTGTTGTCGCGGCCATTATGGCCGCTAAAGGTGCTGTTCTTTTTATCCTGGGACGCGTTTGGGGCTTACCGACGCCCTCATCCATCAAATTGGCATTGAACCTGCCGCAAGGCGGTGAATTTGCATTTGTGATATTCGGCGCCGCGGTCATGGCGGGAGTCCTCAACAGCGAACAAGAAGAATTTCTGACGCTCGTGGTGAGTGTATCGATGGCCGCAACACCGCTACTTGGACTGGCCTACGAATGGATGACCCGGGGCCTTGTGACGAAACACACCCCTCAATACGACGAGATGCCAAATATCCAACAACCGGTCATCATTGCCGGGTTTGGACGTTTTGGCCAAATTGTTGGCCGCGTTCTTGCGGCGCGTAAAATTCCGTTTACGGCGTTGGACTCCAGCCCCGCCCAAGTCGATTTCGTACGTAAATTCGGCAGTGCAATTTACTATGGGGATGCTTCCCGCCTCGATCTGCTGCGAGCTGCCGGCGCTGACAGCGCCGCCATATTTGTTTTGGCCGTGGATGACGTTGAGTCGTCATTACGTATTGCGGAAACTGTAACGCGGAACTTTCCGAACCTGCAGATTTATGCACGGGCGCGAAATCGTCAGCACGCCTATCGCCTGATGGATCTGGGCATCACCACCCTGCAAAGAGACACCCTTCTTTCCTCATTGGCTTTGACTAAGGACGTACTGATGGGCGTGGGTATGACCGCCGCAAATGCCGAGAGAACAATCAACACATTTAAAGATCATGATGAAAAGCGCTTGTTCGAACACCATACCCACTACGGAGACTCAGAGAAAATGAGATCCTTAGCCAAAGCCGCAGCGAAGGAGCTGGAGGAAATGTTCGATCGGGACGCCGATGATAGTCAAACGACCACCGAGTCCAGCCCGCGCGCATAGAGGCAGAAGACGGAGAACTGTGGCGCCTGCATTAATATTGCAAATCATAAATTTTCCGCATTTATTCAAGACACTACGGAAAAGGTGGTTTAAGGAACTATGCGGCTAGACACGTTATCTGGCCGTGGCCAATAAATAGGGAGTGAAGCCTGTGTCGATGCGTTGGCAGTTTATGCTGGTTCCCGCGGCAATTGTTACCAGCGCCCCTGCTATGGCCGGCGCCCATTACCTAACCTTGAAGCAAGCGCAGGAGCTCATTTTCCCTGGCGAAACGTTCAAATCTGATTTTCGCTCTTTGTCCGATGAGCAAATGAAGCAGATTTTCGATGCATCCGAGGTCACCGTATGGAACCGGAAAGTCAGGGTGTGGGAAGTCTCGAACGGCGGATGGTTTTTCCTCGATCAAGTTCACGGCAAGGATGATTGGGTCGCCTATGCCGTCGGAATCAATCCCGATGGGTCGGTCAAAAGCATTGAGATTCTCGAATGCTGGGAGCGCTACAATCAGATCAGGCACCCAGCCTGGCGTGCTCAATTTGTTGGGGCCAAGCACGGCGAATTCAAAGGTGCGAGCCGCGGAAGATTCATTGAAGATACCGAAATCCAGAACATCACGGGCACGACGTTATCGGCCATTCATGTCGCGGAAGGCGTCAGAAGAGTGTTGGCCACGTTTGCCCTGATCATCGCGCCAGAGCAACTATAGGGCTTATGAATTCGTCTATGGCGGCGTTGGGGTCCAACCGTCCGCCATTCTCAGCGCTGCGCCCACTTGATCTTCGGTTAGATGCGCCGCGGATTCGGTCATGAAATCTGAGAGCCGTGAAATCCAGGCAGGATCGGTGTCCGGCACGTTTTTAATCGCAATCGCAAACCACATGTAGGCACTCTGGTAATCCCTGGGCCGCCCTCACCGTTCGCGTACATCACGCCGAGACTATCTTGAGCCGTTATGTTGCCGCTTTCGGCCGCAGATTTGAACTCTTGAAGCGCCTTCTCGTAGTCGCCCGAGACATAGGCATCGTAGGCGCTCGCAAGCTCGCTGGACGAATCCTCGGCGCGTGCCTCTAAGCCCGAGCACAAAATAAACAGAACGGCGCATCCGAAAATGCTAGGGATCGATTTCGGGATCATCGGTCTCATCGTAAAGCGTTTTGGCCAATTCCGCTTGAAATGCCTTGAGCACTTCCGAACCGAGCTTGTCACGCGAATCCAGATCCGTGGCCCACTGCTGACTTACGTCACTGAGCGTTTTCAGGAGACGCGCCCTCTGCCTACCATCAAGGGCCGTAAAATCGACACCGGCGGCCGCGATCTCGGACTTGCTTGCCTGCGTATCCCGCTCGGTCTCAATACAGCTGCTTCGGGTCACCTCTTCCCCCGCACGCGCAAACGCCTGCTGCACTGTGGACGGTAACGCGTCCCAGGACTCGCGGCTCATCATATACATGACAACAGACGATCCAAAATTCTCGCCTGTCGTCGAATACTTTAGGTGATGCTGCAAGTCATAGTCGACCGTACTGGAATGCGACAACAGGACTCCATCAACCGTGCCCCGGGATATCGCTTCCATCAACTCCGGCGCCGCCATTTGAACAGGCACGGACCACAGTCTCCTGACCACAAGCACTTTGGCTGCGCCGGTGGTTCTCAGCTTTGTACCGTTGAGGTTTTCCAGGTCATCGAGCGGCGTGTTCGAGGTGTAGAGCTGAAATGGCGACAGCACGAGGGCAAACACCGCCCGCACACCAAGCGGCTTGAATTCCTTTTGGTCTATGAGTCCGCCTTCGCGCGCCAGAGGCCAATAGGCCAGCGTGCCTTCGCATGAGGTGGTGAAGGCTTCAGGTAACTCGGCGACAGCCGCTAGAGGTAACTTGTCGGTGACATACGACGGCGCAACCACGCCAATATCGACCACGCCGCTTTGAGTGAGAGAAAGCATGTCCTTGGCTTTTCCCAACTGCTCTGCGGGATAATAGTCGAAACTCACCTCTCCATCGGCATATTCGGCGGCAAGGCGCATCCATTCCTTCGCGCCATATTCAGCAACAAAGTGCCCGGCTGGAAAGTAATCGGCGACGCGGAGGGTAATTTGTTCAGCACGTGCGACCGGCACGTTCAAAAACGCGCCGGCAAAAAGGACGGCTAGTGTTGCACGCAGGCTGGATCGATGCACTCGAAGCCGATCAGGGATAAGCGTACATCCAATACATTGCTCCGGCCGCTGTCATGCGGCTTGGCCTTGTAGATGCGACCTGAGGGTTATCACTGATCGTGAAGTCGTAGTAATCGTTGCCCAACAACTGCCCCGGTTCAGTGTCACCAGCAAAACGATACAAGGCATAACTTTTATACGCCCACTGCTTGGTGCCGTCCTCGCGGGTCAGGATTGTCCAATATCCAGATGGTTTTGCATCTTCTGCCGCTTCAAACGGCGTCCAGACTTCTTGGCATGCCGCATCGCACCCGGCCATGCTTGTACCGATATCGCGGCCAACCACTGCGCGGGGGGCGACACCACGGCGAAGGCCGTGACCACCGAGCTGATAGACATAAGCATCGCGGCGATAGAGGGTAAGGCCATTTTCATCCGCCAAGACAATCCCTTGACCCGGCGTGGGCTGGAACGTGACTCGGTCGGGACGGAAGTAGCGCGTGACCATCGCCACACCGACTTCATCGTCCACACCTATTCCGGTGGCAAATCCGGTCTCAAGATCGCGCTCGAAAGTGTAGAGGGGCCGGCCCTTGTAGGCCCATTGCAGGATACCGTCGTCACGTTGGACCAGCGAAAAATCGCCTTTGGGCATCGCCAAAACAGGCGCGGCGTAAGGTGTCCATGATCCGTTGCAGGGATCAATGGACCCGCAAGAGGCGCGACCTCCGTTAGCGGCGATTTCGAGGGCGTAAAGCACTAGGCCATCTACATTGACGAGCACTTCACCATTTGCATCGGGAATTTCCTGAATGCCGAAACCGGGTGGAATCTCAACGGTCGCGGACGGAGCGAATTCGGCCCGATGCCAAACACCGTCGACATTCTTGCCCAAGTCATCAGCGATTTCTTTATCTTTCGAAAAGCGGTGAAGCGGTTTCCCGTTTATCGCCCACTGCCGCTTACCATCGTCACGCGTAATGATCGTCCAATTTCCAACCGGCTCCGCGTCCGCAGCCGCCTCAAAAGGCGGGAACTGTTCTGCGCATGCACCGGTGCACACCGAAACGCCGGGCTGAGAATCGTTCTCATTTGTGTACAGGGTCATGCCATCGGCATCGGCGTACACCCACGCCTGATTGCTACCTCGATTGAGCCCATAGCCAATAATGAGCGTGAAATTGGTTTTGCCCGCTAACTGGACCGTTACTCCCGGTGGCGTGGCGAGCGGCGCGGCGTCAACAATGCTTTGGTTTTGCATGTTGCGTTGCGTGCTTTCGCTCATGTCACCGGTGCTTGCGCAGCCCGCCAACAAACTGGCGCCAAGCACCGAAACCAACCAAGCAGACTTATTGAAACGCATGATGACCCTCTCCAATCGGGCTGTCCGCATACGTACGTCACGTCGCGGAATATATTTAAATCCTAATCTTGATTCGTGTTGCGCGGCTCAGCGCGTTACGCCAATACCTCGGTAATGGTTCGCGACGTCTCGTTTGACTCCGTGCCCCAACGGCTCACGGGCAAGCCCAACGCCTGCATAATGGTCAAGCCGACCCTGCTCGTGGAATCGCCATTCGCCGGTACGTGAACACCCGTTTTCATCCGGCCGTTTGCGCCGCCGTAGGTGAACATCGGCATATTTTCGACCGAGTGGAATTTGGCAAAACCGGTATCGGTCGCATACATCATGACAATGCGATCGAGTACCGTGCCATCACCTTCGCGAATGCTATCCAATGCCGTCAGCGTATCATTCAAAGCTTCCATACACTTCTTTTGGAACCACGCAACTTGACGCTGCAACCCGAGATCGGGATCGACCGGCTCTTCGTGCGTGTGAATGTGGAACGTCACAGGGCTGCCCGACGTACGCAGATTACCGCCGGCGCCATCGAAAATCATATTGATGACCCGCGTTTGACCGCAGGCCAGTGCATGCGCCAGAAGTTTGGAAAACAGCTTGTTGTCGGCCGTCGCGTGATCGATCACTAAGCTATGAGGACCGTCCTCAGGGTTTTCCGGCATAGAACACGCTTCCATCGGGGCCGGGCGCTGCAACTCAAGCGCCAACTGATTCTCAAGCTCCCGCAATGCCGTGAAATACTCGTCAAGCCGCGCGCGGTCATCTGAACCGAGTTCCTGCATCAATCCTTTGCGCTCTTCTGAAAAGGCCGAAAGCACGCCCTTGCGCGCCATGGTCTTGGGGTCGGGCGTAAATTCAGCGGCATTCGGGTCCTTGAAGTCGGGGCCGAATATCCGCGTATAGAGACGGGCAGGAGATGTTTCAGAAGGATTGTTGGCACTCGCGCTCTTGCGGCTATAGGACGCGCGCGAACCGTTGCACGCCACTTCGATAGAACGGAACCTCGTCCTGGTGCCGATGTGGTCGGCAACAAGCGTATCTATACTCGGAAACGCATCCCCCTCGAAGGGAATGCCGCCGCCCAGCACGGCCAATGCGCCGGTCGAGTGGACCTTTGGTGGGTGAGAGTCCAGGAAGACCCGCATGCCACTGTACACGTTGAGTTTATTCTTGAATGCCGCAAGTGGCTCAAGCTGCAGCGGCATCTGTTGAATTGCACCGGCGACATCCGGTTCCCAAAAGCCAGGGCTCAAGCCGAGACCTTGGAACCACGTGCCGAAACACGTAGGGAGTTCCTTGCCGGTGGCGGCCAGGGCTGTACCGCTCTCATTAAGGAAACAATTCAAAAAGGGCAGGCCAACCGTGACGGCACTACCACCGAGTACACCCCGCAATACTCTGCGGCGGCTTGCCAGTCTATCCACTACCCCCATCATCATCCTCCCTATTTCAGCTTACGGCCCTAAGCCAGCACCTCTGTGATCGTGCGATCCGTTCTGTTTGACTCCGTGCCCCATTCGGCGACCGGCAAGCCAAGCGCCTGCTGAACCGTCAAACCCACGCGGCTGGTGGTATCGCCATGCGCCGGGATGTGAAGACCGGTCTTCATGCGGCCCGCCGCTCCACCGAACGTAAACATCGGCATATTTTCCAGCGAATGGAATTTGGCAAAACCGGTATCCGTTCCGTACATCACGACGATGCGATCCAGAAGTGTACCGTCGCCTTCACGGACATTGTCGAGCTCAACCAAAAACTGATTCAACGCCCCTAGCACTTGTTCCTGGAACCACGCCACCTGACGCTGATAACCCAAATCAGGATCGACCGGCTCTTCGTGCGTATGGATGTGAAATGTTACGGGGCTGCCCGCCGTACGCAGGTTCCCACTGGCGCCATCAAGCACGATGTTAGTGATGCGCGTTTGTCCACATGCCAATGCATGGGCAAGCAGCTTGGCGAACAGTTTATGATCGGCCACGGCATTGTCGATCACCAAGTTATGCGCACCCTCTTCGCCATTCGACGGAATTGAGCACGCCTCAAGAGGCGCCGGTTTTTCGAGCTGCAGGCTCAGCTGCTGCTCCAACTCTCTAAGTGCGGTGAAATACTCGTCGAGACGTGAGCGATCCTCCGCACCAAGATCGGCCACCAGTTGCTTGCGCTCATCACTGAAGGCAGACAGCACGCTCTTGCGCGCCATCGTTCTCGGATCCGGCTTGAATTCGGCGGCATTTGGATCCGTAAATTCGGGACCGAATATCCGTCCATATAAGTTCGCCGGGGAAAATTCCGATGGATTGACCGCGCTTGCACTTTTACGGCTGTAGCTTTCAGCCGAGCCGTTGCACGACACTTCGATCGAACGGAACCGCGTTCCATTGCCGATATGTTCTGCGACCAGGGTATCGATTGTGGGATAGGCTTCCGGCTCTTCAGCGATGCCACCGCTCAACATGGCGTGCGCACCGGTAAAGTGAACCTTCGGCGGATGAGAATCCAAAAAGACCCGCATGCCGCTATAAACGTTCATCTTGTTCTTGAATGCTTCAAGAGGCTTGAGCTGAACGGGCATTTCACCGATCAGCCCCTCTTCTTTCGGCTCCCAGTATCCGGGGTTCAAACCAAGTCCGCAGAACCAAGTGCCGAAACATGGCGGCAAGGACTTTCCGGTTGCGGCCAAGGCTGTGCCACTTTCATTGAGAAATGCGTTGAGAAACGGCAGGCCTACCGTAACTGCGCTGCCACCCAACACGCCTTTGAGGACCCGGCGGCGGCTTGCCAATTTGTTTACCGTACTCATTTCCAACTACTCCTGATTACTGAGCCGCATTCGCTTCTTGGGTTTCGGGGGGAGACACCCGGTAGAATGCGTCGCTTGTTACGATGTCGCGCATCAAATCGGGGAAGTGGTGCCCTTTGGTGACGAATTCGTTCTTTAGATACTTCATCCAATCGTCCTCGCCCTTTGTAGGCTCTCTTCCCGCTGCGTAGGAATAAACGCGGTCGACGATGCAATTTGAAATTGCCGGATGATCGTGAAGCACCTGACCAAGCTCAACTGCATTGGCGAAATTCTTGCCGTCTAGCGACCCGCTGGTATCAATCACTTCGTCGTTCTCGGTCGTGCGGAAACCAGCCGCAGAGTCGAAGTTCTCCATGGCAAGACCCATCGGGTCGGTGATCTTGTGGCAGCCCGTGCACATAGGCTCTGTGGCGTGCGCTTCCAAGCGTGTACGCGCCGTCTTGTAGACGGGATTGTCCGTATCCTGCACAACCGTGAACTCGACCGCGCCCGGCGGATCGGGCACATGCTGACACATCAGGATTTCACGGATGGCCTTGCCGCGCAGGGTCGGCGATGTACGTCCCGGGTGAGAATGAAGCGCAGTGAAACTTGCGTGCATCAATATGCCAGCTGCCCGCGGATCATCCTCGGAATAGGTATATGCAACCCATGGGTCAGGTGCGCCATTTGCCGTCGTTTTTGGCACAGGCACACCGTAAACAGATCCCAATAGTGGATTGAGAAATGTTTCACGTGTCGTAAATAGGTCGCGGTAATCGCCGTTCTCTTCCAGCAATACCCTAACAATCGTGCGAAGCGTCTGCTCACGGGCCGCTACGGAAACGTCATTGGTGAACTTGGGATAGATCGCCGGATCTTTGGAGAACGTTGCAAAGCGATCAAAATGCAGCATGTCTTCAAAGAATGCGCGGACACCGTCCTCAACGCGTGAGGACGCCAAAAGGCGATTTGCCTGCGCCATCAATCCTTTTTCTGTGTGCAATGCACCGCTTTCAGCTGCGCGCAACAGTTCCGTATCCGGAGATGTGTTCCACAGAAAGAAGCTGAGCCGCTCAGCTTTTGAATAAGCATCCAATCTATACTGTCCGGGATTATTCGGATCCGGCTCTGCTTTTTCATGCCGGAAAAGAAACTGGGAAGAGCTCAGCATGCCGCCGAGGCTCAAAGCCAAACCCTGGTAAAAGTCGCCGAGAATTTTCGTTGCTTCGGCGGCAGCGCCAACGCGCAAATCTAATTCCTCGTCTGTCAGCGGGCGCCGATAAAGATGCAGCCCTGCCTTGGCGAGGAAAGTACGCGCGCATGCATCATCGGCTGCTTTTGCGTCGACGGGCTTGCACGGAATCAAGAGATCACGGTGATTCTCGTCAACCGCTTGCGTCGCGATTCCGCGCGCCATCGCATCGTACTGCGCGAGGCCGCTTCCGGTCACGCTAATGCGCGCCGCGCCTACAGCAAGCAAACCGCCTTCACGCATGTCGGGTTCGAAACGGCCGCCGATCTCGATGTCCGACCCAAAAATGTCGGCGATGATATTGCGGTATTGGTCGGGCAAGAGTCTGCGCACAACCGGCTCGCCGCCCGTTGTCGCCGGCTCTTCCGCCGCAATGGCGATATCAGCACTCAAGGTAGATACCGCTATGACCGCACACGAGGCCACAAACATACCTGTGCGATGGCGAATGCGTTGTGCGAAATTCATGTTTTTTGTTCCCTTAATCATCAAATTAGGTCCACGCCCAATTTATTGAACTTGTGGAGACGTTGCGCCGTCTGCCTGGGCGGTCATGTCTTCTGGATGAACGACAAAGGCCGGCACGGCCTCAACCCGATATGTCGTAGAGATGTGCGTGTTCTCGCCCGTTTCGGGGTCCGGGTAAGCGTCGGCAAGTTTGCGTAGCGTGTGATACATGCCAACGAAGTCGATTCCCGCGCAGCACTCCAGCGCCAGCCCCCCATTCGCAACACCCCAATACGGGTCCACGAACGGCTGATACCCACCAATAAAGCCGTCAATATTTCCGTTTTCGAGAATGTTGAGGCGAATTTGCGCATCCCTAAACCGGAATTCTTGGATGTAATACGGATCGGCGACCATGTTGAAGGCTGCAGATTCCGTGCTGCGAACGACGCCATTCTCCAGCCGGGCTTTAAACACATTTCGAGACCGCGGGTTGGGGTCGATACGATAGGTCATGTCCGCGCGCGTATTTGACTGCGCGTCCCACTTTGTCGATTCAAGCGCGCGATCAAACGTCACGACGACGTCGCCGTCCTGACTCAAATCCTCGCCAGTTATGGTAATGAGCCATGCAGGCTGCGTTAGGCGGATCGTGTCCCATTGATACTCACCGCCTTGCAGAACGCGATGCGGCCAATAAGCACGCTGACCAGTATGGCATCCCATTGCCCGGAAAAATTCGTTGTCGATACCCTTTTCATGGGTAAAGGGATCTTCGAATGAGTTGGGATCATCCGCACCCTTTCCATCCAGGTCGAAGCCGATTGCCCACGGTCCGGTAACCGTGAACATGTTGGGATCTGGTGCAGCCAGCGGATTGGCGTATGCGTTGACGGGCTGTCCATTAATGCGCGCCCGGTTGATGATGATTTCGCCCGCCTCATCGCCCCCGGTTGTTCCATTAAACTTTTCAAAGAGCCGTTCTTCTTCGTCAGGTGTCAGCCCCATTTGTTTAATGGCATGCCGGTAAATGCCATCGATGCTGGGATTGCGTCCGGGACAATCGTCGTCGGTTGAATAGTTGGCCGGTGTGAACCACGAAACGACAAAACTTTTAGACTCTTCGGCATATGCGGATTGCAAGCCAAAACCCATAAAAGCCATGGCAGCGACAGACGCTGTGATGCCTTTTCGATATGGTATTCCATTTTTCGCGAACCGGAACATTCTCTATACCTCCCAACTCTTTGCGTGCCGTTCTTCAGACCGTTGGGGCCTCTAACGGCACATGCGATTTTCGAGAAAGGCGCAACAGGCCTTACCGGTGTCTGACAATCGAAAATCGCGGAAAATTGCGCAATTCAAGACAGCCTATGCCAGTGCCAAGGTTTAAGCGGGCGCGGCCATCTATCATGTGCTTTGAAATTATCATCCGTCTTGACCATTCTCAAGAAATCGCCCTTTTTCATAAAAGTTGCGGAAATAATACAATACAATTATAGGTTGCTAAAATAAGTGCTTCTTGAGGGCGATTTCCGAAATTTTCCTCCCAAGAAAAGGCCAGATTTTGCCTTGGTATTGTACCCAACTATAGTCTGGTTTTTTAGAACGGTTCCAGAAAATTTGTGCGCCAAATTGTAAACGCAGTGCCCACTTCTGTTACAAAAAACCTGTTATGCGTGGACCGCTCACAAGCCCTATGCATTCGAATTTCGTTTCAGGTCATAAGGGCTTCGGTATAGAGTCTGCACACAATTATTGAATTGGCAGGTTCGGAAAAATGGGAGGTACGGAAATGTCCGCTGACCGCGGTTTAGACCAAAAGCCTGAGCAAACAGACCGGATTGATCAGAATCCGCAAAACACCATGCGCCGGCGTTCTTTTATGAAGGCCCTCGGCGGCGTGGCCGGCGGTGTGGCCGTTATGGCAAACGCCAAACGCGCCGCCGCCACAGGAGGCAGTGGATGGGCATATGTCCTGGACGATATCTCGGACGACAAGCTCATCGACATGTACGACAAGATGC
>CAYYXR010000017.1:0-46240 GCA_964475755.1 uncultured Rhodobacterales bacterium
AGTCACCTACAATTAGCCCGTAGTTGGCAAATCTATCCCCCATATCTTGTGCCTACCTTGCCTAAGAAATTTCTCGCCAGCGGCGTTGGCGCACCCCCGGATTTGTGGTGTGTTAGGCCCCAGGTGCACACAATAAAAACCGGGTTGGCCCTGCGCCGCTCCAGGTTTCTGGGACGCACCGCAGCAACCGCCCTCTACCCCTGTTGAGGGCGGTTGTTGTCTTTTCAGCCCGGTATTGCGGGCTTCTTATCGATCTACGAATTTCATGCGGTTTTCGCTGTAGCGCGGACCTGCGATCGTGCTTGGGTTCAGCATCCCGTCTAGTTCGGCCATGTCCGCGGCATCTAGAGGCACATTCAGGGAACTAAGGTTTTCTTCAAGGTAAGATCTCCGCTTTGTTCCTGGAATGGGGACAACGTCATCTCCCTTGTGCAGCAGCCAAGCGAGAGCCACTTGGCCCGGCTTTACACCCTTACGCGCGGCGAATTTGCGCACTGAAGCAGCTGTTTGCATATTGGCGTCGAAGTTTTCACCCTGAAACCGGGGATCGTCCTTGCGGATATCGCCTTTATTGCAATCCTCCGCACGTATTGTGTTTCCCGTTAAGAATCCCCGGCCAAGCGGGGCGAAAGGCACAAGCCCGATACCCAGTTCTCGCAAGAGCGGAATAACGTCGGCTTCAAGATTGCGCTCCCACATGGAGTACTCGCTTTGCAGAGCGCTCACCGGGCACTCGGCGTAGGCGCGGCGAATACTGTTCACGCCGGCTTCGGAGAGCCCGAAAAATCTTACTTTTCCTGCAGCGATAAGGTCTCCAACCGTACCCGCTACATCCTCCATCGGTACTTTTGGATCCACGCGATGCTGATACAGAAGGTCGATGCGGTCGGTCTGCAATCGTTTCAGGCAACCGTCGACCACACCGCGAATATGATCGGGCGAGCTGTCGAGTCCGCGCGGCGCATCGCCGCTGAACTTCCATCCGAACTTTGTCGCAATACTCACATCGTCGCGCACACTTTTTAACTCACGTCCCAGAAGTTCTTCATTGATGAACGGTCCGTAGACTTCTGCGGTATCGAAGAACGTGACACCGAGATCTAGCGCGCGGTGCAAGGTCGCGACGGCTTCATCGGCGTCCGCTTTGCCGTAACCGCTGCTCATGCCCATGCAGCCCAGACCTAGCGCGGAGACCTCCAATCCCTGCGACCCCAATGTGCGTTTTGGCAGCATGACTCACCTGTTTTTTTGAACGGAAGCTCCCATAATGCCGCTCCGCAGCATCGGCGCAAGGCCGGGATGGCGGCATTTTGGGGAGGGCACATTATGGGCGAGGACATCATGCGGCAGCCGGCCTGGGTCGGCTATTGAGTCATGTATTTGGCGGGTCTCAACCTGATCGGGTGCGCGGTTTTCGCCTGGAAACATGTGGAGGCCCGCTGGGGCCTGGGCCTGTTTCTAGCGAGTGGGATCGCGATGGGCCAGTTATACGATGCGTTGGGTTATGTGCGCCTGCTGGGCATCACGCACATCGTCGTTTGGACGCCGTTCTTGATTTACCTTTGGCGCCGCCGCGAAATTATCAAGGCAAAGCCTACTCCCGCGCGCGTGTATTTCGCGGCGCTGTTCGTCACCAATCTTATTTCGCTGGCTTTTGATTACACCGATCTTGCGCGCTACGTGCTTGGCGAACGCGCGCCGTACTAATCTGATCGCAAGTCGCGTGGACAAAAAAAGAGGGCGGTGCTTGTGCACCGCCCCAAGTTTCAGGGACGCACCTGTGTAGCCAAACTCAATTTAATGAGTTGGTCAACCTTTAGATCGCAATTACAGCGCCGCCAGCATGCATGCGACCAGCGGATGTCGCACCACGTCTCTGTGGGTAAGTCTGACAATTGCGATATCGTTCAATGTCTCAAGCCTGTGGGCAATCTCAGCCAGACCCGAAACGTTCGGCAATAAGTCCGATTGATCGGGATCGCCGGTAATCACCATGGTCGAATGCCAGCCCAGCCGCGTCAGCAGCATCTTGATTTGCCCGTAGGTACAGTTCTGGGCTTCGTCGATCACCACGAAGGCGTTGTTCAGCGTTCGGCCCCGCATATAGGCAATCGGCGCAATTTCTATGGTGCCGTCGGTCATATATTGGCGCAGGCGCTTGCCGCCCAACCGCTCGCCGAGGGCATCATACAGAGGCCGCAGATAAGGCGACATCTTCTCTTCCATGGTGCCCGGCAGATATCCCAGTTGCTCGCCCGCCTCGATGGCGGGTCGCGTCAGGACAATGCGGTCGATGGTGCCCGCGTCCAGCGCTTTGACCGCCGCGGCAATGGCCAGATAGGTTTTACCGGTCCCGGCCGGACCCAGAGCCACCGTCAACGGGTTGGACTCGATGGATTGCATGAGGGCCTGCTGTCCCTCGCTGCGGGGTTTGATATTGCGGATAAAGCTTTGATCTCGATTGGCTTCGACGGGGTCCCAACCCCCCGGAAGGGCGTGAAGCTGAAAGTGGTCCGAACTGGAA
Organism: uncultured Rhodobacterales bacterium; assembly: GCA_964475755.1. Classification (GTDB taxonomy): domain Bacteria; phylum Pseudomonadota; class Alphaproteobacteria; order Rhodospirillales; family Rhodospirillaceae; genus UBA11612. The sequence continues at coordinate 2,525 of CAYYXR010000017.1, forward strand.
TCGTGGCTTTCACGAAACTGTTTTTTGGAACGAGCTGACCGTTTACCCATCTGGATTATGTGCTCCTGTGAAATGAACGTGCGCAACTTCCTGCGCCGGCGGTTGCCGGGATGCAGGCACTCAGGGCCTCCTTCCGATACGTTGGGGTTTGAAAAACCAGGTGATGAAACACAAACGCATCCCGCGGAGAGAGGCGTGTTCAAAAAGGCGGGCAGGGGCGATGTGCCGAAGCTCTCGAAATCATGTCTGTCGTCGCGCGCCGACTGGCTAAGCGGCATAGCGAATTTCCCCTGAGACCCTTGTGGATAAGTGTCTCAAAAATTTCCGTTGTTGTCACCCGATTTTGGGTGTCAGGGGCGTTAAACCTACAAGACCTTGTAATATTTTGCTCATTTTCAAGCCGAGTCGGACGGCGTCGGAAAGGCCAAATTTGTGCCTGTTTGCGCTCTTTGCGGCATCGCCACCTCTGACAAACGTGGGAGAGTATTATGTGAGTCGCCAGTTGGGCGGCATGTGTACGCTGCCGAATATTGGGAGATGAAGAATGAACATCCACAATAAAACTTTGACGTCGCGCCGTATGGCGCTCGCGACCGCAGGTGCGCTTGGCGCGGCCAGTCTATCGACGTTGTTCGCGCGCTCTGCCGGTGCCGCGAACATGACCGGCGAAGAAACCGCCAACATTGAGCTCGTCAAAAAATATATGGCCGCCTGGATGGGGCCGAACCCGAAACTGGAGGATCTCGTTTTCGATCTTGCCGAGGATTGTTACGTCACCATCAATCCGGGTCCAACCGAGCCGCTTGTGGGGCGCGAAGCGGTCATGGAAGCGTTCAAGCCGTTTCTGGCGATGGGCGAGGGCTTCGAGCTTGAGGTCACCGAGGCACACGCCCTGGGGCCGTCCGTCTTCGTCAAACGCATGGACTACTCCATGAAAGGCGGCAAACGCGGCGATGCAGGCTCGCCCGCCGTCGGCTTGCTCGTCGTTGCAGACGGCAAGATCAAGTATTGGCACGACTACGCCTTTTCACATACCTGAGACCGCGCGCATTTTGTGTTGCATAGCGGCTGGCTCCGTCGCCCGCACCGGGGTACTCTGCGGCTATGACCAAGGTACCGGACTCCATAGACGTTACGTCGGATCTGTTGCGCGCCGGCGGTTACATCGCCGGGCGCGATCTTGCGACGGCGTTGTTTCTTTCACTTAAATTGAACCGCCCGCTGTTCCTGGAAGGCGAGGCCGGCGTCGGCAAAACCGAGATCGCCAAGGTTGTTTCCGCACAGCTTGGCCGCGATCTATTGCGCCTTCAGTGCTACGAGGGGCTCGACGTCGCCGCCGCGGTCTATGAATGGAATTATCCGCAGCAGATGATGGCCATCCGTCTCGCCGAAGCCGCAGGCAAAGGCGGAGACAAGGATCTCGCCAAGAACATTTACGCGGAAGACTATCTCATCAAGCGGCCCCTTCTTGCCGCGCTCGAGCCTCATGCGTCCGGGCCGCCGGTCCTTCTGATCGACGAACTCGACCGCACTGATGAGCCGTTCGAAGCCTTTTTGCTCGAAGTGCTGTCGGACTATCAGATATCCATTCCCGAACTGGGAACGGTCAAAGCCGAAGCGCCGCCCATCGTTATCATCACTTCAAACCGCACCCGGGAGATCCATGACGCCCTTAAGCGGCGGTGTCTCTACCACTGGGTTGACTACCCCACAGCGGAGCGCGAACGCGCGATATTGAAGGCGCGTGTGCCGGAAGCGGGCGACAAACTCGGGGCGCAGATCGTGCACTTCGTTCAGACCCTGCGCGGCATGGAATTGTTCAAGTCCCCGGGCATTGCCGAGACGCTGGATTGGTCTCAGGCTCTATTGGCATTGGGTGCGAAGGAGCTCGACCGGGAGAACGTAGACGCAACGCTCGGTGTGGTTCTGAAGTACCAGGACGATATCGCCCACGTGAGGAGCGATCTGACCGCAACAGTGGACGCCGCACGCGTCGCGGCGCAATAGGGCCGCGCGCCTAACCTCCGTCGTTCCCCAGTGCCTCCAGCATTGAGGGATCGACCGAAAGTTCGCCGGCATGTCCGTTCTTCGACAGCATAAAAATCCGTACTGAACGAATTACGTCGCTGTTGTCGATGTCTGGGATAAAGACGCTGAAACCGCTCAATTCGTAGCGATCGTTACTTAAAGCCTGGGCGACATCGGGCCTGCTAATTCGAAGTTCCGCCGCGTGCAATTCTCCGCCGTCGACTTGGACCATAACACTTTCCGGAATCGCGCCGGCTTTGGCGTCCACGGCCCATCCGCGCAATTCCAATATCGTTCCATGTTGAGTCAGCCGGTCGAGAAAACCCCGCGCCGCATTCTGTTCAAGCCGATAGCCCTTGCCCGAAGCCGCGTAGATTATTTCAGCGCTCCCGTCGCGTGCGAGGCGGTAGGTCTCGGGCTCTGGAATATGAACTGGGACTAGAACTGGGTGTCTTTCATTTCCGTGGATTAGGAACGCCTCCAGCTTGTTGCGTCCATCCGCAAGAGCATCCGGCGGGATCATGGCGCGAAGATGAAACGGCTCTTTACCTTTTTCGTAAGTCGGCGCAATTGCGGCGATCTTATCGTTCAATCCCACGGCGACCCAATCCTCCCACACGGTCTTCCCTGTGTCCGCGGGCTGCAATCGGGCAACCAAGTTGCGTAATTGCGTGAGCAGTCCCCGATAGCTGGCGCGCGGCAGGCGGCGGCGCTTGGCGGCCTCGGCGATGGCACTGACTTCACCGCCGAACTGTGCATTCGTGTTGCCCTCGATCGCCGGGTCATCGGCGAGGGCGATGCTGCTCACGCTTACGAGAAGCATCGTGCTAAAAGTCTTCATCGTACGCATTGCTCACACTCCTTTGTTGTCTTTACCAAACCAGCAGCCGGTCGAAATATGCTGGCCGGTTGCTGTGCTGACATTTCGTCAACGAGTGCCAGGTGCCGGGAGTTGCGCAATCCATGGCAATCGATGTCGTTGCCAGCAGTGAGACGCTCGAAGAAGAATGCGGCGAAACTTGGATTAAATGAGACAATAAAGTGATGTGAAAATTTCCCGATGGTTATCTCGATTGATGTTGCGCGAAGACCACATCTTTGTGGCAAATTTCAATTACCGGATGAATTCACAGGGCTCTGTCGCTCGTGCCACAATTGAGTTAGACTTCTTACGCCCAGCGCAATTTCTGGTTGGCGGACCTTTGCGACCGCCGAACCCAATACGTTTAGTGGGCACGTTGCAATGAATCGCGGGTAGGGGGCGATGAGCAAAAAATCAAAGAACAAACAGCATCCTCAGCCGCATAAGGACGGCTATGGTCAATCGGGCAACAAGTTTAAAGAGTCTTTGCGCGGCGGCATCACATTTGGCTTGCTGCACATCGTCATTGCGCTGGTGATTGGCCTCGGCCTGGGCGGGTACATTGGCTACGAATTTGCCGCCACGCGGATGGGCGGCGCCGACGGCATGAGCGGGCCGACCGACGCCTATGGCCGCTCGGTGACCGATCCGCACTATGGCCATAACCATCCTTAAGACCCGCCACTCAAAAACGCTTCATGCGCTCCGACGCAATTCTGCGCTATAAGCTACCACCCGAAAATTTATACCAACAAGAGGAATGTTTTCATGTCTCTGTCCATGTACCGTGCATCGGTTCCGGTTTTCACCCGTGGCCTCAAGGCCACCTCTGCAATTATCGATAAGGCCGCAGCGCATTGCGCGGAAAAGAAAATCGACCCGGACGTCATGATCAACTTCCGCCTTGCCCCAGACATGCTGCCGTTCCGGGCGCAAATTTTCATCATGGCCGATCAGGCGAAAGGATGCGCGGCGCGTCTCGCAGGAGCAGACGTGCCGGCCTACGCGGACGAAGAAAAAACATTTGATGAATTGAAGGCGCGCATCGCCAAAACCGTCGATTTTATCTCCGGCTTCAAACCCGAACAAATCGACGGCAGCGAGGAAAAGAACATCCACCTCAGCTTCACAACGACTGAAGGTCAGAAGATAGAGTTCGACTTTACCGGCGCCGACTATCTAACGGGATTTGTTACGCCCAACTTCTATTTCCACATGTCCACGGCCTACGGCATCCTGCGCCACCAGGGTGTGGAGATCGGCAAGCGCGACTTTTTGGGCGGCGCATAAGGCTGAGGCGGTTGCCGGAGACGCCCTGGCGCTGCGAGAAGCGCCGGGGCTCCGGCGATGGGTACTTAGTGCTGATTTGCGGCGACTTCCGTCACCAACCAGATCAGGTAAATCGCACCGATCAGCGAAAGTGAAAGGAAAATAAACTCCGCGGGCATGACCATCTCCATTCGATGTAAAACGCATCATTGCGTTGGAGGAGAAGGTAGTAGAGGTGGGTAACGCCACAATGTCCGGCTGGCAAAATTGGGTAACGCGGCGGAGTAATTTCGTAAAATGAGGTAACGGCGCAAAATTGCTGTTACAGAGGTTTCGCGTGCCTCGCTCAACCACCAACGTTGCATTAAGGTGCGCCGTTGGGAAACACTTTTCGGAGCCTCGTTCTATGGCCGACAATTCAGACAAATCGCCGCCCGAAAACATGCCGCCTGGCTATGTGCCGCCAAAGATTTGGGTGAACAAGCCATCGGGTGGGCAGTTCGCGTCCATCAACCGGCCCATCGCCGGGCCGACGCACGAAAAAGAATTGCCGGTCGGTAAGCACCCGTTCCAGCTTTACTCCCTGGCCACGCCCAACGGCGTGAAGGTCACGGTGATGTTCGAGGAACTGCTCGCCCTTGGGCATAAAGGAGCGGAATACGACGCCTGGCTCATCAATATTCAGGACGGCGATCAGTTCGGCAGCGGATTTGTCGGCGTAAATCCAAATTCGAAAATCCCTGCGCTCATGGACCGCAGCGGACCCGAGCCCATCCGCATTTTTGAATCCGGCGCCATCCTTCTGTATCTCGCCGAAAAGTTCGGGGAATTCCTGCCGACGGACGAAACCCGCGCCGAGTGCCTGTCCTGGCTGTTCTGGCAGATGGGCAGCGCGCCCTATCTCGGCGGCGGCTTCGGGCACTTCTATGCCTATGCGCCCATGAAAATCGAATATGCCATTGACCGCTTCGCTATGGAAACCAAGCGCCAACTCGATGTGCTCGACAGGAGGCTGGCTGAGTCCGAATATCTCGCAGGTTCCGATTACACCATCGCCGACATGGCGGTATGTCCGTGGTATGGGCGGCTGGTCAAGGGCGGTGCTTACGAGGCGGGCGAGTTTCTGTCCGTGCATGAATACAAAAACGTCATCCGCTGGACCGACGCCATTTACGCCCGCCCGGCCTACAAGCGCGGCTCCATGGTCAACGCCGCCTGGGGTGAGCCCTCACAGCAGCTTCCCGAACGCCACGACGCGTCCGACTTCGAACTGCGTACAGCCGATAAACTGGAAGCCGAGAAGAAATAAGACGTTCCATGCCGCAAAATTTCAAAGGTTCGGAAGTATTGCGCACGCCCGACGAGAGGTTTGCGAACCTGCCGGGCTTTCCTTTCACGCCTTTCTATTTAGATGCTCTGCCCAGTTTCTCGGGACTGCGCATGCACTACCTCAATGAGAATCCGGAGGGTCGTTATACATTCCTATGTCTACACGGCGAGCCCACGTGGTCGTATCTATACCGCCGCATGATCCCGATTTTTACCGAAGCAGGTCACCAAGTCGTTGCGCCCGATTTCTTCGGGTTCGGCCGATCTGACAAACCGGAGGAAGACTCGCTCTATACCTTCGATTTTCATCGTCAATCGCTGATCGAGTTTATTACCGCGCTCGATCTCAAGAACATCGTTATGGTGTGCCAGGATTGGGGCGGTGTTCTCGGCCTAACCCTGCCGATGGATATGCCTGAACGTTTTGTCGGATTGTTTGTCATGGATACCTTGATCGGCAACGGCGAGGGCATTCCGCAGTCCTTCTTTGATTGGCGTAATTATATGCGTAGCACCCCGGACCTCGATTGTGCAAAGCTTTTAAAGCGCGCGTGCGCACACCTCACTGACGAAGAAGCCGTAGCCTACAACGCGCCGTTTCCCGATGCGCGCTATAAGGCCGGCGTGCGTCGCTTCCCTGAACTTGTGCCGGACAATCCAAATGCACAGGGCGCGGACATCTCGCGCCGCGCTGAAAAGTGGTTGAACGAGAATTGGAGCGGTAAGGCGGTCGCCGTCGCCGGCATGCAAGATCCGGTGCTTCCGCCCGACATGCTTCGCGCCATTGCCGCCAACATCAAGAATTGTCCCCCACCGCTGGAAGTCGCCGAGGCTGGACATTTCGTGCAAGAATGGGGCGTGGACTTTACGCGGCGGGCGCTCGATATTCTTGATCTGCCCGACTTTCGTTGACGGTTACATACCCCCCTGGTTAAAAGTCTTGGTGCTTGCGGACACCGGCGAGGAGGCGGGTGAGTTCGCTTAATCTGAGTGGAAGCTCATCTTCATGTCCGACCGGTCACGCCAGCGCGCCGTTCCGCGTGCGCTGATTTCAATCAAACGCTGCCTGCACGTCTGCCTTTTACCGGCCGCTTGCCTCACACCGGCGGCCCCCGTGTTTGCGCAGTCGGCCACGAATGTCGCGACCCAAGCGGTCGATGCTTTCGGCGAAAAGGTCGGCTCAGAGCAGATCGGCCTGTACAACGAAATGGAGGTGCGCGGTTTTAGTCTGCAGGATTCCGGTAACTATCGGATAGACCGCTCCTATTTCATTCGCTCTGCCAATATCGTGCCGGCGGCCATGGAAGGCTCCACCATCCGCGTCGGCATCAATGCGTTGGGCGTCGATTTTCCTGCGCCCTCGGGCATCGTCGAATACCGACTCTCTCCCGCGCTGCCTGGCGCGCGCGGCGAATTTGAGCTGGCCTTGCGCGATTACGGCGGCAATGCGGAATTCCTGCGTGGCTCGGCGGCCACGGAAGACGGCGAGTTCGGTGCGGCCTTCGGCATCAGCATCATGAACGACACAGGCTCGGACGGGCAGAAACGCCGCCCGCGCCACTACGCCGTCGTGCCCACCTGGAAGCCGCAGGACAATCTTGAATTTCGCGCGTTTTTCTCCGCCGACCGCTTCTCCAAGCGGGGCGGCAACTACGGCATTCTTATCGACGGCGATGAGCTGCCGGACACGTTGCCCCATCCCGGCACCTATTACGCCGATTGGGGATACATCAGTCAGATGCAGATGGCCGGCGGCATCATCGGCCGCTACGCCGTCACGCCGCGCGTTTCCATTCAATCTTCCTATGTCATCACCGATCTCGACCGCTGGGCTGACGATTTTACGCGCCTGTCCATCGACGCGGATGGCACCGGCACCGGCACTGTGTTCCGCAACCGTCCAAACACAGCGAGGTCCAGCGCGGTGGAAACCCGCGCTCAATGGCAGATCACCGATGCGCAGCGCGTCTTTGCAACCCTTCGCTGGCGCACCACGCGCAACCAATTCCGTCCCGGTGAAGCGGTCGATCTCGGCCCGGTCGATCTCACCGACGGCGTGCAAAGTTCGCCTGCGCCCGCACCACTCACAGAGGCCGATCCCACGGTGGACCGAACCAAACAAATCACCGGCGGTCTCGGCTACGAAGTGCAAGTCACGGACTCCATCTGGTTCCGCGGCGCGGCGTTGAAGACCCGCTACAAGAAAAACGTCGCTCCGCCGGGGTTGCCGGAGCAGGGTAATGTGGAAACGCCGTGGCTCTACGACGTCGCGGCCAGCTTCACGCCCACCGACGATCTGACCTTGTTCGCCACCACCGTGCGCGGATTGGAGGAGTCCGGCACCGCGCCCAATAACGCCGCGAACCGCAACGAGGTTTTGCCGGCCGTCATCGCCACCCAGTATGAACTGGGCTTGCGTTATCGCCTCACGCCCACACTCACGTTCATCGGTTCGGTGTTCGGGATTTCCAAGCCCACGCCGGGTCTCGACACTTCCAATGTTTATCGCCTGGTGGGACGTGCGCGTCATCGCGGCGTCGAGCTTTCCCTCGTTGGGCGGCCCATTCCGTCGGTGAACGTCGTAAGTGGATTGGTATTGCTCGACCCGGGCCGTGAGGGGGAACTCATCGATCAGGGTATTCTGGTTGGACGCGCCACCGGCGTGTCCTCCGTCACCGGTCTCATCAACACGACCTATGAGTTGCCCTTTATCGATGGCCTCTCCATCGACGGACAGCTCAACTACAAGAGCAAGACCTTGCTCAACCAGCGCACCGGCCTTTACACCCCGGGCTATGCCACCTTCGATCTCGGCGCGCGCTATACGTTCGAGGTCGCGGGCGTCACCGCTACACTGCGCGCCCGCATCGGCAATCTTTTCGACGAAGATGCCTGGACCGCGAACCGCAACGAAACCGCCGGGCGCGTCGAACGGCGCGCGTTCCGTCTCTCGCTCATCACCGCGTTCGGCGCATAAACGTCATGGACGGCATCGCCGCCTATTACGACAACCTTGCGCGCTTTCTCGATGTTGCGCGCCGTATCGGGCGCGGCGGCGGAGCGGCGCAGGGCTCGACCCACCGTTTTCTGGCAAGTGAGGCGGGCGCGGCGTCGCCTGAACAACTCGATCATCTTGTCATGGATGCGGCCGCCGGAGCCGGCCTGGCGCAAACGCCCCGCGTGCTCGATGCGGGGTGCGGTATCGGCGGCACGGTCTTTCGTTGGCATGAACGCTTCGGCGGCACCTACGAAGGTCTCACCCTCAGCCGTGAACAGCGCCACCGCGCCGAGGCCGAAGCGCACGCGCGCGGCGTCGGTGAAGCATGCCGCTTTCACCTGCGCAGCTATCACCACCCGATACCCGATACCTTTCATGCCGCTGTGGCTATTGAGTCGCTCGCCCACAGTCCCGAACCCGACGCGGCGCTCGCCAACATCGCCGGCGCGCTCAAGCCCGGCGGTGTGTTTGTCATCGTCGATGACATGCCCGAAGGCGATGCGCAGCCGAAAATGCGCGCCGCCTTCAAGTCTCATTGGCGTTGTCCGGTGCTGCTGGATGAAGACAGCTACCGCGCGGCCATCGCACGTGCCGGCCTAAGTCTCGTGCGCGAACAGGATCTCACGCCGCGCCTACGCCCGCGCCCGCTCTTCTGGCTAAAAATATTGATCGCTGCGTTCACTGCTGCGCGCGCCATCTCCCCCACGTGCGGGTCGCGCGATGTATGTGATGCGCTTCTCGGCGGCTTTATTCTCGAAGCGCTCTATCGCAAGAACGCGATGCGCTACCGCCTCTTGGTGGCGGTGAAGCCGCGCGCGTAATTCCATCCAGGCAAAATAAAACCGGCGGCACATCCGCGCCGCCCCGATTGTATGGAATCGGAACGTTCGCGTTTTGCCGCCGGTCCAAAACCTTTCGCGGCGCTTGCGCGCCCGTCAGGTTTTATAATTTAGATGGCTTTGAGATTGCAGGCAGCGGTCTTGCCGCGTTCGGTCTGCAGTTCGTAGCTGAGGCGTTGACCTTCCTGCGGATTGGCAATGCCTGATTTTTCCACGGCCGAAATGTGCACGAACACATCTTTGCCGCCGTCGTCCGGCTGGATGAATCCAAAACCCTTGGTCGGGTTGAACCACTTCACGGTTCCTTCTGACATATCATAGTCCTTCAAATAGCGTTTCTTGACGAAACAGATGCATATGGCCCGCAACAGCGCAGGGCCGTATCAAACTTCACTTCTTGGGAAACCGTGTCAGAGCCGAACGTTAGGGGGCACAAACAAGGAAGAGCCCGGTGGCGAGCTGACGTCCGGCTTATGCGCCTTATCTCGCTGATACGCAAGATAAATCGAGCCTCCGCCGGGGATTTCCGCCGGGGATTGGGGCGGCTAGCCCAGCTCCTCGGGGCCGATTTCTCCTTCCACGACAATGCGTTCGTGGCCATCGGCCTTGCTTCTGATGCGGTACTGAAAACCGCCGCCTTCGTTCGGCAATTGGCGCACAATCTCGAACCTGTCTAGCCGCGCCCCGGCATTGCTCGCTTTACGTGTTAACGGCGAGCGGCCCGCCGCATAGCGAATAATCGCGCCGACCTTGAAGCCGTGTTCGCGCATGTGTCGTTGCGTCCCTTTGGTCATATGTGGTTGCCTTTTTATAGTTGAATCAACGGCCCGGCATTGGCGGCGGCTCTCGGTGTGGCCTGTGGCTTAGCGACCGCGCGCGTTCATACGGGTCGTCAACGCGTGTGGCTTAGCGGGGTGGCTGATGGCGCTGCGGAATATCGGAAAACAACTGTTCCGCAATAAAATAAGGCTCGTGAGAGCCATCTGGCGCAATATGGACCTCTCGCGCCGACAAAGCAATGTTTGCATCGCATATTTCCCCGCTAAAATGATGTCGGTCAAGGGCGACGCGCGCACGGCGCGGCGCATCGGGGGAGGGACTCTCATCATGCAATCGTTGGAATATGTAAGCTGGCTCGGCGCGATGCAGTAGCCCCCATGAGCACGCCCAAAATCAACACGCCCCATAAAGCCAGTTGTCATTGCGGCGCGGTGAAATACGAGGTCACTCTCGCCGATGGGCTTGCGGATGCCAAACGCTGCACCTGTTCCATGTGCCGGATGCGCGGCGCGGTTGCCGTCGGCATACCCCTTGAAGCGCTAAAAATCACCGGCGGCGAAGACAAGCTCACGCTCTATCAGTTCAACACAAAGCAAGCGAAGCATTACTTCTGTTCGGTCTGCGGTATCTACACCTTTCACCAGCGCCGCTCGCGCCCCGATCAGTTCAGCATCAACGTCGCATGCTTGGAAGGCATCAGTCCTTTCGACATCGAGGAAGTGCCCGTGGGCGACGGCGTCAACCACCCCAACGATACGGGCGTCACGCGCTGGCTGGGCGTGCTGCGGTTCGAGAGGAACGAGGTCGCGCGTTGAGCGCCGCGGTCGTCCGTCCGCTGAGAGGCGATGATTCCATCGCCGAACTCACCGCGCCGCTCCATGCCGCCTACGCGCAATTGGCCGCCATGGGTTTCAACTATACCGCCGTCGATCAAACCGACGACGTGACCCGCGCGCGCATCGAGGGCGGGGACTGTTATGTCGCGGTCGAGGGCGGAAAAATCGTCGGCACGATCCTCTACCACCGCCATTCGGACGGCTGCCCATGGTATGCGCAGCCGCATGTCGGGGTCATAAATCAGTTTGGCGTGTCGCCGTCATGCCAGCGCGGCGGCATCGGCACGCGGCTCATGGCCGCCGCCGAGGCGCGCGCCGCGGAAACCGGCGCGTCCGAATTGGCCTTGGATACCTCCGAAGGCGCGGATCACCTTATTGCCTGGTACGGCCGCCTCGGCTACCGCTTTGTCGAACATGTCCAGTGGCCGGGCAAGACCTACCGCAGCGTCGTCATGAGCAAGGTGCTTTCGAGCGAGGCCTGAACGACATCGGCGGCGCGGTGCCGTAACCCTACAGTGTAGGCATCGTGCCCATGGGCGGGTCGCCGTAAATCATGCCGGCGATGGCCAGCCCGATGATGGCCGCGAACGCGACCACAATCGTGGTCAGCACAATGCGGTCGTAATGCCGCTTGGGCAATTTGGGCGTCCGCAAGTTCGCCAGCATGTTGGGAAGATGAAGACGCGGAATGTGCACAGACATGGCAACCTCCTTCGTCTTTGTTGAATGTCTGCACTCCATGTAAGCGCGGCGACGCAAAAGACAACACGTCATGCGTGAGTCCAGCGATCGCGTCTAGGCTCTCTTGAATCGCGGCCAGCGGCGCTCAAACAAACGTTAGGTGTTTGCCTTTACCGGAATATCGAAGCTCACCGCTTTTTCCATCTTGCCCAGCCGGCTGTACACGGCGATGGGCGCTTCGTCGCCGTCGTCGGCAAATATAATCACCACATAGGCGCCGCACGCGGCGGCGATGTTTCGCGTTTCCTCCAGCATGGCGGTTGCGATGCCTTGGCGCCGGAACCCTTCGCGCACCGCGAGGTCATAGACGAACAGCTCGGCGCGTGCGCGCTCGAACTTGCGCAGCATGTATCCCGCCAGCCCGGCGATCACATTCTTTTCGCCTTGGTCATCCTTCAGCGCCACCAGCGCCACGAAATCGCCGTTGCCCAACAACTCTTTGAAATAGTCATCGCTGGGCGGCGCGCCGGTGTAGGTGTCCGGTTCCTTGAACGCCTCGCCGAACATTTCATTAAGCGCACGCAACAGCGGCACGTCGTCCGCGCCCAGGCGCTTGAGGGTGTAAGAAGCAGGCATGATGAATCAGACTATCGAAGTTTTCGGGTTTTGGCGAATGCGCACAAACAAAACGCTGCCGTCATCCCCGGGCCCGCCGGCGAAGGCCGTCAATAGGAAAGAGTGTGCGGGGATCCAGGGGTTTTTGTTTTCTGTTTTTTTTGTGCACAGAGCGACACGAACTCACACATTCATCGGCGGATTGTTCGCGTCCGGAATGCCCTCTTGCAGCAAAAAGCGCGAGGTGGTGGACGCGTGCCGGTGTTTCGCCGCCGCTTGATAATCCGCATCGGCGAACATGGCGCGGATGCTGTCGGCGTCCGGAAACTCGACGATCACCAAACGCTCGTTCAAGGGCTCGCCCTCCAGCACCTCGGTCGGCGCGCCGCGTGTCAGGTACTTGCCGCCATAGCGGGCGACGATCGGCGGGGCCGCCTCCACATATTTGTGGTAGGTCTCCGCATCGTGCACCGTGAGCGTCGCGATGATGTAAGCGGCCATTGTTGTGTCCTCCCGTTTGCGTGGGTGACTATATCAGGAGGTTGCTCTGAAGGCATAAGGCCCACCAAATAGTTGTATACGTCAATCTAATCTTTCATAGATAGCATAAATAGCATAGATGTGCATGAGTCTATGAGGCGCTATTCAAGGATGAATTGATTTGTCTGAATCAAAATACAGCGCAAAAGCTCCTATGGCTGGCTATCTGTACCAATGCCGATTGGCTCTTCTCCAAGGAATTCGCATGGTGAAGAGCAAGCCCGGCGGACAACTAGCCATTGAGCACTTTGATGATGTTTCATTTGAAAATGAAAACATCTTGGAGTGCCTTGTACAGGCAAAGCATCACATAACTGCGGGCGCGCTGACTGACAAAAGCGATGACGTATGGAAGACACTGAGAATTTGGTCAGAGCAAACGGCATCAAACCCGCTCTTTCCTAGTGAAACCAAGCTTGTACTGTTGACAACGGCAACCGCACCTGACGGATCAGCAATGTCACTATTGCGACCAGGTTCTACTCAAGAAGATCAAAAGCTGGCGTTGTCACTACTAATCCAAGCGGCAAAAGATTCAAAAAATGAATCTACTAAATTGGGTCGGAAAGCATTTTTAGAATTAGGTACTGCAAGTAAACAGAGCCTAATTGCCGCGATTGAAGTTTGCGACAAAGCTCCCAATCTTGTTGATATGCGAGACGATATCGAAGCTGAACTTCGCTTGTCTGCCCCCAGTCACATCGATCTTGTAGCGAATCATTTGGAGGGGTGGTGGTTTTCGATTGTCGCTACGGCGCTTATGAGCAAGGAAGTCTACAACATTCCCGTACAGCATATTCTTCGCAAAATATTCGAAGTTGCTGAAAAATTGCAGCACGATGAGTTGCCTCTCGCAGATGACCTAGACGACATCGATCCAGATGCCGTCGCAGCAAGCGATGATGCCGTTTTTGTGAAGCAAAGCCGTGCAAGCATTATTCAATTTAATGAACGTAGCGTGTGGTGAAATAGCGCCAAATTTTCAATTAATAGTACTTGATCATGCACATCCAGAAGATGATTGGTTTCAAGCAGCAATAATTGAAGAGTGGCGAGGAAAAGCGGCACTTGTGCCGTATGACTGGCCAGATGCTTGATTCAGCTCTAACTAATTTGCGATTTTTGTTCTGCGATAAAATCTGAATCACTTTGCCTTTCTACCGACTATCTCTTATGCCCCCATCCAACCCCGACTCTCTCCCCCTCAACATCATGCAGTTCGCGCGCATCTTGCGCCGGGCGGGCCTCCCAATAGGCCCCGGCAAGGTCATCACCGCCCTTGAGGCCCTTCAGGTGATCGACATCGCCAAGCGCGCCGACGTGTACTGGGCGCTGCACAGCGTCTTCGTCAAACGCCACGCCCATTCCGAATTGTTCTGCCTCGCGTTTGACCGTTTCTTCATCCCGCCGGACTATATCGGCCCCGGTGAATCCTTCGGCGAGCACACGACCAAACCCAAAACCGCGCCGGAAGAAAAACCCGATCCGCGCCGTCTGGACGAAGCCTTCGGGCCGTCTCCCATCCACGACACCGCCGCCGACGAAACCCCCGATACAGACGAGCAAATCACCGCCCTGTCATGGTCGGCCGCCGAGCAACTCCGCGCGCAGGATTTCGAAACCATGAGCGCGGAGGAATGGACCGAGGCCAAGCGCCTCATCGCAAACCTGCGTCTGCCCATCCCCGAGGTGCTCACGCGCCGCTTCCGCCGCGCGCCCACCGGCCCGCGCATCGATATGCGCGCGACCCTGCGGGCCATGGTGCGCACCGGCGGCTTTATCGAGCTGCAACGCAAGGCCCGCGTGCGTCGTCATCCGCCGCTCGTCGTTCTCTGCGACATCTCCGGGTCCATGGCCGCGTACTCGCGCATGCTGCTGCACTTCCTGCACGCCATCACCAACGACCGCGACCGGGTGCACACGTTCTTGTTCGGCACGCGCCTCACCAACGTCACCCGCCACATGGCCCACCGCGATCCCGACGAAGCGGTGTCCAAAGTCAGCGCGGCGGTGCAGGACTGGTCGGGCGGTACGCGCATCGGCGCGACACTGGCGAACTTCAACCGGCTGTGGTCGCGCCGCGTGCTCGGGCAGGGCGCGGTGGTGCTGCTGATTACCGATGGTTTGGACCGGGACGCGGGCAAGGGGGTGAGCGAACAGATGCGCCGTTTGCATCATTCCTGCCGCCGTCTGATCTGGCTGAACCCGCTGCTGCGCTTTGAGGGCTTCGAGCCCAAGTCGGCGGGCATTAAGGCAATGCTCCCGCACGTGGACGACTTCCGCCCTGTGCATAACCTCGACAGTCTCGCCGATCTCGTCGCCGCGCTGGATGAACACAACACCGCGCGTAATTTGGCGGCGTAGGTTTTTTGTTTTCTCGTCATTCCCGCGCTTGTCGCGGGAATCCAGGGTTTCAAAGCTCGGACTTTATCGAGAGCGCATCGCGTTCTGCATGGTTAGGTGACTGCCACCCTGGATGCCCGGAATGAATCCGGGCATGACGAAAGTGTGTGAAGCGTTTTTTCCGCGCGCTTTCCTTGCACAGCACCGATATTTTCCCGTCATTTAAGTGTTACACTTATTTGACTGAAATGTTACAAGCCCTGCGGGTTTTGAGGTGGGGTTTTGGCTAAAAGCACGCTGGATAAAGACCTAAAAAAGGTCGCTCAGCTGGAAAAAGCAACAGGGTCCGTGGCGCGGTCTATCGCGCCGACGGGCATTGCTGTCGCTTTTCTGTTCGCCATTCTGGCTGTCATCACCGCCACCACCGCCGAAGGGCCGCAGTCGATTTTCGTGATCATGGCCGCCGTGGTCGGCGGCTACATGGCGCTCAATATCGGCGCCAACGATGTGGCCAACAACATGGGCCCGGCCGTGGGCGCGAACGCGCTCACCATGGCGGGCGCGCTCGCCATCGCCGCCGTCGCCGAAGCCGCCGGGGCGCTGCTCGCGGGCGGCGATGTGGTCTCCACCGTTTCGCGCGACATCGTCCAGCCGGACTCTTTTCACGGTCAGCAGCATTTCATCCTCGCCATGCTGGCAAGCCTGCTCGCCGCCGCGCTTTGGATTCACCTGGCGACCTATGTCGGCGCGCCGGTGTCCACCACACACTCGGTGGTGGGCGGCGTGCTCGGCGCGGGCGTCGCGTCCTCGGGTCTTTCCGTCGTGTCCTGGCCCACCGTTGCAAAAATCGCGGCAAGCTGGGTGATCTCGCCTGTGTTGGGCGGGATCGGCGCGGCGCTGATGCTCACGCTGATACGCCACACTATTCTTCGAAGACCGGACCGCGTGGCGGGCGCGCGCAAATGGGTGCCGCTTTTGGTCGCGTTCATGAGCGGCATCTTCGCCATGTATCTTGCCACCAAGGGTCTGTCACGCGTGTGGAAACCCGAAACCCTGGACGTCATGTTGCTGGGCGCGGCGTTCTTCGTCGGCACGTGGCTGCTCGCGCGCCCCTGGGTGCTGAAGCGCGCGGACACGATGAACAGCAAGCGCAAGGATCTGAACAAACTCTTTCTTCTGCCGTTGATTATTTCCGCCGGGCTCTTGTCGTTTGCGCACGGTGCGAACGATGTGGCCAACGCCGTCGGCCCGCTCGCGGCCATTGTCGCCGCCTCCGAGGGCGGCACGGCCAGCATGACCAATCTTTCCATTCCGCTGTGGGTCATGGCGATTGGCGCGATAGGGATCGCGGTGGGGCTCGCGCTGTTCGGCCCGCGCGTGATCAAAACCGTGGGCACACGCATCACCAAACTCGATCCGCTGCGCGCGTTCTGCGTTGCGTTGAGCGCGGCGGCAACCGTGCTGGTGGCGTCCGCGTTGGGATTGCCGGTGTCCTCCACGCACATTGCCGTGGGCGGGATTTTCGGCGTCGGGCTGATCCGCGAGCACTGGCGCAACAAGCAGATTCCCCACGTTGCGGCCAACCCTACGGCACCGTTTTTAGATGTGCCGCAGCTCAACGAAACGCCGGAAGCCGCGCTTAAACGCTACAAGAAGAAGACGCGCCGCCGTCTTGTGCGCCGTCAATATCTCTTGGGGATTATCGCCGCGTGGCTGATCACCGTGCCCATGGCCGCGTTGCTGTCGGCGCTGATCTATTACGGCCTCAGTCACGCGATGGGCACCTAACAGGGAAATTATTGAACCGGCTCGTCGGTCAGAACCGAATGCAGCTGTGTGACTAGATCCAATAGCCCGACGTTCGGCACAAGATCGCGCAAGTCCGGAAGCGTCACCCAATGCCGGTAGCGCTGATCGGACTCCCGCCAGTCGTCGAACTGATTCTTGACCCGCAATGGGTACATGGTGATGTCGATGGGAATTTTTTCCTCGTCGCGGGTTTTCCAATCGCGGTACAGCCCGACCGGCTCGTCGTGGATGTCTCCGGCCACGCCTGCTTCCTGCCGTGCCTCGTGCACGGCGATGTCCCGGGGGTGGGCGTCGTCCGGCAGGTTTCCCTTGGGGAACAGCCATTTGCCGGTGCCGCGCGAGGTGATCAGAAGATATGTGATATGGTCTTTGACCCAGGTGTAGGGAATGGCGCCGACTTGCCGCTCGGCCTGGATGCCGACGGGCACGTCGGCCGGCACATCGGGCGAAGAAGAGGTAAAAATTCTGTTCGTCGGTAAAATCATCTTATGTCGATAGCGCATTCACCGTTGTGGCAAGGTAAACGAAGCGGTCTATTATACACGATTGAAAGCAAATTGGAATCCCGTGCCGTGTTTTAACGGCGCATGAGCGGCAAACGCGCGCAAAGACTCAGTTTTGTGCGCACGCCGATGATCAAACGCATATATTAAAGCGCCCATGAACACACACACCGAACCGACCGATCCCATCGATCAGATTGCCGCGTGGACGAACGCGGGCCAGAAGGCCGCGCTCGCGACTGTTGTGTCGACGTGGGGTTCGAGCCCGCGCCCGGTTGGGAGTCATCTCGCCATAAATGAGTCTGGTGATTTTGTTGGTTCGGTCTCCGGCGGATGCATCGAAGGTGCCGTCGTCGAAGCCGCGCTTGAGTCGATCAAGTCAGGGAAGCCAAAAGTTCTCGAGTACGGCGTGACCAACGAAATGGCATGGGAAGTGGGTCTGGCCTGCGGGGGCAAGGTGCAGGTTTTCGTCGAGCCGGTTCAAAAATGAGCTCAAAAAACGGGTAACGCGCAATTCGCACATGAAACCGGAACTTTTGACAGCTTTAACCGTGCAACGTGCACACAAAACCGCGTGTGCTTGCGTCACAAACCTGGACACCGGGCAGCAAATTCTCCTGTTCGACGGCGGCGAAACCGGCGATTTACCGCTCAGCGAAGCGCAGAAAACCGCCGTTCACCGGCGCATCAAGGCCGACAAATCCGGGATGGAAGACGGTCTGTTCGTGCGCGTGTACGCCCCGCCGCCGCGCATGATCGTTGTCGGCGCCGTGCACATCGCGCAGTTTTTGGCGCCCATGGCGGCGCTGGCGGGCTTCGATGTCACCGTTATCGACCCCAGAGAGGGCTTTGTGCGCTCAACAGGTTGGATTGGCGGCGCCATTTCCAGCGTCAAATCCCTCACCGCGTGGCCCGATGAAGGCATGAAAGAGGTCAAACCCGACGCCAGAACCGCGATTGTCACGCTCACCCACGACCCGAAGCTGGACGATCCGGCCCTATCTGCGGCTTTAAAGTCGCCGGCCTTCTACATTGGCGCGCTGGGCTCGAAAAAAACCCACGCCAAACGCCTGCAACGGCTGGAACGGGACGGCTTTTCTGCCGATGATCTGGCGCGGATCAACGGGCCGGTGGGCCTTGCGATCAACGCCCAAAGTCCGGCGGAAATAGCGGTGTCGATCATGGCTCAAGTCATTGAAAACCTGCGCGCAGAGGCCGCATGAAGTTCGGCCCGGTACCCGTTTCCGAAGCCCTTGGCGTTGTTCTCGCGCACACCTTTCGCGGCGACGGGCTGACGATCAAAAAAGGCACGGCCCTCAGCGCGGAAGATATTGAAGCGCTGAAGAAATGCGGCGTCGGTGAAATCGTCGGCGCGAGATTGGACCGCGACGATGTGCCCGAAAACGAGGCCGCCGCGCGCATTGCCGCCCGGCTGTGCGGCGCCAATGTGCAAGCCAGCGATGCGCGCACCGGGCGCTGCAATCTCACCGCGGACTTCAATGGTGTCGTGCAAATCAACACGAGTGAAATCAACGCCGTAAACCAGATCAACGAAACCGTGACCGTCGCCACGTTGGCGAACTTCGAAGCGGTGAAAGCCGGGCAGATCATTGCCACCGTGAAGATCATTCCTTACGCCGTCGCGCCGCTGGTGATGGAACATGTCGAGCGCGTTCTGGTCGAACGCGCCGTTGCGGTAAGGCCTTACCAGTCCAAGAAATTTGCGATCCTTTCCACCATCGCGGCGGGCCTCAAGGAGTCCGTGAAAACCTCCACCGAGGACCTGACACGGCGCAGAGTTTCGGCGGTCGGCGGCAGTGTCATCAGCGCCGAGGAATGCCCGCACACCACCAAGGACGTCGCCAATGCCATCCGCGAAGCCGTCGCGGCGGGCACCGACATTCTCTTGATCATCGGCGCCTCGGCGACCGTGGACCGGGGCGACGTTGCCCCTGCTGCCGTTTTGGCCGCGGGCGGATTCATCGATCACTTCGGCATGCCCGTTGATCCGGGAAATCTTCTTGTGATCGGCGAGGTCGGCGGCACCACGGTTTTGGTACTGCCCGGCTGCGCCCGCTCGCCGAAACTCAACGGCGTCGATTGGGTGTTGCGCCGTCTAGCCGCGGAATTGCCGATCGGCCATATCGAAATCATGGGCATGGGCGTCGGCGGTCTTCTGGTCGATACGCCCGCGCGCCCGCTGCCCCGCGACAGCGCGGTGAAAAAAGAGTCCGCGGACCCGTCCGTTTCCGTTGCCGCCGTCGTGCTCGCCGCCGGTCAATCGCGGCGCATGGAAGGGCAGAACAAACTGCTAATGGAAATTGACGGCAAGCCTCTGGTGCGCCGTACCGTTGAAACTGTTCTGGCATCCAGGGCGAAGCAGGTTGTCGTCGTCACCGGCCATCAGGAAAACGAGGTCAAAGACGCCTTGAAAGGTCTCGATGTTACAGTTGTGCACAACCCGAAATTCGCCGATGGCCTTTCGACCTCGCTGCAAACCGGGCTTGATGCCCTACCAGTGGACGCCGCCGCCGCACTCGTTTGCCTCGGCGACATGCCGGCGGTTTCTTCAAGTCATATCGACAAGCTGATCGAAAGCTTCGACCCGGAAAGCGGCCGCGCGATTGGCGTTCCTGCGCACAACGGCAAGCGCGGCAACCCGGTGCTCTGGGCCCGGCGCTTCTTCGACGAAATGCGCGGGATCGAGGGCGACGTCGGCGCGCGGCACCTCATCGGGGCCAATGAAAGCCTTGTTTACGAAGAAGAATTTAGTGACACTGCGGTACTAACGGATTTGGATACACCGCAGCAGTGGTCGGAGTATTTGGGAACCCCGTCCTAGCTCGTTGGAACGTTCTTAATTGTTGCGTCTGGAAGGGGAGGGACCATGCCTGACGCCGGCGGTCAGTCGCATAAGACTGACGTAATCATCATAGGCGCGGGGCCTGTCGGCCTTTTTGCCGTTTTTGAATTGGGTCTTTTAGGCCTGTCGTCTCACGTTATCGATATTCTGGACCGGCCCGGCGGCCAATGCGCCGAGTTGTATCCGGAAAAACCGATCCTCGATATTCCGAGCCGTCTTAAAGTGACCGGCCAGGAGCTGACCGACGATTTGATGGCGCAGATCGAGCCGTTCAGCCCCACGATGCACCTTCAGCAAATGGCTGAGAAAGTGGAAAAGCTGGACAGCGGTCATTGGCGCCTGACCACTGACCTCGGCACGGTCATCGAAGCGCCGGTGATTGTCATCGCCGGGGGCGGTGGCAGCTTCACGCCGAAGAAACCGAAGATCGAGGGCATCGACGCTTTCGAAGGCAAATCGGTGTTTTATTCAGTGCGCAAGATGGAGCAGTTCAAGGACAAGAATGTCCTGATCGCGGGCGGCGGTGATTCAGCCCTCGATTGGACCGTCAACTTGAACCCGATCGTCGCGTCCATGACCCTTGTGCACCGGCGCAATGAATTCCGAGGCATGCAGGCCACGGTCGATCAGATGTATGCGCTGGAGAAAGAGGGCAAGGTCAATTTGCAGATTGCCGATATCGTCCGTCTGAACGGTGACGACGGTCAAGTCAGCTCGGTGACCTTGAAGAACAAGGACACCAAAGAGGAATACGACGTTCCGTGCGATACGGTCCTGCCGTTCTATGGGTTGACCATGAAACTGGGACCCATTGCTGAATGGGGTATCAACCTGGAAAGCAACCGCATACCCGTGGATACGGAAAAGTTTGAAACCACGGAAAAAGGCATCTTTTGCATCGGGGACATGTGCACATATCCCGGCAAATTGAAGCTGATTTTGTCCGGATTCCATGAATCGGCCTTGATGGCCCACAGCGCTTTCCATTATGCAAGGCCCGACCAGAAATTGAGGTTCGAGCACACCACCTCAAGTTCCTCCATCCAGGCCAAGCTGGGCGTTTAATAGAACGCCCGCCGGCCCGGACCAACAAAGGGCCGGTATGAAGATTGTTGTCACCCTTCCGGGCGGCGAAACGCAGGACGTGAGCGCCAAACCGGGAAAAACCGTCATGGAAAATATCCGCCTCGCGGGACTTCCGATCCGTGCGGAATGCGGCGGGGCCATGGCGTGCGCGACATGCCATGTGAACGTCGATCCGGAATGGATCGAGAAGGTGGGCCGCGCCGGGGACGAAGAAAGAGATCTGCTCGATGATTCCGATTACAAGACCGACCGCTCGCGCCTTTGCTGTCAAATCATCGCGAAGGATGAACTGGACGGTTTGCACGTGACCCTTCAACTCGACGCCTTTGAAGGTTAGCTCATGAGTACGTTGCAAGAGCAGGTCGCGCGCAGGCGCACTTTCGCAATCATCTCGCATCCTGATGCCGGGAAAACGACCCTTACTGAAAAGCTGTTGCTGTTCGGCGGCGCTATTCAGCTTGCCGGGGCCGTGAAGGCAAAAGGCGAACGTCGCCGGGCCCGCTCGGACTGGATGAAGGTGGAACAGGAGCGCGGAATCTCGGTCACCTCGGCCGTCATGACCTATGACTATGACGGGCATACCTTCAATTTGCTCGACACGCCGGGCCACGAGGACTTCAGCGAGGATACCTACCGCACGCTGACGGCTGTGGATTCCGCCATCATGGTTCTGGACGTGGCAAAGGGCATCGAGGCCCAGACCCTAAAACTTTTTGAAGTTTGCCGTCTGCGGGACATGCCCATCGCGACCTTCGTCAATAAATTGGACCGCGAAGGCCAAGACCCGTTCGCGCTGCTTGAGGAAGTTGAAAACAAATTGGCGCTGGATGTCTCTCCGGTGAGTTGGCCCATCGGCATGGGGCGCAACTTTTTGGGGTGTTACGATCTGCTGCGCGACCGCCTTATTTTGATGGAGCGGACCAAGGGCGAAAAAATCGACGAGGGCATTGAGTGTAAAGGACTTGATGATCCCAAATTGGACGAAGTCCTGCCCTCCGATGCCGCCAAAAAACTGCGGGAAGACGTGGAGATGGTGCGCGGTTTGTGTAAGCCGTTTGACCGGGATGCATATCTTGAAGGGCACATGACGCCTGTCTATTTCGGCAGCGCCCTCAACAATTTCGGTGTACGGGAAATCCTGGAAGGGTTGGCTGATTTTGCGCCGCCGCCGCAACCCAGCAAGGCTGCCGAGCGAACCATTGCGCCCGATGAAAGCAAAGTGTCCGGTTTCGTGTTCAAGATACAGGCCAACATGGACCCCAAGCACCGCGACCGCATTGCATTTTTCAGAATGTCATCCGGGCATTTCAAACGCGGGGCCAAACTGCTGCATGTCCGCTCGGGCAAAACGCTGCCCGTACACAATCCGCAGCTTTTTCTCGCAAAGGACCGGGCCATGGCCGAAGAGGCTTGGCCCGGAGACATCATCGGCATTCCCAACCACGGAAACCTGCGCATCGGGGATACGTTGACCGAAGGCGAGGCCCTTCACATAACAGGAATTCCGACATTTGCGCCCGAGTTGCTTCAGACCGTGCGCCCCCTCGATCCGCTGAAAGCGAAACACGTTGGCCGCGCGCTGCAACAACTCGCGGAGGAGGGCGCGGCAAGTGTATTTAAACCGCGCTTTGGGACCGATTGGATCGTCGGCGTTGTCGGATCACTGCAATTCGACGTTCTGGCCGACCGCATTCGCTCGGAATACGATGTTGAAGTGAAGTTCGAACCCACTGAGTTATATACTGCACGCTGGGTTCAAGCGCCCGATCACGCCACGCTGAAGAAATTCATGGATTCCAATCGAACGAGTATTGCCGACGATCATGACGAAGCGCCGGTTTTTCTTGCGCGAAACGCCTGGCACCTGAACCGTACCGAAGAAGACAATCCCGATATTACGTTTCTGAAAACGCGCGAACTCGTGCAATAACATTGCAGCGGAACTAAACCGAAAGGATTACGCAAATGGCTGATATCAAACGCTTAGAATCAGGGCCGCGCATGAGCCAAGCGGTGGTCCACAACGGCACGGTCTATCTCGCCGGCCAGGTGAGCAATCAGCCCACGGGTGATGTGAACGGACAAACAGCGGCCATCTTGAAGCAGATTGATGCTTTATTGGAAAAGTGCGGCACGGATAAATCCAAGTTGCTGAACGTGAATGTCTATCTTTCGGACATCGCAACTTTCGACCAAATGAATGCGGCCTATGAAGCGTGGGCCGCCAAAGACTCGCTTCCCGCACGTACGACGGTGGGTGTGCAGCTTGCCCGCCCCGAGTACTTGGTGGAAATCGCCGTGGTTGCGGCGGTCTAGACCGAGACCGTTCGTTCCAAACAAACAAATCAAGTTCTTAAACGGGCTGTGCGCCGGGCTTTGACCGGTGGCGCCCGAATGTCCCGGTGTAGGAATCGCGCAACACTGCCTGCAAAATTCAAGTGAACTGCGTATGATTTGATGCGTAAATTTACGAATTCATATATTTTACTCCCGCGATATTAATGAATAACGCTGTAATTGCGTCCATAGGCCACTGATTTTGTTTGGAGAACGCCTCGGGAAGGGAAGGTCCGAACACAACCGGTGCGCGTCAACGGGAGGAAAACTGCCATGCTTCGTAGCCGTCTTTTGTATTCCGCGGCGTCCGTCGCGATCCTGATGTCCACAGCCGCCCCCGCGCTCGCCCAGAACCTGCCGGCTGAAATTGAGGAAATCATCGTCACCGCACAAAGGCGTGAGCAAAGACTCATCGACACCCCCCTATCCGTGTCGGCGTTTTCAGCGGAGCAAATCGAATAGCGCGGCATTACGAATATCGAAAGCCTAAATTCCGCAGCGCCAAATCTTGCCATTGGGACCATTCCCGGCAATGCCACCGGCGCGCAAATCGGTATTCGCGGCGGCATCCAGATCAATCCCGCACTGAGCTGGGACCCGGCCGTGGGTATCTACTTGGACGGGGTTTACATCGGCAAAACGCAAGGGTCGGTTTTCGACATCGTCGATCTCGAGCGCGTTGAAGTTTTGCGCGGCCCGCAGGGTACTCTCTATGGACGGAATACGTTGGCGGGCGCGCTCAATCTCGTGACGCGTGCGCCTTCAGGAGAATGCGGCGGCACCGCCTCTGCTGAAGTTGGCAATTACGGGTACTATGTGGGCCGGGTCTCTTTGGATCTGCCGCAATTCGGCATCATGAAAGCCAGTTTGGGCGGGCGCATTGCGCGCCGCGACGGCTGGATCAAGAACGAAGCCGATGCTTTCGGAATCGGGGCAGGTTTTGGGACGACGCCGTCCACGTCCGAGCTGAACAATCTTCATTCGGATAGCGCCCGGGCAGCCTTGGATTTCGAATTCACGGACAATTTCGAAGTCGCCTACCGTTTTGATTACAGCTACGTCAACCAAGCCAGCAAGTTCAATCAAATGACCTCGGTTGGCGAGGGTAACATCTTCGATCCTACGTCTCCGTTCTACGCGGGCCTGCCGCTTCACCTGTTCGTGAATGCCGACCGCCAGAAAACGGCTTCCGTCGACGGACCGGCATTTGAGCGTTCCGAGGTTATGGGCCATTCGCTGACCGGAACGTGGACGGTCAACGATATGCTGCAACTCAAGTCCATCACTTCCTATCGCAAATTGTCCTGGGACGATGCGCTAGATCTTGACGGATCGCCTATGCCGATCGCGCATACGCAGCGTATGTCCGACTACCATTCGTGGTCTCAGGAATTTCAGGCTTTAGGTACCTTTGACCGTCTCGATTATGTATTCGGCGTCTTCTATTTTTATGACGATGGGTTTACCAAAAATCCGCAGTCGTACTTTGTGAATGCGCAGGTCTTTAAATCCGACTATGGATTTACCTCGGAATCCATCGCGGCTTTCGGCCAATTGGATTACCGGGTTACGGATGATCTGACGGTTTCAGCCGGATTGCGCTACACCGATGAGACGCGCACCGTCAGCCGATTGCTCCAAGGCTTGTTTGCGCCGGCGACATTCTTTGTGCCGCTCATTCCGCAAACCGACAACAAAGCCTCGTTTGACAGTTGGACTCCCGCATTCAGCGTGTCGGACAGCGTGACCAACGAAATCAACGTGTACGCAAGGTATTCGCAAGGCTTCAAGAGCGGCGGGTTTAATGGGGAAACCAACAACGCGGCGGAGTTGGCCACGCCATATCGTCCGGAAAAGATGCGGGCCTACGAAATCGGTGCGAAGGGATCGTTCCTGGACGGACGCGTTGCCCTGAACACCGCGCTGTTCCTGCACGATTCTTCTGACCTGCAGCTTTCGATTTTCACCGCCCGAGGCGCGGCGGCATCCGAAGTCCGTAATGCCGGGAAGGGCACCGCAAAAGGCATCGAAGTTGAAGGCATTTTCAACGTTACGGATGGCTGGCGCTTTCAAGCCAGCTACGGCTATCTGCACACCAAATATGACGAATTTATCGATGGCGGCGTGAATGTTGCGGACGACCGGCCTTTCCAGCATGCGCCGAAGCATACGTTCAGCGTGAGTGTGGATGGCCGGGTGATGAGAACAGACTATGGGGACGTCCGGGTTCTGGCTGATCACACGTATCAGTCCTCACAGTTTTTCTATCCCTATTCCTTGACGGCGGCGAATAACCCCAACGCGTTCAATACGCAGGTGCCGGGGTACGGCATCATCAATTGGAAACTGCTGCTCTCCGATATTCCGTTGGGGAATTCCGTCGGTGAAGTTGGTTTTTGGATGAAGAACGCGACGGACAAGGAGTATGTCGCCAACTGGATCGATTTCGGGCCCGGCTTCGGCAATATCCGGCCAACCAACTTTGGTCTGCCGCGTACCTTTGACGGGGAGTTCCGTTTGCGCTGGTAAGCGCTGTGCAACGAAAAAAGGGCGGCTCTTAACGAGCCGCCCTTTTTTTTATGTGTGCGGAGTTAGTTGACCATCTTCCAGGCACCGTCGGGCTGCATGCATGCGGTGCCATAACCTTGTTCGCGTTGGCCGCCGACGATGATTTCCTGCTGAAACTCACGGCATGGGCGGCCCTCGGTGGTTTGCCCTTGGCGGGTCACGACAACGGTGCCTGAATGGCTGCCCTGATTCCACCTGATGGGTTCGCCCGGTGAAATAGTAGTCGCCCGGACCATCGCATTTTCATGAGCGCGTTGTTGTGCTTCGGACAGTTCATTGAAGATCACCAGCCCAAGCGCGGTCAGTCCTAAAAAGCGTAACGCGTCGTTATCGCTGTAGTAAAAGCCAAAGCCGGAGTGACGGCGACCGTAGCGGCGGTTGTAGGTCCAATTGCGATATCCATAGTTCCGGTGAGGATGATAGTACGATCCATAAAAACTTGATCGTGGTGAATAAAATGAGAATCCGGCATAGGGTTTGATTATGACTCTCGAAGAACTGTGGCGGTGCCGGTTGTAATCACGATGCCGGTCATAGTGCCGGTCCCAGCCTCGATTCCAACCACGATCCCTGCGGTCGTCGTTTCCACGCCAATCCCGGCCATGGCCACCGCGATCCCAATCCCGTCCCCGGAAGGAATCAGCGTAAGCGATTGACGAGAGCGCTATCAGCGCCGCCATGACTGTTGCCGAGAAAGTTTTGATTGTGCGGAATTTAAAGAACATCGCGCCAACTCCCTTACCGAGGGTTCGAGGAGACTCGATTGCCATCCAATGCAAAAAAGCTAATCCCGTGCTGTGGCAACCGAATGGCGTTGTTTTCACAATTTGGTGAGCGAGAGGCGGCGTCGCAGGCTCAGGTGGCGGGGACTTCTAAGTAATGGACACTAAACAGTGTTTCGGAGTCTACCCATGTTTTGCAGGGCGTGAATCCCGCCTGTCGGCCCAGGGCCTGAAACTCGGCAATGTCATATTTATGGGAATTTTCCGTGTGAATGCGTTCACCTTTATCGAACTGGAAGGTATTTCCATTCACGCGCACGGATTGCTCGGCGCGGCTTTCGAGGAATATCTCGACGCGGCCCGCATCGGCATTGTACTCGGCGACATGCCGAAAGCGTTGCAGGTCGAAAGTGCCCCCGATCTCGCGATTGATACGGCGCAAAAGATTGAGGCTGAAGGATGCGGTTACGCCGGCTTCGTCGTTGTAGGCCGCATGCAATGTGTCAGTGTCTTTCTTGAGATCGGCGCCAATCAGCAAGCCGCCGCCGGGCCCCACCAGCTCCGCGGCATTTGCCAAAAACGCCTCCGCCTCTTCGACGACAAAATTTCCGATTGTCGAACCGGGAAAAAAACCGATCTTCCGGCCTTCCGCTATTTCTTGCGGCAGCGGAAAGCTCTGCGTGAAATCCGCGGCGACAGGTAACACCTGAAGATCAGCATAATCTTTGGCAATGGACGATGCAGCTTCCAGCAAATGGTCCTTTGAAATGTCTACCGGAACATACGACGCCAGGTCCGGTGCCGCATCCAGAAGCAACCTCACTTTGATGCTTGATCCGCTGCCAAATTCGATCAGGTGCGCGCCGGGGCCCATCAGATCTGCAATTTCCGATGCGTGTTTTTCGAGCAGGGATATCTCGGTGCGCGTCGGATAGTACTCCGGCGTCTTGCAAATCGCATCAAAGAGCTGCGAGCCAGTTTGGTCGTAGAGATATTTGCACGGAATTGATTTTTGATCCTGGGACAGGCCGTCGATGACATCCTGTTCAAACGCGGCAACCGTTTTATCCGCGTTTGTTTGATCGGATCTTGCGGATCGATTGATGTGGTTCATACGGCCTCCGCTAGTCGTACGCCGCCGAATTGCCAGCGCATGTGCGGGTAGAAAAAGTTTCTGTACGTTGCTCGAATGTGGTTGGCGGGCGTTGCACAGCATCCGCCGCGCATGACCATCTGATTAATCATGAATTTGCCGTTGTATTCGCCCACGGCGCCCGCCGCCGGTGCAAACCCCGGATAGGGGGCGTATGGGCTCCGTGTCCATTCCCACACGTCGCCGAACATCTGAGTGAGGCCATGGTGCTCGCCAGCGGGACAGGGTCTTAATGCGCCGCTTTCGAGAAAATTACCGGCTTGATCCATCTGCGCGGCGGCAGCCTCCCACTCGCCTTCCGTCGGCAGCCTTTTTCCGGCCCAGCGCGCGTAAGCATCAGCTTCGTAGTAGCTGACGTGGCAAACAGGCGCCGCGTGGTCCAGCGACGTCAGTCCATGAAGGCCGAAGGCGCGCCATTCGCCATTGTCCGCGCAAGTCCAATACAAAGGCGCCGTCCAGTTGTTTTCCTGAACGCAGGCCCAGCCGTCCGCAAGCCAGAACTCCGGGCGCTTGTAGCCGCCGTCGGCCATGAACGAGAGCCATTCACCATTGGTGATCAGGCGGTTTGCCAAGCGGTAGGATTGAAGCTTGATGGTATGGCGCGGGCCTTCATTGTCGAAGGCAAACCCGCGCCCATCGTGGCCGATGTCCACATCGCCGCCGGTAAATTCACTCCAGCTGAGCGGCGCGGGGGTCTTTACGGCATGGGGCGGCGCGGCCGTGTACGCGGGCCAGGTCGGATTGCAGGAAAATGCGTGCAGGATATCCATCAGTATCAGCTCTTGGTGCTGCTGTTCGTGATGGCAGCCGAGTTCGATCAGCGGTGCGGCGCGGTTCCAGTCTTCGCCGCCGCATTCTGAGATGAAGGACAGCACCTGCTTGTCCACGTGTGCGCGGTATTGATCAATCTCAACGCAGGATGGCCGTGTGAGCAAACCACGCCGCGGACGTGGGTGACGGGCGCCCAGACTTTCGTAGTAGGAGTTGAACAGGTACTGGAAGTTGGGATCGAACAGCTGATAGCCGGGCTCGAAACTCGAAAGGATAATGGTTTCAAAAAACCACGTGGTATGCGCCAGATGCCACTTCGTCGGACTGGCATCCGGCATGGATTGAATGGTTTGGTCTTCGGGGCTGAGCGGGGCAGCCAGGGCGTGCGACTGGCGTCTCACCTCCGAGAACATCGCCGCAAGGGTCTCACGCGACGTCGGGATCGCCGGCGCGCCGCCGGACCCCGGCCTATTCTGGCCGTCTTCGATCACAGTTTCGTCCCTTCTCCGTTGGGGCTTCGGCCCTCTTACGTGAAAATCCTAGTCTTTACAGGCCGATCCGGGAACCCCTTAAACCATTGCAATTACGAGAAAATTTGGTTGCCTGACCTAGGTTTCGCGATAAGTATCTGAAAAGTAATAATATTTCGCGCATACCTGCTCTGATTTAGGGGCGGGCCTGCCGTTCCGAGTTTCCTTGCGAAAGGCCCGGGCAAATTGATATTATCTGGCCAATCGAAAGCGCCCGAGTGGGCTTTCGCTTAGCAGGTAGGTTCGACCAAGTGGTGGACCATTTGCGCGTCACGTTGCTCGATTGAGGACTGACAATGCGCCGGATTTCTACGCCGTTCAGCGCGTTTTATCTCCTCCATCAGCAACCGGACTGATCACGAAGATTTATCGTGGTTTGCCCGCGCGAGTTAAACCCGTCGCCTAGCGAGGGTAAAGGAGGAAAGAGATGTTGAATTCACGTGTTCCTGTCTTGGCGTCCGACAGCGGCCTGACCGCTTATATGGGGGCCATCAAGAAATTTCCCATTCTCGCACCTGAAGAAGAATACATGCTGGCGCACCGGTATGCCGATCACGGCGACCTGGATGCCGCACATCAGTTGGTGACCAGCCACCTTCGCTTGGTTGCGAAGATCGCCATGGGCTACCGTTTTTATGGCTTGCCGGTTTCGGACCTCATTTCCGAGGGGAACGTCGGTTTGATGCGCGCGGTCAAGAAGTTTGACCCCGAGCGCGGCTTCCGTCTCGCGACCTATGCCATGTGGTGGATCAAGGCCGCGATCAACGAGTACGTGCTCAATTCGTGGTCGTTGGTCAAAGTTGGGACCGTCGCGGCGCAAAAGAAGCTGTTCTTCAATTTGCGCAAGCTGAAGGCCAAGCTGGGTCAGTACGGCGAAGGTGATCTGTCGGCGGAAGCGACAAAGTCGATTGCGTCGCGGCTCGATGTCAGCGAGGACGATGTCATCGATATGAATCGCCGTCTGTCCCGTTCCGATGCATCGCTGAACCAGCCGGTCATCGAAGATGGTGAAGCTGAACGCCAAGACCTCCTCGTGGACGACTCACCCGATCAGGAAACGATCCTGGCCGAACGCGAAGAGCGCGAATTGGGCTCCGGTCTTTTGATGAAGGCATTGGATCACCTCACGCCCCGTGAACGGCATATTATTGAAGAGCGCCGCCTGTCCGAGAGCCCCCGCACGCTGGAGGATATCGGCGAGGAATACGGCATTAGCCGCGAGCGGGTTCGCCAGATCGAAAACCGTGCCTTTGCCAAATTGCAGAAGGCGGTGCTGGAAGCCTCTTCCGCCTTGGAAGACAAAGCGCGAAGCATGACGTTTCAGCCAAGTTTCGCGTAACGCTGAAAGGATTAAAGTTGAAGGGCCGCTCCCAAAGGGCGGCCCTTACTTTATGGCCGCTCGTCAATGAACGGCTGAACGATCAACCGGTCGAGCCGAGACTCACCAGCCTCTCGAAACTCAGGTAGGCCTATCGTCATGGCATCGTATCCGGCGGCGGGCGCGGCGCGATATGTGCCCAATAGGCGGTCCCACCAGGGCAGGTTAAATCCGAAATTGCTATCGGTTTCCGTGCGCACAATGGAATGATGAACCCGGTGCATGAGCGGCGTGACCACAACCCACCTCAGCCAGCGGTCCACCCCTGGAGGAATGCGAAGGTTGCCATGATTGAACATGGCCGTTCCGTTCAAGATGATTTCGAACGCCAGTACGGAAACAGCCGGAGCTCCGATGGCGACGACGACCCCAACCTTGATGATCAGCGACAGCAGGATTTCGATAGGATGAAACCGAAGCCCGGTTGTGACGTCCAAATCCAAATCGGCGTGATGCATGCGATGGACCCGCCACAAAACCGGCACCATATGGAAAGCCCGATGTTGCACGTAAATGACTAAGTCCAACACTAAGATGGAGACAGCGACAGTAATCCACGCCTGCAATTCGAAAAGATTGAATAGCCCCCAACTATTTTCCTCAGCGACGGTGGCTGCCGCTACCGGTGCAATGGGCGCCAATAGCCGAGCGGCGAGGGTGCTCAAAACCGAAATGCCAAAATTACCCGACCAGCGCGTTAGTACACTCTGGCTCAGCGCGCGTATAGGATAGAGCCGTTCTAAAATGAGGATGATCAGCAAGCCGCCGAGAAACGCGCCAACACGCAGTTGAGGTTCCAAGGTCAAAAGGTCTTGGGACACGTTATCCATCAAAAATCCCCGGTAGAACGGATTGTCTTCATGGCAACTTGCGTAAATTTTCCCGGCGTTATAGCTTAGATTGAAGTCGAAACCTAATAGTGTCGCCCGCTCTCATTGCTGTGGGACAAGAATGTCGAAAACAATTCTTATCGTCGAAGACAATGAGTTAAACATGAAATTGTTCAACGATATTCTTCAAGCGCATGGCTACAATACTTTGCAGGCACGCGACGGGCGATTGGTCATTGACCTGACGCGCAAGAACCGCCCCGACCTGATTTTGATGGATATCCAGCTTCCCGAAATTTCGGGGCTAGAAATTGCGAAAATGCTCAAGGCCGATGACGACCTGCGCGATATTCCGGTTGTCGCCGTGACCGCCTTTGCCATGAAGGGTGATGAGCAAAAGATCCGGAATGGCGGTTGCGATGGCTACATTGCCAAACCGATTTCAGTCGCCAATTTTCTCCAAACCGTGTCGAAGTTTCTTGAACCGCAGCCTACGGGATAATCTGCCGAGCAATCGCGGCCACAAAAAAAGCCCTCTTATTGCGGGCTTTTTGTTTTTCAGGTCCAGAAAGGCTACTTAATTTTGCCTTCCTTGAATTCCACGTGCTTGCGAACAATCGGATCATACTTTTTCATCACCATCTTTTCGGTGGTGTTGGGATTACGGGGGTTCTTCCTGGTCACGTAGAAATAGCCCGTGCCCGCGGTGCTTTCCAATTTGATCTGAATTGTCGCCGGTTTCGCCATCGCTCTGGTCCTAAATCTTCGCGGCACCGGATTTTTTCCTATGGCGCCTGCGGGTGAAATTGAGCGGCGCACAATACACCGCCCGATATTGCTGTCAAGTTCGGGGCGGGGCCGAATAAGAAATGAATATCAGGGACTTACGGCCAATTGGTCGCTGTTTTCAGGCACTGCGATGCTCAGCAGGACCGGATCGCTCACAATGCGCCTCGCGATTTCCAGGTCGAGCGTGCGTTCGGTCCGTGTTTCGGCCGGGCATTCCCCCCGCAAAACCATGTCATTACCTTGACGCCCTTCCGGCGGATTAAGCCAGCGCGCGCGGTAATCGACCATCGGATTGGGCGCTACAAACAGCTCAGAGATCACCTCTCTGGCCGGGGCAACCTGGCCGCTCAGGCATATGTCGGGTAATATGCCGAGGCCGTGTAGACCCACTCCGCGTGGTGTCGCCGCTCGGGACCACGTTAGGGCCATTTCGCCGTTATTGGGTAAGCGCACGATGGTCTGAACAGAGCCTTTGCCCAGGGTCACCGTGCCGACGACGACGGCGCGTCCGTTGTCCTGAAGAGCAGCGGCCAATATCTCCGAGGCCGAGGCCGCGCGGCCGTCCACGATGACCACCATGGGAACTCCGTCGGAAATATCGCCGCGTGAGGCCCTGTAGGATTGATTGGCGGCAGGATGCCGTCCTCGCAGATCCGAGATTGAACCTCGATCCAAAAACAGATCCGCCAAGGAGATTGCCTGGTCCAGAAGGCCGCCTGGGTCGCCGCGCAGATCCAGAATGAGGCCCTTCACCGGTTCGTCTAATTCCGCGCGCATACTATTGAATGTATCTTCAACCGCCTGCGATGTACGTTGATTGAATCCGCGAATTTTTAATTCAACAATTCCATCAGATACCCGTGCAGATACGGTGTCCGGAACGATCAGCTGTCTTTTTACACTGAGCGTAACGAGGCCCTTTTCACCCGGACGTCTGATATTCAACGTGACCGCGCCTTCGGCGTCGCCGTCAAGAAGCCGAACCATTTCCTGCTCGGACATGTCCTTGAGCGCGACGCCATCGGCCGAAACAATCAAATCGTTGATGAGCACACCTGCGCTTGAAGCTGGGCCATCGGAAACAATGGCTTGGACCAATGCGCCAACGGGAATCGCTTCAACGCGCACACCCAGTCCCATAACGCCGTTACGCATGAGGCGGTTTCTCGCTGCGGCTTTGCGGTCTGAATACCTCGAGAATCTGTCTAATGTGGAAAGAGCCCCATCGAAAAGCGCTCTAAAGTAGTCTTCGTAGTCTGCATGAAGGAACTTATCGGAATGCCTGCGTGCTACGAGCACGGCGTGAATTGATCGGGCTGTCCATAAATTCACGTCGCCGTGAGGAACTTCGCCGATACGGACGGGTTCTCCGTCTCCAATGGCGATGGTGATATGCTCATCGTCAATAAGAACATTTGTCGCAATGTCGATGCTCTTCAGTTCATGCAGGGCGGCGGTGAAGAGTCCATCTATATCCGGTTGTTCAAGGGAGCGGTCTCTGATTTCCTCGAAGCCCTCGCGGATGACGTTGGCCATATAGGTCACGTCTATACCGTCGATTATTTCAGGCTTGCCGGCGCGGCTAAACGCGCTTTCGCTGTTGGGGGTCGCGCAGGCCCCTAAGGTGATCGCCAAAAACCCAATGACTATGCATTTATAGTATTTGAGGAATGTTAGGGGATTCGTTGGGGACATTACTTACGTTTTCTTCGCCGCGCGTGTTTCTCACCTTTTTTTTGCGTGGCCGGTATTCCGTTCCCTCTTTCTTTTCTGGCTGGCCCGGCCAGTCGAGGGTTTGAATTTGGCGGAACTTGCGAGTACTTTATCAGCATATTCGAAAACAATGCTACCCGAGACTTCGTCCGTTTCAAGCAGCATTACGCTTATCGGATCGCCCACTCTGAAAATATGGCGCCCCCGGCGGCCTTTTAGGGTGTGGCTGCGCTCATTCAAATCGTAGAAATCCTGAGGCAAATGACGCATGGGCAGAATGCCGTCCGCGCCAGTTTCATCCAGGGTTACAAATATCCCAAATCGGCTAACCCCGTTGACTCTCCCAGAAAATACAGCGCCTGCATGATTTGCCAGATAAGCTGCGGTATAGCGGTCCACAGACTGCCGTTCTGCGGCAGCTGCACGTCGTTCTGTGCTCGATATGTAGTCACCAATGGCGTGCATGTCCGGGTCACGTGTTTTATCCCAGCCGCCATCGCCTAGATTTTTCGCCGCGATGATTGCGCGGTGTACCAATAAGTCTGAGTACCGCCTGATCGGTGATGTGAAGTGCGCGTACTTGCGCAGCCCCAATCCGAAGTGACCGATATTGTCGGGGCTATATACGGCCTGCGCTTGTGTTCGCAGCACGAGCATATTGACCATGTGCTCTTGCGGTCCGCCGCGAACCTGTTTTAGGAGGCGATTGAAATCGCCGGGGCGCGTGGAGCCTGCATGAGGGAATTTTAAATTCAGCGTGCCTAGCGACTCCCGCAATCCATCAATGCGTTCCGGATCCGGGCGGTCGTGAACTCTGTACATTGCCGGGTACGCGGCATTTTCCAGTGCCTCGGCCGCCGCGACGTTGGCCGATATCATGAACTCTTCGATGAGCTTGTGACTGTCGTACCTTGCGCGTGGCACAACGCCTAAAACATTGCCGTTACGATCAACATTGATCTTCCGCTCGACCAGATCCAAGTCCAGCGAGCCGCGTTTATGACGCGCCTTTGTCAGCGTCTCAAAAGCTCCGTAAAGCGGAGCAATAATATTTTCGAGGAGAGGCGCGGTGGCTTCATCGGGATTTCCGTCCCATGCCGATTGGACTTGAGCATAAGTCAGACGCGCTTGTGAGCGCATAATACCCCGGACGAACTTATGCCGTAGCAACGTGCCGTGTGCGTCGATCCACATATGTGCAGCGAGGCACGGGCGGTCCTCGTTCGGCTTTAACGAACACCACCCGTTGGACAGTTCTTCCGGCAGCATCGGTACGACGCGATCGGGAAAGTAAACCGAGTTCCCGCGCATGTAGGCATCCCGGTCCAAGGCATCGTTGGGCCGTACGTACCAAGCGACGTCGGCAATCGCGACCAACAGGTGCCAGCCGCCCGGATTCTTTGGGTCGGAGTCCGGTTCGGCCCACACAGCGTCGTCGAAATCGCGCGCGTCTTCGCCGTCTATAGTGATGAGTGGGGTGGTTCGTAAGTCGGTCCGTTCGCCTACGGGCGCGGCTTTGCATTTGCTTGCTTGTGAAATTGCGTCGTCGCTGAATGCATGGGGAATGCCATGCATGTGAATGGCGATGAGGCTCAAGTTTTTGCTGGCGGCTTTGGGTCCCAGACTCTCAACAATGCGCGCTTTTTGCGGGCCGTATTTCGGCGATTCAAATACTTCCGCTGCAACTAAATCGCCGGGCAAAGCGGGGCCGGCATCACCCTCGGCAATTATGACTTCGTAGCGGTAGCGTTTATCCACGGGTCGTAAGCGACCGCCTGACTCGCCTGGCTCATAAACGCCCAAGAGTTTTGTCGGGGCGGCTTTAAGCCGCTTAATGGGGCGCGCCTCGTATGCGTCATCTCCAGCGGGTTGCAAGCGGGCGAGAACGCGGTCTCCAACGCCCACGACCTCGCGGCGATGCTTTCCTCGGGACCTTTGGCTTTTAACGTCTTGAATGACGATAATCGTCGGCGGCGGGCCCTCGAATTTCCATTTTACCGGCTTTGCGAACAGGTCCCCATCCTGGTCGGTGGCGGTTATCTCGATGACATCGACATTGGGAAGTTGACCTCTGGCGACGACGGATTTTATCTGCCCAAATACAATCTCACCTTCCGCGGCCAGATCTTTCAGGATGGCTTTAATGGCTATTTTTTCATCGCCCTTCAGATTAAAGGCGCGCGCGATTTCACGCTTGCCGACCTTGGACTCGGCCGAGCGTATATATTCAAGCACCTCTTCCTTGGACGGAATCTTGCTGGAAGCCTGCTTTTTTGACTTTTTGGGTCTCGCGGACTTCGGTTTGGACGGTGGCGTCAAGCGCTAGGCACCCGCCGCGTCAGATTGCGTATCGCTGCCATCATCCGAGGACTTCGGTTTGGCTTTGGACTTCGCCTTCGATTTGGCTTTCGTCTTTGTTTTGGCTTTTGCTTTGGTTTTGGTTTTGGTTTTCGCCTTAGCCTTGGCAGTCCCTTTAGCTTTACCGTTTGCCTTGGCGGCCTTCGCCGCCAAAATTTCCACGGCAGCCTCCAATGTCAAAGTGTCTTGGTCGGTATCCCTAGGCAGAGTTGCGCGCAGTTGGCCATGCTGTACGTATGGTCCGAAGCGCCCGGATCTCAGAGTCACGGCTTTGCTGTCTTCCGGGTGGTTGCCCAGCGTTTTGCCAGCACCACCGCCGCGGCCAGGCTTTTTCTTGCTTTCCGCGATCACCGTCACGGCGCGGTTAAGCCCGACCTCAAGAACGTCATCTTCTTTCAGCGAGTAATAGGTTGGGCCGACTTTAAGGTAAGGTCCAAATCGGCCGATGCCGGCGTAAATCATTTCGCCGAACTCGGGATGCATCCCGACTTCACGCGGAAGAGACAGCAGCTTCAATGCGCGCTCCAAATCGACACTCGAGGGATCGGTGCCTTTGGGAAGAGATGCGCGTTTGGGTTTTGGCGCTTTCTTTTTTGCGGCCTTTTTCTGTGTCTTACTCTCAGTTGCCGGTTCTTCGGCCTCCGGCTGCGTTTCCTCTCCGCCCAACTGTACATAGGGACCGTACGGACCAATGCGCAGCGTGACGACAAGACCCGTCCCAGGGTCTTTACCCAATTCCTTAGGCCCGTCCAGAACTTCACCTTCGCCTGGCTCAGGCGCGCCGAGGGGCCGGGTATAGCGGCATTCGGGGTAGGTGCTGCAGCCGATAAATGCGCCGAACCGTCCAAACTTCAGACCAATGCGTCCATCTGAACAGGCCGGACATTTACGCGGGTTTGAGCCGTCCTCACGCTTTGGAAAGAGGTGAGGCTCCAGCATTTCGTCCAAGGCATCGATGACGGCCGTGCGGGTCAGGTCCTTGGTTCCTTCAATGGCCGCGGCAAAGTCGCGCCAAAAGTCGGCGAGAACTTTTCGCCAGTCCAGACGCCCGCCGGATATTTCGTCCAATTGATCTTCGAGATCGGCGGTGAATCCATACTCGACGTATTTCAAGAAGAAACTTTCAAGGAAGGCCGTCACCACGCGCCCGCGGTCTTCCGGAATGAAGCGGCGATTGTCGACGCGTACATATTTGCGGTCCTGCAGCACCTGGATAATCGAAGCGTAGGTAGAGGGGCGCCCAATACCTTTTTCCTCCAGTGATTTAACGAGGCTGGCTTCGGAAAAACGCGGCGGCGGCTGCGTGAAATGTTGTTCCGGTTTGACGTCCGCGACGTTGACGTTCTGGCCTTCGGACATGGGCGGCAAAATGTTGCTCGCGTTTTCGTCGTCCTGCGGATCGTCGGTGCTGGACTGCGTGTCTTCGTAGGCTTCCAAAAAGCCCTTGAACACAATGGTCGAACCGGACGCGCGCAATTGTGTTTGGCTGTCGGGCGTGCCGGAGATCACCGAAACCTGATCCAGGATGGCAGCCTCCATCTGGCTGGCAACGGTACGCTTCCAAATCAGATCGTAAAGCTTGAGTTGTTCCGGCTTCAAATACCGAGCGACACTTTCAGGCGTTCGGCTTGGATCGGTAGGCCGAATGGCTTCGTGCGCTTCCTGCGCGTTCTTGGCTTTCGACTTGTACATGCGCGGGCTGTCAGGAAGATATTTGTCCCCGTACTTTTTGCCGATCAGATCGCGAACGGCACCGATGGCTTCACCGGCCATCTGCACGCCGTCGGTACGCATGTAGGTAATGAGGCCGACTGTTTCACCGCCAATTTCAAAGCCCTCATAGAGCTTTTGCGCAATGTCCATTGTCTGGCGTGCGGAGAAATAAAGCCGGCGTGCGGCGTCCTGCTGCAATGTCGATGTGGTGAAAGGCGGGTAGGGCCGCCGTTGTTTCGATTTTTTCTCGACGCTCGTAACCGTGAACTTACCGGCACGGACGGTTTGGGCGGCGGCATTGGCTTTGGTGTCGTTGTTCAGGTCGAACTTTTCGAGTTTCTTGCCGTCGAGATGAGTCAGGCGGGCGACGAATTTATCTGAAGCCGCGGTGGTCATATCCACGCCGACGGTCCAATATTCTTCGGCCTGGAATTTTTCGATCTCCAGTTCGCGGTCGCATATCATGCGAAGGGCGACGGACTGAACGCGCCCGGCCGACTTGGAGCCGGGCAGCTTGCGCCACAGTACGGGCGAAAGAGTAAATCCGACGAGGTAATCCAGCGCGCGGCGGGCGAGGTAGGCGTCCACCAGTTCCTTGTCCAAGCCGCGCGGCTGCGCCATGGCTTCGAGAACCGACTTCTTGGTGATGGCATTAAACGTCACGCGCTCAACCGGCGTGCCGTTCAGTGCCTTCCGGCGCTCGAGTTCCTCAAGCACATGCCAGGAAATAGCTTCGCCCTCGCGATCCGGGTCGGTGGCCAGCACGAGGCCGTCGGCGCCCTTGACCGCATCAACGATTTCCTTGAGGTGCTTCTGTGAGCCCGATGCGACTTCCCAGTCCATGGCAAAATCTTCATCGGGCCGGACTGAGCCGTCTTTCGGCGGTAAATCGCGGATATGCCCGTACGAGGCGAGCACGTGGTAGCCATCCCCCAAATAACGGTTGATGGTCTTGGCCTTGGCAGGCGATTCAACGATTACAACCTTCATGCGACGCCTTAGTTTGGAGCTCTTGCCAAGCAGCGAAATCCGGCGGTTTATCCGCTTTTTAGGGATCTCTTTTGGCTGCTATTGGTGGCTGTTACAGCGGAAAAGTTAAAAATTTCAAACCGTTCCGATCAAAGCCACGCGATTGCCCGGCAACCGCTCTATTCTCCCTTCCAGCTCCATCTCGAGCAGGACAGTTGCCACGATGGCGGGACACTTGGCATTGCCGTACAAGTTCGTCAACTGCGGCCGGACTGGCCCCCAAGGCATCTTCTATAGCCCGGCGTGGCGACTGAGGGATACTTTCATGATAATTTTCAATTACTTGTTCGTTTTCAGCCCGCTCTTGGGGATTATTTTGTGACTAATCTCTTATAGATGGTAATTCATTTATAATATCATTTATTGATTGTATAAACGTCGCGCCGTCGCGAATCAAGGCGTTCGGTCCATGGGCTCTGGGGTCCAATGGTGAACCGGGAACCGCGAAGACGTCCCGTCCTTGATCCGCCGCAAAGCGGGCTGTGATGAGCGAACCCGACCGGGGTGTGGCTTCGACCACAACGACGCCGAGGCTTGCCCCAGAGATAATCCGGTTACGCCGTAGAAACAGGGCAGCCTGAGGCTCGGTGCCCGGCGGCATCTCCGAGATGACCGCCCCGGATTGGGCAATCCGTTCATATAATTCTTTGTGTTCCGGCGGATAGATCACGTCCGGACCGCCCGCGAGGACGGCGACCGTCGATCCACCGCTCAGCGCGCCTTCATGGGCTGCGCCGTCCACGCCGCGCGCCATCCCCGAAATGACCACAAATCCAGCTTCGGCAAGGCCGTGCGATAAGGTGCGTGCCATCTTGCGGCCGTTCACGGTTGCGTTGCGTGCGCCAACCACGGCGACCATCGGCCGTGTCAGCACGCTGGGATCACCTTTAATTAATAGTAAGGGCGGCGCGTCTTCGGTGGCGGCGAGCGCTGATGGATATTCCGGATCTGCCCACGAAAGGTGGCTCATCCCTAAACGCTCGGATGCAGCGAGTTCTTTTTCAGCCTGGCTTTCGGAAAACAGCTCCGACTTTTTCAAGCGGCTCTTTCATTCCCCAAAGCGTGCAATGGCCTCGGAAGGTGAGCCAAATTTTCCGATAAGTTGGCGAAAGGTCTTTAATCCGATGCCGCTGGTGCGGGTGAGGCGGATCCAATCGATCAGCTCGGATCGGGAGAGGCTCGAAGGCATTTGCCCCTCGCGTTAGTTGGATTGAGTGCTTGAGCTCTTTGCGCCAATGCGCGGCTCTTGACCTTTTAAGAGGCGGCCAATGTTCGGCGCGTGCCGTGCCCAGCCAAGCACGGCCAAAAAGGAAAAAGCTAGAACCGTCGGCCGGTCAAGAATGAAGGCATAAATTGGCGCCATGCCTAAAGCGACCAGCGCAGAAAGGGACGATATACGAAACGTTGCGGCGACGATGGCCCAGGTGGCGGCAGTCATAATGCCGACAAAGGGCGCGGCAGCGATTATGACGCCAATGGTTGTGGCAACGCCTTTGCCGCCCTTAAGCTGGAGCCAAATCGGAAAATTGTGGCCAATCACGGCGGCGACACCGCCCATCAAGGCGATAGAGATGTCGCCGGTCCACACGCGCAAGGCGATGACGACAACGGCGCCTTTTAATCCATCCAAAATTAGAGTTGTAAAGGCCAGCCCCTTGCGGCCCGTACGCAACACATTGGTAGCGCCGATATTGCCCGAACCGATTTGGCGAATGTCACCTGCGCCGAATAGACGCGCAATGACTAGTCCAAACGGGATTGAGCCAAGCAGATAGCCCGCAGCGATCGCGATCAGTCCGAAGAGCCAAAATGGGATGCCGTCCATTAGGCTTTGGCCGCGCGCTGCGCCGGTTGCGCTGATTCGGCGGAAAAGGTGTCGTAGACAATGCGGCCATCGACGACCGTCCGCAGGACTCGCCCTTGCACAGGCCGTCCGTCAAAGGGTGAGTTCTTTGACTTTGATTTGAAGTCGTCCGCGACGACTTTCCAGCCTTCATCGGGATTAAAAATAATGAGGTCGGCTTTGCGGCCCTTGGCCAGCGTGCCCGCTTTAAGACCCAATAACTCGGCGGGAGCGCAAGTGAGGCGACGCATGACGTCCAGTAAACTCAGCGCTTCGTTGTGGTAGAGATCGAGGGACACCGCCAGTAGAGTCTCTAGACCGCTACCGCCAAATGCGGCTTGTGGGAAAGGCAGGCGCTTGCTGTCTTGGTCCTGAGGGGCGTGGTCGCTGGCAATGGCGTCGATGATGCCGGCTTTGAGGCCTTCGGCAATCGCCGCGCGGTCTTCTTCGCTACGCAACGGTGGCGAGAGCTTTGCAAAGGTTCTGTAATCGCCCACGGCCAATTCATTCAGTGCAAAGTAAAAGGGAGCGGTATCGCACGTTACGCGCAGGCCTTTTTCCTTGGCCGCCTTAACAATGGCAACGCTGTCAGACGTTGAAATATGCGCGGCGTGATAGCGCCCGCCGGTCATTTCGGCGAGACGAATATCGCGCTCGAGCATAATGATTTCGGCCTCGCGTGGAATTCCGGACAAGCCCATGCGCGTCGCCATTTCACCGGAATTTACAACGCCCGTCGCCAAAGCCGGTTCTTCTGGGTGTTGGACGACCATGAGATCGAATGTGGCTGCATATTGAAGCGCACGGCGCATGACTTGTGCGTCCGCCACTGCCTTTGTGGCATCGGTAAAGGCAAGGGCGCCGGCATCGGCAAGAAGCCCCATTTCCGCGAGTTCTTCACCGCGAAGGCCTTTGGTAATGGCGCCGTAACAATAGACTTTCGTCAGCGCAAGCTGGCGGGCACGGCGTGCCACAAACTCAAGAGTGGCTTCATCGTCCATAATCGGGTTGGTATTTGGCAGACACGCGAGCGTGGTGACGCCCCCGGCGATGGCGGCTTCGCCTCCGCTTTTGAGACCCTCTTTGTGTTCTTCGCCGGGTTCACGGAGTTGCACGCGCATATCCACAAGGCCTGGGGCAAGGCACTGGCCCTCGCAATCGACAACAGTGGCATCGGCTGGCGGTTTTCCATCGAATAGCTTTGGTCCGATGTCGGCGACTTCCTCACCAACCGTCAGAAGTTCTCCCGGACCGTCGAACCCGGACGCTGGGTCCAGAATGCGCGCGTTGATGTAAGCAGCTTTGCCGGGCTCGCCTTTCATGCTCATGGCGTGGCCACCCTTACTTTTGGAGTGGAGGCCTGTTCCATCTCGGCCGCGTTGTTTTGCGCGAGAACTTCAAGCACAGCCATGCGCACCGCGACACCCAGCTCGACTTGCTCACGGATGACGCTGCGCTCGTAATCATCGGCGACATCTGAATCGATTTCCGTGCCCCGGTTCATGGGTCCGGGGTGCATGATCAGTGCGTCGGGTTTGGCTTGCGCTAGCTTTTCCCGATCCAGACCGAAAAAGCGGAAGTACTCCCGAACGGACGGAATGAAGCTTCCGCGCATGCGTTCATTCTGAACGCGGAGCATCATTACAATGTCCACGTCCTTCAACCCAGCGGTCATATCCGTGAATACTTCCACGCCCATGCGCTCAATGGCGCTGGGGATCAGCGTGCGCGGCGCAATGATGCGCACTTGTGCGCCCATGGTGAGGAGGAGGTGAAAGTTTGATCTTGCTACGCGGCTGTGGAGGACATCGCCGCAGATGGCAACAAGCAGGCCGCTTAGCTTACCGCGCCGACGGCGAATGGTGAGGGCATCCAGAAGGGCTTGGGTCGGGTGTTCGTGGCTGCCGTCGCCGCCATTGACCACCGCGCAATTAACTTTGTCGGCAAGCAGCTTCGCCGCGCCTGAATCCGGATGGCGAATGGCGAGAACGTCTGGGTGCATGGCGTTGAGGGTGACGGCGGTGTCGATGAGGGTTTCACCCTTAGATACCGAACTGGCCCCGACTTGCATATTGATCACATCGGCGCCCAGCCGTTTCGCCGCCAGCTCGAACGACGTCCGGGTTCGCGTCGAATTTTCGAAGAAGATGTTGACGATCGTGCGGCCGCGCAGGGAATCACTTGTCTTGACCGGCCCGCGGTTCATCTCCACGTAGCGGTCCGATAAGTCCAATAAATGATTTATTTCTGCGGGGCAGAGCCCCTCGATGCCGAGAAGATGACGGTGCGGAAAGACCGGGTCGCGCATGAGCGCGCACTATACGCAGGGCGATACCCCTGCGCAAGCAATTGGAGCGTCGTAAAAGGACTTAAATGCCCGGTGTGTTTGCCCTATTTCCCGGCTTTTCGTTCCAAGCAGGGAAAGTATCTTAATGGGCTATGGAATCTACCTCTTCGAGGACCGCCTCGACCGATGGTCGGACCCTATAGCTTTCTTCGGCCAATTTGCCGCGGATGGTTCCCTCGCGGTCGATGATGAAAATGACTGGGCGGCGCGTCATAGCTGACGGTTGCAAGGTTGTATCCGCGCGATTTGAGGTC
>CAYYXR010000017.1:46340-52324 GCA_964475755.1 uncultured Rhodobacterales bacterium
TGGGCGGCGCGTCATAGCTGACGGTTGCAAGGTTGTATCCGCGCGATTTGAGGTCACCTTCGATCGTCTGAAGGTTGATCATTTGCTGCTTGCAATAGGGGCACCAGTCCGCCGAACGCACGAATGAGAGGACAACGCCGTTCTCGCCGACGATGTCGTTAAATTGCTTTTTCGCGCCTGTCTTATCGAGTGCGGTGAAATTCCCTGGAATTTTTGAGCCGATGGCCGGACCGATATCCACATTGGCTACGGCTACTGCCGAAATTACGGCAAACACTGCGGCTGTAAAAATTG
This sequence comes from uncultured Rhodobacterales bacterium, assembly GCA_964475755.1. Lineage (GTDB taxonomy): Bacteria > Pseudomonadota > Alphaproteobacteria > Rhodospirillales > Rhodospirillaceae > UBA11612. Next base: position 46,635 of record CAYYXR010000017.1, read on the forward strand.
AAAACGCTGTGCGCATGGCATCCTCCTCGGATTGAGGTCAGCATAAAAGGCTGGCGGGATTATGGACCAAGCGCAACACGCAATAAACCGCACATCAGCGGATATTTATTGCGTATTTGTGTCCTAAATGGCGTCCAGTGCGCCTTGGAGAATGTAGGCCGCCGCAGCCTTGTCAACCAGTTCGGCCCTGCGTTTCCGCGAGAGGTCGGCTTCGGAGGCGAGCATTCTCTCCACGGCCGCGGTCGAGAGCCGCTCGTCCCAAAACGCGATTGGAATATCGCGGCGCTTCAGGATTTCGGCGGCGAATGAGCGCGTGGACTGAGCACGCGCGCCCTCCGTGCCGTCCATCTGGATCGGCAAGCCGAAAATCAGTGCACCGACGTTGTGCTTGTCTATCACCGCGTCCAATTCGGCGGCATCTAGCGTAAACTTCTTTCGGGCGATGGTGAGCAGCGGCGATGCAATCATGTGGCCTACATCGGACAGCGCCAATCCGATGGTTTTTGTGCCAAGATCCAGGCCCAAAATGGTCTGGTTCCGAGCGAGTTTGGACTTGATTTCGCCAGGCTTGCAGATCGCCATAGCCGGTGTTAGGTATCCGCGCTTTCCAGGGCCACCGCGGCCTTGGGCCGGGAGTTCAATAGCCTATGTCGCTCGACAAAGCCACAGTTCGAAAAATCGCAACCCTGGCCCGGATCGACGTGCCGGACGCGGATCTGGAGCATCTCTCCAAAGAGCTGTCGCACATCCTCGGCTGGATCGAGCAGCTTAGTGAGGTCGATACGGATAATGTCGCGCCCATGAGCGGCGGCACCGACCTCAAGCTGAATTGGCGCAAGGACGAGGTAACGGACGGCGGGCAGCCGGAAAAGGTGCTGGCCAACGCACCGGACCCCCAGGACGACTTTTTCACCGTTCCAAAGGTTGTGGAGTAGGGCGGTGAGCGAGCTAACCAACCTGACGATCGCCGAAGCGCGCGACAAACTTTCCAAGAAAGAGACTTCCGCGGTCGAACTTACCGAAGCGCATATCGCCGCCATAGAAGCGGCGAAAGATCTCAACGCGTTCATCACGCCGTCTCCCGATGTCGCGATTGAACGCGCGCGGCAATCAGATCAACGCCTGCAAAAGGGTGAAGCAGGTCTCATGGAAGGCATCCCCATCGGGATGAAAGATCTGTTTTGCACCGAAGGTGTGCTGACGACAGCGGCATCTCATATCCTTGACGGCTTTACACCGCCGTACGAAAGCACCGTCAGTCAAAAGTTGCGTGATGCCGGTTCGATTATGCTGGGCAAGATGAATTTGGATGAATTCGCGATGGGTTCGTCCAATACCACCAGCTACTACGGCAACGTCAAAAACCCCTGGAAGGGCCAAGGCGGAAAAGACCTGGTGCCGGGCGGCTCGTCCGGCGGCTCAGCGGCGGCCGTCGCGGCGCATATTGCCATGGCGGCGACGGGCACGGATACCGGCGGGTCCATTCGCCAGCCTGCGGCCTTCTGCGGCATTGTCGGTGTGAAGCCTACATATGGCAGATGTTCTCGCTGGGGCATTGTCGCTTTCGCCAGTTCGCTCGATCAGGCCGGGCCTATGACCCGCACCGTGCGCGATGCGGCGATCATGCTGAAAGCCATGTCGGGATTTGACCCCAAGGACTCTACCTCGGCGCCCGTAGAAGTGCCGGACTTTGAAGCCTCTCTGGGCAAGGGTGTGAAGGGGCTCAGGATTGGGATTCCCAAAGAGTATCGGCCTGAGGGTCTCAACGCCGATGTCGCCGCGCTTTGGGACAAGGGGATGCAATGGCTGAAAGATGCGGGCGCTGAACTGGTCGATATCAGCCTGCCGCACACGCAGTTCGCATTGCCGACGTACTATATAGTGGCGCCTGCAGAAGCTTCGTCCAACCTCGCGCGTTACGACGGCGTCCGCTACGGACTGCGCGTGGACGGCGGTTCGCTGGATGAGATGTATTCCAAAACGCGCGCGGCGGGGTTTGGCGCCGAAGTAAAACGCCGCATCATGATTGGTACCTATGTGCTATCGGCGGGCTATTACGACGCCTATTACCTCAAGGCGCAAAAAGTACGCACACTTATATATAAGGACTTCACGGACGCATTTGAGTCCGTGGACGCAATCCTGACGCCGACCGCACCTACACCGGCCTTTGCGGCGGGTGAGAAAGAAGACGATCCTGTGGCGATGTATCTCAATGACGTCTTCACGGTTCCGGCGTCATTGGCGGGCATCCCCGGAGCTTCCGTTCCGGCGGGACTAAGTTCAGAAGGTCTGCCGCTCGGTCTCCAAATTCTGACAAAACGCTGGGACGAAGAGACCATGTTCCGCGTATGCCAAGTGCTTGAAGATGCAGCGCAATTTCCCGGTTTGACGCCATGAGTTACGTCATCAAAGGCGAGACCGGGGAGTGGGAAGTGGTGATTGGACTAGAGGTCCACGCCCAAGTTATTTCCCAGGCCAAATTGTTTTCCGGCGCGCCCACGGAATTCGGCGGCGGGCCGAACGCCCAGGTGTCATTTATCGACGCGGGTATGCCCGGCATGTTGCCGGTGATTAACGAGCGCTGCGTCGAACAAGCAGTGCGAACCGGCTTGGGGCTTAAGGCTAAAATCAATAAAAAGAGCGTGTTCGCGCGCAAGAACTATTTCTATGCCGACCTGCCGCAAGGGTATCAGATCAGCCAATACGAATTGCCAGTCGTCGGTGAAGGTGAAATCATTCTCGATATGCCCGACGGGTCCAGCCGTTCGGTGGGGATCGAGCGCCTGCATCTCGAGCAGGACGCGGGTAAATCCATCCATGATATGTACCCAAATAAAACCTTTATCGATTTAAACCGCTCGGGCGTTGCCCTAATGGAAATCGTTTCCAAGCCCGATCTGCGCAGCCCTGAAGAAGCTGGGCAATACCTGAGGAAACTGCGCGCCATTCTGCGTTATCTCGGCACCTGCGACGGCAACATGGAAGAGGGCTCAATGCGGTGTGACGCCAACGTGTCGGTGCGGCCGGTGGGATCGAGCGAGTTGCGTACGCGCTGTGAGATCAAGAACGTCAATTCCGTGCGCTTTGTGATGCAGGCCATAGAACATGAAGCCATGCGCCACGTCGATGTTTATGAAAGCGGCGGAACCATCGATCAGGAAACGCGACTTTATGACTCAAACAAGGGCGAGACGCGGTCGATGCGCTCGAAGGAATTCGCGCACGACTACCGCTATTTCCCCGACCCGGATCTGCTGCCGTTGGAATTCGACGATGCGTTCGTTGAAAAGATCAAAGCAAACCTGCCTGAATTACCCGACGAAAAGAAAGAGCGTTTCATCAATGAGTATGGACTGACGCCGTATGACGCCGGCGTCCTCATTGCTGAACAGGAAAACGCACTCTATTTCGAAGAGGTCGCCAAGGGCCGTGACGCCAAGCAGGCGGCCAACTGGGTCATGACCAATCTTTTCGGGGCGCTCAATAAGTTGGGCGTCGGTATTGCGGAAAGTCCCGTCAGTGCGAAAGACCTCGGCAGATTGGTGGATCTCATTGCCGATAACACCATCTCAGGCCGCATGGCCAAAGAAGTGTTCGAGGTCATGGTCGATAGCGGTAAGGCGCCGGATGCCATCGTCGAAGAGCGGGGTATGAAACAGATTTCCGATACCGGCCCCATCGAAGAAGCCATCGACAAAATCATGGCCGAAAATCCTGACAAAGTGGAAGACTTCCGTGGGGGCAAGGATAAGCTGATGGGCTGGTTTGTGGGGCGGGTGATGAAAGCCACACAAGGAAAGGCCAATCCCGGAATGGTTTCAGAAATTCTGAAAAAGAAGCTCGCGCCATGACCAGTTGTTGGGGGCAGGATGCGCAAGACGAAGGTCCTTCTCCCCAGCGTCAAGCGTTTCGCAGCGGTACGCTTCTGATCATTGGTGTTGGGATTTTTCTTCTTGTTGGTTGGCTGTTTTACCGGCAGACCCTTCCGCCTACGTGGTTACGTGATTTCTCGGAAGCGGTGGCGCTTCATGCCTCGGCGGATCCCAATCCGCCCGAACCGGAAGACATTCGGCAAGTCTCACCGCCTTCCAATGCCGATAGCCCCTATATTTGTGCGGGCAAGATCATAAACGAAGACTGGGACCAATTGTTTGCGGTGACGGCGCGCCAAAACCTCGCCAACCATCCTTTTCTCTCGCGGTTTGATTGGCCGGAATATCCGCTCGAACACTATGTGGATCTGTTAAGCCGCGACGAGAGATACCAGTTGCTTATCCTCGTTCGCGGCCAGCGCGTAGTCGATGCTCAGCTGTACTTTACGTTTTGGGGGGATATTGCGCCCATAGCCCAGACCGAGGGGTTTGTGCGTGAGGATGCCGTTTTCACGTCCGCAAGTTTGAATGGGCTGTATATCGTTTCGCCGGCCGGTGACGTTCCTGCAGGCGCGTGCAAATAGCAGGCATTAAAAGCCGTACACCAATTGCGCTTTACTGACAGTGTCGGTCTTTTCGGCGCCGGCGGGCGGGTTTGTATTGTGACGGATATTGAATGACAACCGCGCCGCAAAATTGTTGATGATCGTTGCGGTGAGGGCGAGGGTGTCTTCGATGCGCACGCGGTCGCTATCTCCTGCAATCAGTGTTTCATTGCTAAGGGTCGCGTTGTCGGAAATTTGGTATTCCACGCGTACGGTGCCGCGGACGTAAGCTCTGTTCTCGTTGCCGATACCGCGAATTTCGCCGTGCCGGTAACCGGGTGCGAGTTCCACATCCAGTGACAAATTATCACGGTCGATCACTCGATAACCGACACCGACGCCGAGCTCGGCTTCATAGCGATACCCGGAAAACCTGTCGCGTTCGACGTCTGCAAATCCGAGAGCATAAAAGCGATCGTTGATGTCGATGTTGCTTTGGACGCCCGCGTTCACGCGCGAGGCAGTCGTGTTGCCGTCTTCGCGCGCGAATTCGCCTGACAACGTATATAAGTCTTCGACCCGACCGGCCCGGTGGCTGGCTTTAATATCCAGATCCAGCGCCTGGCGGTTCGTGTTCCCCGTTGCGGCGCTGGCGCCCAGCGCAATCTCCCCGTCCCAGCCGTCTTTCGGCCCGTCGTCCGACGCCAGGGCGGGCGCGAGCCCGGCAGCGAGCCAAAGGGCCAATGCTGCGGTTTTACACATAAAGGTTTGAGGCCGCGCTGGAACAAGCGGTCGGGCGCCAAACAAGGGCATGGGAAACTCCCGCTACCACGATGGAATTTAAGGGTTTTAGGGCGCTGAGGTCTGCTTGACAACCCGCCGGGGAGCGGCCATGTTCCGGCCCTTCCGCGCGCGCAGTGAAAATCTCCGGAATTCTTCGGAACGGAGGAGGGATGGCCGAGTGGCTTAAGGCGCCGGTTTGCTAAACCGGTGTACTGGGAAACCGGTACCGAGGGTTCGAATCCCTCTCCCTCCGCCATAATTTATATTAAAATATATATAAATCAATTAGTTATTGGTTGAACGGCATGGCGTACCCATCTCTTTACCCATCCGTTCAAATGGCTTGGTTTGATGCTCGGTCATTTTGATATTCTTGAATTGATCAGTTTGCATTTTGACCGCCAAGAGAATGCCCGCACACATGACGCCGAACGACTCTAGCCCGCCAAGCATTGCGTACCTGCGCGACCGCAACGGCTGCCTAGGA
>CAYYXR010000018.1:0-51823 GCA_964475755.1 uncultured Rhodobacterales bacterium
ACGTTCCACGTTGGTCACGCTGACGCCTTGAACGGGGTCGTCGCTGTCCGGGTTGGCGAATGCGGCGCCGGCCAAACTCGGACGGCTGTCGACATTTTCAACGGTTTGCTGGTGCGCCTTGCCGATGGTCACATCGATATCGCGTTCTTTGCCGTCACGAATAACGGTCAGTTCAATGGTCGTGCCGACCGTAAGCATACCGACCTTGTTGCGAAGATCGTTTGAGCCTTCCAGCGGGTCGCCATTGAATTTGGTGACAATGTCGCCGGCCTTGAGGCCTGCGGCTTCCGCGGGTGAACCGCTTTGCACGCGGCTGATCAGAGCGCCTTCGGTTTCGTCAACGCCCAAGCTCTCCGCCAATTCCGGATTCAGGTTCGAGATGAGCACACCAATTTGACCGCGCCGTACTTCGCCGTACTCGATCAACTGCGCCACGACAGACTCAACCATTGCGGTCGGAACGGCGAACCCAATGCCCACATTGCCGCCGCTTGGACCAATGATTGCGGTGTTTATGCCGATCAGTTCACCATGAAGGTTGACAAGCGCGCCGCCGGAATTGCCGGGGTTGATCGACGCGTCAGTCTGAATGAAGTCTTCCCAGCCTTCGATATTCAAGCCGGAGCGACCCAGAGCCGAAATGATGCCGGTGGTTACCGTGTCGGTGAGGCCGAATGGATTGCCGACCGCGATAACGTAATCTCCCACTTTCATTTCCTGCGAATTTCCGATGGGCAGTTCCGTCAAATTGTCTGCATCGATTTTAAGGAGTGCGATATCTGTTCCCTCGTCGCTGCCCACCACTTCTGCTGTTAATGTACGGCGGTCCCTGAGGCGGATCGAAATCTCCGTTGCGCCGTCAATCACATGGTGATTGGTGATGACATAGCCTTTGTCCGCATCAACGATGACGCCCGATCCGCTGGAGCGCCGTTCCCGCGGCGAGTCATCGCGCGGCCCTCCGAAAAACCGGAACAATGGGTCATTGAAAAGCGGATTTTCCGCCATGTCCACGGTCGCCTTCACGCCGACATTCACGACAGCCGGCGCGACTTTATCGACGAGCGGCGCGAGAGAGGGAACGCCGTTGCGTGTGGTAAGAAGCGGGGATTGTGCGGCGTCCGTATGCTTTACGGCCAAGGGCGCGGCAAATGCGACAATGAGGGCGGTGGCGATAACGGCGACTGCGGCGCGGGGGTAACGTTTAATCATGGAAAGTGTGCCTTTCATCGAGACTGTTTCTTGGTTCCGGACAAGTGAACGTGCACGAAGCCATCACACGACCGATGCGTGTTTAATATGTGAACGAATGTTAGCGGCGCGGGCGTTCTTATCAATCGGGGTAACAGGTATTTAATGTAGCGCCGAGGTCGCTAAACCCAGGAAATGCGCGTCTTTGAAGACTTCCGGTCACGTTAAATTCCGGTCAATTTTCTACTCTTTTTGCTCGCCGGTTCTTCGAGGCGAAACCATGCCTCGTGCGCACCGTTACGTTGTTTCGCTTGACTCTCCTATGTGCGGAATCGACCGTACGCGTCTCGCTAATCGCGCCAAAGGGGAAGGTCCATGAGCCGGTCGAAATCGGATATCCACAGCAGGTTGAGCCGCAGCGAGTTTCTGAAATTAACGGGCGCGGCGGGGCTTGCGGCGCTCGCACCGGGCCGAATTGCCGTTGGCGCCAGCGAGGCGCTCGCAATGCGTCCGGTTCCGAAGAGTAAAGATGGCCTGCAGTTACCGGTGATCGGCCTGGGGACGGCGCAGGACTTTGGTGCTCGCGAAGAGGTAGCTGAAAAGACCGAAGTTCTAAAGATTCTCCTCAATGATGGCGGCAAGATCATCGACACGGCGGCTAATTACTATCGCGGCAGTTCGGAAGAATTAATCGGAGAATTGCTCGAAGAAAATGACCTTCGCTCAAAGGCGTTCATTGCGACGAAGTTCGGCGAACGCGGGCGTCAGAACGGGATTGATTCCGTGGAAAGGTCGTTTGAACGGCTTCGCACGGATCATATCGAACTGATGTTCGTCCACAACATGATCGATGTGGACACCCATTTGCCAGCGTTGAAAGACTACAAGGAAAAAGGCCGGATCGGCTATTTCGGGGTGACGAGTACCGGTCGGAATCAGGACGAACTCACGCGCTGGATGGATGACTTCGACTTTGTCGAGTTTGCCTACGCTGTCGATTTTAGAGACGCCGAAAATACGCTGTTGCCCATGGCGGCGGACAAGGGGGTTGCGGTGCTGATCGCATTGCCGCTTGGGCGTGGACGCCCGCTCCAGGCAATGCGCGGCAAGGAAGTTCCCCAATGGGCGAAAGAAGAATTGGATTGCCACTCGTATGCGCAGCTATTGCTGAAATTCGTTGTTTCTCACCCCGATGTCACAGCGGCCATTCCCGGAACGAACAATCCCAGGCACATGGCGGAAAACCTGGACGCTGGGCGCGGTCCCATTGCAACCCCGAAGCAGCGGGAACGCATCGCTGCCCTTTGGGATTAACCAAATATTGGCGGGGTCGCAGACGTGTTGAGTAAGTCTCTTTCGCGCGGGCAATTTCTGGGATTGTCCGGTGCTTTTGCGCTGTCCTCGGCGTTGCCGCGTGAGAACGCCAGGGCAAACGAACACTCGCTGGTTCGCCGCGCCATTCCCAAAAGTGCGTATGGTGAAACGCTTCCCGTCATTGGACTTGGGACGTACGGTGCGTTCAAAGCGCGCGGCAATGCCGAAGATATGCGGCGCAAAACCGATGTTATCCGTACACTGATCGAAGGTGGCGGCAGTGTTATCGACACTGCGGAGGTTTATGACGAGTCCGAGGCTCTTTGCGGGGAAATCCTGGAAAGTCTCGGCGCACGCGATCAGGCATTCATGTCGACCAAGATATGGCAAACCGGGGAAAGCAACGGACGTGCTTCGATCGAAAACGCATTTAGAGATTTGCGAACGGATACAATCGATCTCATGCATGTCCACAACATGGTCGATGCGGAAACGCAACTCCCCATTCTTGAAGAACACAAAGCGCGCGGACATTTTAGATACATCGGAATGTCCCATTCCACGCCGTCCGTTCAAGATGACCTGACGAGGTGGATGGAGACCGGAAAGCTGGATTTTGTCGAATTCAATTACTCGGTCGATGTGCGTGGAGCTGAAAAACGGCTTTTACCTATGGCCGAGGATATGGGGATTGCGGTCCTTATCAATGTGCCTTTTGGCAGCGGTGGGTTGATCCGCGCCATGCAGGGCAAAGATGTCCCCGAATGGGCGCGCGAGGAGCTTGGCTGTACCAGCTTTGCACAAATGCTCCTGAAATTTGTGATTTCTCACCCGGCTGTCACGGCTGCGATCCCGCGCACTTCAAAACCTCACCACATGTCTGATAATCTCCTGGCTGGAGTGGGCCCTATGCCCGACGCCCGGCAGCGAGAGCGTCTCGCGGCCGTTTGGAACGACGCCTAGTAGGTTAAATGTTATCTCAGCGATCTAAGTATGCCCTTAGGGCCATGCTCATGCTTGCGGCACGCAAGCCCGAGGAGCTGGTTCTCGTGTCGGATATCGCCAAGCAACGGAAGGTTCCCAAGAAGTTCCTGGAGCTGATTTTATTGGATTTGAAAAACCAGGGCCTTCTTCTGAGTCGCCGCGGTAAGAACGGCGGATATGGGCTGGCTAAACCCGCGAATAAAATAACATTCGGAGAGATTATTCGGATTACGGACGGTCCCCTTGCGCCGCTCGCCTGCGCAAGCTTGACCGGTTATCAGAAATGCAAGGATTGCGAGGACGAAAAAGCCTGCGCCATTCGAAAAGTTATGCGGGGCGTGCGGGATTCCATGTCGGCAATTCTGGACAAAACGACCCTGGCCGAGGCCCTCAGGAAGTAGACAAACCGTCTTTGGCAAACCCGGCTGGGGAAAATTCCTTCCCCTTTTTATTGCCTAGTAAATCAGTAGAGAAATAGATGGGGACTTGCCCGCACAGAGTTGCGAAAAGGGAGACATTAAATGCCAACGCCTTTGCGGTCTGGCGAAAGGAAAGAAGATGGACATCCTGTACAAACAGATTTGGCGAAAGGTTGCGGTCAATATGACTGTGACGGCCGCATTTGTGTTTCTTGCGCTGATTGTTTTAGGGGTCGGAAGCCCGCCAGGTCTCTAAATCTGGTGGGTAGAGCGGCGGGTACACACAAGTCGCGGCAATTGTTGCCATTTCCGGGGCGTGACATCCGGGGGTCTTGGTCGGCACAATCGACTTGGCCCGGCGGGGGAACCGGCCCGAGAAGAAATAAAAAAACAGGAGCACATAATGGGTCTCTTGGCCTGGCGCCCTAGCGGCGTGATCGCACGAAGTGAAAGTAAGAAATTTGGGCAGACTGCTAATCGGTCCATGACACCGATCTGTGTTGCCCGGGCCATTGGTGTTTTCTCCTCGAATTAGTCCGTACTCATGGAATTTTTAGATTTCCTTAGCCCGGCTTATGCGCTGGCGGGTTTCGCTGTCGGTGTGTTGGTCGGCATGACCGGTGTCGGCGGCGGTTCGCTGATGACGCCGCTGCTGATCATCGCCTTCGGCGTTCACCCCGCAACGGCCGTGGGCACCGACTTGTTCTTTGCCGCGGCCACGAAAACCGGAGGCACACTTTTTCACGGGTTCGCGCGCACGATCGACTGGCGTGTCGTACTTCGGCTGGCGATGGGAAGCGTGCCGGCAACCGCTCTGACTCTATTGGTCCTGTACTTTCTTGATATCAAGGGTTCGGCGGCGCAGGAGTTAATTACAGTGGTGCTGAGTACCGCCCTATTTGCGACCGCGCTGGTATTGATTTTTCACAAACAGCTCTTGAAGCTTTACGCCGCGCGTGTCGGCGAATTGGCGCCGGAAAAAACGTTCAGGCTTACTGTAACGACTGGCGCCGTATTGGGCGTGTTGGTTTCCATATCTTCAGTCGGTGCAGGGGCGTTAGGTGTGACCGCGCTGTTGGCGCTCTATCCCAGGCTGCCCTTGGTGCGCATTGTCGGTTCTGACATTGCCCATGCTGTGCCGTTAACCCTTTTGGCCGGGGTCGGACACTGGGTATTGGGGTCAGTTGACGGCTCCCTGCTCGGTTCTTTGCTCTTTGGATCGCTTCCCGGCATATTCCTGGGCAGCTACGTCGCAGGGCGCATTCCCGAAACCGTACTTCGCCTGATTTTGGCCACGACTTTGTTGCTTATTGCCATCCGGCTCGTGCTTTAGGCACGCCGCCGACTAAGGCTTCTGGGAGGACTTCATGGCACGCGCCTTGCGCGGATTATTCTTGCTTGCCGCTTTTTTTGTACTTTCGCCGGTTGCGGCGCAGGACATGGAACATCCGCCGCCGCCTAAGGCTGCACCCCTGGTCGAGGTGCAGGAGATGCCGCTGCCGAGGGCGGGCGGCGTCATGGTTTTTGGCGCAACTGGAGAATTGGGCACAGAAATTGTCCGTGCCTTGCGCGAACAGGGCGTAAGTGTGTCGGCCATGGTTCGACCTACGTCTGATACGGCGCAGCTCGAAGAGTTGGGCGCCAAACTCGCCGTCGGCGATGCCATGACCTACGCCGATGTATTGAATGCCATGAGGTCGTATCCCTTGCGCGCTGTTGTCTCAACGTTGGGCGGGCGGCGCGGTGACTATCGGGTGGACGTCGGCGGCAACAAAAACGTAATCGACGCGGCGGCCGAAGTGGGCGTGCCTCGATTTGTGCTCGTTACCGCCATAGGATCCGGCGAAGGGTCTGAGGCTCTGCCTTGGTATATCGATCTTTTTATGGGGTATTATTTTGAGGCGAAGTCCGCTGCGGAATTGGTGCTCAAAAACTCAGGTCTGGATTTCACGATTGTGCGCCCCGGCTGGCTAATCGATGCACCGGCCTCGGGGGCTGCTCGATTGATCGGTGATATAGACCGGTTCAGCTGGATCGCGCGCGCCGACCTCGGAGCAATGATAGCCGCGGCCATCGAGGACGAAACAACCTACGGAAAAGCCCTAACGGCCTTTGATCCTGAACGAACAAGCATTTTGTCGCTCTTCGACTAAGTCATAGTATGCGTCAGCGACGTAGCCGCATTCCAACTCATCCGCAAAGGACGAACCTATGGGGTGGATATATCTTTTATTTGCCGGTGCGCTTGAGGTGGCATTCACCACTTCACTGAAATATGCGGACGGTTTTACGAAACTGATTCCGTCCCTCGTGTTCTTGGTGACCTACGCCGGTAGCGCCTGGCTTCTTGCCCGCTCGATTCAAACCATCCCGTTGGGAACCGCGTATGCGGTGTGGACCGGTATCGGGGCCGTCGGTACCGCAATCGTCGGTATAGCGGTGTTTGGTGAAGCGGCGACGGCGTTGCGGCTATTATTTCTCGGCGTGATCGTGGCCGGGATCGTCGGGCTCAGGATGGTTCCTGCCTAGTGTAGGTTTTCGACGATGGCGGCGATGCCTTGTCCGCCACCGATGCACAAGGTGATCAGACCGAACTTTTTATTGGTCCGCTGTAATTCGTAGATTGTTTTGACCGTCAGGATTGCACCGGTCGCGCCGACGGGATGGCCCATAGCAATGGCACCGCCGTTGGGGTTTGTTTTTTCCGGATCAAATCCAAGATTTTTGGCCACGGCCAGAGCCTGGGCGGCGAAAGCTTCGTTGGATTCAATGATGTCCATGTCGGCCAGTTTCATTCCGGTTTTTTTCAACACGCTCTGAACCGCAGGCACCGGGCCAATGCCCATTTCGCTCGGTTCAACTGCGGAATGTGCGTAGCCGACAAGGCGTGCCATCGGCGTGATGCCGTTCTTTGTCGCGGCATCGGCGTCCATGAGAACCAACGCAGCGGCGCCGTCATTGATGCCCGAGGCCGACCCTGGCGTTACCGTGCCGTCCTTTTTGAACGCAGGTTTCAGAGACCCCAAATTTTCAAGCGTCACGTCCTCGCGAATATGCTCGTCTTGATCGAAGGTGATCGTGCCTTTGCGGGTTTGAATTTCATAGGGAAGGATCTGATCCTTGAACACGCCCTCCGCGCGGGCTTTCGCGGCGCGCCGATGACTTTCCAATGCAAATGCATCCTGCTCATCGCGCGTCACTTGCCACTTTGTAGCTAAGTTCTCGGCGGTCACGCCCATATGCCCGTGCCCGAACGGATCGTGCAGGGCGCCCAGCAACATATCAATCACTTTGGCGTCGCCCATTTTCTGTCCCCAGCGCTCGGACGGAATGGAGTAGGGGGAGCGGCTCATGCTCTCAGCGCCGCCGGCAACCGCAATGTCTACGTCGCCCAGCATGATTTGTTGGGCGGCGGTCACGACCGCCTGCAGCCCGGAGCCGCAAAGACGGTTAAGGGTCATCGCCGGCGTTTCGATCGGCAGGCCGCCTTCAACGCCGGCAACGCGCGCCATGTACATGTCGCGAGGTTCGGTGTTGATGATATGGCCAAAAACGCAACTGCCCACGCTCTTCGGGTCCACATTTGCCCGCTTAACGGCTTCAGCCACGCAGGCCGCGCCCAGTTTTGTTGGGGCGATATCCTTCAGCGCGCCGCCGAAACCACCGATTGCCGTACGAACACCGGATGCAAAAACAACGTCGCGTGCTTGAGACATGAATATCTCCCTATAGGTTTGTTTTGGGTAGGCGGCCCCAGAAATGGCGCCGAAAAGAAGTGGCGGGAGCGACGGGACTCGAACCCGCGACCTTCGGCGTGACAGGCCGACGTTCTAACCAACTGAACTACGCCCCCGCATGGGCGACGAACCTATTCACGAATGTGCGGGTTCGCTTGTGCGGCGGGGTTTTAACAGGTGTTCCCACCCTGCGCAAGAGTCAGGGCGCGCGGAAAAACCGCTGTATTCCGCGGCTTGCAGCCAATGGTGCGCCTGCTCAAATTGGGCCTTCCAAGACCCCTTTATTACCCGCCCGGTCCCCGCTATAATTATTTTGACTAAAAACTATTAGGACCAAAATGGCCAATTTTCGGGCGACTCAGATGGGAAGTCCTCCGAGCGACGCCGGGTCAGACAGTTCTAGCAATGTCCTGTCACTGGATTTGAGAGCGGGAAGGGCAAGAGCGTCCGGCTCCGCAAGCAGACTCAATGTTGCCGAAAGCTTCAGCAACATGGGTCAGTAGTACTCGAATCTGAATACCGGCGAAGTGACGTGGTCGGATGCACTTTTCCGAATATACGGCGAAGAGCCCGGTGCATTTGTACCGAGCATGGACGCTGTGCTTGCCTACATCCATGAGGAAGACAAAGCGGCAGTATCGCAAACCATTGACGACGCGGCTGCCTCGGCGAGCGAATTCGAGGTCGACTACCGCATAACCAGGCCGGATGGCCAAGTCCGTACCATCATTTGCAAAGGCCAACCCGAATTCGACACGAACGGCGAGATGATCGGGATGTTCGGTGTCGGCACCGATGTCACCGAAGCCTACGACGCCATTCGTTCCATTCACGACCAAAAAGAAATGCTGGATCTGGCCGCGCGGATAGCGCGCCTAGGCCACTGGGTGTGGAGTACCGGCGAATTGCGCATCTCGTATTTCTCGGACGAGCTGGCCAGCATTTATGATATGACGCCGGAGATATTTGCCGCGCGTATTAAACAGCCTGCCGATATTTTCGAATCGGTGGATCCGAAAAACCGGCAACGCTACGCAGCCGTCGTCACCCAAGCGCTGGAAACCGGCACGGCATATGAAGTTGAGTGCGGCATTACGACCATAAAGGGTGTCAAAAAAGATATTAGAGAAATCGGCCAACCGATTTTTGGCCCTAACGGAAAGTTAGCTCGTTTTGTAGTGACGGTACAGGACACGACTGAAGCAAAACGAAGCGAGCATGAGCTGCGCGAAGCAAAGACGGTATTGGAGACAGTGGCGTCTGCGCTAAAGGATAGCGAGCGTAAACTCCGCGACGTGATCGAAAATTCCATCCAGGGCATCGTTGTGTTGCGCGACTTTTGCCCCGTTTTTGCAAACCAGGCTTACGCGGATATTCTTGGCGCAGCTCACCCAGACGACGTCATCCAATTGGGGGATATGCGTGGTTATATAGATCCAGCCGGTTTGTCGTGCGCGGCCGAATTGTGGGATGAGGTTATGCAGGGTCCGGAAGGGGCCGCCGTGAGACGCTCAAATATGATGCCTACTTTGGATGGCCGCAGCATATGGACGGATACGGTTGGCCACCGTATCGAATGGGAAGGCGAACCTGCTTTTCTAATGACCGTGATCGATGTCACGGAACGTCATCTGGCTGAAGAGAATTTGAAAAATAAATCTTTGGAACTGCAGGAGCTCAATCAGCAGAAAGACAAACTGTTCTCCGTCATCGCGCACGATCTGAGAAGTCCATTTAACACCATCATCGGCTTTTCCGAGTTGCTGACAGCGAATGCGCAAGAATTGGAGCCGCAGCGCGTCAGCGAATACGCGGGCCTAGTCCACGCGTCGGCCGTCGGCGTGCATGATCTCTTGGACAATTTGCTTGCGTGGGCCACGGTTCAAATGCGCGGCGCAACATTGAAAATGTCCGTACTCGATCTGGCTGAGGTGTCTCGTGCGAGTGTTGAACCGCTATTTTATATGGCGAGAGAAAAAGACATTCGGATAGAAAACCTGTCTGAATCAATCAGCGTATTGGGTGACGAATCCCTGGTGCGCATTGTGCTTCGGAATCTTATTTCAAACGGCATCAAGTTTTCCCATCCTGGGGGTGTCGTCCGCATCGAGGGCGTGCCGGCCGGCGATGCCATGCCGAGCATGGTCAATGTGCGCGTGCAAGATTTTGGCGTTGGCATGAGCACCGAAAATACCGAGTCTTTATTTAGTCTTGATCGCGCTGTTTCAAAGGTTGGTACGAAAGGTGAAAATGGAACCGGACTTGGCCTTTACCTTTGCCGGGATATTGTGAAACGCCATGGCGGCGCCATTTCGATCAGCAGCGAGCCCGGCGGCGGCACGTGCGTTACGTTTTCACTGCCGTGCGCCAAAGCTTACTTTCAAGCGTCCAATCATTTATTCCCCAAGGCACCTAAGCCTTTTGACTGGAAATGCCCCGATGCACCCAGTACACCGTGCATAAGCGGGTCGCAACGTGTGCGGCTTTTGGCGTTAGATAGATAAAGCGTGAGGCTTGTGCCGTGGCGTCAGATCAATCCTTTTTAATTTGGGAGGACGAGGAGCCGGGAAGCGAACAGTGGTGGCTTGCGCGCGCCCACGAATCCGATAACGCCAGCCGCGACTTCTTTATCGCCGAGGATGATTTAACGGGATATCTAGTTGGGATTGTTCGTCGCGACAACTCTTCGAGCTATAAGGTTATATCCGCCACGCCGATCTCTAGTGGTCAAGATACCCTAAGTTTTGTTTCGAGCGCGAAAGCTGCCGTCACTCTGTGGGTATCCACTGGAGAACGTGAACATGTGTGGCGTTGGCGATTGGCACGCTGGTTGAAACTGACTTGGCTGCAAACACCTATCGCTTTTGCGGGCTTTGTTGTTGGCGGATTGCTCGGCTTGATTTTCGGTTTTTTTGCGGTTTCATCGGGCATTGTCGGTTGGCCGATGCTCGCTGCGGGGCTTGCGATAGGCGCCGGAGCCGGACCTGCGCTTAAGTTTCTTGTCGATCGACGTCCAAAACAACCTGTGGTCGGGCCCTGGGTGCGCTTTGTTGTTGTCACGTTGTCGGCTTCGGCGGGGGCGGCCGTCAGCGCGGGGGGCGTCTTCGCCTTGTTTTGGGGCGCTTAGTAGCGATTGGCCGCAGCTATGACTTGCGCGCCGGATCGTAATTGAGATTGGGAGAAAGCCAGCGCTCCATGTCTTTAACAGGCATGTTCTTGCGCCGTGCGTAGTCTTCTACCTGGTCTTGTTCAATTTTGCCGAGACCAAAGTATGCAGCCTGCGGGTGGGCAAAATACAGGCCGCTCACGGATGCGGCCGGCCACATAGCAAAACTCTCGGTAAGTTTGACCCCGGCATTTTTCTCCGCGTCGAGCAGAGACCACAGCAATGCCTTTTCAGTGTGATCGGGGCAGGCCGGGTAGCCCGGTGCGGGGCGTATGCCCGCGTAGTGCTCGGCAATCAATTCGTCATTCGTGAGATTTTCGTCAGGCGCGTAGCCCCAAAATTCCTTGCGAGCACGTTGATGCATGCGTTCCGCAAACGATTCCGCGAGGCGATCCGCCAGGGCTTTTAGCAGGATCGACTTGTAGTCGTCATGTTCCCGCTCGTACTCCACTAACTTTGATTCAATGCCAATGCCCGCAGTTACGGCAAACCCACCGATGTAATCGGCGATGCCTGTGTCCTTGGGGGCAATAAAGTCCGCGAGAGCAGCGTTGGGCCGCGGTTTATCACGATTGGTATCGCGGGGCATTTGCTGACGAAGTGTATGCAGGGTGGTCAACACCTCAGCCCGTGTCTCATCGGTATAAAGCTCGATATCATCCCCGACAGCGTTCGCCGGCCAAAACCCGATGACGGCTTTTGCGGTCAGCCACTTTTCGCCGATAAGCTGTTGCAGCATGGCTTGCGCGTCGTTGTAAAGACTACGCGCAGATTTACCGACGATTGGATCTTCCAGGATCTGCGGATACTTTCCTGCCAATTCCCAGGTTTGGAAAAAAGGCGTCCAATCGATTGTGCGGGTCAGTTCGGCGAGGTCGTAATCCTCAAATACCGTCAGGCCCAATGCCTGGGGTTTTTGCGGTACGTGGGCATCCCAATCGATTTTAGTTCTGTTGGCGCGGGCCGAGGCGAGAGGCAGGCGCTTCTTGGTTTGGTGCTGACGCGCGTGCGCCTCGCGCATTTTCTCGTAGTCGGATTTGACCTCTGCGCTGAAATTGTCGCGCTGCTGCAGCGAAATAAGACTGCCCGCCACGCCCACGGCACGCGATGCATCAGGAACGTACACCGTCGTTTTATTGTAGCCCGGCGCAATTTTTACGGCGGTGTGAACCTTCGATGTTGTCGCGCCGCCGATAAGAAGCGGAATATCAAATCCCTCGCGCTCCATTTCCTGCGCGACGTAGACCATTTCATCCAGACTTGGGGTGATCAGACCCGACAAGCCAATGATGTCAGCTTTTTCTTTTCGCGCGGTTTCGAGAATCTTGGCGCAGGGCACCATGACCCCGAGGTCCACCACTTCATAGTTATTGCACTGAAGGACGACGCCTACGATGTTCTTACCAATGTCGTGAACGTCCCCTTTTACCGTGGCCATAATGATCTTACCGTTGTTCTGTGAGGCCAGGGACGGGTTCTTCGCTTTTTCTTCTTCTATGTACGGGATCAGGTACGCGACCGCCTTTTTCATCACGCGCGCGCTTTTGACCACTTGCGGCAAAAACATTTTCCCGGCGCCGAAAAGATCGCCGACAACGTTCATGCCGTCCATGAGAGGGCCCTCGATGACGTCCAGGGGCCGCCCCCCGCTGGCCTGAGCCGCGGCACGGGCTTCCTCGGTGTCACCGTCGATAAAGTCGGTGATGCCGTTGACCAAGGCATGGGTCAGCCGCGCGTTGACGTCTTTTTCCCGCCAACTCATATCCACGGCTCGTTGGGTGCTTCCAACCGACTTGTATTTTTCCGCTATTTCCAACAAGAGATCGGTTGCGTCCGGTCTGCGGTTGAGGATGACATCTTCAACGCGTTCTCTGAGCTCGAGCGGTATGTCCTCGTAAACCGCCAGCTGCCCGGCATTCACGATGCCCATATCCATGCCAGCCTGAATGGCGTAGTACAGAAATACCGAATGCATGGCTTCGCGCACAGAGTTGTTGCCGCGAAACGAGAACGAAATATTTGAAACGCCACCGGACACGTGAACGTGTGGCAATGTTTCCTTGATCCGGCGGGTCGCTTCAATGAAATCCAGGGCGTAGTTATTGTGCTCTTCAATCCCTGTTGCCACAGCGAATATGTTTGGATCGAAGATGATGTCCTCGGGCGAAAATCCTACCTTCTCGGTTAGAACCTTGTAGGAACGCGTGCAGATTTCGACCTTTCGGTTCGCGCTGTCCGCTTGACCGGTCTCATCGAAGGCCATGACGATGACGGCGGCGCCGTACCGTTTAATTTTCCGGGCCTGCGCGATAAAGGGCTCTTCGCCTTCCTTCAGGCTGATGGAGTTCACGACCGGTTTGCCTTGAACACACTTTAAGCCGGCTTCGATGACGGACCATTTTGAGCTGTCGATCATGACCGGGACGCGGCTGATGTCCGGTTCAGAGGCAATCAAATTGAGAAATTTGACCATCGCTGCTTCTGAATCCAGCATGGCCTCGTCCATATTAACGTCAATAATTTGCGCGCCGTTTTCGACTTGCTGGCGCGCAACACTAAGAGCCGATTCAAAATCGCCATCCAAAATCAGTTTCTTGAATTTCGCGGAGCCTGTGACGTTGGTCCGTTCGCCGATGTTTATGAACGTCGCGACGCTGTCGTCCGCGCCCGCATTGGATCTGGGCGTCATGATGCCAACATAAAGGGCTCAAGGCCGGATAGGCGCATTGCGGCATTGGTGTGAGGCAGGGCCCGAGGCGCAATACCGTTCACGGCTTCGGCGATGGCGGCGATGTGCTCCGGCGTGGTCCCGCAACACCCGCCGACAACATTTACGAGGCCGTCTTTCGCCCACGCCGCCAAGTGTTCGGCGGTGGCATGCGGTTGTTCATCGTACTCACCAAATTCATTTGGCAGGCCTGCATTGGGGTAAGCGCAAACATAGGTGTCGGCTATGCGCGCAAGTTCGGCGATGTGCGGACGAAGTTGCGACGCGCCCAATGCGCAGTTGAGCCCGATTGTCAGGGGTTTGGCGTGACGCAACGAGTTCCAGAACGCTTCCGGTGTTTGCCCCGATAAAAGTCGCCCCGATTGATCGGTGATGGTGCCGGAAATCATAACCGGTAGTCTTTCACCGCTGTCTTCAAAAAACTCGTCTATGGCAAAGAGCGCGGCCTTCGCGTTCAGTGTATCGATGATTGTTTCTACCAGAATCAGATCGACGCCGCCTTCGACCAAACCTTCCACCTGCTCACGAAACGCAGAGCGCAACTCGTCAAAGGTCACATTTCGGTAGCCCGGGTCATTCACATCGGGCGATATGGACGCGGTTTTGTTTGTTGGACCTATAGCGCCTGCTACAAACCGCGGCTTGTCCGGGGTTTCGGCTGTAATACATTCAGCCGCCTCACGCGCAATCTTGGCGCCAGCCACATTCAGTTCCCGTGCTAGGTCCTGTGTTCCGTAGTCCGCCTGGGCAATTGACGTCGATGAAAACGTGTTCGTTTCGATGATATCCGCGCCTGCGCGCAGATATTCCAGGTGGATCTCCCTGATTAGATCGGGTTGGGTCAGGTTCAGTATATCGTTATTGCCCTTTAGGTCCTTGGTAAAGTCGGCGAAACGTTTGCCGCGATAGGTGGCCTCATCCGGCTTGCGCCTCTGAATCATTGTGCCCATCGCACCGTCGAACACGAGTATTCGGCTTTGCAACGATGATTTGAGAAGCGCGATGCGTTTGGCACGGTCAGTCATAAATTCGGCCCTAGAAAATTGAGGCTCAGCCATAATCGGCGCTGATGTAATTAAAGAAGTCGGTGGTGCCATGCAAACCGAAGACACCTAGGATCTGCGCTCGTTGCGATCCAAGGAGCAAAATTCTCCAGGGCCACACTGACAAAGTATGAATCTCTTCGTTTGGGCGGAAAAGCCGCGAGGTCGGGGTCATCACGGCCCCGTAACGATGCCGGGGGGCGGGATCCACTGTTCGGGCCCGGCCCCGGAGGCCTCTACTCCCAGAGGCCTCTATAGGTGTCGGTCGGGTGAAATTCGTCAAAACGACTCGACTCGATCGGGGCTTGATTCCAGGCCCCAATCGGCGCGTTTTTATCAGGGTTCGCCAGCTGGCCTGTGGATAAGTTTCGAGTGCAATCCATTTGATACGCAATAAAATCAATATAATTCAATGGATTAGATGATATACCTGGAAACCTAGTACATCGAATCCAATTGTTTCCCCACGGCATTTGGCGCATATCGGCTGCACGCATAGAACTTTTGCGGAATTTTTTCGTCGACCAGAAGGGGCGATGAATGGCTGAAGTGGTCACATCTAACGCTGCATCGCAGCTCAACATGTTAGCCTTTAGGCAACAGGCCTTTTCCGTTGGTGCAAACCAATCGGGCGATGTTGCCGCTGCGCCCCCACCTTCACAGGATGTCCAAGCTGTTCAGGCTCAGGAGCAGCCGGTCCAAAAAACCTCTTCCGAGCAGCCCTCACAGAGGGAAACTGCTAATCGTGATCCGCGCGAACAGCCTGCGCGGGATCCGCAGAGCGGACCTTCAAGGGCCCGGGTCGAATTGAAACACTTGGATTTTGGTCAAACGCCGTCAGAGGTCGTTGGCACAGTAGATGTGCTCCAGCAATTTGATGATAACGGCGATGGCCGGGTTGATTTGCTGGAGTCAAAACAGATTCAGTTGTCCCGTTCTGACGGTGTGACCTTCGAAGGCCTCGCGGCCGCAGGTCCAAAACAACCGGAATTGAGATCTTTCGCACCGGACGTAGAGGAACTCAAGGTAGCGCCACAGACTGTCGCGCCCGCTAATCCAGATCAGCACGTAACCGCCAAGAAATTTTATGTCAGTCCGGGTCAGCCGGATGGCCAGAACGCCGGCGAGGACAAGTACTTCGGAGACGAGCAAACGGCTTCGCTGGGAGCGCCGTCCGGATCAGAAGACGTGCAGCGTAAGTTTTATGGCCAAGGTGCCGAAGTGGTCGTTGGCCAGTTTTCTAGTCAAACGGCGGAAGCTGCACCCAAGTATTATGACAAATCCCAGGATGCGCGCTCTCAGGGTGCGTTCGCCGAAGACGGCACTGGCGAAGTCAAATACTACGACAAGGTCGCCCAAACCGAGACGGATCAGAAGTTTAGCGGCGAATCTGGCGGTCAGGCCGCGAGCTATCACGCAAAGGCTGAGGAACTCGCTGCATTGCGTGGTGATTTACACGCCCAGGCGCAGAAGAAGTACGCACATGCCGAGCTTTCCGCTTACTCCGATACTGCCGGCATCACCGGGGCGAGCAGGCCTGTCGTCGTGGTCAATCCGACCATCGTAACCGCTTAAATTTAAGACCAATGTTGTTCAGCAGGGCCGCATGCGCGGCCCTTTTGTTTGCCTGGACGTTATCGTGTTCGGGATGTAATCACATTTTATGGTTAGAGCCGCACTTCCCCCTGAGCCTGGCGAAGCAAAACGCCGAAGAAGCGATTGGCAAGTAATTAAGACGCTGCTTCCCTTTTTGTGGCCCCCCTCCGATGTGCGCGATTCCTTTGAAATCAAATCGCGTGTTGTTTTCGCGCTCGGATGTATCGTCTTAGCGAAGATTGCGACGGTCACCGCGCCCATTTTTTTGCAACAGTCAGTCGATGCATTGGCGCCGGAGGGATCATCGTCAATTGAAATTGCGGTGCCGCTCGCTCTTATTATTGCTTATGGCGGCGCGCGCTTTTTAGGTCAGGCCTTCGCTCAATTTCGCGACGCTATATTTGCGAAGGTCGGCGTGCGTGCCGTGCGGCGATCTTCGTCCGCGGTTTTGGCTCATCTTCATAAACTGTCATTGCGATTTCATCTCGATCGGCGCACGGGTGCGCTGTCTCGCTCGATCGAGCGTGGGCGAACGGCTATCGAGAGTCTGTTGTCCATATCGCTGTTCAATGTGTTCCCGACCCTTCTGGAAGTCGCCCTTGTTTTCGGAATTCTTTGGCAGGCTTTCAGTATCTGGTTTGGAATTGTGGCGTTATCCATCGTCGTTACCTACGTCACGTTCACGAGCCTAACAACCGAATGGCGACTGAAATTCCGACGCGAGGCCAATCTCCTCGACAACAAGGCCAATACGCGCGCGATTGACAGCCTCCTGAATTACGAAACCGTCAAAAGCTTTGGAAACGAAGACCTCGAAGTTCGTGAATACGACCGGGTTATGGGCAAATACGAGGTTGCGGATGTGCGCAACCGCTCGTCGCTGGCATTGATGAACGTTGGCCAGGCGCTGATCATTGCGGTTGGCCTTGCGGTGTTGATGGCGATGGCGGCATCCGGCCGCGTTGCCGGAAATATGACGGTTGGAGATTTTACGCTCATCAACCTCTACATGATTCAGTTGTCTCAACCGTTGAATTTTTTCGGTTTTGTTTACCGCAACATCAAACAGGCCCTGGTCGACATCGAAAAAATGTTCGATTTGATGGAGGAAAAGCCTGAAATCCACGACAAAGCATACGCACCCGCGCTCAGGGTAAACGCCGGCGAAATACTCTTTGACAACGTCAGCTTTTCGTATGATCCGCGTCGGCCTATTTTGAAAGGCGTTTCATTCCGCGTGCCTCCCGGAAAAATGGTCGCATTAGTCGGTGCGACCGGTTCAGGCAAGTCCACGATCGCTCGTCTTCTTTTCCGATATTACGACGTTGACGGCGGATCGATCCAAATAGACGGGCAGGATATAAGAGACGTAACTCAGCACAGCGTGCGCGCGGCCATTGGTGTGGTGCCGCAAGACACGGTCTTGTTCAATGACTCGATCAGGTACAACTTGGCCTATGCAAGGCCAGAGGCCCCTGAAACCGAAATCAGGAATGCAGCGAAACTCGCGCACATTGATTCGTTTATCGACTCCTTACCGGATGGTTACGAGACGCTTGTAGGTGAACGCGGCCTGAAGCTGTCGGGCGGGGAAAAGCAACGCGTGGCGATTGCCCGCGTTATCCTGAAGAGTGCGCCGATATTATTGTTTGACGAGGCGACCTCGGCCCTGGATACGCATACCGAAAAAGAAATTCAGGCTAATCTAAGAGAAGTCAGTGCCGGGCGGACAACCCTTGTGATTGCTCACCGGTTGTCAACGATCGTCGACGCGGATGAGATCCTCGTTTTGGATGATGGAGAGGTTATAGAGCGAGGAACACACGAAGATTTATTAGCGCTCAGCGGCGCATATGCGTCGGCGTGGACCAAGCAACAAAAGTCTTTCAATCAAGACACCGAAGCCGTGGCTGATGAATTCAACCCCGGCAGCTGAATACAGCGCTCTTTCGTTTTGCCGATCCTTTTAACCCAACAATTCTGAAAGTATGCGCGCCGACGCTTCCAATCGCCTCCGGTGGTGCGCGGCGGTGGATGGCTCTACCTTTTCGACAGCGCAGCGCATTAGGAAAAGTTGCCTGTAAATTTCCAAGCGTTGCTCTGACGCCCATGCCGTCATGAGGGCCTTTGCTCCTAGGTGCTCTCTGACCAACCTTTGTGGGGGGTGCCTGAGATGTTTTGGGATTGGACCATCGAAGCGACGCTCCAACTCGGCCCATTGAGGCAGGGCTAAATCGCTCATCTCTTGAGCCTTATCCGTCCGATAGTCGAAATGCGGGCATCAAAATCACCATCACTAGCGATCACCTCGATCCGGTCATTGGAGCGAAAGAAATCCCTGGCATTTTCGAAGTATTCGGGATGGACAATCTCATTGACGCAGTCGTCTGTGGTGTAGTGCCAAAGCGTGTATCCGTCCGCATATGCAATCACTGTGAGATTCTGGCTCTGAAGTGCATTGCGGGTCCATTTTTTGCGGGCATTTACGTCTGAATTTATATATTAAATTGTACAATCTAAATTGTGCATTAAACAACAAACTACATTGTTATTTAAATCCAGAGCGTTAACGTTTCGTCGCGGCGCATTCACAGCGCCTATGGTGTGTGACGAAGTTTTCACGACGGGCGTAGGGCTTAGGGCTTTAGTGTCGAATTCGTGTTATGTGCGACAACTTCGACTTCCCTAGCCGTGTCGGCGGCGAAAAAGTTTGGGACTTGAAAGAGAAAAGTGGTGGGCAATTTTCAATTCGCATCCAAGATAACCGTTGGCGGGAGAGCGATTGGACCTGAGGAGTCCCCGTTCATAGTGGCCGAATTGTCCGCCAACCACGGCGGGAGTTTGGAGCGCGCGCTTAAAATCATAGATATTGCGGCTCAATCCGGCGCCGACGCGATCAAGTTTCAGGCCTATACGCCTGACGATCTTACATTGGACGTTTCTGCTCCTGGCTTCGTTATCGAGGGCGACAATCCGTGGAAGGGCAAGCGCCTTTACGATTTGTATGCGGACGCGGCGACACCGTATGAGTGGTTTCCCGAGCTATATCAGCGCGCGCGTGCGCAAAACTTGATTCCGTTCACAACGCCTTTTGGTGTTGGTGCTATTGAGATGCTCGAAAAACTCGAGACGCCAGCGTATAAAATTGCGTCCTTTGAGGCCGTCGACCACCAGTTGATGAAGGCGTGCGCTCAAACGGGAAAGCCAATTCTTATTTCGACCGGCATGTGTGAGAAGGCGGAAATTGACGAGGCGTTACAAACCTTGTCAGACGCTGGCGCAAAAGAAGTTGCGATCTTCCGTTGCAACAGCGGCTATCCTGCCCGATTGCAGGAAGCCAATCTGGCCGCGCTTACCGATATGATGGAGACCTATCACGTGCCGATCGGATTTTCCGATCACACCATAGGACTGGCTGCGTCCGTATCCGCCTGTGCGCTGGGGGCGAGCATGATCGAGAAGCATGTGATTGATGCGCCTGAACCGCCGACCGCAGACAGCTCGTTTTCGATCACGCCCGATAAACTGACAGAGCTCGTTTCAATGTGCCGCGAAGCGGCTATTGCGCGCGGCAAGGTTTCTTACGGCGCGTTCGGCAAAGAAAAAGATTCTCTCAGTTTTCGCCGGTCTTTGTACGCCAGCAGTGACATCGCCGCCGGCGAGATGCTCACCACTGAAAATATTCGTTGCGTGCGACCGGGCTTCGGTCTTCACCCGCGCCACTATCCCGATGTGTTGGGGCGTGCGGCTCGACGTGCGATTGCGGCGGGTGAACCGCTATCCATGGATGCGTTGGAATGACAGAAAAAAAGCCGCTTCGGACAGCGGTTCTGGCGGCGCGTGAGGCGGGGCTGTCGCTTCTTCGCGAGGGATTGGACGGAAACGCGAAGGTCAATATTGCCAGCGTTTTCACCCATGGATCTCTTCCCAAGGCCGAGGGCGGCGGGCCGAGGCCAGAACTTGAATCTTACAAGGCGTTTTGTGCAGATCGGGACATTCCCTTGACGGTGCTCGACGCGCCCGAAGCCAAGCAGATCGAAGTGTATTTTCCCGAAAATTTGGATCTGCTGGTCGCCGTTTCTTGGAGGTTTCTTTTGTCCTCCAAAGCGCTTCGGTTGCCCAAGCTGGGTGCGCTCAATCTCCATCGGGGCGCGTTACCAGAGTACGCGGGTGCCGAACCCGTGCGCCGTGCAATCGAGGCTGGGGAAACACATGCCGCGATTACCGCGCATATGATGACTGAAGAAATCGACGCTGGTCCGGAAATTGCGCGGGTCTGGCTTGAAATGAAAAAGCCCGGTGATAATTGCTCTAGTGGGGAGCATGCGGAGGTCGTGAAAAAACGGCTCCTGGCGCTCTACGGGCCTTTGGCTAGGCTGGCGATCGATTCACTTGCGGCATAAACGCTGGAATCACTAGCCGATATTTCGTCCCAGCCATATCACACGCCCTTCAACGGCAATGTCCTCATCGGGCAAGGTCAATTGCGAGCCGTAATTGCCGTTGTCGCTTTTCACGATCAGTAAGCCGGAACTTGGATGTCTTACAAGTCGTTTGACCATGAGCTCATCTTCATTGGAATGACGGATGACGTAAAGACCGTCTCGGACCCATCGCCGTGTCGTTCGATCAACAAGTATATGATCGCCATCGTGCAGCGTATCCCACATTGAATCGCCAGACACACGAAGGACGGCTAGTTCGGCTGGATCCGCATTGGTTACCGCTTTCACCCATTCCTTGCGAAATACGTTGTGGCACAGAGGCTCAGGTTGTTCCGCGTTTAAAACGCCGGGCCCGGCCGATGCGCGCGCATCGTAGACAGGCACCAAGCAGTACGCTTCGCCATTAAGATCAAAAAACGCACCGCGTGTCGCTAACTTGGCTATACCTTCTTCCGGGTCTACTGGTGCTTCAAAAGACCACGACCGCGCCTTGTTCGAGCCTGGCGTCGGCTGTGCGAATTGCATTTTACCCTTGCCGTGCCGCAGCCACTCCAGGGGCGCGCCCAAAGTTTCGGCGAGTTCGATGACATAGCGAGGGCTTTTGACCTTACCGGCCTCCAGCTGATCAATAGATTGCTGCTTGATATTCAGGCGTCGCGCCAGTTCTGCCTGGCTCCAATTGAGAGCCAATCGGCATTGGCGCACGCGGGCACCTAGTGTCACGGCCGCACCTACCTTTTCTTGGGCCTTTTCTCAGCTTCCCACCGCCGCAACAAACTCCCGGCAGCACCCCCCGAATTCCCGGATTATTAAACGGCCAACAATATTTATTGTAAAAAATAACAAATGTCAATAGATTCAAAGGTTAACGACACGCAATCTGCCGCCTCTACTTGAATGATTTTCAACAGTTTTCAGATAAAAGGTGCACCCAACAAGGCTGGAACAAATTATTAACGATCCAACCCTATTATCCGTAGTTGGATGAATCGGGACTCCCGCACACCCGTGCTTTCACGCGGTCGGTGCCATAACATGTTCCGGCACAATAAAAATCCGCTCAGAAATGAGCGCTAAACAAATACACCCGCTTGTGGCGGGTACGGGGAGACGCAGATCATGGCCCAAGAGACGCATGACGAGGGCTTTCAGTCGGACGACACCGTTACCGAAACCGGTGAAGCGCCGAAGTTGCAGCTAAAATCCGGTGCGGGCCAGAGTGCCACCCGGATTAAAAAGCCGCCCTTTGCGGGCAAGGTCCCTCCGTACCCTGCATCAGGTGAAGGCGCTGATCAGCGTTATCTTGAAACGTCGGATCAGGCCTACCTTGGTTCGGACGTTGGTGGCTCTACGATCGAGAACTGGTGGGCGTCTACCGGCAAAGTCGTCGCCGTGGGAATCATTATAACTGCGCTCTGGACCCTGAGCTTCTCCGTATACATCACTTCAACAATTGGATGGGGTCAGCTTTACACGCTGCTGCCTGACCAGTTCGGAAGCTTCATGGCGACGTTTGTCTTGCCCGTGGCATTCTTGTGGTTGGTCATTGCCTATCTTGACCGCGGCCGGGAGATGAAACAGGAGAGCGCTGCACTTCGCGCTCATCTCGCGCAACTGACCTATCCTTCCGATTTGGTAGAATCACAGATTCATTCCGTATCTGAATCTTTGCGTGCTCAGGCCCGCATGCTTACCGAAGCCAGCCAAGCGGCCGCACAACAGATGCAGAAACTCCAATCCGGGTTTTTACGCGACACTGAAAAACTTGCCAACGTTACGGGATCTTTGGATGCCGGCGCCGTGGCGGCGGCGTCCGCCGTCACCGAGCAGGTCAATAAGCTTCAGCAGGTGATTGATTCAGCAGCTGACATCAATCTGAAGATCGAGGATGCCCTTCGCCGGCAACACGAGTTTGTTCGCTCTTCGAGCCAGAAGACGTTGTCCGAAGTTAATAGCATGGGGCAGACATTGGCGGTCCACGTCAGCAACCTTTCTGCCGCCACTGAGCGCGCCCGGGGTATGAGCGCGGCCATCGCACAGCAATTGTCGGATCAGGAAAAGACGCTTGCGCAAGCCGGAAAGGCCGCAAAAGTCTATGTCGATGACATGGGTAAAGCGGTTGCCGCAAACGCGGAAAAAGTAGAAGACGCGGCCAAGCGCGCAGATTCAACTGTTTCCGCCATCGCCAACAACATGACGTCAAAAGCCTCAAGTTTGGAAACCCTGTTTGAGCGCCAACGTACAGAATTGGCTGCGGCCGGCGATCGAATTGAAGATCAGGCGACAAAGGTGAACGTGCGTCTTGGTCAGCAAACAGCAAACCTTGATCAGGTTATGGAGCGTATGCTTTCGCGCGTGAAAATCGTTGAAGAGGCGCTTGCTATCCAAACTCAAGAGCTCAGCGCGGCGTCCGACGGTGCCGTATCAAAACTTCGCGCGGTCGAGAGCATGGTCAAGAAGCAAGCAGAAGGCGTGTCCGAAGCTGCGGATCGTGTTGAATCCAGGTTGGCGGCATCGGCTGACGAATTTGGTGTTCATTCGCGTATCGTTACCGAGAAATTCGACCGGGCGACGGCGGATTTGGAAAAAGCCTCGAATATCGCCATCGGACGCGCCGAGGCGATGGGGCAGGTTTCCGATACCGTCATTCAGAAAATTGACACTATGGGTGCTCGCGTGCGCGAACACGCCGAGCAATTGACCAACGCAGCAGGGCGCGCTGCGGTTCAGGCTGACAATATCCGCGACACACTGCGCCGCCAGAATGATGAGCTTGAAATGGCGGCCAATACTCTCACGACCCACGTCAAGCTAAGCGAGACCGCATTGGCGCAACAAGCGCGGCAAATGGGCTCGACGTCCGAGCAAGTCTTGGCGTATGTCCGGTCCATGTCCGACATATTGAGTCAGAATTCCTCGGAGTTGATGCAACTGTCCGCGCGCGTGACGAAGGAATTGGAGTCAATCCGCGATTCTCTCGAAGCCACGTCAGAAAAGGTTTCGGATACCGTTACGCACTCCGTCGCCAAAACCAAAGATGTCAGCCGGGAGATCGGCAACGAAGTGTCCGCGCTTTCGAGCGTCGCTTCACAGGTCTCCAAAGATATGCAATCGGTTTTGGATACGCTGGACCAAAGTAAGGATTCGCTTCGCTCAAGCGGAGAGTTTGCCGGCGTCAAACTCAAAGAAGCCTCGGAGAGTTTCCAAGAACAGGTTGAAGCTATCGACAAAGCCGCCTCGCACGCCACCGAGACAATGGCGGTCGTGGGTGATGGACTACGCCAGCGCTCCGTTGCAATTGCTTCTGCGGCCGATGATGCGCAGGTGCGCCTAAACGGGTTCCGCGAAGCATTGCAGAAACTTATGCTCGACTTTGAAGATTCGACCAACCGCAGCGCGGCGCAGGTCAGCGTTGCCGGCGAGAAAATGCGCCAATCTTTAGGTGAGTTTTCCGATACTTCAGAAAAGATCGCCGGCGGTGCGCGTGCGACGGGCGAGGCGTTCCGTCAACAATTGGTTACTCTGGGTAAATCGGCCGACTAGGCCGTGGCCCGTGTGGAAGTCGTGCTGAAAACCCTTCGCAAGCACGCCGATAGCCTTGTGGAAGCGTCCAACGGCATTACCGAGCAAACCGGCAAGGCTGGGCACTCATTTGGAAAGCAAGTGGATCAGCTGCTTATCTCCGCGAACAAGGCGGCCGAAACCGCCAAACAGCTCGAAGAAATTCACGAAAAGTCCAATACCAGTAAGTTTCTTGAGAACACGACCTACGTTATCGAACAACTGCACAGCATCGCCGTCGATATCGCGAAGATATTCCAGCCATCTGTCGAAGAAGAGCTTTGGAAGCGGTACTATAAAGGTGATCAAGGTGTGTTCCTGCGCCATCTCACCAAGACGCTCAGCCGCCAGAAATTCGACTCTATTCAGCGGCTGTATCAATCGGACGAGAAATTCCGCTCCTACGTGATGCGCTACCTGAAAGAATATTCCGCATTGGTCAAGCATGCCCGGGCAACGGACCGCTCGGAAGTGCTGACGACCACATTTTCCACGTCCGACATGGGTAAACTTTATATGTTGCTGTCCAGGGCTATGGATAACGCGGGTGCGGCTGATCAGGCTGAGTAGCTGGACTCTCGCAATAGGAGAAATAAAAAGTTTTGTTGTATCGTGCAACGTGAAGTGCTTTCCCGCCGTTCAATTGTTACGTACGAGACCGATTCAGCTTTGATTGAGGCGAAAATTTGAGTCGCGTCTAAATTGTCTGCGTAAAATGCGCATTCTTCACATTGTTGACAGATTCCTCCGCCATCCGTTGTGTCCTTGGAACGTTGCCTGAGGACGCAAGCGACCAAACAAGGAGGCGGTTATGCAATCTCGAACGCTTGTTAAATTTGGAACCATTATAGGCTGTGTTTTCGCAGCGCAAATGCTCGCGGGCTGTGCATCGCAAAGCGATACGGAAGCGGCGATGGCCACAGCCACCAGAGCACAGCAATCGGCGGAAAGCGCTGGTGCTACGGCGAACGAAGCCTTGAGCGCGGCCAATGCGGCGCAATCGACGGCCGATAGAGCCCTATCGACGGCGCAGGAGGCTCTACAGGCGGCTAAAGACGCTCAAGCGGCAGCTCAGGCCGCGAGTGAAAAGGCCGACAAGATGTTTCAGCGCAGTCAACAAAAGTAGCTGGCTGGAATAGTTCATGCGGTGCAGCGCCCTAATTTGCGCCTGCAAACGTGTACTCAGCATATCGCTGACAGCGCTGGTGGTGTCGTGCCTGTTGGTGCACATCGCCAGCGCTGCCACGTTTAGCCGAATAACTCCTAACCAAAATTATGTCGGACAGATACGAGTTCATCTGACGTCTGAAGGCGAAGTGTTTCCGGATATCGCTCGGAACGAAAACCTCGGATTCACTGAACTCATGTCGGCGAACAGAGGCGCCGATCCGTGGCTTTCGCCTGCGGGCACGCCTGTCATTCTTTCAGGGTTTCACATTTTGCCCGATGCGGCAGCAGAGGGAATTGTCGTCAATTTGGCGGCGCAGCGTCTGTTTTATTTTCATCCGGACTCGAACCGTGTCAGCACTTTCCCAATTGGTGTTAGCCGGGAGGGACATACAACGCCTTTGGGCAATACCAGCATCGTGCGCAAAAAGGCCGATCCAATTTGGTACCCGACGAAAGGTGCGCGTGCGGAAGACCCCTCGCTTGGGGCGGCAGTGCCGCCAGGTCCCGACAATCCGTTGGGGCGCCACGCGCTCTATTTAGATTGGCCGCTGTATCTCATTCACGGAACCAACAGGCCCGACGGCGTGGGAAGAACCGTGAGCCGCGGATGCCTGAGGCTTTATCCGGAAGATATCGAAAAGCTGTTTGAATTGGTGCCCGTAGGGACAAAGGTACAGATCGTTGATCAAGAGGCTGCCGTGACCTGGATCGGCAATCAGCTCTACGTTCAGGTGTTTCCAACCAGAGAGCAGGCAGAGGAAATCGGGATATCGGGTAAATCCAGCAACCGTATCCAGTCCTCGGAGTTGTACGTGCGCGTCATGGAGGCAGCTGAGCGCGGCGGAGGCGCTGTCGACTGGATGGCTGTGGAACGTGCCGGGCTGGAGCGCACTGGAATGCCTGTGCGGGTCGGCAGCGCCGTGCAATTGATCAGCATTGCGACCACGTCATCATCCGACTGAACTGATACTAGTGGCTGAGCAAAAAAGCCGGCGGTTCTCCAAGCGCCAAAACGCAGTGAATGCGCTTTCAGTCCACACGGCGAAAGGGCACCTGCAGCAAGCAGTCCTCCAATTTCTCGCAGAAAGCCTGGGTATTAAAAAGCGGAGTTGTTTCCTTGTTTTGATTGAGCTTGCCCCGGATTTCCTCCAAATCGGCTTCGTGCGTTGCCAGGTACACGGCTTTATCCTCGAATTCCTGAAGCGAGTCGCAGATAAGCCTGTTCATTCCGATTTCTTGCAGCAGTGATGTTGCTATGCACGCGGAAAATCGGGCGCCGCGAATGGTCAGCACCGGCAGGCCAACCCACAACGCATCGAGCGCCATGGTCGATGCGTTGTGAATCATCGTATCCAGAAACAGACCTGCCAGTTTGTGCCGCGCCAAGTGATCCGCTTTGTCTTCGATGCGGTCTGCGATAATTAAGCGGTTGGGGCTGATACCGCAATCTTGTGCGACTGCGCCCAAATGCCGCTGTATGGCTCTGCTGTGCGTGCGCGAGAGCCATAATACGCTGCCGTCGACGCGCGACAATATGCGCATCCATGATTGAAATACTGTGCGATCGATTTTCTCGGGATTGTTGAACGCGCAAAATACAAACCCGCTATCCGGCAACCCTGCTTCTGCGCGGGACATGATTGTGCCGACCGCGTGAGTAAAAGCGCAGTGATATGTTCCCGGCAAACGCAAGACAGGGGCGAAGTACAGATCTTCCTCCCCGCGCGGGACGACAGTTTCGTCGGCTATAAAATAATCAATGCACGACAAGTCGCAATTTCCAGCGACTCCCAGCCATGAAATCTGCACAGGTGCTGGGCGCATGGTAAGAACAGGCAGCAATGCAAGCGACATGATGTTGTCGAGATAAATCAGAACATCTACCTCGTGCGCGGCAATGGTTGCCGCAATATCTGTGGGGTGACCCGACAGCTCGACAAATTTTTCCGCATCTGTTCGCGCGCGATCTGTAATCGCTGTGTCCGGACCTTCAGGCGAATAAAACACGACGACTTCAACACGTTCTCTATTGTGGGATGCAAATAAGTCCGCGGTGACGTGGCCGATAGGATGATCCCGAAGGCAAGACGAGAGGTACCCAACACGCAGGCGGTGCTTCCGTGCTTTGTTTTCATGCTTAAACTTGGGGCCGCCGGTTAGCGCTATAAGCTGTCTATCTATTTCCCGCATGACCGAAACGTATATGTCGCGCGGTAGTGCCCGGATCACGGACTGATAGGCGATTGCACCCAATTGCATCCAATGCACTGATTTCAGATCGGCGGTTTTCAAGCTCTTGATCAATTGCTTGTGGTGTATTTCAGCCGCGTCTAGGCGGCCTTGAACCCCATCGATAGTCAAAAGCCGCGTGAGAGCGAAAAGGTGATTCGGGTTTTGTTCCAAGACCGCGGCGTAATTTGCGTAGGCTTCGTCATAGTGCCGCATATTGTCGGCAAAAAAAGCCATATGCAGCAGCATCGAGATGTTGGCTGGCGCCGGAAGAACGCCCATGGCTTGTAATTGATCCTGTACGCTCACGTGGCTAATTCCGGAAACCGATTTGCAAATTTGGTAGCCATTTTGAATTATTTTTGGCGTGTTGCTTTTATGGATCGAACTATCACGTGTGGAATCCAACTCCCACACGCTTATTTATCGTATCAGGAAGCAATTTCATATGCTTATGGGGGGGCTGGGCAGCACCTCTGTACAATGAGGTCTGTGGCGGGTTCTGCTCGAATTACGCCCCGTATTCCTGTAGGTTTTCCTCCATATGTAGCCGTTTGGCAATTGGCTGTCCGGGGAGGTGACGCCATGGCATTTATGCCCAATCAATCCGTCTGTTTGTCGCGCAAAACAATTTCTGCCGCAATGGTCGCCACGTTTGCCGGATTAGCAACAGTTGGTGCTTCCGGTTCGGTGCGCGCCGAAGAGTCTCGTGCGTTCGTGGTTAGTTGGTTCGCTCAAGCAACCTACACGCAAGAGAACGATTGTTCAGGCGGCGTCCACCCGGCGCTTGAAGAGGTGTATTTTAAATATCTCCCACATCTGGGCGTTGAGCCCGAAACCATAGATGAAATCAAACAATCATATGCGGCAGGTGAAGAAGACGATCGTCTTAAAGATTTCATGATGGTGCGTGGGCGCATTGACGGTGAACCGGTCAATCCATGGACGTATCCGGCGGCAGTGCAAGACCTGGAGCTTCCGGGGTTAGACGGCGAATATGCGTACGGCTTCGATCTCGATGGACAAGGCGCAAATGATCCCGATGGATTTGTTGAACCCGAAACATTCGAAAAAGGCGTGGATCATCAGCTTTATCGCGCGCTTGGATGTGCGCGGTCCTTCAGAGGCTCTCTGACGGACTCGCCGACATACTGGGCTTGGGCGTGGGGGCAGCTTGTCAGTTCGCAGCCGGCGTGGGTGGTGACGGTTACTGGCGCAGATTTGAGCAAAGACGGCCCGGTTACCGTTAAATTTGAGCGCGCGCTGGAGCACCTTCGCGTCAACGGAGACTCTTCACCGCGCGCGAACATGGCCTATCGGATTGACCCTGACCCGCGTTCCCGCAACGAGTTTCCTGGGCAGATGAAAGAAGGCGTTGTCACCGTTTCCGGTGGCGGCGATATGCGCGTGTTACAAAACCCGCTGGTCGCGCCGGAATTGATGCTCCGCAATTTCCATATGCGTATGGATGTGGCGGCGGATGGTTCCATGCGCGCGATTATTGGCGGCTATCAGCCGTGGGAGGACGTGTATTGGGGGTTCGGCAATCTCAGTATTGGCGGTGAGCAGCAGGTGATTGGTGATGCGTCTCAACTTTATCACCTGTTGAAACGCTATGCGGATGCGGACCCTAACCCGGAAACCGGACAGAACATGTCCATTTCCGCTGCATATTATATTGAAGGCGTTCCCGCTTACGTCGGTTTGCCTTCTACGTCTGGCCTCACGACACAAGCGGCCCGAAATTAAGAGCACCCAGGATCACAAACTATGAGACCTAAACATAAAATGTTGAGCCACTTGAAATACGCTGGTGTTCTCGCGGCCGCCATAAGCGCGGTGATTTTGACGCCGGTTAGCGGTGCAGAACAGTCAAGAACAGTGATCAATCGCATCACTGAGTCTCAATACGCCAACATCATCGCCGATGTGTTCGGGTCCGATATTGACCTTGGCGGGCGCTTTGAGCCGGGAATGCGTCAGGACGGCTTGCTGGCGGTTGGATCCAGCAGGGTTAGCGTTACTGCGTCGGGCATGGAGCAGTACGATGCCATGGCTCACGCCATTGCCTCCACAGTGGTCGATGACGCGCACCGTGAAATGCTGGTGCCGTGCACACCGGCCGCGGCGGATAAGCCCGACGACGCATGCGCCGAGACATTTTTCTCCGGGGCGGGATTATTGCTTTATCGGCGCCCGCTTACGGCGTCCCAACTGGATGCTTATGTTGCCGCCGCCCATATCGGTACGGAGCAGGCCGGGGATTTCTACGAGGGCTTGTCGCTCAGCTTGGCGGGGATGCTGTCCTCTCCCATGTTCCTGTTCCGGGAACAGCGCACGGAGCCCGATCCGGACCGCACCGGCCAGCTTAGGTTGGACGCATACTCCAAAGCCGCTCAATTGAGTTTCTTCTTGTGGGATTCAGGGCCCGATGCACAGCTTTTGGAAGTAGCCGCAAGCGGCGCCATCCACACCGACGAGGGCTTGAAGCGGCAGGTTGATCGCATGCTGGCGTCGCCGAGATTGGAAAGTGGTTTGCGGGCGTTCTTCAGCGACAATTTCCGGTTCAGTGAATTCGGCACACTGATCAAAGACACGATCATCTTCCCGAAATTTGATCCGGCCGTCGCGGAGCAAGCCCGTGAACAAACCATGCGCACTGTGCTTGACGTGGTTATGAAACAAAATGCGGATTACCGGGACATTTTCACGACCAAGCGGACTTTTCTGACGCCCGAGTTGGGCAGCATATACAATGTGCCGGTCTTCAAGAGCGGTCCCAACGGCTCCCCCGACCAATGGCAGCCTTACGAATTTTCCGAGGAAGACCCATTCACGGGAATTCTTACGCAGATATCGTTCACCGCGTTGCATTCCCCGGCGGGGCGTAGTTCGCCTACCTTTCGCGGCAAGGCGTTGCGCGAGATCATGATGTGCCAAGAAGTGCCTGCTCCGCCCGGCGACGTTGATTTCACCCTTTTTGAAAGCGGCAAAGATCTTCGCAATGCCACGGCGCGCGAACGTCTTGCGCTGCACTCCGCCGAGCCCATGTGCGCCGGGTGTCATAAGATCACCGATCCACTCGGATTGGCGCTCGAGAACTTCGATGGATTAGGTGAGTTTCGCACCCATGACAACGGCGCCCTTATTGATGCCAGCGGACAGCTGAATGGCTCAGGATTTGACGGCGCCGATGATTTCGCCGATGTCGTGCGGGATGATCCGGCAATTACATCCTGTCTTGTCGAGCGCATGTCGTCCTACGCGGTGGGGCGAAGCGCCAAAGATGACAAGAAGGACTGGATTAAGGGTTTAAATGCGGATTTTGCGCAAACCGGATTCCGCATCATTGGTCTAATGCGTGCAATTGCTCTGAGTGATGACCTGTACACGTTATCGAATGCTGAAATTTCCACGGCTGCCGCAAAGTAGGCGCCTTTTTAAGAATTCATTTTGGGAGTGAAAACGATGTCAAACACAATGACCCGCAGAAAGGTGCTTCGCGGCACGATGAACGGTGCGGCTGTTTCACTGAGCTTGCCGTTTCTGGATTGCTTTTTGAACGGCAAAGGGTCGGCGCTTGCGGCGACGAACGCTCCTCTGCCCATCGTATTCGGATCCTGGATTCAAAACTTGGGCATCAATCCTGGCCGATGGAAACCCGAAACACTCGGATCCAACTATGTCAGCGGCCCTGAGCTTCAAGTGCTCGATCCCTTTAAGGATCGCATGAACATCTATAGCGGCATGAATTACTACTTGGATGGGAAGCCGCTCGACACGCACGATACATCGCTCGAAGTGGCCACCATGGGGTCGATCCCCTCCGGCGCGGACGCGGACCCGACCATCGACAACATCATTGCCGATGTCATCGGCCAGCGGACGCGCTTTCGGTCGCTGGAAGTCGCGCTGAACGATTCTAAAAAGAGCTGGAGCCGCCGGAAGGGTGGGGCAGTTAATCCGGTTGAGCCGTCACCGGCAGCGCTCT
Organism: uncultured Rhodobacterales bacterium; assembly: GCA_964475755.1. Classification (GTDB taxonomy): domain Bacteria; phylum Pseudomonadota; class Alphaproteobacteria; order Rhodospirillales; family Rhodospirillaceae; genus UBA11612. The sequence continues at coordinate 31,575 of CAYYXR010000018.1, forward strand.
ACACCCGCATCTTTGGCGATGATTTCAACGATCCGAACGCTGCGGATTTCAAGCCCGATCCGAAAACGATGGCGCGCCGGTCCGTGCTCTCGGCCCTGACCGACGAGCGAAAAGACATCATGCGCCGGGTTGGGTCGGCGGACCGCGAGCGGCTCGACGAGTATTTTACATCCCTGCGGCAGATTGAGCGGCAACTGGATATTGAACTGAGTAAGCCTGCGCCATTGGATGCGTGCAGTGTTCCTGGAGCGGTTCAGGAAGCCACGCCCGGTGCGAGCGTTGATTCGCTCGCCACCAACAATGAGCTTTTTGGTGCGCTGCTTGCGCACGCAATAGCGTGCGGTCAGACCCGGGTCTTTAACGTCTATTTTGACACCATGACGGCCCGCAAGCCGGGCTTGGTGCGCGATTTCCACAGTCTGACGCACGAAGAGCCGCTTGATCCTGACTTGGGCTATCAGCCGGATACGACATGGTTCGTCAATTTCACCATGGATGTCTTCGCGCGTTTTGTGAAACGCCTCGATGACTACAAGGAAGGCGATGGATCCGTGCTCGACCGTACCTTGCTGCTCTGGCAAACCGATCATGGTTATGCGCGCACACACTCGCTGGAAGATTTGCCCATTTTTACCTTGGGAGGCGCGGGCGGGCGCTTGAAGACAGGCCTGCATGTTGCCGCTGTCGGCGATTCAACGACCCGCGTCGGCTTGACCGTCCAGCAGATAATGGGCGTGCCGGTCAACACGTGGGGCCGCCTGTCTAACGAAACGTCCAGGCCATTTACCGAAGTCATCGCATAATTGCCGGGCAGGGAGACTTTGAAATGAAATTTCGTACATCGCTGTATTTTGCAGTTGCCGGCATCGCGCTGACGGCGTGTGCCTCGACGCCTATGGACACGACGCAAGTAAATATACCGGACAAACTGGACTTGGTTGCCGCGCCGCAGGGCGTGACCCTGCAGCCTCTTGGATTGGCACAGGGCTATGACTTGAGCGCTGTCGCTGCGGCTGCTCTGGCTCGGGATGAAATCGTGTACGCAAACGAAAATGGGCTGACATTATATACACGCGATCAAGATCCCATCGGACAATCGACATGCATCGCTGAGTGCATGGACCTGTTCAAGCCGCACTTGGTTTCCGCGCAAGCGTCGTCGAGTGCGGCGGACACTTTTGGGTCTTGGTCCGTGATCGATCGGGAAGACGGCACGCAGCAATGGGCGCTGAACGGCAAGGCGCTCTATACTTATGTTCGAGATGTGGATCCTGGATCGGTCGGCGGGGAGAGCCCGGCGATCAAGGGCGCGCTGCGTATGAACGGGGCCGGCGAGAAGGTCGGTGGGGGCAATCGCGGTGACTTCGACGCATCGAAAGTAAATATAGAGCCTATGCCTGAAGGTTGGAACGTGGCGACGTTGTATCCGTTGAATGACGTCAAAGTGCCGCCGGGATTTGCGGTGAAGGAAATTCCAGACGCGGCGGCGTTTGCGCTTGTCGATAACAATGGGCACACGGTTTACGCATTTGGTGGTGAGAATGCTGCCACGGCTGAAAACGGCACATGGACACCCATGGCCGCGCCGCAAATGGCGCGCCCCGTTGGCGAGTTCTCGTTTCTGATGCGTGATGATGGTATCCGCCAGTGGACCTTCAATGGCCGTCCGCTGTTCACTTACAAGGGCGATCTTGCCCCGACGTACGCCAACGGATTTGGTGTTGATGGGCGCTTTGACGTGGCGGCTGTGGCGAAATATCACCTCCCTGCGGGCGTCACGCTGCAGAATACGCCCGGACAGGGTCGGGTTCTCGCGACCGCCGAAGGCATGACGCTGTACCGGCGGGACGGGCATATCCTTCAAAGCGGCGGCGGCCATAGCCTACGCAGGGGCCAGCCCGCGCGCCCCGCTGTTGGCCGGGATCTGGGCACCGATCCCCGGTGTAGTTCTGGGTGCGAGAGCTGGCATCCGTTCCTTGCGCCTGCCGATGCGCAGCCGCGCGGATTTTGGAACGTGGCCGGCCGCGAAGACGGCACCCGCCAATGGACCTATCAAGGCTATGCTTTGTGGACGTACGACGGCGATCAGAAGCCCGGCGATATGAACGGCCACGATGTGTACGAACTGTTCTTTGCCCATGACGCGAATACCTTGATCGACATCGGCACGCCCATGGACGGCTCGGCGGCGCTGTGGTGGTCAATCGCGGTCCCGTGATCTAATATCCTATAAATTAGAGACCCCAATTTCGGTCGCTCGGGGCCGGGCATTGCCGCATGCCCCGATGATATTTTATCGCGGGTTTCTGTAAATTAGGTGGAGAGACCATGCGGATCATCGGTGTCGATGTCGGAGGAACGTTCACCGATTTCGTGTATTGCGACATGGCGTCGAACACGATTGCGATCAACAAGGTCTCGACGACACCCGACGATCCGTCACAGGCCATTATCCAGGGCATCAACGAGCTTTGTCAGACCAATGGCATCAAGCCGGGATCGATCGACTACGTCCTGCACGGCACCACAACGGCGACCAATGCTGTATTGGAGCATCAGGGTGCGCGCACCGGCATGGTCACCAATAGCGGGTTTCGGGACATCATTCATATCGCCCGTCACCAGCGGGTTGAGCATTACTCGATCATGCAGGAACTCCCCTGGCAAAACCGCCCGCTTGTAAAACGCCGGCACCGCAAGGTTGTGAAAGGGCGACTTACACCGCCGCGGGGCGATGAACTGGAGCCGTTGAATGAAAACGATGTGGTGGAAGCGGCCAAGGCTCTCAAAGCAGAGGGCGTCGAAGCTGTCGCCGTTTGCTTGTTGTTTTCCTATCTCAATCCAAAGCACGAAAACCGGGCAAAGGAAATTCTGCAGCGGGAACTCCCGGGCGTTTTTGTTGCGACGTCTTCTTCTGTGTCGCCCCAGTTCCGGGAATTCGAGCGTTTTACCACTGCGTGTTTGTGCGCCTTCATCGGTCCAAAGATGGAGAGTTACATCGGCAGGCTCGATGGCGCATTGAAAGACGCTGGTCTTCGCGCTGACTTGCGCATCATGGCTTCGAACGGTGGTGTCGCGACACCTGCAATGGTCAGCGAAAAGCCCGTTGTCACGCTTTTGTCCGGACTTGCCGCCGGCGTGCTCGGCGGCGCTTGGATTGGCGGTCTAAGCAACCGGAACAAACTGATTACGTTCGACATTGGCGGCACCAGCGCGGATATAGGTCTGGTCGTTGATGGCAATTTTGTTGAAACCGACCCACGCAGTTCGTCGATTGCCGGCTTTCCCTTGCTGCTGCCCATGATCGATATTCATACGATCGGCGCGGGCGGCGGCTCGATTGCCTACATCGATCAAGGTGGCGGTTTTCGCGTCGGCCCGCGAAGTGCCGGTGCCGTTCCGGGGCCAGCAGCCTATGGGCGCGGCGGCGCCCAACCGACCGTCACCGATGCGAACTTGGTCCTCGGACGTCTGGATGCCGGTGCGTTTCTCGGCGGCAGCATGAGTTTGGACAGCGCTGCGTCACATAAAGTTATAGAGGAGCTCGCGGGCCGCCTTGGCATGGATAAGCTTGAGGCGGCAGAAGGCGTGCTGACGGTCATCAACAATAATATGGCCAATGCCATCCGTTCGCGAACGGTTCAAAAGGGCATCGATCCGCGCGAGTTTGCGCTGGTTGCGTTTGGCGGGGCGGGCCCTCTCCATGGTGCCGAAGTGGCCGCCATCCTGGGCATTCCTGAGGTCATAGTTCCGCCGTTTCCCGGCATCACGTCCGCAATGGGCCTTCTGACCACAGACCTCAAGTACGATGCAATCCGCACCCAATTCCAGGTGAGCAGCAATGTGGATATGGAACGGATCAATACCGACTTTGCCGATATGGAACGTCAACTACTGGACCAATTCGCCGCCGATCACTTGCCGTCGGAGAAGGTGACATTTGCACGCTTTGGTGACCTGCGATACGTCGGGCAAGGATATGAACTCAAAATCGCTTTTCCGGATGGGGCAATTGATGAAACATCCCTCGGCGAAGTTTGGGAACGGTTTCACGAGCAGCATCAACGTGAGTACGGTCATTGCTTTCGGCAAAATCCCATCGAAATCGTAAATGTCCGGGTGAGCGGAAGTGGCGCGATGGCGAAGTTGGAATCACTGAACCCTCCAAAGAGTGGCTCTCTAAAAGATGCCCGCATTCGCACAGGACAATGCGCCTTTCGTGTGGATGGTGAGCTCCGCGAGCTTGAAACCACTTTTTACCGGCGCGATGCCTTACCTGTTGGCGAGCGATTTGTCGGACCGGCTATCGTCCTGCAAAAAGATAGCACGACCGTTATTCCGCCCCTCTGGGGCGCCGAAATTGATAATGTGGGAAATCTTGTTCTTACCCGTGAAGGAGACCGGTAATGGGTCATATGGGAAAAGAAGGACAGCATCTGCCGAATTCGCGTGTCGATGCGATTACGGGCGCAGTGATTCAAGGTGCCCTCGAAAACATAGCCATTGAGATGGGCCACAAGCTCATGCGCATGAGTTACTCGAGCATCATTCGCGAGTCCGAAGATTTCGGCGCGGCGCTAACCGATGCGGAAGGCCGGCAACTTTGCGAATGCAAAATGAGCACGCCGCTGCAGTCGGGCCCGATCCCCGGCTACGTGCGGGGGGTATTGGCACGCCTTAAAGCTCGCGGTGAAAAAATTCTGCCCGGCGATGTCATCATGCACAATGACTCCTACGGCGGAGCCTCCCACGGTCCGGACGTGGCGTTTTGTGTTCCAGTGTTCGACAAAGATGAACTCATCGGATTTTCGGTCACGACGGCTCATCATCTCGACATCGGGGCCCATACGCCGGGAAGCTGCGGCATCGTTGATGCCGTGGATGTTTACGCGGAAGGCCTGCAATTCAAAGCCATTAAGGTGGTTGAGCAGGGCAAGCGCAATGAAATGGTGTGGCACATCATGCGCGACAATATCCGCATTTCGGACTTGGTTGTCGGCGATATGGAAGCGCAGGTTGCCGCGGCCCAAATCGGTGCACAGCGGTATTTGGAACTCATCCGCCGCTACGGCCACGGCACCGTGAAAGGCGCTTGCGAAGACCTTATGGATTATTCCGAGCGTCTGATGCGCCAGGCCATTCGCGATATTCCGGACGGAACCTATAAGGCAACAACGTATATCGACGGATATCTTGACGATGCCGACCCTGCGCGGCGGGACTTGCCGATAACGGTCACAATCACGGTTGCCGGCGACGAAATGACCGTTGATTTGGAAGGTACCGCGCCGCAAGTGTCTGACCGCCCCATCAATATGCCGTTTGAAGGGACAACGGATTGCGCAATTTGGATGACAATCCGATCCATTTTGCTGGATAGCGTGACCTACGGCTCCATTCCTCAGAACAGCGGCCTGACACGCCCTATACATATTGTCGCGCCCAAAGGATGTTTGGCCAATCCCACCTTCCCCGCCCCGGTGATTGCCCGGTTTTGCCCCGGCAATGCCCTCGCGGATACGGTGATGAAAGCGCTGTCTCAGGCGACGCCCAAGCAGGTGAGCGCAGGGGTCGGAAACTTGCGTGTCATTGCATTCAGCGGCGCCCAGAACGACAACCCTTGGGTCCATATGGAAATCCTGGAAGGCAGTTACGGCGGCCGGTACGGCATGGACGGCATGGATGCCGTGGACACCCTTTACGCCAACACGCGCAATAATCCGGTCGAGGACATCGAGTCCCATTTACCTCTGCGCGTCGATCGGTATGAGCTGCGTGAGAACGTTATTGCACCGGGGGAGTGGCGCGGCGGCATTGGGTCGGTGCGGGAATTCACGTACCTTGGCGACGGCGGGTTCTCGATTGAAGGGGACGGTGTGAAATACCGGCCCTGGGGCTTTAGCGGCGGCACGGATGGAATCCCGGCTGAAATGCACCTTCAGTCCGCGGACGGAAACTCGAAGACAATGCCTTCCAAGGAATCCTATCAAAGGGCAAAAACCGGCGACCGTCTGGTGTGTTTCGGTCCAAGCGGCGGGGGATACGGCGATCCGTTTAAGCGCGACCCCGAGGCGGTTCTGGAAAACGTGCTCGATGGACTGATTTCATCTGAAATCGCACGCGAACACTATGGCGTCGTCATTGCCGGCGAAAAAGTGGATACGGCCGCGACACAGGCTCTTAGAACTGCCCGCCACTAATACGCCAGGGCGTGTAGTCCGCCCGCGAGAATGCGAATGCCTGCGACAATGTCTTCAATAGACGAGAATTCCTCCTCGGTATGACTGCGGCCACCTTTGCTGCGGACAAAAACCATCGCGACCTTGGCAATTTCCGCCATTTGCTGAGCGTCGTGCCCGGCGCCGCTGGGCATGGTGATCGTGGATATGTCCTGGTCTTTCGCGACCCGCTCTAAAAGGGTCACGAGGGCTGGATCGCTCAAGCATGGCTCGTGGTCAAGCGCGACGTCCCATTCCAATTTTAGTCCCCGGCGGGTCGCTATGTCCGACATTAGGCTTTCGTGCTGCGCGTAAAGGGCCTTGCGCGCTTCCGGGTCCGGATGCCGGGCATCGATCGTAAAGCCGACTTTGCCCGGTATGACTGCCGGAAAATTCGGTTCGACGGTGACGCGGCCCACGGTGGTTACCGCCGGGCGTCCCATGCGGATTGCAGTATTGATGACGCCGCCGGCAATTTCGGCAAAGCCCGCCATGGGATCTAGCCGCAGATCCATGGGAAACGCACCCGCATGGTTCTGCTCGCCGGAAAGCGTGACGCGGTAATGCCGGATACCGGTAATGGCGTTGACCACGGCGGTGGGGCAGCCGGCGTCTTCCAGCACGGGCCCTTGCTCCACGTGCAGTTCCAGGAACGTGTCGATGTCGTCCCGGTTGGCGTCCGTAATCTTCGCTGGATCGAGCCCGACTGAAACCATGGCGTCGGCCATGGTTTCACCGTCGTATCCGATGGTCCTTTCCGCGGCGTCCGGCGCGATGCGCCCGATGATCGCCCGCGAGCCCCAGAAATGAGCCGTGGGAAAACGGCTGCCTTCTTCCTCGCAAAAGGCGACCGCTTCCAAGGTGCGTTTCGGCGTGCCGAATTGGTCTTTGAGGGCTTTGAGCGCAATGAGCGCCGAGATCGCGCCCAAGGCGCCGTCGTAGCGTCCGCCGGGCCGCTGTGTATCCATGTGTGAGCCAGAGGCAATCGAAGGGCCCTGTTCGGTGCCTTTCAAAATGCCCCAAACATTTCCCACAGCATCGCGGTGGGTTCTCAATCCTGCTTGACTGCACCACGCCTCGTATTGGCGCATGGCGCCGGTCCATTCAGGAGAATAGGCGGTGCGCCACACGCCCGTTTCGCCGTATGCGCCGAAGGCCGCCAAATCCATCACGTATCGTTCGACCAGATTTGGATCGATTTCAATGTGCACGCTTCAATACCTTGCGGGCTGGAGGATGAGGAGCGGTCTTATGATTGAACAGTCTTGCAGGCATTTTGCGCCAAAACGCATTGAAAGAGAACATTCGTGAAGCGATTAAAAGCCAAGCGGCGTTGAGAAAACGGGCGGCAGTGATATGGTTATTGCCGAAGTAAGCGTCGCACCGCAGAGCTCCGCCGACAGGGCTCCGGTGTATTGCAAGGAGAGGGTGGATGAAGTGCATTGCGTACAAGTCTCTTTTGGTCGCTGTTTTAGTGGCAATTCTTTCCTTTGCCGGGATTCCGGCGCAGGCGGACGAAAACAGCCCGGCCTGCCAAGTCGGCAAGAAATACATGGAGTTGGTTCAGAAAGCTGATTTCGCCGCCGTGGCGGATCTCTTTGCGCCCAATGCGGAGTTTCACGCGCCTACCGGTGTATCGTTTTATGGCGCAGTTGAAATCCGCAATTTCTATTTGAATGACGCCGCAGCGTTAACCAACCTCGTCGTGCGGCCCCAGGATTTTTTTGGGAACGACCATCAATGCTATTTCGAGATTTGGACCCGGTCTTCGCCCAACAAAGACGGCATTTACGTCCTCGATCCCAATGGCGAGTTCGTGCGCGGGGCGATCGATCATTTCACGATTAATGACGAAGGGCGTGCGGTCAGATTCGTCGCGCATAGCTCACCGACGGCGGACATGTTCGCCAAATAGATTTATCTACGGGCGTCCTCGAGAATCATCGCCGCGCCTTTTTCGGCGATCATCATGACCGGCGCGTGCGTATTCCCCGACGTGATGGTCGGCATGACGGAGGCGTCGATCACCCGCAGGCCCTCAATGCCGCGAACGCGCAAGCGCTCGTCGACCACAGCCATATCGTCATTGCCCATGCGCGCGGTGCCCACCGGATGGAAAATGGTCGTGCCGACTTGTCTGGCGGCGGTCTTTAATTCTTCTTCGCTAGAAAATTGTTGGCCCGGCTTGAATTCCTCCGGCTTATATTTGGCGAGGGCCGACTGAGAAGCGATCCGCCGCGTTAGACGGATGGCTTCACCGGCCAATCGCTGGTCTTCGGGGTCGGAGAGATAGTTGGGATCGATCTTCGGGGCGTCTTGCGTGTCCGCGCTGATGGCATGCGACGAGCCGCGGCTGCGCGGCCGCAAATTACACGGCGCCATGGTGAACGCAGGGAAAGGGTGCAGCGGTTCGCCGAAGCGATCGAGACTCAGGGGTTGTACGTGGTACTGAATGTCCGGTGTTTCCACCGAGGGGCTTGAGCGCGCAAACAAAACAAGCTGGCTGGGCGCCATCGACATGGGACCGGTGCGAAACAGCATGTACTCGAGGCCAATGGCGGCTTTCCCGAAGATGTTCTGCACACGCTCGTTCAGTGTCGGAATGCCGTTCACCTTGTAGATGCAGCGCAGTTGAAGGTGGTCCTGCAGATTTTCACCCACGCCAAGCGTGTGATGGACGGTTGGTATGCCTAGCCCAGATAGCCGTGCGCCGTCGCCTATGCCGGAAACTTCCAAAAGGTGCGGAGAACCAATTGCGCCGGCGGCCAATATGACTTCGCCTTTCGGACGGACAATTTTCGTTTCTCCGCGCCGTGTGTACTCCACGCCCACGGCGCGTTTGCCTTCGAACACAATGTGCGTTGTGTGCGCGTGTGTTTCAATCTTGAGATTGGTGCGCGACCTTGCGGGCTTGAGAAACGCATCGGCCGCGCTCCAGCGCCAGCCTTTCTTTTGCGTGACGCGAAAATATCCCGCGGTTTCCTCGTCGCTGGATGTGCAATCGGTGCGCGCCGGTAGTCCCGCTTCAACGGCGGCATCGCGAATGGCATCGAGTACGTCCCAATGCAAGCGCTGCGTATCGACGTGTACTTCACCGCCCACACCATGCTCTCCAATCGCACCTTCCGAGAAATCCTCCGCGCGCTTGAAATAGGGTAGCACGTCGTCCGCGCCCCAGCCGGTATTGCCTAACTGGCGCCAGTGATCGTAGTCGCGTTTCTGCCCGCGCATATAGATCATGCCGTTGATGGATGAGCATCCGCCGAGAACTTTGCCGCGCGGATAGTTAAGTGCCCGCCCGTCCAGACCCGGCTGTTCTTGTGTCTTAAAGCACCAGTCCACGCGCGGGTTGCCCATGCAATACAGGTACCCCACGGGGATATGGATCCACGGATAGTTGTCATTGCCGCCGGCTTCCAGCAACAGCACGCGTTTGGTCGGGCCTGCGGACAGCCGATTGGCCAGCACGCAACCGGCGCTGCCCGCGCCGACGATGACATAATCAAAATTTTCTGGAGCAGTAGATTGAGCCATACGGAATTTTCACATGGACAGTGGTGCTGTAAACCGGCGTTTCCAGAAACGCGCATAATTCATGTGTGTAAACTGGAAAAGAGTGCAAACCAAGCGCTGAACATGCTGTAAATCCAGGGCATTGGAATTCGAAGACTCTCCATTGGCTCGCGAAGATTGCTATAGTGGCCTTGAGGAGCTTAACCGTATCAAGGCGGTGAAGCTAAAAACGGACTTATCGGGGGGAAGGTATGGCCGTCCAATCCGAATATTTCGGAAGATATCATCGGAGGTACAAGCAATGTTTGGTCATTGCTGTGACGGCTAGCTGTGCCGCGGCATTTTTATGCGCGCCGGTTTTGGCCCAAGGTGAATCTCAGGCTGAATTGCGCGAAGTCTATTGGCCTCAGGCGGAGGCCGCGAATGTTGAAGATTATATCAAGGAACCGATGTCCCCCGGCGTTCAGGTGATCCAATCGCCTTTGGAAGGCCCGGTTTTTGCCAACGAAGACGGACGCACATTTTATACCTGGCCTATCGACAGTCTGCGAAATGGCGATACGGGCGACCGGGAAGGCGGACAATCCAATTGCACCAATGAAGTTCACACAAAGACCGCCGGCTTGATGAGTCCATACCCGGCGGGTCTTATCCTTCCCGATCTTGATTCTCGGCCGAGCTGTGCGGAGGCGTGGCCTCCGGTTTTAGCGTCCGAAGGCGAGCAGCCAATCGGCAAATGGACGATTGTGGTGCGTGAGGACGGATCACGGCAGTGGGCTTACGACGGATATCCTCTCTACACGTGGCATCTAGATAAAGAGCCCGGCGACACCTTTGGCGGATATCGCCGGCGGTCGGGCGCTGACTCGCCTGCAATCCGCATCCCGGCCGGACCGCCGCCAGCCATTCCGCCGCAGTTTCACATTTTTCAAACAGCTGTTGGCCGTTTGCTTGTCGAGCAGGATAATTTCTCGGTCTATGCCTGGGACGGCGATGAGGAAAACAAATCCAACTGCTACGGCGCGTGTTTACAAGACTGGGCGCCATTGCTTGCGCCGGAAACAGCTGTTTCACAGGGCGAGTGGGTTAGTTTTGAACGGTCTCCCGGGGTCAAGCAATGGGCATACCGGGGACAGCCGCTTTACCGCTATCTCGACGATACGAGTACGCGTAGCCTGCTAGGAAGCGACATTCCTGGTTGGCAAAACGTTTACACACAGCGCGCGCCGACACCGCCCTCGGAGTTCACAGTGCAAGTGACGCGCGTTGGTCACGTGCTGGCCGACGCGAACGGGAAAACTATTTACAAGTACAGATGCGGCGACGATGCTCTCGATCAGTTGACGTGTGATCATCCCGACACACCGCAAGTATACCGCTACGGCATATGCGGTGGCGGCGATCCGGTGCATTGCGCAAAAATGTTTCCGCCCGTTCCCGCGCCGGCTGATGCGGAGCCAAAGGACCGGTTCTGGAACGTTATGTATATCAGTCCCGTGACCGGCCTTCGCGCCGAACCAAATGAGCCGGGATCCATGCGCGTGTGGGCCTATCGCGATCGACCGGTTTACACTTTTGCGTGGGATGAAAAGCCCGGAGATATAGGTGCGGATGCCTGGGGTGAAGCGATGGGAAATCGCAACGGGTACAAGGCGTTTTGGCTTCGCGATGATTTTCGCGACAACGATATGTAATGAATTCCAAGGGCCTTAGTCCGGGAGGATGAGATGACCAAATTGGTGGCAATGAGGCAGCAATCACTTGGTGTGCTATTCGCGGCGGTGACGCTGACGGCGAGCGGCGGGGCGGCGTTAGCCGACAACGCACCCCAACTGCAAAATCGCTCCATCGGCTATGTGCTCACGAATATCTATTGGTCGATCTATCAGACTCCCGATGCGCAAACCGAGTGCCCGAACGGATTTAATGACGGCCCGCGCGAACAGTTCAAGGTGCTATATCCGGACAACGGGGAGGAGCGGCTGTTTGTGGACACGCAGCTGGAGCGCGAGCGTGAGATTTGGTTCCCGTCCATGTCTGAAGAGCCATATCCGTTTTATGAAGCTCAGGGAAACACGTCATATGGCCTCAACCTTGACGGCAAGATTGATGCAAACGATTACGTCAGTCCTGATGGTGAAGAAGGTATAGACAATCAGCTTTATCGGGCGATTGGTTGCATTGCGAATTACCGCGGGCCGGACGGCACGCTCTATCACTTCACCAACAAGTATATTCAGCAGTACAACTACAACCGCTTTGTCATCGAATTGACGGACGTGGATAGCTTGGTCAACGATGACGACGTGACGGTGACGACGTATCGTGGTTCGGATAGTTTGCTGACCGACGCCACAGGCAAAGACTACCTGCCGGGCGGCACTCAAAGGCCAGACACCCGCTGGGGCAAGGAGTTCATCCAACAGTTCAGAGGCAAAATCGAAGACGGCATATTGACGACGGAAGCGGCTGATTTATCGATGCCCGCGACAGCGGCATTTCAGGATACAACCGTTCAAAACATCCGCGATTTGCAATTTCGCTTGAAACTCACGCCGACAGAAGCGTCCGGTCTCATGGCTGGTTTTACCGATGTAAAAAGTTTTTATTATCAATTGAACGAAGCGTGGTCCACGCACCTGCAAAGCTATGGTCAGCTGTCTTCACCTTCACTTTACCAGGCGCTTAATCGGTTAGCTGATGCGCATCCTGATCCGGCAACCGGTCAAAACACGGCCATTTCGTCCGCGCTCGATGTGAAATTCAAGCAAGTGTTTATTTTGCATCAAGGGAAAGAAGTGGCATCAAGCCAGGGCGAGCCACAGACGGCGGCAGCGGATTAAGAATTTATTCGCTTAGGGTGTCCGGAAGTGTGCAGCTGATGGTCTGATCGGTAACCGCGCCGGTTATATTGCTTGTCGCGACCAGTTCAAGGCGCAGAACATCCGGAAAGGTGGCCGGATCGATCATGATTTCGCCAAGGCTGCTCAACCCGGCGTCGATTGCCGCTTGTTCGCGGATCGTCGCGGCGTCAACCATAAGGCTCCCCCCAGCGGGTACCGGCTCCGAGATCCATATAGCCGCAGGAACCCCAGTGACGGCATCGCGGATGAGGACGTCTGCAGCCGCGTCTTCACTGCCGATAGTGACAATGCGCACCCAGGACTGGACCGTGACCGTATCAGCCGGAATATAGGGAATTCTGTCGGACGCGGTGGCGTTCGCGCCGCAAGCGCTGGCATTGATCAGCAAACCGTCGGTAGTGTTGCCGATGAGATGCTGCACGGAACCATTAAAGCCCGACGAAATATGCAGATCGATAACGGACGGCAAAGTAAATGTCCCCGCCGTGCTTCCCGCTGGAGAGTTAAACGCTTCGCTTAAAGCAGCAGCGACGTCAATTTGCACAGAGCCGTAGCGGTCCAATTCAAAGTTATTCCATATGCCCAGCACTTCGCCGTCGGCGGGATCAACCACCGCGATCTGTGCGAGGCCACCGCCGTCTTCAAGGCTAGCTAATCTCAAGACGGAGTAGGCGGTATCACCGCCATTTAAGACACCGGCGATGATGACGGACCCAAGTGGTTCAGGTTCGTCACCTGGATCCACGGGGTCGGTGCCGGTATCCCCTTCGCATGGCACCGGGTCGCCGGCTGGAAGGCCGGAGGTGGTGTAGGATGAGTAACACAATCCGTTTTCATCCGGCGGTGTATCGACGGGCGTCGTCGCATCGCCGGTTGAACCTGTGCCGTCGGCGGAAGACGTTCCGCCCGTGCCCGTGCCGGCTCCCGGGGTGACTGCAAGCCCATTCGGACCAACGTTACCGATGATCCCTTCAAGCTCTGCCGGATAGCATGGTTTTGTGGCATCGGCCGGATTGCCGTCCGCGTCGACGAGAATGCCGTCCACAATGGAGCACGTGAAATCGAATTCCTGTGCGGCCGCAGGACTGCTAAAAAACGCCGCCGCGCAAGTGAAGAGGCAAAGGCGCAATACAGTATGAGCGTGTGAAGACATGACCGACCGAACTCAGGTTCATCCCCAATGCAGTTACAGCGCCCCTTTTTAGGGAGCCGCAACCTCTGGTTTTAGTATCAAATTTGGCGGAAATCGGCCCTGGGTAAATTGTACTAAAATGTATCGTGCGCCTGACACCGGCGCTGCTACGCGTTTGATAATATTGGGAAAAATGGTGGGCGGTACTGGGATTGAACCAGTGACCCCACGCGTGTGAAGCGTGTGCTCTCCCGCTGAGCTAACCGCCCGTTCGGCCGGACAGGTGCCTGAAATCGGCGTCCGGCGGCAAGACGCCCGGTTCTTAAGGCCCGCTCTGGTGCCTGTCAACCGCGCTCAGCGGCCTCCGGTTGGGGCCAAATCAACGGCTATGTCCTTGCGGCAATGACATATTTTTCACACCCTGCAGCTTTGTTTCAGGCTACCTAGGCCTTTATCCGGCCCCAATGCCGTGCCATTTTCCAGCATCCCGTCAGTTTATCCGGCCTGCAATGACTTCACGCTCCTCCGCCCAGCTGCGCACCGCCGCCATCGTTCTTGCCGCTGGCCAAGGTACGCGCATGAAATCTGAGCGCCCGAAGGTCATGCACGCGGTGGCCGGCAAGCCCATGATCCGCCATGTGTTGGATACACTGGAAGGTGCGCGGATGGCGCCCGTGGTTGTGGTGATTGGGCCTGGGATGGATGAGCTCGCCGATGCTGCCGCCCCGCATAAAGCGGTGATCCAGCAGAAACGCAAAGGCACCGGACATGCGGTGTTGCAGGCCAAGGACGCACTGAAATCCTTCAAGGGTGAAATCGTCATTGTTTGCGGCGACACACCCTTTATCTCCCGCGCGACCCTTAAAAAAATGAGCGCGGTCCGCCGAAAGAACAACCACGCCGTTGTCGTGCTGGGCTTTCGCCCCAACCAGCCGGGCGCTTACGGACGCCTCGTTATCGGGGCCAATGGCCTTGAGCGCATAGTCGAAGCGAAGGATGCCACGGCGGAAGAAAAGGACATCCGCCTTTGCAACTCCGGAATTATTCTGGCGGACTCAGATGCGCTATGGCGCCTGCTCGCCAACGTAAAGGCCGAGAACGCCAAGAAGGAATACTATCTCACGGACATCATCGGCCTCGCGCGCCAAGCCGGTCTGACATGTGGTGTGGTGGACGGAAACACTGAAGAACTGATGGGCGTAAACAGCCGCGCTGAACTCGCCGAAGCCGAAGCTATTTTTCAAAAACGCCTTCGCGCTCAAGTCATGGACGGCGGCGCAACTCTCATTGATCCGGACACGGTCTATCTCTCCGCGGATACCAAAATCGGCAAGGACGTAGAGATCGGGCCGTTCACAGTATTCGGCCCTGGCGTCAGCGTAGACGATAACGTCACCATCAAAGGTTTCTGCTATTTTGAGGGCGCGCACATTTCCTCTGGCGCGGTTGTCGGGCCTTACGCGCGTTTGCGCCCCGGCGCTAAGATCGGCAGGGATGCGCACGTCGGCAATTTTGTCGAAGTGAAAAACGCCACATTGGAAGAGGGCGCGAAAGCCAATCATCTTTCCTATGTGGGTGATGCGCGGGTGGGTAAAAAAGCCAACATCGGCGCGGGCACCATCACCGCCAATTACGACGGCTTTTCGAAATACCACACCGATATCGGCGCGGGCGCCTCCATCGGCTCGAATTCCGTTCTGGTCGCACCGGTGAAACTGGGCGACGGCGCGATGACCGGCGCGGGCGCTGTGGTACGTAAGGATGTGCCGGCCGATGCCTTGGCGGTGAATTCATCCAAACAGGAAACGCGCAAGGGGTTTGCGGCGACGTACCGAAAAATCAAACAAAGCGCGAAGGCCAAGGCCGCGTCCAAGCCGCCTGCGAAAAAGAAGACAAAGAAGAAAAAATAAATGTGCGGGATTGTCGGTGTCATCGGGCGGGCAAATGCGGTGGAGTGTCTCTTGGAGGGGCTGCGTCGGCTTGAATACCGGGGCTACGACTCCGCCGGGATTGCGACTCTCGTAAACGGCGAGATCGGCCGCCGCCGCGCGTCTGGTAAAATCGTGAATTTGTCCAACCTGGTGGAAAATGACCCACTCGCCGGGACTATCGGGATTGGCCATACCCGTTGGGCCACTCATGGTGTGCCTAGCGAGGGCAATGCGCACCCGCATTCAGACGGCCGGGTCGCGGTCGTACACAACGGCATTATCGAAAACTTCCAGCAATTGCGGTCCGAACTCGAAAAGGGCGGCGACACATTCGATAGCGATACCGACACGGAAGTCATCGTTCACCTTGTCAGTCACTATCTTGATCAGGGGATGGACTCCACCGAAGCCGTGCGCAATGCGTTGGCTCGTCTGGAAGGCGCATTTTCTCTGGCAATTCTGATCAAGGATGCGCCCGACACGTTGTTCGGTGCACGGCGCGGCAGTCCATTGGCTGTGGGATATGGCGACGGCGAGATGTATCTCGGCTCCGACGCCATGGCGCTCGCGCCTATGACCCAGCGCATCACCTATCTTGAGGAAAACGATTGGGTGATCGTAACTCAAACGGGTGCCGAAGTCCGCGACGCGGCCGGCAACAAAGTCGAGCGCGCCATCAAACAAACCGCGCTCACCGGCGCGCTGATCGGCAAGGGCAACTACCCGCACTATATGCTCAAGGAAATCTACGAGCAGCCGCAAGTACTGGGCGATACCTTCCGCGCGTTGTTCAATCCGGCCGAGCGCTCCATCACGCTGCCGTCCATGCCGTTCGATCTGAAATCGGTAACCAATATCACCGCGGTGGCTTGCGGCACCGCTTATTACGCCTGCCTTGTTGCCAAGTACTGGATCGAAATGCTCGCCAAGGTGTCTGTCGATGCGGATATCGGCTCTGAATTTCGCTACCGCACGCCGCCCATGGTTTCCGGTGGGCTCGGCCTGTTTGTGTCGCAGTCGGGCGAGACCGCCGACACGCTTGCGCCGCTGCGCTACTGCCGCGAGCAAGAACAGCACATTCTTTCCGTGGTCAATGTGCCCGAAAGCAGTGTTGCCCGAGAGTCGGATGTTGTTCTGCCCACGCTGGCTGGCCCTGAAATCGGTGTTGCCTCCACCAAGGCGTTCACCACTCAACTTATGGCGCTGGCCTCATTCGCGATTTATCTCGCGAAAATACGCGGCACCATCGATTCAAAAACCGAGGCGCAGCTGTCCACCGCCCTTGTCGAGGTGCCCTCGCGTGTGGCGGACGTTCTGCACATGGATGCGGCGATCCGTGATATCGCTGCGGAACTATCCGGCGCGCGCGACGTTCTCTATCTGGGCCGGGGTCTTTTGTATCCCATTGCCATGGAGGGGGCCCTCAAGCTCAAGGAGATATCCTACATCCACGCCGAAGGCTATGCGGCGGGGGAAATGAAACACGGCCCCATTGCCCTCATCGACGAAGAGGTGCCGGTGGTGATTATCGCGCCGTCGGACGGTCTTTTTGACAAGTCCTTATCGAACATGGAGCAAGTGGTGGCGCGCGGCGGCCGGGTCATTTTGATCAGCGACGAAGCCGGTATTGCGCGGGCGGGCAAGAACGCCGAGCATGCCATCTGCATGCCCAAGCTCGATCCCTTTGTCATGCCGATTATCGCCACGGTGCCGGTGCAACTCCTGGCCTATCACATCGCCGTTCTTAAGGGCACGGACGTGGATCAGCCGCGCAATCTGGCCAAAAGCGTTACGGTCGAATAAAACAGCCTATGTCCAAATACGATTACGATCTCATCACCATCGGCGCAGGCTCCGGCGGCGTGCGCGCCTCGCGTTTATCTGCCAAATACGGCGCAAAGGTCGCCATCATCGAGGAAAGTCGCTATGGCGGCACCTGCGTCATGCGCGGCTGTGTGGCTAAGAAGCTGCTCGTTTACGGCGCGCACTTTGCCGAGCACTTTGAAGACGCCCTTGGTTTCGGCTGGACCGTGGAGGGCACGTCTCATGACTGGGGTGCGCTGGTCGTAGCCAAGAACAAAGAACTCGACCGTCTCGAAGGGGTTTATCAGCGCATGCTGCGCGATGCGGGCGCTACGCTCATCGACGGGCGCGGCATTCTCACCGATCCCCACACCGTTGAAGTCGGCGGCAAGTCCATCACCGCCGAAAAGATTCTCGTGGCCGTGGGCGGCTGGCCCGCCATCCCCGATGTGCCCGGCAAGGAACACGTCATTACCTCCAACGAAGCGCTGGACCTTCCCGAGCGGCCCCAGCGCATTCTCATCGTTGGCGGCGGGTTTATCGCCGTGGAGTTCGCCGGCATCTTCAATGCCCTAGGCTCTGAGGTGCACGAAGTTATCCGTGCGGGGCAAATCCTGCGCGGTTTCGATGACGACGTGCGCGCCACCTTGGCCGAGGAGATGGAAAAGAAAGGTGTGACCATTCACCGCGACTGCGTCGTGCGGTCCATCGAAAAAACCGCCCAGGGCTATTCCGTCTTCTTCGATCAGGGCGACGAAATGATCGTGGACTGCGTCATGTACGCCACGGGCCGCGCGCCCAAAACCGCGTCCATTGGTCTCAAGGAACTTTGCGTCAAACTTAATAAGAAGGGCGCGGTGGAAGTGGACGAATGGAACCGCTCGTCCGTTGAAAGCATCTTCGCCATCGGCGATGTCACCGACCGGGTCAATCTCACCCCCGTGGCCATCAACGAAGGCCGCGTCTTTGCCGAGAGTTTTTTCAACAAAAACCCCATGACCCTGGACTACGCCAACATTCCCTCGGCGGTCTTCAGCCAGCCGCCGGTCAGCGTCGTCGGCCTGACCGAGGCCGAAGCGCGCGAAAACCACAAGGTGCGCATATTTGTCTCGCGCTTCCGGCCCATGAAGCACACGCTGTCCGGGCGCAAGGAATACACCATGATGAAAATGATCGTAGATAAGGACACCGACAAGGTTCTCGGCTGCCACATGGTGGGCGACGATGCGCCGGAAATCATCCAGGGCCTCGCCGTTGCGCTGAAGTGCGGCGCCACCAAAGCCCAGTTCGATTCAACCGTCGGCATTCACCCGACGGCGGCGGAGGAATTCGTCACCATGCGCGATCCGCTCCCGGACCGGGACGCCGACGCGGACGATATGTAGGGGGCTCAAGTGCGCGCCGTTGTTTGCGATGCATGGACCGAGCCGGACGGATTGAAGATCGGCGATCTGCCCAGCCCGGCCTTGGAGCCCGGCCAGGTGCGCCTGCGCGTGCATGCCGTCGGCGTCAATTTCGCAGACACGCTCATGGTCGCGGGCAAGTATCAGGTGAAGCCCGAGTTTCCCTTCGCGCCCGGCTTGGAATGCGCGGGCGAGGTGGCCGAGCTCGGCCCGGGCGTCACGGAGCTTAAGGTCGGCCAGCGGGTCATGGCCATTTCCCGCTTCGGTGGCTCTTACGCCGAAGAACTCATCACCACGCCGGACTACGTCATTCCCATCCCGGACGAGATGGATTTCGTCACCGCCGCGTCGTTTCCCGTGGTCTACGGCACCGCGCATTTCGCGCTCACTCATCGCGGCGATCTCAAACCCGGTGAGACTTTGCTCGTTACCGGCGCGGCCGGCGGCGTCGGCCTTGCGGCGGTGGAGATCGGCAAACAACTGGGCGCAACCGTCATCGCCGCAGCCGGCAGCGACGAAAAACTACAAACCGCGAAGGCCCACGGCGCCGATCATCTCATCAACTACACCACCGAGAGCATCCGCGACCGCGTGAAGGCCATCACGAACGACAACGGCCTCGACGTCCTGTTCGATCCCGTTGGCGGCGATGCTTTCGAGCAAGCCTTCCGCGCCGTCAACTGGCAGGCGCGCCTGCTTATCATCGGCTTCGCGGCCGGACGCATTCAACAGGTACCCGCCAACCACATTCTGGTGAAGAACGTCTCGGTCATCGGCGTGGTCTGGGGTGCCCAGGCTGCGCGCGATCCCGCCGTCGTCACCGCAGGCCTGCGCGAAATGCTCGCCTGGTGGCAGGACGGCAAGCTCAAGCCCCACGTGGCCAAAACCTTTCCGCTGGCCGACGCCTCCGCCGCCATGAACGCGCTGCTCTCGCGCGCCTATCCGGGCAAGATCGTCCTCACCTGCGATTAGGCGCGTAGTCCTGGCTTTTCTGCCATCATCACGCCCCATTTCGCGGGTACGTTTGTGCCAATGGGGGTTCGATAATGCGGCACCGGACAGCATCTGCACTCATCATTGCACTTGGCATAGCGCTTGGGTCATGCGCAGCGACGGTTAGTCAGTCCGCTCTTGGCGAAGCGCGCTCACGCGACATCATCCGCACGAACATGGACAGCAAAAATCCTCCGCCATGTTTTGTCGATCAGCATGACCGATGCATACCGCGTCCTCCAATGGATTTTTCACAAGGACGGGACGCGTAACGTGAAAATGCGCGCGATCTCACTTGTCTCTGTATTGCTCGTTTTTTGCGCGGTGTCTGTTGTACCCTGAGGTGCCCCCATTGAGTGGTCCGGTTTGAATGTTAGTTGAGCGGTCGCGTT
>CAYYXR010000019.1:0-50905 GCA_964475755.1 uncultured Rhodobacterales bacterium
GCGTATTTCTTTACGTTGTGCTCGACGGTTTTGATTTGGGAATCGGAATTCTGTTTCTGTCCCGACGGGCGGAAGCGGAACGTGATGTGATGATGAACAGCGTCGCGCCGGTGTGGGACGGAAATGAAACCTGGTTGATTATCGGCGGCGCCGGGCTCATGGGAACGTTTTCATTGGCTTATGCCACGATTATGCCCGCGCTGTATCTGCCTATCACCATTATGCTCATCGCGCTGGTATTCCGCGGCGTCGCCTTCGAATTCCGGTTCAAGGCGGACAGCTCGAAGAAGTTCTGGGATATGGCGTTCTTTGGCGGATCGTTCACAGCCACCTTTTTCCAGGGCATCAACCTTGGCGCTTTCGTTCAAGGCTTTAACGTGGAAAATGGCGTTTTTGCCGGCGGTGCATTTGATTGGCTTACGCCATTCACCATACTTGTTGGCCTGTCATTACTGCCTGGCTACGCCTTGCTTGGCGCGACATGGCTCGTCATGAAAGCCGAAGGCTCGTTGCAGGCCCACGCACGGACCATGGCCAATCAGCTTTTCATTATCGTTTTAATTGCCATGGGGTCCGTAAGTTTGTGGATGGTGGCTTTCGACGCGGGCATTCGTGAACGCTGGTTTTCGCTTCCCAACATATATTTCCTGGCACCAGTGCCGATTCTGACGGCGGGTGTTGCTTTTAACCTTTGGCGGTCTTTGAGGTCCGGGCATGAAACAATGCCGTTTGTCATGGTCATTGCCATGTTTGCCCTGGGGTATTTGGGACTGGCGGTTAGCCGTTTTCCCTATGTGGTGCCGCCGTCGATCTCGATTTGGGATGCCGCCGCCGCGCCGGATACGCAATTGTTCATTCTGGTAGGCACCTTGATCATTTTGCCGGTGGTGCTGGGGTATACCGTTTATGTCTACAGGGTGTTTCGCGGAAAAGTGCGGGTTGGCGAAGGCTATCATTAGGCCCTGGATCGTCTTGTGGCTCCGCGCTTGCAGTTTATTCCTGTGCGCAGCACACTCCGGCCATGACGGATGATTTAAATGGTTTGGCGGACGATCCCGCCGCGCTTTTGCGCTGGTATGTGGACGCCGGTGTCGATGAAGCAATTGGCGATGCGCCGGTCGATAGATTTAAGACTGCGGACTCAGCCTCGGTCCCTGCCGCGCCACAATCACCACCCAAATCCCCGCCTGCCGCTCTTTCTACGCCGCCGCCTCCACCTCAAGTTGATCCGAGCGCCGCGCGCCAAAGCGCCGTTCATTTAGCGCAAGCAGCGCAGTCCGTCGAAGAGTTGAAGGCGGCTGTTGAGGCTTACGAGGGATGCGGTCTCAAGAAGTTCGCAAGCCGTACGGTGTTCAGTGACGGCAACCCAACTGCCCGCATCATGTTTATCGGTGAAGCTCCTGGGGCGGACGAAGACCGCCAGGGCCTGCCGTTTGTCGGCGTTTCGGGCAAGCTTCTCGACCGGATGCTGGAGTCCATCGGACTTTCACGCACGGAAAACGCCTACATCACCAACATTGTATTTTGGCGCCCGCCCGGGAACCGTTCACCGACGGATCAGGAAATTGCCTCGTGCCTTCCGTTTACGCAGCGCCATGTCGAGCTGGTTGATCCTGCCGTTTTGGTGTTTGTCGGCGGTCTTGCAGCCAAAACACTTCTTGCCAAGACGATGGGCATCACCAAGCTGCGTGGGCGCTGGTACGAGTATGAGACACCGGGCTTAGTGAGACCGGTGCCGTGTCTGGCGATGTTCCATCCGGCGTATCTTTTGCGGTCACCTCAGCAAAAGCGATTGGCCTGGCGGGACTTGTTGGCCATAAAACAAAAACTCGCTGACTCCCCCGACGTTTAATCGCAACAAGGTCACGGTGCGGTCTATGGCCGGAATTGACGAAACCAAATCTTTTGTACCAATCAATATAGCAATCATGACGGTGTCGGATACGCGAACGTCCGAGACCGATACATCGGGAGACGTGCTTGCCGAGCGGATCGCACAAGCGGGACATAGCCTAGCCGAACGAGTCATTGTTACGGACGATGTTGCGGTTATTGTGACCAAACTAAAGCAATGGATCGATAGCCCTAAAATTGACTGCGTAATCACGTCGGGCGGGACGGGCGTAACCGGGCGGGACGTGACACCGGAAGCTTTTCAGCAGGTTTGCGAAAAAGAGATTCCCGGCTTCGGTGAGTTGTTTCGCTGGGTTAGCTTGAAAAGTATAGGCACATCGACCGTGCAGTCGCGCGCGACCGCGGGCGTTGCGCGTGGGACCTATCTGTTCGCTTTGCCCGGTTCGACCGGTGCGGTCAAAGATGGGTGGGACGAAATCCTCAAATATCAGTTGGATATTCGGCACAAGCCCTGCAATTTCGTTGAACTCATGCCGCGCCTTATGGAACATGTCGCGGAAAAGAAAAAATCTTAGCTCTCTTTGGAACGACGCAATCGTCGATGCCCAATTTTGATCTTGAACAAACGCAATTAAAAAAGAATCCATCTGCCGTTATCGCAGGCATTGACGAGGCGGGCAGAGGGCCATGGGCCGGGCCGGTATTTGCCGCCGCTGTAATTCTCGACGTTGACACCCTGCCGCGGGCATTGCGCGCAGGGCTGGACGACTCAAAGAAACTTTCCGCACAGCGCCGCGAAAAATTATTCGACGCACTGCGCGGATCGGAGGCGGCGACCATCGGCGTTGGGCATGCGGACGTCACCGAAATCGACAGTATCAATATTTTAAACGCGACTTATCGCGCCATGGAACGGGCTGTGGCTAATTTGGGCTGCGACATAACCTTGGCGCTTGTCGATGGGAATCGCGCGCCGAAATTGCCTTGTAGTGTCACACCAGTCATCAAAGGGGACGGCAAAAGCCTTTCCATCGCCGCGGCGTCGGTCATTGCCAAGGTCACGCGGGATAAAATCATGACAGACTTGGCGGCTTCGTTTCCGGGCTATGGGTGGGAAACCAACATGGGATACGGAACGGCAGCGCATCAGGCCGGTATCGCGAAGCTAGGTGTAACACCCCATCACCGCCGCTCATTTGCGCCCATCAAGGCCGCTTTGAATCCGAAGGGCGTTCAGCAAAAATTTTCCTGATTTTTTTGAATAAATTTTTGCCGAACCCTAGGGATTGAGTCCCGGTGAGTCCGGGGACTCAATATATAGCCCCCTAGTCGCGGCGGCCTTTACACACCCTAAACATTTGATTCTTATGATTCTTCGTGACGGGACCCGACGCTGTCTCGAATGGACGGCGCGTAAAAATGAGGTCTCGCGCAACGGGGCTTCCCGCCCGAACGCCCGGTCAAACGGGGTTGCGGGGTGGGGAGGGAAACTGTCCCAAGTTTCGGGGCGCATACAAAACCTCAAGGCGCGGTCAACGCGCCTGAGGTTTACTTTTGGGGACCTTACCTATGCCGGCAAAAAAGAGCGCGGCTTTTAAAACCAACGTTATCTACGGCGGCGATTGCATTGCTGCCATGAAGAAGCTGCCGGAAGGTAGCGTCGATCTCATTTTCGCCGATCCACCCTACAACCTCCAGCTTGGCGGTGAATTGCACCGGCCGGACAATTCACGTGTCGACGGCGTGGATGACGAGTGGGATCGTTTTTCAGATTTTAAGGCCTATGACGATTTCACGCATGCATGGCTCGCCGCCGCGCGTCGCATTTTGAAAGACACCGGCAGTCTTTGGGTCATCGGCTCCTACCATAATATTTTTCGCGTCGGTGCGACGCTTCAGGATCTTGGCTACTGGGTCCTGAATGACATCGTCTGGCGCAAGTCTAATCCGATGCCCAATTTCCGCGGCACGCGGTTTACGAATGCACATGAAACGCTGATCTGGTGCGCGAAGTCCAAAGATGCGCGCTACACATTCAATTACGACGCCATGAAGAACATGAATGATGGCCTGCAAATGCGCAGCGATTGGACGCTGCCGCTTTGCACGGGTGAAGAGCGTTTGAAGGGTGAAGACGGCGCCAAAATACATCCGACGCAAAAACCGGAATCGCTTCTGTATAGGGTGCTGATGGCCGCGACAAAGCCGGGAGATGTGGTGCTCGATCCCTTTTTTGGAACGGGCACGACGGGCGCGGTCGCGAAATCGCTTGGCCGCAAGTACATCGGCATTGAGCGGGACAAAAATTACATTGCCGCGGCGCGTTCGCGTCTTTCCAAAATCAAACCGGTCGAGGATGAGAAGTTGCTTATAACGCCAAGCAAGAAATCCGAACCGCGTATCCCGTTCGGCACCGTTGTCGAGCGCGGTCTGCTGAGAGCTGGCAGTGTCCTCACCGACCCATCAGGGCGCTTTTCCGCGAAAGTGCGCGCAGACGGAACCGTCATTTCCTCGGACCATCGCGGCTCAATCCACCAAGTGGGGGCGGCGGTGCAGGGGGCTCCGGCATGCAATGGTTGGACGTTCTGGCACGTAAAGATGGGCGGCGACCTGGTCGCTATTGACGTATTGCGTCAGAAAGTGCGCGCTGAACTCGTGACGGCGGTGCAATAGGCTTTACTTGCCTTCCTGCCACCACGCGAGCATCGCACCTGCCATTACCAGCAATAGAATAAGTGCGACCGGCGCCAGCGGAGTTTGCGTGACGCCGGTGACGACGAATTGTTCGTTCGCTCTTAGACCCAGCCAGCTGGACCCGCGCGCAATCCGGTCGGGTGCGATACGCCGAATGGCCGGGACCGTGCCGTCGTCCAGCCAATAGACGCCGCCATTGGTCGTTTGTGTAAGTGGCGTTACACGGCTTCCCGTTGCGACCACGTCATAAGTTTCGAGCGGATTTGGCGTTCCCACAGCGGCGACCGTCGTGTTTGTGCCGTCGCTCAGTTGATAAAGACCTGGATCATCAATGGGCAGATGGGCGACAAAGCGCCCATTGCCCGCGTCCTTGGGAATGACGGTTTCAACTTGACCGCCCGGGGCCGTCACGGTCACCGGAATTTCTTCTTCGGCAAGACTTCGGCGGGTGATCGCCAACGAGCCGCCTTGCACTTCGGCGGTAAGGGACTCTTCTTCCAGTTCCGGCTCCTTCATGAGCCAGTGTGAAACTCTGCGCAGCAACTCGACCTGGGGACCGCCGCCGTCAAAGCCCTTGCCCCAAAGCCAGACCGTGTCACTCAAAAGCAAGGCCACGCGGCCTTCGCCGACCCGATCCAGGATCAGAAGCGGTTCGTCTTCCTGGCCGATCATGACCGGTCGGCCTTCGCCGTCGCGAACTTGCACTTGGCGCAGCCAGCGGCCCCAGCTGGGCTCACCTTCGGCGTCGTTCGCAAGTGCGCCGGCCAACTCAGCCGTCACCGGATGCCGTTTACCGACAGAGCTTAGATGCGGCTTGAATATACCATTGAAGACCCGTCCGGTTGGTTCGGCCGGCAGAACGCTTTGCAGCGGGCTGCCGAAAAGCGAAAAGCTATCTGAGTATTCTGGGCCGACGGCAAGCATCACCGCGCCGCCCTCGCGTACGTAATCGGCGACATTGGCCATGAACTGAAACGGCACTAATCCTCTCTGGCTGTAGCGGTCGAAAATCACCAGATCGAAGTCGTTAAGCTTCTCCTCGAATAGTTCCCGAATGGGGAAGGTGATGAGGGCCAGTTCGTTGAGCGGTGTTCCGTCGTCTTTATTCAATGGGCGCAAAATAGTGAAATGAACCAAGTCCACATTGGGGTCTGATTTCAACAAATTTCGCCAGGCGCGTTCGCCCACATGGGGTTGGCCGGACACAAGCAGCACGCGGAGCCGGTCGCGCACGCCGTTGATGGCAATCAAGGTTTTGTTGTTGGCTTCCGACAGTTCTCCAACACCTGCGGCAACCTCGACTTCAAAAACATTGGCGCCGGCATTTTCGATCGGCAGCGGAACTTCAGTGGGTTCGCCCGCGGGAAGCGTGAGGGTTTGCGGGGTGCTGCCGTTTCGAAAGATGGTGACCGGTATGGGCGTGCCGTTAGCCACCGTGGTGTCTTCGACCTTCAATACGACGTCGGCTGTTTTATCGACGAGGCCGAAGTCCGGGGCGCGGTCCACACGAACACGCCGGTCAAATTCATCTTTTCTGCCCGTAATCAACGCGTGCAAGGGTGCTTTCAAATAGGGGGCCTGGACCTGCGCTGCTTGCTCGGGCGTTAAGACGTCGTGAATTTGCCCGTCGGTGATCAGTATCGCTCCGGCGAGCCGTTGCGCCGGCACGTCGCTGGTTGCCGCGGCAAGGGCTGAAAACAATCTCGTGCCGTCCTGGCCGCCGGTTTCACTGCGGCCTGCACGCACAATTCTAAGTTCGAGGTCCTCTTCGGCGTTTAGTGTTGTGCGTAGTCGCTCGAGCGCAGCGGATGTCCGCGCCGAGCGCTCGCCCAACTGCTGGCTTGCGCTTTCGTCAACAACAATGACGGCAACGTCTTTTAACGGAGACCGGTTCTCGCGCATCAGTTCCGGGTCGGACAGCGCGATGAGAAGCGCAAGAATGGGCAGCGCGCGTAGTAATATCCCCTTGGCGCCGCGCCAGAGGCCGTAACCGATCATGCCCAACGCCAAGATCAGCAGGACAATAATGATGGGGGCCGGAACGAGCGGCGCAAAGGCGATACCGGTCATTGGGTCAGCCTCTCCATAATGGAGGGCAGATGCACCTGATCGCCCTTGTAGTTTCCGGTAAGGGCGTACATCACAAGATTAACGCCGACTCTATAGGCAAGTTCGCGCTGGCGTTCGCCGCCGGGAACCGCCGAATACATCGGAAATCCATTTGAATCCCGGGCCCAAGCTGCCGCCCAATCGTTACCGCCGATGACAACGGAAGAAACGCCGTCATTTTCGCTCGATGCGCGTTCGATCATTACGGATGAATCCGCATACCGCCCGGGCATGCCGTTCAGAAGATAAAAACTACGCGTGAGTACGTGGTCTTGCGGCACTTCAACCAATGGCGGCACATCCAGTAGGCGCAAGATCTTGTCCAGCCGGTTGCCGTTCGCGCCGGGGGACGTGCTGCCGAGCGCGCTGGTTTGATCCGGGGCGTCGAAAACAATCGTACCGCCGCTGTTCAAGTAGTGATTGAGGGCATCGACGGCTTGTGCTGACGGATCGTCCTGGTTGGGCGTGATGCGCCAATAAATAAGCGGATAGGGGATCAATGCGTCCCTAGCCATGCCCGGAGAAGTAAGGTTTAGGCGGGTTGGTTGCGCAAGCTCGGCTGCTGTTCTCGCGCCGAGCAATTGAGTGAGGGCGTCGAGCCCTGCGGCCGCTACCCGGTCCACTTCCGCCGATCCGGTCATGACATAGGCGAGGCGGGTCTCGAGTATGGCGGCCTGCGCCAAGCTGTCGATTTGCCGTACATTTTCCGCTGTGTCGTCGGCAGCGCGGACGTCCCCGCTCATCGCAGCAAGAATGAACATCGCCGCTGCGCCAGTCGCAGCGCCGCGCCTCAGCAATTGGGCGGGCTCGGGAACCAGTTTGCGCAAGACAAAGCTGATCAAGAGATCGGCGAGCAAAAGGATCAAGGCGGCAGTCAGGAACCACGGCTTGAGAACGCGTTCCTGAGACATGCCGGCAAAGGTCAGTCGCGTTGTGCCAAGCGGTAGATTTGCCAAAGGCTCAAGCTCGCGGAGTGTGGCGGACAAATTAAGCGCGCGTGTCGCGCCTGGCGGGCCATAAAGCCCCGGAGGGTGTGACGGCTCCGCGCGGGTTTCCGTAAATGTTTCTCCGTTGATGGCGGTCACGGTGGGGCCGGGCGGCTGAAGGCGTCCAAAGCCATCCATAATCGAATACGGTGCAAGAAAACCGGTGGCGTCCGCCGGTGTGTCGGGCGGTATGCCGCGGCTGACATCTACCACTTGGCGGAGCATATCGACGAATAATCCGGACAGCGGCAGCTTGGACCATTCGGGCGTGGCCGAGACATGGAACAAAACAATCCATCCTTGGCCGCGTTGTTCGGCGGTGACAAGCGGCGTGCCGTCGCTTAAGCGCGCCCATGTTTTGTTGGTGAGATCGGCGGCCGGCTCCGCAAGCACCTGTGAAGAGATGGTCACATCGTCGGGTACGACAAGGCCCTTGAACGGTGATGTTTCAGGAAACGCTGCAAGATGCGCCGGTTCGCTCCAAGACATGGCGCCGCCCAAAGTTCGCCCGCCCGCCCGCAAACTTACCGGCAGCAGCGTATCGACATTCTCGGTTAATTGCGGGCCGGCAAAGCGTACCAGTACGCCGCCTTCGCGAATCCAATCCGAGAGTTGGCTTATGTCTTCGTCCAGTATGCGTCCCCCTTTTGCCATGACGAGAACGGCTAAAGGCCGGCTGAACAATTCGTCCAGCGTGCCCATGCGTACATCGGCAAATGGCGAGAGCGCTTGATCGATATAATAGGCGTCTTCGAGTAGTGGCGCCGTGATGCCTTGAGAGGTTGCCTGCGCAATCCCAACCGGCCGGCGCTGCCATTGGTCGTCCGCCAAGATCGTCGTCGAGGCACCCGGCCGCCCTTCGATGTCGAAGCGCGAAATTCGGTTGGCCAGTTCGGACGGCATCTCCAAGATCGCTGAAGACGACGTCGCGCCTCTGTCAAATGTCATCGTCGCGCGCGCCAAGATTTGATTGTTTGAATCAATGGCGCGCGCATTTTCGGCGATTTCCGTTCCGCTATCATCGGCTACGCGGGTCAACCTCAATTCAATACTGTTGGTCACGATGCCACCGCTGCTCGCCACCTTACGATCGGGTGCGTGCAAAACCAGGGGCGGCGACAAAGGGCCGCTGTCGATGACCGTCAGTTCGCCAAGGCCATCCAATTTGCTTGCCAATGTTTCGGCGCCGGCGCCGCCGAGGCCGTCACTGATCCAGATCGACGAAGCTGGTGTTTGAATATCAAGGCCGTCGAGCAGAGCCGCAGCGGAGGCAGGCTCGGTCGGCCAAGGGTGTGCTGTAACCTGTGCCGCCGTCGCGACGCCGTCATCCGCTGCCTGCACCGTGGCCGGCAGCATTTCTCCGGTCGGCAGCCGCGCGGTCGCCAATACCACCACGGATTGGCCGCGTCGTCCCGCGCCGTCCAATGTGGACCGCAATGTGCTTGCGCGTTCCTCCCAATTGGCCGCGCTTGCCCATCCATTGTCCACCACCACAATGGTCGTCCCGGATCCTTCTTCGGACTTGAAGTTCAATACCGGGTCGGCCAATCCCAACAGGGCCAGGATCAAGATCGCCAGCCTTAAAATGATCAGCCACGGCGGCGTGTGGGCGGCGGTCCGCTGAGTCGGATCGAGACCGAAGAGTAGGCGAACAGCGGGAAAGTTTATTTGTCTGACCGCCGGCGGGGTCAGGCGCAGAAGCAGCCAGACGATCGGCAGCGCGGCGGCGGCGGCGAGCACCCATGGCGTTGCAAAAGATATGAGACCCAAGTTCAACATTTGTGGCGTGCCGTCAGTGCCTGTGTCCTGTGATGGCGTTGTGAAGAGCGGCCATGGCCAGTTGCGGTGAATGATCCGTCCGATGAATGCCAAAGCTCCAGCCGGATTGCATAGCCAGGGACTTTAGCCCGTCCCTGTGTGCTTCGAGTTTGCGCGTGTAGTTGTCCCGGGCTTCTTCCGCGCGGTCGATAACGGTCGATCCCTCGTGTTCCATGCCGACGAATCGCACGCGGCCTGAAAAAGGAAGCGTCTCTTCCGCCGGGTCCAGGATCTGCACCATGTGGCCGGCCACGCCCTGGTGCATAAGACTACGCACGCAATTTGATATGTCATCCAAAGGCGCGAGAAAATCACTGAACAAGATGACTGCGGCGTGTCGCGGCAAGGCGGCGGTAAATTTGGGCACGGGCGGTAGGCCGTGGCGCGTGTCTTCCGTCATGAGTTCCGTCACCACGGCGTCGGCCATGTGGGCGACCGCCAGCCGTCCGGCCCGCGCGGCACGTTGCGGGCGGCCGTCGCTATCCAGACGGATGATTCTCTCTCCACCATCAATCAGCAACTCGGCGAGCGCTAGCATCATCACGGCAGCACGTTCGGCTTTTGTCGGTAAGGCTTTTGAAGACCGGTAGCGCATGGACGGTGACGTATCGCACCACAGCGCCGCTGTTTGTGCGGCCACCCATTCGCGCTCACGTACGAACACAGTGTCGAACTTGCCGGTTTGGCGCCAATCAATCGCACTTGGTGTGTCGTCTTTGGAATATGGTCGGAACTGCCAAAAACTATCGCCGGGACCTGCGCGGCGCCGGCCATGGCTCCCAAGATTGACGGCGGCCGCAATCCGGCGCGCGGCAACCAATAGCGGCGGCATTGCCGAGGCAATTGAATCCGCATCCACCCGAAGGCGGTGGCTTTCATCTTTTCGTGCCGTTGCACTCATAGTGGCTCGCCCTTACGGGCCAAATTTCTCAATGATTCAACCAACGTCAACGCGCTGGCAAAGAACGTCGATCAGCGCAGGCAACGTGTATCCGTCGGCTCGGGCGCCGAAATTCAATGCCATCCGATGTTGAAGAACAGGCCGCGCCAGGGCCAAAACGTCGTCAACGGACGGTGAGAGGCGTCCCTGCAATAACGCACGTGCGCGCACCGCTTGCATAAGCGCCTGGCTGGCGCGCGGACCCGGGCCCCAAGCAACCTGCTCTTTGACCTCTTTGACGTCGGTCGCGTCGGGCCGTCCGGCGCGCACCAGTTTTAGGATCGCAGTCACGACACTGTCGCCGACGGGTACTTGCCGCACGAGTTGCTGGGCCTTCAACAAGTCTTCGGCATTGAGAACTTGCACCGGCTCGGGCGTGTCTACGCCGGTTGTGCGCAGGATGATCTCCCGCTCAGATTCCATGTCGGGATAGGTAATATCCACCTGCATAAGAAAACGGTCGAGCTGCGCTTCCGGAAGCGGGTAGGTGCCTTCCTGTTCGATGGGGTTCTGAGTTGCGAGCACATGAAATGGTTTCGGCAGATCGTGGTACTGTCCGGCAACCGACACCCGACGTTCTTGCATCGCTTGCAACAAAGCGGACTGCGTCCGCGGGCTGGCGCGGTTGATTTCGTCGGCCATCAAAAGCTGGCAAAACACAGGGCCTTGGATGAACCGGAAAAAGCGGCGTCCTTCCGCGTCTTCTTCGAGCACCTCCGAACCGATGATATCAGCCGGCATAAGGTCTGGCGTAAACTGTACGCGCTTGTCATCCAGGCCCAGCACGGTACCCAAAGTTTGCACTAGGCGTGTTTTAGCCAATCCCGGCACACCGATCAGCAGGACGTGTCCACCGGCCAACAGCGTGATGAGGCTCTCCTCGACGACCAGGCTCTGGCCGTAAATGACCTTCTCAATTGCCGTTTTGGCTTTTTGAACCAGATCAGCGACCTGCTCCATATCGGCAATCGCGGCCTCGTCGCCGCCCTGGCTCCCTCTATCGCCGCCTTGTGTTATCGTTGCGCTCACTGGTTAACTCCACCATATGTATGTCTAATTACTTTACAGCTGGTCTAGCCGAGTATGGGACGTCCAACACGTAACGGAGAAGCAGAATCTCACCCCTCCCAACGGTCCGGGACGACCGATAAGGTCACCGACTTTCCTCCCGATATGTGCGGTGACTTTAACATGCGTATCGACCGCAACGGCACCTGGTATTACCGCGGCACGCCCATTGGGCGCCATGCCTTGGTGAAACTTTTTTCCACAGTTTTGCGCCGTGATGAAGACGGCGTGCACTGGCTTACCACGCCTGTGGAAAATGGCCGTATTGAGGTCGAAGATTCGGCGTTTATTGCGGTCGAGCTTCTAGCGGAAGGCGAGGGGGAGAGCCAGAAAATTCGTTTTCGAACCAATGTGGACGACGTTGTTACATTGAGTCACGAACACCCGCTGCGTATAGAGCACGATGAGGCGACCGGTGAGCCCCGTCCGTACATATATGTGTACAAAGGACTTGAGGCGCGCATTGCCCGGTCGGCTTTTTATCATTTGATCGAGCGCGGTGAACCCGATCCCGAAGATTCGAAGGCCTTCGGCGTATGGAGCGAGGGGCAATTTCATGCTCTCGGGTCCCTGCCATGAATGTGGACGCCGTTGCGCCACCGGCCGGGCTGACGCGCGAGTCCATTCGCGCTCGTTTAGCGGCGGCAACGATCGCTGGGCCTAGAGGAGATGTGGCAACGGCCATGCGACTTATGGAGCAGGGCAATCTCACGCCGTACAAAACCGGGAATATGGGCGCCGTCCACACGACGCGTATCCCCTACAATAGGGGTGCGGGCGCCCCCGGCGTAGAAAAGCAGCTTACGCCAGCCGCCGTTCTCGTGCCGCTGGTACATTATGAAGACGGCTTCACGGTTTTACTCACTCAACGCACGGCCGAATTGTCCGCGCACGCCGGCCAAATATCCTTTCCGGGAGGCCGGCTGGAAGACGACGATGAGAACGCGATCGCCGGAGCATTACGGGAAGCTGAAGAAGAAACCGGATTACCTCCGGCGCAGGTGGAAATTTTGGGGCGGCTTGATCCGTATGTCACGATTACAGGCTTTGAAGTGACGCCGATTGTCGGTGCCGTGACGCCTCCATTGGATTTGCAACCCGATCCCGTGGAAGTCGCGGACATATTTGAAGTGCCGTTGGACTTCTTTCTCAACCCGGCCAATCATCAGCGTGTCAGCCGTGAAGCGAACGGACAAAAACGCGCGTTCTACGCGATGCCCTTTGGGGACAGGTATATTTGGGGGGCGACTGCGGGAATGCTTGTGAACCTTTACGAAGTCATGACGGCGCAATAACGCAGTTGAAGCTGCCCAAGGATCGGCCAATGATTCGAGTCCTGTTTACATACATCGTTCCGTTTTTATTGCCGATCGCAGTTTACGCGCTATGGGTTTGGTATCGGACGGGGTATGTGGCGAAACATGGTGGAGAAGCGCCGCGGATCGAGAAGGGGCCATGGCCGCTTCTGTTGTTTGCCGGTGCGCTTCTGACAGTCGTTGTCATGGGCGCGGTCGCGGTCACCAGCGGCAAGCCAGCCGGCTCTGCCTATGAACCGGCACATATCGAAGACGGCCGGATCGTTCCCGGAAACCTCGAGTCCCAATCCGAGTAAGGGGGCCGGTCTTGATGCCTGAAAGCGCACATTCTCTGAGCATTGTGCCCTGGATGACCGCGCCCGCCGTGTCCCGGCTGTTCGAAGCGCTGGGGGCACCAAACACGGATGTCAGATTTGTTGGCGGATGCGTGCGGAATCTGGTCATGGGCATCGAAGTGTCGGAAATCGATATCGCGACACCCGATGAACCACAAAAAGTCATCGAATTGTTGTCACGCGCGAATTTGAAATGCGTTCCTACGGGGTTGTCTCACGGCACCGTGACGGCAATCATTGAGGACACTTCGTTTGAGATAACATCATTGCGAAAAGATACAGCATGTGACGGGCGACACGCTGCTGTTGAATTTACCTCTGATTGGGAAGAGGACGCCGGCCGGCGAGATTTTACATTCAACGCGATGTCTCTTCGGCCGAACGGTGACGTGTTCGATTATCACGCAGGCCTTGCGGATGCGAAGGAAGGCCAGGTTCGTTTTGTAGGCAACGCAGCCGATCGCATTCAGGAGGATTTTTTACGCATTTTAAGGTTGTTTCGCTTTCAAGCTTGGTATGGGCGCGTACCTATTGAGCCCGGCACAATAGCGGCATGCCAGAAATATGCGGACGGAATTGAGAAGTTATCGGGCGAGCGGCTGCAGCAGGAGCTGTCAAAGTTGCTTATTGCTCCTGATCCAAGTGGCGCTGTGGATACGATGCATGCCTGCGGTGTCCTGGCAAAAATAATTCCAGGCGGCGGAAATATTGCCGCGCTCAAGCGTTTGATCCAATTCGAGGCGCACGCATCCGATTTTCCTTATGACTGGCTTCGGCGATTGGCTGCGATGATCGGGATGGAATCGGTTTCTCAACTAGCGGGTCGATTGAAGCTTTCAAACGCTTCGTCTCGCAGGCTGCAGTTGCTGAAGACGGAATGTACCCAAACGGATTTTAAAGAGCGTAATTTGCAGCGGCAGTTTTACAAGATCGGCCCGCTATTGACGTTGGAGCGGGCTTTGCTGATGAACTCAGTGGATTCAGCTGAAGACAGCGGCCTCATCGCCGCTATCGCCGCAGCGGCTGCCGCGTGGACGCCACGAGACTTTCCTATTGGTGGCGACGATGTCTTGGCACTTGGCGCGCCGCATGGACCGCAGATTGGGCAAGTTCTGGCCGAGCTCGAAGACTTATGGATCGCATCGGGCTTTAGAAAAAATAGGGAAGACCTTTTGGCTGAGGCGCGCCGGCGAATCTCGCAGGTGCAAACGTAGCAACGGCCCCGCAGGGGAACGGGGCCGTCATGTACTACCGGAACCCCAAGGGGAGAGGGTTCTATCTGGGAGTTTCCTGGCCAATCTCGGATGGGGGAGCATGCCGAGTGCCAAGAGTTCCGAAATTCTATATCCGCTCCCCTTACAGAATTATGGTTGTGGCATGAAACTCTTGTCACATGCCGTGTGGGGTTGCCGCGGAAATCCATTTAACTATCTGTTATTTATAGAAAAATCCGTTCTGACGTAGGGCTTCGGACAGCACAATGGCCGCCGCTGTGACGACATTGAGGGAGCGGGCACCTTCCGCCAGGGGAACGCATAATCGTTCATCGCAGGCGCTATGGACTTGTGGGGGAGCGCCGGCGCTTTCCCGGCCCAGCAAAATGACGTCGTCCTCACCAAAGTCGAACTTAGCGAAGCTTTTGGGGGCTTTGGTGGTCAAAAGTATGATCCGGCCACTGTTTTTGGCTCGAAAACCGTCCAAAAAGGCGTTCCAAGACGAATGGCGGCTTAATTCGCAGGCCTCGGCGTAATCCATCCCCGCTCTTCGCAAGCGTTTGTCATCCAAGGGAAATCCGCAAGGCTCGATGATATCCACAGGCACACCGAAGCACGCCCCTAGGCGCAGTAGCGCGCCGGTGTTTTGAGGAATATCGGGCTGGTAAAGGGCGATGCGCACGTAAAACCCCGCATTTGTTGCTGTGCGATTTCTTGGGGTAAATGACTGGTTTTGGCAATGGGCCCGTGCGACTGAGTCGCGTCTTCCAACCCCCTTAAAAAACGGCGGAAATAGCACTCTTGAAGGCCCATTGAGGCCTTTTCAATGTGAGCCTTTTATTCTATACCCGCCGCGCATAAAATTCTTCTGCTTCCGCCGGTTACGGCCGGTTTTAGGGGCCTAAAGAAGCAAGGTTCAGCTCACCGCGAGCCTAGTGCAGATCCGGCACCAGATTGGTGTCCGAATTGTGCGGCACTTGGTTTGTGCGTTGCGGCGAGAGCCGACGGGGTCGAGAAAGGGATTACAAACATGTCGAATACGGCACATGCCCATGCTGCCGATGCGGGGGGTGAATCCCGCCGTGACTTTCTATTGCATTCAACGGTAGCAGTCGGAACGTTGGGCGGAGTGATGATGGTTTGGCCGCTCTTGGACAGCATGAATCCGGCGGCGGATACATTGTCATTGTCCACGACGGAATTCAGTGTTGACGGCATCGAGCCGGGACAGGGCATTACCGTTGTCTGGCGCGGCAAGCCGGTTTTTGTCCGTCACCGCACGGCGTCTGAGATCGAAGCGGCGGAGACGGTGGATATGGATGATCTCCCCGATCCGCAGGCCGATGATGCGCGGGTGCAGAACCCCGAGTTCCTCATACTTGTCGGCGTATGCACGCACCTTGGCTGCATTCCGCTTGGAATGAAGCAAACCGAGCCGCGCGGTGACTTCGGCGGTTGGTTCTGTCCTTGCCATGGATCGCACTACGACACATCGGGGCGCATTCGCCGCGGACCCGCACCCGCCAATCTCGAGGTGCCTCCGTATGAATTCGTGTCCGACACCACTGTGCGCATCGGTTAAGGGGGACATCCATGAGCACGGAAAAAAGCATCTGGCGTAAAGCATACGAGTGGCACGAAGAGCGTTTGCCGATTATCGGCTTTCTCGACCACACGATCGGCACCAAATATCCGGCGCCGAAGAATTTGAACTACTGGTGGAACTTTGGGTCGCTGGCCCTCGTGATCCTGGGGATCATGATCGCGACCGGTATTTTCCTGGCGATGAACTACACGCCGCACGCCGATCACGCGTTCGATAGCGTCGAGCGCATCATGCGCGACGTGAACTATGGCTGGGTGCTGCGGTATATGCATGCCAACGGCGCCAGCTTCTTTTTCATTGTCGTCTATATTCATATCTTCCGCGGCATGTACTACGGCTCCTATAAAGCGCCCCGCGAAGTTTTGTGGTGGATGGGAATCATCATCTTCCTCTTGATGATGGCGACAGCCTTCATGGGCTATGTGCTTCCCTGGGGGCAAATGAGCTTCTGGGGCGCAACGGTGATCACCAACCTGTTCTCGGCGATCCCATTGGTGGGCGACGAAATCGTAACTTTCCTTTGGGGCGGTTTCTCGGTGGACAACCCGACGCTCAACAGGTTCTTCGCTTTGCACTACCTGTTGCCGTTTGTAATTGTAGCCGTCGTGTTCCTGCATATTTGGGCGCTTCACATTCCGGGATCGAATAATCCGCTCGGCATTGAAGCCACCCCCGCCGACAAAATTCCGTTCCATCCCTACTACACGTCCAAGGATGCGTTCGGTACCGGCGTGATGCTTCTGGTGTTCTTCGCGGTGGTGTTCTGGTTACCTAATTCCATGGGTCACCCGGACAATTACACCCCGGCCAATCCCTTGGTTACGCCGCCGCATATTGTGCCCGAATGGTACTTCCTGCCGTTCTACGCCATCTTGCGTGCGGTTCCGGACAAGCTCCTTGGCGTTATATTGATGTTCAGCGCCATCCTGATCTTGTTCGTTCTGCCGTGGCTGGATACGGCGCGCGTCCGTTCCGCGACATTCCGTCCGATCTTCAAAGTATTCTTCTGGATATTTGTGGCGGACGGTGTGCTGTTGACGTGGTGTGGTGCGCAGCTGCCCGAAGGCTTGCCGCTGGTGCTGGGCCGTTTGGGAACGGCATGGTACTTCCTGCACTTCATCGTCTTCCTGCCTGTGATCGGCTGGCTGGAGACACCGAAACCGTTACCGGCGAGCATTAGCGAGCCGGTCATTAAGCCCGCGGAGTAATGCCATGAAAAAGATCATTCTGGCCGCCGCGGCG
The DNA here is from genome assembly GCA_964475755.1 of uncultured Rhodobacterales bacterium. Classification (GTDB taxonomy): domain Bacteria; phylum Pseudomonadota; class Alphaproteobacteria; order Rhodospirillales; family Rhodospirillaceae; genus UBA11612. The sequence goes on from CAYYXR010000019.1 coordinate 17,183, forward strand.
GCAACCGTCCTCTCGATGCCCATGGCTGTAAATGCGGCCGAAGATATCGCTGTTCCCACACAAGAGTGGAGCTTCAACGGTCTGCTTGGCACGTTCGATAAGCAGCAGCTTCAGCGCGGCCTGCAGGTGTACCGTGAGGTGTGTGCGGCATGTCACGGCCTCAAATACATTGCCTTCCGCAACTTTGAGGCGCTGGGATACAGCGAAGGCCAGATCAAGGCGCTCGCTGAGGAGCACCAGGTTGAAGACGGTCCGGACGAATTCGGCGATATGTTCATGCGCCCGGCCAAAGCATCCGACTATCTGCCCGCACCGTTTCCGAACGATGCAGTTGCTCGTATGGCCAACGGCGGCGCACTTCCGCCTGATCTGTCTTTGATCACCAAGGCGCGGCCGAACGGCCCCGATTACGTTTACAATCTGATGCTGGGTTATGAGGATCCGCCGGCGGACGTCGAGCTGATGCCGGGCATGAGCTACAATAAATACTTCCCGGGCCATCAGATCGCCATGGGTGTCCAAGTATTCGACGATCGCGTCGCCTATGCGGACGGCACCGAGGCGACATCCGAGCAGATCGCAAAAGACGTGACGGCGTTCCTGCATTGGGCCGCGGAGCCCAAGTTGGAAGCGCGCCACAGCATGGGTCTCAAGGTGATGCTTTATACCTTGCTGTTCACGGTTCTCGCGTATCTCTTGAAGGTGCGCATCTGGTCGCGGCTTGAGAAGAAGTAATCAAACCTCGCACAAACGAATATAAAGAAACCGCCGGTCCGAAAGGGCCGGCGGTTTTTATTTGCCTGAATTGATAGGTTTTAAACGTTAAACAGGAAGTGCAGCACGTCGCCGTCCTGAACGACGTATTCCTTTCCTTCCTGACGCATTTTCCCGGCGTCCTTTGCGCCTTGTTCACCCTTGAGCGCGACAAAATCGTCGTAGGCAATGGTTTCCGCGCGAATGAAGCCTTTCTCGAAATCCGTATGGATCACGGCTGCGGCTTGCGGCGCTTTGGTGCCTTTTATAATGGTCCAGGCTCGGGCCTCCTTCGGGCCCGCCGTAAAATAGGTGATGAGATCGAGCAGATCGTGTCCCGCGCGAATCACCTGGGTGAGGCCCGTTTCCTTAAGCCCTAGACTTTCCAGAAACTCGGTTTTCTCGGCTTCGTCTTCTAGTTGGGAGACCTCGGCCTCAATCGCAGCCGAAATAACGACAACGGCCGCGCCTTCAGCCTTGGCTTTCGCCGCAACCTTTTCCGAGAAGGCATTGCCGCCGGCTGCGGCGCTTTCCTCAACGTTGCAAGCGTACAGAACCGGTTTGCTGGAAAGCAGTTGCAGGCCGTCGAACAGTTTGCGCTGGGCGGCGTCGCTCGGGCGGACGGTGCGCGCCGGTTTGCCCGCTTTCAGTGCTTCAAGGACCGGTGTCAAAAGCGCCATAAGTTCCTTGGCTTCTTTGTCGCCGGACTTCGCTTTCTTCGCGTTTTGATCCGCCCGCCGCTCCAGGCTTTCCAAGTCGGCGATCATCAATTCCGTTTCGACCGTTTCTGCATCGCGGATGGGATCGACCGATCCTTCCACGTGGGTCACGTTTCCGTCTTCAAAACATCGCAGAACGTGAACGATGGCGTCCACTTCGCGGATGTTGGCCAGAAACTGATTTCCCAGCCCTTCGCCTTTACTGGCGCCGCGCACGAGCCCCGCGATATCGACGAATTCCAGTTGCGTCGGAATAGTCTTCGCCGACTTGGCGATTTCACTAATGATCGATAGCCGCGCATCCGGCACGGCGACCCGTCCAACGTTCGGCTCGATGGTACAAAACGGAAAGTTGGCGGCCTGCGCCGCGGCCGTTGCTGTTAACGCGTTGAAAAGAGTGGATTTGCCGACGTTCGGCAGTCCCACGATACCGCAATTGAAACCCATATTTAGTCCGTCTCCACCGGCCCGGAAGAGGCCTTACCGTTTTTGCCGTTCTGTTGATCCGTTTTCGGCGTCGTCGTCAGCAGAGCGACCTTGGTCATGAATTTGTTGTCGTCGCCTTCGACAAGTAAAGGCGCAGCTTCACATACCGCGTCCAGGAAAGGTTTAAGCCATTCCATATCCGCCTTTGAAAAATTCTGAAGAACGTGGCCGGACATGTCCCTCGAGCCCGGCGGGCGGCCGACACCCATACGCACGCGCCAATACTCTGAGCCGATGTGTGCGTCGAGGCTCTTGATGCCGTTATGGCCTGCGCTGCCACCACCTTGTTTAACCCGGATCTTTCCGGCGGCTAGTTCGGCTTCATCGTAAAAGACAACGGTGTCTTCAGCCGGGATTTTGTAAAAGCGCGCCGCTTCGCCGACACTTTGCCCCGACAAATTCATGTAGGTCATGGGTTTGAGCGCTAAAACCTTTGTTCCGCCGATCGTGCCTTCCGCAATCATGCCCTGAAAGCGGCTTCGCCATGGACCAAAGGCATGCTTCTCGGCGATGGCGTCCAGCGCCATGAAGCCGATATTGTGACGGTTGTTGGCGTAGGACTCGCCCGGATTTCCCAGTCCCACCAGAAGCCGCATGGGCGGGCCCCCTTAAGCGGAAAGTGGTTGGAGAATGCTGTTCCGGCGGCTCGTATAAAGCCGCCGGAGCAAGCAGACGGCTACTTGTCGTCCTTGTCGTCGCCCTCTTTGGACTCGCCCTCGGCCGCTTTTGCTTCGCCTTCGCCCTCTTCGCCTTCGGCGGGCTTGGCTTCTTCTTCGACCACCATGACCGTCGGCGGAGCGATGGTGCAGATGGTGAAGTTGCGGGCGATGGTCGGCTTGACGGTTTCGGGCAATCCGACGGACTGGATGTGGACGGAATCGCCGATCTCAAGGCCGGTCAGATCGATATCGATATGATCGGGCAAATCGTCCGGACGGCCTTTCACTTCCACGTCGTGGCGCACGATATTGAGCACGCCGCCAAGCTTAATGCCGGGCGAGGCCGGTTCATTGAGAAAGCGCACGGGGATCGGGACGCGAACGATCGTGTCTTTGTCAATCCGGCGGAAGTCGGCATGGATCGGTTTGTCCGATACGGGGTCCAGCTGAACGTCCATGGCCATGGTGCGTTGCTTTTGGCCGCCGATTTCGACCTCGAAAATATTGGTCTTGAATGCAGGATCGTGCATCAATGTGACGAGAGTTCCGGGCTCGAGAGCGATCAGCGTGGCTTCTTGACGGCCGCCGTAAATCACGCCGGGAACCAGTCCCTGACGGCGTGTTGCACGGGCTGCCCCCTTACCTGCCCGATCGCGCCCCTGCACAGTTAAAGTGCTGGTTTTAGGCATTTAAATTCTCCTCAGTGGTCCCTTTCCGATCCCAGGGTTTTCCTGGAACCAGTCGGCGCGGCCTCCAGGGGTGCCGCTGCCGGTTCCGCCCGACGGGCGGGACCGCGGTCATGTACACGGTTCGCCCGGGCAAGGCAAGGCGCCAAGGGGGGTTTTCCAGGGGGCGTCCCTTGAGCCAATATACAGCGCCCGCACCCTAGGAACCGCTCATTTGCCCCAGAATACCGCCCCTCATGCCGACTTGGCACCTGCCCGAATCGCGGTTTTTGACCTGGACCGGACAATCACCCGGTCGGGGACCTATACGCCCTTTCTTATGCACTGCACCCGTGACCGGCCCCTTCGCTACCTGCGGGTGCCGTTGGCCATAGGCGCCATGGGGGCATACGTGGCCAAACGTACCTCCCGAAAGGCCCTCAAGGCCCGCATGCTCGCGTTATTCGTCGCCGGGGCGAGCCGCGATCAGATCAAGGCATGGAGCGAGGCCTTTGTAGAGCGCTGGTTGACCGTGCAGGTCCGCCCCGGCGCCGTTGAAGCCATCGAGCGCCACCGAGAGGCCGGCGACCGTATTGTGATGGCGACGGCCAGCTTTGATTTTTACGCTAAAGAGTTTTCCCGCCGCCTGGGCATTCACGAGACAATCGCCACGGGTTCGGTCTGGGACCGCTCGGAGCGTCTCTGTGCGGATGTTGATGGAGAGAACTGCTACGGACCGGCAAAGGTTGAAGCCGTCGATTCATACCTGGCGCGGCTCCCGTCGCGGCCAAAGGTTATTTTCTACTCGGACCACCACTCTGACTTTGAATTGCTGAAAATGGCCGACGAAGGCATCGCCGTTAATCCCAATGCAAAACTCCACAAGCTTGCTCTGGAGCACGGAATTCAAATCGCTGATTGGGGCTAGTGGTCCACCGGGCTATTTATTGCTGATGCGCTCTACCCACGCATCCAGGCCCATAACGATATCCCCGTGGCCCCGCGACGTCTCACGATCCACGACGAAATAGGCAATCCTGGGTGCAGCTTGTTTGCTGAGGTTCGCGCAAGTTGGCGGCAACTCGTCCGCCAAATTTACGGCAACGATACCGACACAGGATTCGCACTTTTCCCATGTGAACAAATCGGAAAACTGCTTTTTCGCGGCGCGGTTTGGCGGCGCGATCGGATGGTCGATTCGCGGCCATTGACTGCGAGGCGGCAGGACTTCGCGAATATCTCCTCCACCCGCCATATGATCACAAAGGGTATCGACAAACGTATTGATCGCGGAGACCTCTGACTCGAATGTCATTACCGTGTCGCTGAGTTGGTCTCTGAAGTAGGTGGCCGCTTCTTCGCGGGTGGCGATGCGCCGATTGCCGCCTTGCGAGATAACGACAAATTCCGTCCCGTACTCGCCAGGATACGATACCATGCAAGGATTGAAGACCATCTCGCCCATTTCGCCGCAGTGAAGGCGCGAGTATTCTGGAACCGACATGGTCTCCGGCACCATTCCATCTTCAATTGAGGAGATTGCCGCGTCTGAGTAACCGGGCGGATAGATGCGCCTGAGCGTGTCCAGCTCGACGGTGCGCCGGTCCGGCGGAATCCCAAGGCCGTCTTGCGCTGTTACATCAGCACCAAACAGCGTCATCACGCTTGCGGCGGCGAATGCCAAACACGCGAATATTCTCATCGCCGAGAAGTTCCCTGTGAATCCAGTTCAAATTTCGTCGGTGTGAGTATAACCGATATGCTGGGCTGTGTAAGGCGGCCGATTTTATCCGAAAAGGCTGGAAACCGACGCTTCGTCGTTGATGCGTTTGATGGCCTCGGCCATCAAGGGGGCAATAGATAGCTGACGAATGTTTTCGGCGAGGCGAACAGCCTCGGTTGCTTGAATGCTATCGGTGATCACAAGCTCTTTAAGCGGAGAGGCGCTCACGCGGCCAACCGCACCGCCGGAAAGTACGCCGTGTGTTACATAGGCCGAAACGGACTTGGCGCCCGCCTCCATCAGAGCGACGGCGGCGTTACAAAGTGTTCCTGCAGAATCCACGATGTCATCCACGAGAATGCAGGGCCGGTCTTTGACTTCGCCGATGATATTCATCACTTCCGATACACCGGCTTTCTCGCGCCGCTTATCGATAATCGCGAGATCGGCGTGGATGCGCTTGGCGATGGCGCGCGCGCGCACGACACCGCCGACATCGGGCGACACAATAACCGGCTCGTCACCCTTAAAATTGCGCTGGATGTCGTCCGTAAAAACAGGCGCCGAGAACAGATTGTCCAACGGTATATCGAAAAAGCCCTGAATTTGGCCCGAGTGAAGGTCGAGCGTCAGCACGCGTCCCGCGCCGGCCTGCGTGACCAGATTGGCGACGAGCTTTGCGGTAATCGGTGTGCGGCCGCCGGTTTTGCGGTCCTGTCGTGCATATCCAAAGTAGGGGATGACGGCGGTTACGCGGCGTGCGGATGCGCGGCGCAAGGCATCGAGCGTAATCAATAGCTCCATCAAATTGTCGTTCGCGGGATAAGACGTTGCTTGAATGACAAACACGTCTTCGCCGCGCACGTTCTCGTGGATCTCCACGAAAATCTCCATATCGGAGAAACGTTTGATGCTGGCGTTTGTGAGTTGCAGATGGAGGCAGGCGACGATCGCTTCCGCAAGCGGTTTATTGCTGTTTCCTGCCAGAATTTTCATGATGCTCGTCGCCCCTTAGATTCTCGTCGCAGCCCCAAACCGGAGCCCGGCGGTTGCGTTTCCCATCCGGGCGCGCGGAAAGTATCAACCTGTCATGAGACTGTAAACTAGGCTTGGCGCCCGGAATTTAAATCACAGGATTTAGCCACATTTTCTGGAGATGGCGTGAATTTCGCAGGAATTCGCGGGCGCCGATATCAATTTGCCGGAACATTCGACAAAAGGCTGAGTAAATCCGGGGCAGCGGCGTCGGCAATCGCAAATGCCGTCGGGCCCCAGGCTTCGTCGAGCGCACCAACAGGAATCGTGTTTTCCAGCTTCACAGACCCTATTTCTGAGCCGTCGGGGGTCATGGCGTTCCAGGTGATTTCCACAAACTGAAGGCTTCTGTCGTAGGGTGTTACGCTGACCCTGCAATTCAAAATAACGTCCGGATTAATGTCATCTCTTGCGACCCCATTCAGCGACAAACTCTGTAAGACGGCGAGCATTAAAGACTCACGGCCGTTACCTGGTGCGCCCTCAACAGGGGTGACTGACACTGTGGGAAATTCCGGACGCCTTTGAGTCTGTGGTTGCGGCGCCGCGGCCACGGACGGATCTTCGCCGCCAATCAACGCCACAATGATGTTTGCCGCCTCATCGCCGACCCGGGCTGCATGGCTGGTGTCTCCGTCGCGCCACTTGTTCTCCGGTACATCTACACTTTGTGTGTAAGACCCGTTGGATGCGCCGCTCCGGGCACGAAGGGACCAAACGATGTCTATCGACAGCATTTCATCGGTTCGGCCGACGACATCGGCCCGGCCTTCCAACGAAAACCCCAAGCCTGCATTGTACTCGGCGGCTTCAGCCGGAATTTCCATATCCCGCAACGACTGCGCCACCGCCGCCGTCAATTCCTTGCTGAAGGAAGGCGGCGCCCCATTGATGGGCAGAACCGCGACACCTACGGCGGTGGGGATATCTCTAAGGGCGCTATGAGTTGTAACTGAAGGTGAATCCCGGAAGGGCTGCGGTAGTGATCCGCATGCGCTTAGTATCAAAGCGCAAATTATTGCCGCCAGCGTTTGCGGTCGCGCGAAATTTAGACTTGTAGCCAATGCGCTCAATTCCCACCCCGGGTTGGGTCGCTATCGGCATTGGGCATGCCTATGGCGGACAATTGCCGTCCGTAATCGGACTCCTTATTGAGGACGGAGCGGCGATAGCTGAAATACATATCGCTTTGCGCGCAGGTGTCCTCGTTTAGCGCGGCGATGGTGCCAACTTCGATCTCAAGTAGGCGGTCTTTCACAAACCCAGTCAAATCGAAATGTACATGACCATTGGATTTCGGGGGCGTGAAATATTTCTCGGATTTTTTATCGTCCGAGACAAAGCGGTTCATAAATTCAGGGCCAACTTCATAGGAGGTTTGCGCAATGCACGGCCCAATCGCGGCGACTATATTGGAACGTTGCGCCCCCAGAGATTCCATCGCTGACACTGTGTTGGCGAGTACGCCAGAAAGCGCGCCTTTCCAGCCAGCGTGTGCTGCGCCGATAACTTGAGCGTCTCTATCAGCCAGAAGCACCGGCGCGCAGTCCGCTGTTAGTATGCCGAGGGCAATCCCCTTGGATTTGGTCACGAGCGCATCACCTTTGGGCGCGTTGTCTTGACCCCATGGGCCTTCGACCACGATCACATCGGGCGTGTGTTGCTGATAAGCGGTGACCAGCGCGTTTAGAGCAAGGCGGGATGCGTTTTGCGTCCTGTTTTTCTCGATGCATTCGCGGGAGTCGGCCGTTCCGAGTCCGCAGTTGTTGGACTCGTACAAGCCCGCCGATGTGCCGCCGTGTCGCGTAAAAAACCCATGACGAATCCCATCCAGTGAGTCCAGCTCAGCGGCGGTGACGTAAATTCGAGACATCTAGAAACCTTCGAGATCCGTCAAATCTGGATGGGAAATGGCCAGGACCTTGAACAATGCACCCATTGCATCGGGCTCTGTCAATCTGCGAACACCCGCCAAGACGGCCTGCGCAATTTTATCGTCTTTACCTGAAGAAAGCTGAGCGCCGCGCACTTTAATGCCCAGGCGGCTTAACCACGTGCCTTGTTCAATGGGCCCGAAAACGCGCGCACCTTTCGCCTGCGCGGACTTTGCAACAAGCTCGAAATCCACGTGTGCTGTGAGGTCGGCGTTTCCAGGATTGGACAAGACGGGGTGAGGCTTGTGGTGTTTGACGGCTTGTAGGGTTTCGCCGGTCGCTGAAATCTTGTGGCCGTAATCGATAAAGAGCGCCGCGCCGCCTTGTGCGACGATGCGGTCTGCGATCTCACCAATAAAGTCCTCAACTGCGGGTGAATACTCAAAAATTTCCCCCGTTATGGCATCGGCTGGACACAATTCGGATGCGGAGGGTTCGGACGAAGTCGTAAATGCTAATGCGCCGCTTGCATCAATGCTCACGCATCTTTCCCGCCATCCGTCCGACATCCTCAGAAACTGTTTGATCGGTAGCGCATCTAGAAATTCATTGGCGATGACGATTGCCGGTCCCGCTGGGCAAGACTGAATGTCGCTGTGCCACGAGACGGAGTGGTCCTTTAACGCGTGTTCTTGAATTTTTTGAAGGGCGGCGCTTTTTTCGACCAGATGTATGGAAGTGCTGTTCGGGAAATTGGGAATCCGGCCGGCCGCACGTAGCGCATCGGCCATAAGCGTGCCGCGCCCTGGGCCGCATTCAATAAGTCGCACCGGTTTTGGCTGCCCCATTTTTTGCCACACGACAGCGCACCACAAGCCGACGAGTTCGCCAAAGACCTGGCTAATTTCCGGTGATGTGATGAAGTCGCCATCAGCCCCGAAGACATCGCCTTTGCCGTAATAGGCCTCAGCTGCCGCTTGCATGAACTCCGCGACGGTGATGGGTCCGTGTTCGCGAATTTGGGCCATGAGCGCCGCGGCGGTTTTATTTTCACCGGTCGTCTGGTTGGTCATGTCTTGATGGCAGCGCGTCGAGCGCGCCAGATGCAGAATGCGCCGAACAGTATCATCGGAATGGATAGCAATTGTCCCATAGTGATGCCGCCCGGCAAATAGCCCAGGAATGAGTCGGGTTCCCGGAAAAACTCGGCGATGATTCGGAAAATGCCGTAACCGATCAAGAAGCATCCGGTCAGAGTTCCGGTTCGTTCGCGCAGAGTCCGGTTGCGCCAGAGCAAGTGCATGATGATGAACAGGGCAAGGCCTTCCATGCCGGCTTGATAGAGTTGGCTTGGGTGGCGCGGGGCGGGGCCGCCGCCGGGGAAAATCATGCCCCAGGGCAGGTCCAATGCCGTTCTTCCCCAAAGCTCACCATTTATGAAATTTGCGATCCGGCCCAGTCCCAATCCAATCGGCACCGCGCAGCCAACGTTGTCGGCGATATACCATTGGTCGATTTTCTTGACCTTCGCGAACAGCATGATAGCGGCAATAACGCCGAGTAATCCGCCATGAAATGACATGCCGCCTTCGGTAATTTTGAAAATTTCAATTGGATTGGAGAAATAAAAGGCGGGTTTGTAAAAAAGGATGTAGCCAAGCCTACCGCCCAATACGACGCCGCCAAGCGTCCACAGCAGAAAATCGTCTACTTGTATTTTTGCCATAAGGGATGGCGGATGAGCGACCATCCATCGGATGTAATACAAGCCGGCGAACAGCCCGGCCGCATAGGCCAGGCCGTACCAGCGCAATGCAAAGGGGCCGATTTCGAAAATGACCGGATCGATAGCAGGGAACGGAATCGCGAGCATGACGGCTACCGGTACGGGTTGTTTTTCAGAAGATAATTTTTCACCGTGGCGGCCACCCCATCTTCGAGCTTTGTGAAGGCTTTTAAATACCCCGCCGCACGGAGCCGGTCCATGCGCGCCTCGGTGAAATATTGATACTGATCGCGGATTTCGGGGGGCGTGTCGCGGAATTTGATCATGGGCTCGAGGCTGTTTGCCCGATAGACGGCTGACGCCAAGTCCAGGAACGTCCGTGACGTGCCCGTGCCCAGATTGAATATGCTGCCGAGCCCCTCCTGTTCTATCAACCAGATCATGACGTGGCAGCAATCGTCAACGAACACAAAGTCGCGGCGCTGTTCACCGTCCGCGTAGTCTGGGTTGTGCGAGCGGAACAGGAGATATGGTTCTTGCTTTATCGCCTTGGCCTGAATTTGGGGAACCAGGCTTGCTTGTGATCCTTTGTGGAATTCGTTGGGGCCGTAGACGTTGAAAAACTTGAGCCCGGCCCATGTCGGCGGCGCGGGTTTATCGGCGCTTATTTCCTGCGCAACCCATAAATCGAACTCGTGTTTGCTTTGACCGTAAGGGTTCATAGGTTGAAGCTGTTGCAATGCTTCGATGGAATTGTCGTCGTCAAATCCATGCAACCCATCGCCGTAAGTTGCCGCGGACGATGCGTAGATAAATGGTTTTTTTTGTTCCGCGCACCAGGTCCAAAGAGATTGACTGAAGCGGACATTTATTTCGCGTAGCCGCTCCATGTCGCGTTCGGTCGTGGACGTCAGGGCGCCCAAGTGAAAAACGGCTTCAATATCGCCCGCATTGTTGTTCAGAAAAGAGAGGGCCTCTTTCGGATCAATGATTGTCAGGTCTTTGCGTTGGCTCACATTTTCATATTTGTGCGGGCCTTCGCATTTGTCGATGGCGGCGAGGGGACCAATGCCGCGGGACTCCAGTACCGCAAGCAAATTGGAGCCGATAAATCCGGCGCCGCCGGTAACCACGTACATCTAGTGTCCTTTGCTCAGAATCTGCTTGTGCTCTTGGCCTTCGCAATCGCGCGGATTTCCCGAGGTTGCAATATTAGACTAGAAGCGCCGCTTTCAGATATTTATCTTGATGGGTACTGATGCAGCCCTGGCCGAGGAAAACATAATGCAAAGTCAAAATCGAATTTTAGACGATTTAGCGCATGTTGCGGGCGGCGCATTGGGCGCGATTTCGGGTCTTAAGCAGGAGATCGAGGCGATGATCCGAGATCGCCTGGAAAAGTTCATGGCCAACGGAAATTTCGTGCGCCGGGACGAATTCGATGCTGTGAAAGAAATGGCGGCGAATGCGCGTGCTGAGCAAGAGAAGTTGACGCAGAAAGTTGCGCAGCTCGAACAACAATTGGCGTCAAAAAAAGTGTCGGCCGCGCGCAAAAAGAATCCGTAGTTCTGTCATAAAGCAGGTTATCCACAGACAGATTGAGTCTGAATGGACTCCAAGTTTCGCACTTTTCTGCGGGTTCCCCGCGCGTGGCGCGACTCGGCAGAATCCTTCATGATTTTGTGTTGCGGGCTCTCCATGCCTACTATATCTTGAATCTGGGTCGAGGGGGTCACTCCAGGGGAAGACCCAAGATGTCTCGGGCTATTTTGGGGGCTCAAATGCAATCAGGTACGCTCCGCCGCCCGTCCTCACGGACAAGCAATCCAATCGATTTGATCGAAGACGTCATTGCCGGCAGGGAATGGATTTATGACCGCCGCTGCGACACGGAAATGGCGGTGGAAGCGCCAGGGACGTGGTGCGACTACGGAATGTTTTTCGCCTGGTCTGAAGATTTAAGCGCGTTGCATTTTTCCTGTGCGCTCGACATGCGAGTCCAGCCGCGATTGATGGGTCAGGTCTATGAATTGCTCGCCAAACTCAACGAGCGTTTGTGGATGGGGCACTTCGCGATCTGGATCGAAGAAGGGATTCCCATGTTCCGGCATACGGTTCGCCTGTCGGAACGATTCGATGGTGACTTAATTGGCGAGTTGATGGAGCTCGCAATCTCGGAATGCGAGCGCTACTACCCGGCATTTCAGTTTGTCATATGGGGCGGCCGGACGGCAGAAGATGCCATCGCCAGTTCCCTGCTCGATACCGTCGGACAAGCATAGCCATTTATTCAAACTCTGATGCCTCGCGGTCTGTGTTGTTCCCCTTAGCAACGCAGGCTGCGAGTGCTATCGTTGGATCATGATCGAAGGCACGATATTACTGGTCGGATGCGGACGCATGGGCGGCGCTCTTCTCGAGGGCTGGTTCCAGCGCGGACTCAGTCCGGTTGATGCGATTGTCGTTGAGCCGGCGGGACGCGATGCCGTTGCACCGTGTGCGGATCATCGGGCGCTCACGGTTCTGCCGCATGCCAAAGACGTACCCAGCGACTTCTTGCCCGATGTCGTACTCTTCGCCGTGAAGCCGCAAATCGTGAACGGTGTCATTCCCGATTATGTGCGGTTTGCGGAACACCGGCCCGTGTTCCTGTCGGTGATCGCGGGTAAATCCACGTCGTTTTTCCGCGGCCATCTTGGCGATAACGCGGCGGTGGTTCGGGCCATGCCGAATACGCCGGCCGCCGTGGGCAAGGCGACAAGCGTTCTTTATGCCGCCCCGGCCGCCAGCGAGGTTCAAAAACGCGTTTGTGAAGTTTTGATGGGCGCTGTCGGGTCCGTCGAATGGCTCGCCGAAGAGGCCTTTATGGACGCCGTAACGGCCGTCTCAGGCAGTGGCCCGGCTTATGTTTTTCTGCTCGCAGAATGCATGCGGGATGCCGGTATCGCGGCTGGGCTGCCCCCAGATCTTGCCGCGCGCCTTGCCAACTCAACCATTGCCGGTGCGAGCGCCATGCTGGAGCAGGACACGGCCCGCCCGGAGGTCCTGCGTCAAAACGTGACCAGTCCCGGCGGTACAACGGCGGCGGCACTGGAAATTCTGATGGGCGAGGGCGGGCTTGAACAGCTGATGACCCGCGCCGTCGCCGCGGCAGCCAAAAGATCGAAGGACTTGGCCGGCTGAACACATTGGTGCACAGCCTTGATTCCGGCATATTGCGGTGAAATCATCCTGCGAGGCAAAAGAGTCCCAGCATTGCGGAGGAATTCATGGCTGCGAAGAAAAAGACCGCAAAAAAATCAGTGAAGCGTAAAGCTGCCACGAAAGCGTCTTCCGGGTCCGTGACAGACCGTATCCTCGATGCGGGCCTGGATGAAGCCGGCCTTATCGGCTGGCGAAACGTGACCATGGATGCCATAGCCGATCGGGCTGGACTTGCATTGGGACAGGTCTTAATCGACGTTCCGTCCAAAGTGCAATTCGCGCTCAAGCTCATCGACCGGGTGGATGCACAGACATTGCAGCCGGTCAAACGTATCGATCCCGCAGATTCTCCAAGAGACCGGCTGTTTGAAATCATGATGCGGCGCTTTGATGCGCTGAATGCGCATCGGGACGGGTTTAAATCCATCATTTTCGCAAGCCTTCGCGATCCCGCCGCCGTGCCGCTGGTCCTGTGCCGGTTGCACACATCGGCAGCCTCTATTCTCTCAGCGGCGGGCATATCTCCCGACGGAATATTGGGCTTGATGCGTGTTAAGGGTCTTGCCGTGGTGGGGGCGTGCGCGCTCCGGGCTTGGCTGCGTGACGACAGTGCCGATCTTGCCAAGACCATGGCCGCGTTGGACAAGGCGCTGGCGCGCGCGGAAAAGCTTGCCAAACTGAGCCCGTTTCGCCGCTCCAAACGAACAGAAGGCGCGGCTGCCGCATAGAAAAACGGCCGCCACTCAACAGAGCGGCGGCCGCTTACCTGAGATAAATCTCTAATTAGTGAGCCAGCGGGTTCGGCCGGATCTGGAAGCTGGCGATCTTCGAGTAAGACCCTTCACCTTCTTCCATGTGCCACATATTCGGCATGGAATAGGTCGCGTGAATCGCGCGTCCTTTCCAACCCGCGTCCGGATCGTCCACGCGGAAGTGCATGTCGCGCGTATAGAACCCTTGCGGGTAGGCCACACGGAATTCCAGGAACTCACCCTTTGCTTCCGGCATCGCCAGGATTGAATCCGAGTTGATGGCCGGGAAGAAAATGGTGTTCTCGCCAAGTCCCATGGAGTTGGTGAAGTCCGTGTTGCCGCCGTACACGAAGTTCGGCGTGACGTCCGTGCCGGTGAACGTCGGGCCGGGCACACGGTAAACCGTCCAGCCTTCCGGACAATGCTGGCCGGTGGCGGTTGGGCCGTTCACGACTTTGCACTTGTTGCGGTCGAACTTGCCGATGTGGCCGGACGAAAAGGCGGCCCAGGCCACACCATGTTTGTCGACCTCGATCCCGCGCACGCCGTAAGCCAGGTATTCACCGTCCACCAATGGCGGTTCGTATACCTCGGTTTTGCAGGTTTCCGGCGGATTGGAGCCGGGATCCGTGCGCACAATGCGGCTGGGCACGTAGGGAATGTAGTTCGCGGCCCAGGCTACACCGTCGAGGCTGGCGTTGATGCCGTACAGGAACCCGGTGAACTGCGTGTCCTTTTCCGGATCGAGTTGATCGAAGCCTTGAACCCACTCCTCGCGGTTCGCGGTGATGGTGCCATCGCCGTTCGTGTCCACCACCATCGGACACCAGCCGTGCGCTTTTTCAACGCTGCCGGTTTCATCCCACACCTTGGTCTTGAACCAGGACACCACGCGGGTATCGCTGCTCAGGAACACAGTGCTGTCTTCGTCTGGAATGAACGATGCGTGGTTGCCGCCGGAGCACAGCTGGATCATGTGTACTTGCTCGGTGGCCGGATCATACATCGGGAAGGGCTGACCCATTCTGCTGTCTTGCGGATAATAATTTGCATACGGATTGCTCGGGTCCGTACAGAACTCCGGTTGTTTGCCCTGCTTGTAAACCGCGGCCATCCAAACGCGGCCCTTCTCGTCCATTTCGTTGTGATGGATTTTCGCGCCTTCATCGTGCGGAACAGCTGGGTCCACACCCGGAATGGGCACGGCTTTGGTTTCGTTCGTATTCGGATCCAGAATGTCCAGCCACCCGGCCAGCATGCCCAGGCCGTACATCGGCCCGCCTGCATTAACGGTCGGATCGCGTCGGTCGCTGGCCACCATGTCGTGGGTGAACCGGCCCTCGGCGTAGTCCCGGACCGTAACGACCACATTCCGCTCAATGCCCGACGGGCGCGGCGGTGCTTCAGGAACGGCGCCCGCATTGATCCGGTCCGACCAGTCCGCATAAACGCGAAGGCCGCGCTGGCGGCCGAAACGGGTCATGTTGTTGTTCATGGTCGTGGCCAGCGCTTGGCCTTCGTTATTGATGGCGATATCGCCATCGCCGCGCGCTTTTTGGACGCGCTGATCCCAAAGCTCCACGGTGCTGCCGATGTCGGGCGCGCTACGCGTTGCGCGCGTACCCATCTGGTGACAGAACATGCAGTTCTCCTGCATGTGGTGCAGCCAATGTTGCTGCGTGGCCATGCCGGGCGAAATACCGTTGCCGCTAGGGCCGGTGCCAGGGAACTCACTCTTGGCTGGTGGTTCGACCAACGAATACCAATACTGCGCCGGGTACACTTCCGCGGCGACCTGCTCGTTTGGCGCGACGACGGCGGCAATATTGACGGTGTTGCCGGGCTCGCTGTCCACGGCATCGGAGTCCACCAATCCGTATCCGCGCGCCCATACCTTGTAGTTTGCCTCGGGAAGGTCGGGGATGACGTACTGGCCTTTGTCGTCCGTCACCACAATCCTTATGAATTGCGTTTCCAGATCTTGAGTCTCTGCAATTACCCAGATGCCCGCCTCAGGGCCGTTGGCGCTTGTGACAACACCGCCGATATCGTCGGCGTCGATCGCCGGTGCGGCCACCGCATGTCCGGCGCAAGCGGTAGCGGCCAAAAAGGTCGTCGCTAAGAGTGCGCCACGCAGTCGCTTGTTCATGAAATCCTCCCTTAAACCCATTCATGGCGAAAACAGTGGGCAAACCTACCCCATTCTCCCCCTTGATGATGAGTCCTTTTCGCGCAGAATTGGGTATGTAACGGAAGCAAGCGGTACAAATAGATAGACTATGGATGATCTGGATCAGCATGTGCGTGACCACTACGCCGCTTTTGGTGAGCGCGAAGCCATCCTTGCTGCCCTGCAAAAACGCGGAATAGCGGTCGAAAGCCTGACACCGGAGCATTTGTCTCCGTTTGATCAGTTTCACACTGGTGGTGCCCTAGCGACAGAAAGATTGGCCGCGCTTCTGGGGCCGCAAACCGGCGACCGCGTGCTGGATATTGGATGCGGCTTGGGCGGCCCGGCGCGCATGCTTGCGGCTTTAAAAGGGTGCTGCGTCGTCGGTGTGGATCTGGCGCCGCATTTTGTCGAAAACGCTAAATTTTTTACCGACCTCACTCGGCAATCGGAACACGTGAGCTTTCATGTCGCCTCGGCGACATCGCTTCCTTTTCCCGATGCCTCCTTCGACGCGGCATGGCATCTGCATGTCAGTATGAATGTTGCCGACAAGAAATCCATGTACCGGGAAATAAGCCGCATACTGAAGCCGGGCGGGACCTTGGCGATTCACGATCCGGTCAGGGGCGACAAGGGAGAGGTCGTTTTTCCGGTGCCTTGGACCCCGCACCCCAACATGAGCTACTTGGTGTCCGCCGAAGATTTGAAGGCAGAAATCGCCAACGCTGGTTTTCAAGCGCTCGAAGAGGCCGACTCAACTGACGACGGGCTCACCTGGCACAAACAATTGGACGCCAAGCGCAAAAAACATCAGTCCGCGGCAGCAAAGATAAAGTCAAAGCCGCCCTCATCACTTGACATTATGACGGCCAATCACCGAGCCAACCTGTCGTCTGGTGCTGTTAGAATTTGTACGCTGAAAGTGCGCAAACGCCTGTAAGGCCGCTAGTCGCCGCCGCAAACACTTACAAGTTCATCGCGGTCCTTAAAGGAAATGCGGCTAATGCCTTCCACCGAGATGATGTTGTTGCGCTTGAACTGCCCCAACACGCGACTCACCGTTTCCAATGCCATTCCCAGGTAATCGGCGATGTCAGTGCGGGTCATGTGCAATATAGCGAAATCATCGTCATATGTTCCGCTTCGTTCGGCAATGTTCAGCAAAAACCACGCAACGCGCTGTTGTGCAGATTTGTGACACAACAGCACCATCCGCTCGTAGGCGCCTTGTAGGCCTGACGAAGTGAGGCATCGAATTTGTTGGGCAAGCGCGGGCTCGGCTCCGATCAGCCGCTCAACGGAACGTTTGGAATAGCGCAGCAATACCGCGTCGGTCACGGCTTCCGCGGAAAAAAAGTAATTGTCTTGTGTCTCGAAGCCAAACAACTCACCGGGCATCAGAAATTCGCAAACTTGGCGGCGGCCGTTTGAGAGGAGCTTGACTGTGCGAACGGTGCCTTTGACCAATTTGTAGCAGCAGTCCGAAGCATCGCCTTCTGCATAAATTTCCCGGCCGCGCTTGACGGTGACCTTTGTGCCCAACCGTTCCAACAACGAGAAGGGATCTGTCGGGCGGCTTGATTGCTCCGCGATAACCTGAGGTCGCCACGCGACTGTGGGAGAGGGTGCGACAATCTCCGCATCTGTATGTGAATCAAGCATGCTCCACTCCTGCCGATAGGCACTTTCCTGAACCAAGGATTAGGTGGAGCTAGGGCGTTGCAAAATTGGGAGTTGTGCGTACGGTATTCTACGTATATGCGGTTGTTGGTCGTTAGCTGGCAGAAAATCGGGAAATTTGGCCCGCCTATGCCTGTAAGTCGGCACGAGTGATTCGCAATTTGACCCAGTTTTTTCATGAACGATGCGCCTGGCAAATGGACGGAGACCGAATCAGACCGGACGCGCTTTGAGGTGCTTCTGGAAACTGCTGTCGACGGCATCATCGTTATTGACGGTGCGGGCATCGTGCAGGCGTATAATCCGGCATGCGAGGGATTGTTCGGTTTTCAGAAGTCGGAGGTTGTCGGACGCAACGTTAAGATGCTGATGCCTGAGCCGTATCAGCATGAACATGATCAATATCTCGCGAATTATCGCGGCACCGGGAAGAAAAAGATCATTGGTATCGGCCGGCAGGTCTTTGGACGCAGAAAGGATGGAAGCACCTTTCCAATGTACCTGTCGGTGGGCGAGGGACGGCTTAACGGAGAGAGCATCTATGTCGGCATAATTAACGATCTCACCGAGCGCGTTCGCGCAGAACGGCGCCTTAAAGACCTGCAGTCTGAACTACTGCATGTCTCCCGCGTGAGTGAGATGGGCCATATGGCTTCGGCCTTGGCGCACGAGTTAAATCAGCCTCTAACGGCCATAACAAATTATGTCAAAGCCGCATCTAGAACGTTGTCGAATGCAGCTAAGGACGACGATAGCCGCACTGCGCTTGCGATGGCGTCGATGAACAAAGCCGCAGACCAGACGCTTAGAGCGGGCCACATCGTTCGACGCCTGCGAGAATTTATCGCGAAGGGGGACTCTCAGCGCGAATTCGAAAACATCAACACCATCATCGAAGAGGCCATGGGTCTTGCGCTCGTCGGAAGCGCAGAGAGCGAAGTTAAAGTTCATATGAATCTAGTTTCCGATTTGCCGGCCGTTCACATTGACCGGATTCAGATTCAGCAAGTTATCATCAATCTTGTTCGCAATAGCCTGGATGCTCTAAAAGAAGTCGAGGAACGTCATTTGTTTATCGACACGGGTTTGGAAAAAGATTTCGTGGCGGTAAAAGTGTCCGACACAGGTCCAGGTCTGTTGCCAGAAATAGCGGATCGCATATTTCAGCCCTTCTCTACGACCAAGCAGGACGGCATGGGCATGGGATTGTCCATTTGCCGCTCGATCATTGATGCCCACGGCGGAGAGATTTTGTGGGAGCCGCCGAAGTCGGGCGGCGGCACAAGCTTTCGGTTTCTTCTGCCTGTATCGTCGCCGGAGGGCGAGAGCGAATATGATGAGTAACGCGACCGTATACGTTGTTGACGATGATGACGACGTCAGGGACTCCTTAGCCGTTCTATTGGAATCGGCGGGCTTCAAAGTTGCAAGTTATGCGTCGGCCTTGACGTTTCTGGCAGAGCTGAATCCTGCTGCGGACGGATGCTTGGTGACCGATGTGAGAATGCCTGCCATGGACGGCGTGCAATTGCAGCAGGAGCTCAAAGACCGCGGAATAAATATACCGATCATCGTGATTACGGGTCATGGCGATGTGCCGCTGGCTGTCCAGGTTATGAAGGACGGGGCGTTGGATTTTATCGAAAAGCCGTTTGACGATGAACAGTTCCTTGCAAGTGTGCAGAGAGCCATCGAAATCCGAAGGGAATCTCAAAGTCAGATATCTGTGTCACAGGTCGCGATTGAAAATTTAGCGCAATTGACCCCGCGCGAGCGCGAAGTCATGGATCTCCTGGTCGCAGGTCACCCCAACAAAATCATAGGCCATAAATTAGAAATTTCTCCGCGCACCGTCGAGGTTCACCGTGGCCGGGTGATGGAAAAGATGGCCGCGCGCAGTTTATCAGACCTTGTGCGCGCGGCTCTTGCGGCGGGCTTGGACATCGGCGTTTGAGCGAAATCCGTTTCGCTTAGATTCCCCGGCCCTTCAACAGCCTGCTGAAATCGCGCATTTCCCGCGCGAAAATGATGGGCTGCTCAAAAGCGCCGAAATGACCACCCGCTGCCATATCCGTCCAGGACAAGAGGTTGTAAACGCGTTCCGCATAACTCTCCGGCCAGAACACCAATTCGCTGGGGAAGTGGGTTACACCGACGTTCGGTTTTTCTACGGCTTCGCGGCGTGCAGGAAGAATCTCGTCCTCCCCGCCGTTCGCTCCTGTGTACATCCAGGTGGATGTTCCCAGGCTGTTGGTCGTCACGTACGTCATGATGATGTTCATGACTTGGCTCTTTGGATAGATGCTCCAAACATTGTCACCCGGAATGCCGCTCCACGTGCGGTATTTCTCCATCAGCCAGGCAGCCGTCGCCATGGGGCTGTCGGAAAATCCATAGGACAGCGAGAGCGGTTTGGTGCGCTGGATGTGCTGATAAGCGCCTTCCGTCATATAGACGCGATCCCATTGACGTTGCGCTGCGCGCTCGGCGTCATTTTGCGGCTGAGAACCGACGCCAAGGACCAGATTGATATTGGCGGCCTTGCAGTGCGCGCTTTCCGCCGCCATGCCAACCGAAATACCAGCACCAAAGTCGCCGCCTTGCGCGATGTAGCGGTCGTACCCCAAGCCTTCCACCATAAGACGGTCGAGCATGCGGGAGATCAATTTCTGACTCACCGGCCGCTCCGGTTTGGAGGAATAAGCGAAACCCGGCAGCGACGGGATTACAACGTCGAAGGCCGAATCTTCTGGCGCGCCGTATTTTTCGGGGTGCGCAAGGCGGTCAACGCAACGCATGAATTCCAAATACGACCCCGGCCAGCCATGGGTGAGAATAATGGGCTGCGGATTGCTGCCTGAGCCTTTAACGTGAACGAAGTGGATGTCGTATCCGACGATATTTGCCTTAAAATGCGAATACTCGTTCAGTCCCGTTTCTTGTTCGCGCCAATCGTATTCGTTCAACCAATACTCGCGCAGGTCTTTCATTTCTTGCAAGCTGGCGCCGTATTGCCATGGGTCCGGCGTTTGCGGTGAAACCGGCCAGTGTACATTGCGCACACGGTTCAAGATGTCGTCCAGCTGATCTTGCGGCACGTCGATTTTGAACGGCGTGACGGAAACCTCTTCACCGCCGGGTTCTGCCGCTTTGGTGGCAGCCGGCACCAATCCTGCCAACGGCGCGGCTGCGCCGGCTTCCAGCACTGCACGCCGCGAGATGTTTAATCCTGTCATATCAAATCCTCCTTGACGAGCTGCC
Source organism: uncultured Rhodobacterales bacterium (assembly GCA_964475755.1). GTDB lineage: Bacteria > Pseudomonadota > Alphaproteobacteria > Rhodospirillales > Rhodospirillaceae > UBA11612. The sequence continues at coordinate 37,893 of CAYYXR010000019.1, forward strand.
GCCGAATAATAGACCGGCGCTTTTGGTTATTACGATTTCTTGTTGCGTAGTTTGCGCGCAAATGTGCGCATCTCGTTGACATACAGTTTCGGTTGCTCAAATGCGCCGAAGTGTCCGCCAGCACCCATGTCCGACCAATGAATCAAATTGTACGTGCGTTCCGCGTAGCTTCTCGGCCAGAAACTGACTTCGCCGGGAAAATGGGCGACGCCAACAGTTGGCTTGCGTGCCGGTCCGCGTGCGGGAAGTTCATCTGCGCCGCCTTGGCTGCCGCCGCCCACGTACATCCATGATGCCGTACCGAACGTGTCGGTCACGATATAGACCATGATGTTGTTGAGAATCTGATCGCGCGTATACACTGACCAGGGATCGCCGTTCTCAAGCTGCGACCAGCTCTGGAATTTCTCGAACAACCACGCCGCGACGGCGACCGGGCTGTCCGTCATGCCGTAGGCCAAAGACAGAGGTTTAGTGCCTTGAATGGCGCGGTACCCGCCGACGACGCGGCTGCGTGCCACCCAGCGCTCCTGCGCCGCGCGTTCGGCATCGTTCTGCGGCTCCGAGCCGACACCGAGAAGTAAATTTACATGAGCGGCTTCACAGTGCTCGCTTTCCGTTGCCATGCCGAGGGAAATGCCCGCGCCGTAATCACCGCCTTGGGCGATATATCCGCTATATCCAAGGCCCTCGACCATGACGCGGTCAAGCAGCCGCGAAACCGTCCGTCCGCCGATGGGTCCCTTGGGTTTGGAAGAAAATCCAAAGCCGGGAATTGAAGGCACGACAACACTGAAGGAATCTTTCGGGTCACCGCCGTGCAATTCAGGATGCGCCAACGGCTCGATCACATCGAGAAATTCCACGAACGAGCCGGGCCAGCCATGGGTAATAATGATCGGCTGCGGGTTTTTTCCCGATCCTTTGACGTGGATAAAATGAATGTCGTAGTCCGCGACTTTCGCCTTGAAATGCGGGAAGCGATTCATCGCCGCTTCTTGTTCGCGCCAGTCGTATTCATTGACCCAATAGTTCACTAAGTCTTTCATGGCCGAGACCGGCGGTCCGTATTGCCAAGGGTCATCACTGGCGGGCGTGTCGGGCCAACGCACCTCCCGAAGGCGGCTCATGATGTCGTCAATGCGGGCCTGGGGAATGTCAATTCTTGCGGGGGCGATTGGGAGCCGGTCGAATTCCGCGGCACGCCCTTGAGCCTTCGAGAGCGCGGCCAGCGAAAGGGCGCCTCCTCCAGCCAAGATGCTGCGCCTAGTCAATCGATTATGCATATACGGCGTCCTCCCCGGCCGAAACCGTATAGCCGCGTTCCCTTCGCCGCAAGCGCGCGAATTTGTGCGAAACGTTGTTACAATGGAAGGCGTAGGGTTACGCGCAAGCCGCCCATCGGGCTCTCGCCTAATAATATGTCGCCGCCCATGCTGCGTATGATGTCGCGGGCAATGGTCAGACCCAGGCCGACTCCGCCTGTCATAGGATTACGGGAAGGCTCCAAGCGATGAAACGCTTTAAACGCTTCTTCGCGCTGGGTTTCGGGAATGCCAGGTCCGTCATCGTCCACTGTAATTTGAATGTGAGTGCCCGAACGGATGGCATTGATGACGACGTGTTTTGCGTATCTGCGGGCGTTGCCGATCAAATTTCCGAGGCACCGTTCGAATGCAATTGATTTTAGGGTGACAGTGCCAAGGGCGCCCGATGTTTCAAGATCGATATTCGCGTCATCACGCCGAAAACGTTGAACAATATTTTCCAGGCTTTTTTGCAAATCTGTAGGAACGGCATCTTCGGTGCCTTCGCCGCGGGCAAACGCCAGATAGGCTTCGAGCATGCGCTCCATTTCGTTTAGGTCTTCACGAAGGGCGGTGATGTCCTCGGCGGGCGCGCCTTTCATCATGGAAAGTTGCAGTTTCATGCGGGTGAGGGGCGTGCGCAGATCGTGAGAGACGCCGGCAAGCATGTCGGTGCGTTGGGAGATCTGACGTTGGATGCGGTCGCGCATGATATTGAAGGCTCTGGCGGCCTGACGGACCTCGAACGCACCTACAGCCGGAAAGTCCGGCCCTTCACGCCCCTTTCCGAAGGAATCGGCCGCTTGCGCCAGGCGGCGCACGAAGCGCACTTGGCTACGCAGATAGGCGGTCGCGACTCCGAAGAGCAGGAGAGACGAGCCCGTCATCCAAAGCACGAATACATAGGTATTGTTGTTGAGAATACGCCGGCGCGGCAAAAGTACGGTCATCACGCCGTCGTTCATCTGAACGCGAATGGACACGAGCCGGTCGGTGCGGAACTCGAACATATCCACCGTGAACGGTTGGCGTAAGGACTGCCAAAGCGTGTTGTGCAATGGATCCGCGAGGCTATTGGCGCCGACAATGATATCGTCGCCGTTCAGTTCCCCGCCCGGCTGCACTGTGACATCAAGCGCCATGGTCGTGCGCGCGTTCTCGACCATCCAGGCGCGCTGCTCGGGGTCCGGATATTTTTCCAGAAAGGCGTGAACCGCGGCGATGTCGCCGGCCAGGTCGTTGGCCATGCGGCGGGAGACCACATCCCAGTGGTTGTCATAAAATACGTAGGTAGAGATCACCTGAACCAGGATGACGGGCGCGATAATGGTGAGCGTGGCGCGCGCCATAAGCGTGCGCGGCATAATCTTTTCCAGGTGGGCGGGGTCGAGCCACCACAGCCACGAAGGCACCGCGCCGTGCGCGGTCTCATAATCTGCAGGTTTGTCCGCGCTCATGAATCCGGCCTCAGCAGATATCCGGTGCCGCGCACAGTCTGCAAATAACGCGGCTGGCGCGGATCGGGCTCCAGTTTTCGGCGCAATCGTGTGATCTGAACATCGATGGTGCGGGGATTGCCGTCCTGCGCTTGGGCGCTAAGGCTGGCCCGCTCGATAGGCTCGCCTGGCTTTCGCGCCAGGACGCTCAGCAACTCCGCTTCGGCCGAGGTGAGATGTACCGTCGATCCGTCGCGTGTCAGGCGCTGCAACGCAATGTCGTAGCGGCACGGTCCGAAGCGAAGCTCCTGCGATGATGTTTCCTCGGTTGGCGGCGCGCGGCGCAGTATCGATCCTATGCGCAGCATTAATTCTTTCGGTTCGAAGGGCTTGGACATGTAGTCGTCCACCCCCAATTCCAATCCCTTGATGCGGTCGGGTGTTTCACCCATGGCCGTCAGCATCAAGATCGGGACGTTGCTGCTCTTCCGCACGTCTCTTGTCAGCGACATTCCGTCTTCGCCCGGCATCATCACGTCCAAAACCAGAAGGTCGAACTGAAAGGCCGCCATTTGCCGCCGCGCTTCATCGGCGGTAGCCGCGGTTGCGACCATGAACCCGTTCTCCACTAGAAACTTCTTGAGGAGACGGCGCAGGCGGTTGTCGTCGTCTACGACGAGAATATGCGGTGGATATGCGGATGTGTCTTCCATCTGGCCATTGTACCGGAAATCGCTCACTTCTCGGAGAATAGGAAACGCTTCCGGGCCCCGGAATCCATCACGCCCAGCATAACCTTGCGGAAGCCCTCGACGGCCACGGCGCCCGCATCCTTATAGGCGGCGGCAATCCGGGCGCGCTGCTCGGATGTCAGTTCCTGCTCCAGAGCCTGCCCCTTTTCGGTCAGTTGCAGTAGCCGCTGGCGCCGGTCGGCGGTGCCCGGTTTCTGCTGGATGTACCCTTCGCGTACCAATTGACTCAGGACCCGTGACAGGCTTTGTTTGGTAATTGAGAGAATTTCGAGTAATTCACTCACGGGGATCTCGGGGTACCGCCCTACGAAATAAATAACCCTGTGGTGGGCACGCCCGAAATGAAGTTTCGCCAGGATGGCATCGCCGCGGGACGTGAAATCCCGGTAGGCGAAAAACAGGAGTTCAATGCCCTGGCGCAGGTCTTCATCCCGTAGAAACAACGGGTTAACGGTCGTTTTTTGATCTGGCATCGTGAGCGTCTCCTAAACTTTCCCCCCTATAATGCCAGAAGATAGGTCAGTATTGTTGCTATAATTGCGGATTTAGTGTTACAGATTTGCGGACAGCACCATTTTTAGGTAATAAAGTTTTCAAAAGCGGTGCCAAAAAGACAGGGAAGTACTGAGGTTGAACAATGAGCGCGCCTTCTTTTGACGATCGTGATGGATATATCTGGATGAACGGCGAATTGGTGCCTTGGCGAGGCGCCAAGTTGCACGTGCTGACGCATGCTTTGCACTACGCGTCTTCGGTGTTTGAGGGTATTCGCGCCTATGGTGGAAAGGCCTTCAAGCTCAGAGAGCACATGGAGCGCCTGGAATATTCCGCGCAGACGTTGGATATGAAAATGCCTTTCACCGTCGATCAGATGTGTGAAGCGACGGAAGAAACACTGCGCAAGAACAATATCTCCGATGGTTATATCCGGCCTGTGGTGTGGCGCGGTTCGGAACAAATGGGCGTTCCGGCACGCAGCGCGACCATTCACGCGGCGATCGGATGCTGGGTTTGGCCCCAATACTTTTCGCTAGAAGCCCGCTTGAAGGGCATTCGCTTGTTGATGGCGAAATGGCGCCGCCCGGATCCTGCGTGCGCGCCGGTTTTTGCGAAAGCTGCAGGCCTTTATATGATCTGTACGTTAAGCAAACATGATGCCGAGCGCGCGGGCTACGATGATGCGTTGTTTTTGGATTGGCGCGGCCACGTGGCCGAGGCAACCGGGGCGAACGTCTTCTTCGTGTTCGACGGCGAGATTCACACGCCGAAGCCAGACTGTTTCTTGGACGGCATTACCCGTCGCACGGTCATCGATTTGGCCAAAAAGCGCGGCTACAAAATCGTCGAGCGTACCATTATGCCTGAGGAAATGGCCAAGGCGCAGGAATGCTTCTTGACCGGCACCGCCGCCGAGGTCACGCCCGTTCGCGAGATCGACGGAAAATACACCTTCACGCCCGGTGACGTGTGCCGCACGCTTATGTCGGATTTCGATGCGCTTGTCGGCAGGGTCGAACCGGCAAAGTCGACAGCGGCGTAAAATATCCGCACTGCAAGCCGGACCGATTCAGCGCGCCTTCCACCGGGAGGCGCGCACATTGTCGCTTTCTTTCGCCGCGACCCATGAGGAGTCCGTGTCCGTAAATTCTTTTTTCCAAAACGGCGCTTGGGTTTTCAGCCAGTCCATAAGAAAACGGCAGGCATCGAAGGCGGGGTCACGGTGCGCGCTTGCCACGGCGACCAAAACGATGGGATCGCCCGGGGTGAAGTCGCCGAATCTGTGAACGACGGTCACGGCATCGATTTCCCAGCGCCCTGCGGCTTCTTCGCACAGCTCGTTGAGTTGCCGTTCGGCCATGCCCGGGTAGTGCTCCAACGTCATTGAAGAGACAGCCTTGCCGCTTTCCCGGGCTTCACCTTGAAAATCGCGCATTTGACCCACGAAAGTCGCAATACCGCCTGATCCGGCGTTGGCGCGGCAAAAGACAGACACCTCTTTCCCGGGGTCAAAGGCATTTTGTTGCACGCGAATAGTGATCATTCTTCGGTCCATCTATTTCAGACAGTATAGCTCAATCGGCGTAGGGATGTACGTCTCCAATGCGTTATGTTTGAAAGTTCGTAAGCTCAAAGGGATTCGGTTCCGGCATGAACGGCGATTACGCCACGTGTATGCAAGACGGCGGCCGTGCGGCGGTCGAGGGGCGCTGGCAGGAAGCGGAGTCATTGCTTCGCGAAGCTGCGCGCTTGGAGCCGAAATCAGCGGACGCACATCGTAGCTTGGCCGCTGTATTACATATGTCCAATCAGCTCGATGCCGCCATCGACATGTGGCGAACAGCAATTGAACTGGAGCCGAGTTCGTCAACAAGCCACTTTAATCTTGGCTTGATTTACCTGGGGCAGCAGAATTTTGAGAAGGCGAAACATAGTTTCTCCGAAGCCCTGCGCCTTAAACCGGGGCTTGCCGACGCGGCGTTTAATCTTGGCCGTATCGCCTACCATGAAGACGACCGGTCAAAGGCTCGTACATATTTCGAGAACGCCGTGCGCGCGCAACCGAGCCACGGCAAGGCCCATGCCTCATTGATCCAAATGCTCACCGAACTCGGTTTGGAAAAAGAAGCCATATCTGCGGGCAATCAGGCGATTCAGGCCTTGCGCGGCACTTGGACCGATCCGCCAAAAGGCTACGTAGAGATCCTAATGCACGTCGCCAATGCGTACCGTCGCATCGAAGATCTGGGCAGCGCGGCCATGTGGTATCGCGAGGCGGTTGCTTTGGACCCCGACAACTACATTGCCAAACACCTTCTTGCCGCCGCCGAGGGTGTTCTTACGGAAGAGCATACGAAAGAATACACGACCCGGTCATTCGACATATTCGCCGGCAGTTTCGAGGATCATTTGTTGAATGTGCTCGGTTACCAATCGCCGGACATATTGACGGAACATCTGCACAATTTGAAACCAGACACTCATGCCTTTCCATCTGTACTGGACCTTGGGTGCGGGACCGGCCTCATGGGCGTGTCTCTTGCCAAGCATTTCGAAGTGAAAAATCTAGTCGGTATTGATTTGTCTCAGAACATGCTTGAGCAAGCCGAGTCCAAATCCCTGTATCACCAACTGATAAAGGGAGATATCGAACCTGTTATGGAGGGTTTCGAGGCCAACTTTGATCTCATCGTGGCTGCCGACGTTTTCATCTATATCGGTAAAGTTTCGGGCATTTTTAAGCAGGCATTCCAGCGGCTGAATCCGCAGGGCGTATTTGCCTTCACGGTCGAGGACAGCCAGAGCGGTGACGTGGCGCTGGCTCCGACTGGGCGATATCAACACTCTAGGTCATACGTGCGTAATCTCGCGCGGGACTACGGCTTCAAAGTCGTGCACGAAGCTGAGGGAATGTTACGCAAAGACGCCCGCAATGATATACGCGGCAGATACTTTTATTTGCAGCAGGAATAGGCGGTCGGTTTTCAGAAGAATACCGGTCAGCCGCCCGTCACTGGCGGAAAAAAGGCCACTTCTTTGGCGTCTTTGATGCGCGCCGAATGATCGACATGAGTCTGGTCAACAGCCGCCTTGATGGATTTCCGGTTTTCGAACGCGTCTTTGTGCTTGTCGCTTTGAGTGGACAGCCAATCCATAAGCGCGGCCACCGTTTCCACATCCTCTGGCAGTGACACCACCTCTTCGCTGATGCCCACTTTTTCCTTCACCCAGGCAAAATAAAGAACTGTCACTTTTAATCAGGTCTCGTTCGTATTGTCGGAAGCGGGCTTGGGTGGTTGCGCAACCGGGCCATTCATATGTTTAAGTCCCGCCTTCAAGTAATCATAGCCCGTTACAAGCGTAAGGAGGGCCGCCAACCATAGCAACACCTCGCCGATTGCTTGCACCATTGGCACCGCGTCGCCCACAATTAAAAACCCGAGCGCGACCATCTGCACGGTTGTCTTGCCCTTGGCGAGTTTGGTGACCGGCAATCCAACACGAAGTTCCGCGAGAAATTCTCTGAGCCCGGAAACGAGAATTTCGCGCAGCATTATGATAATTGCGGGAATGTAGGACCAAATTTCGACCCGACCGAAGCCCACAAGCATGAGAAGGATGGAGGCGACCAGAAGCTTGTCTGCAATAGGATCCAGGAATCGTCCCAGCCGCGATACTTGATTGGCGCGCCGCGCCAGGTAGCCGTCGAAGAAATCCGTGACGCCCGCAAGAATGAACAGCGATACCGCGACCCACCTCATAAGGGTGCTGTCAAAAAAGAAAGTCGCCACCACAATTGGAATGATGGCGATGCGCGAAAGAGTCAGGATGTTGGGTAGATTGAGCAAGTTTAGCCTCGGGAATTCTTGGCGATGTTACCCTTCGGGGTGGAAGTGGTCATAGATTTTTTTGGCTGTGTTGGCATTAATTCCCGGTGCCGCCCGCAAATCTGCCAGTCCAGCCGCCGCGACGGCTTTGGCCGAGCCGAAATGCCGGAGCAGTGTCTTCTTTCTAGCCGGGCCGATACCCGAAACCTCGTCCAGGAGGGACTGGCCGATAGCTTTGGAGCGTTTCGCGCGGTGCGTGGTTATTGCAAATCTGTGGGCTTCATCTCGTAAACGTTGCAAAAAATACAGAACCGGGTGATTTGGCGGCAACGTAAAGGGCGTCCGATCGGGCACAAAAAATTGCTCGCGCCCGGCATTTCGATCCGGGCCCTTGGCGATGGACGCGATCGGGACGTCGTCGATCCCGAGATCGCCAAACACCGAAAGCCCCGCGCTGAGTTGTCCTTGGCCGCCATCAAGTAGAACAAGGTCGGGCCATTGTCCGCGGGTCCGGTCCGGGTCCTCTTTTTGGGCGCGGGCAAATCGGCGAGTCAACACTTCGCGCATGGCACCGTAGTCATCACCCGCCGCCAAATCCTTCGATTTAATGTTAAATTTCCGGTAGGCGTTTTTCATCAGGCCACCGGGCCCGGTGACAATCATCGCGCCGACCATATTCGTACCCGAGATGTGCGAGTTGTCGTAGACCTCGATCCGCTCCGGTGTGGAGCTGAGCTCAAACACCTCCGCAACGCCGTCCAGCAATCTTCTTTGCGCGGTGTTTTCGGCAAGTCGCCGCTCCAAGGCTTCGCGCGCATTGAGTTCCGTATGATTGACGAGGTTGCGGCGGTCGCCGCGTTGCGGGACGCTAACTTTGACCTTGCGATCCGCCCGCAGGGTTAGCGCGGCTTCCAATATTTCTTTGTACGGCGGCGCTAGGTTTACGACAATTTCTTTGGGCGGTTTATACGACGCATAAAACTGACCGATGAAGGCTTCTAGAATTTCGCCGTCTTCGTCGTCTGCGGCATGAGACGGATAGTAGGCGCGGTTCCCGAAATTCTGATCATTGCGGAAAAAGAAAACCTGGATGCACGATTGATTTCCCGCCCGATACAACGCGATGACGTCGGCTTCGCCTAATCCTGAAACATTTATGTCTTGATGTGCTTGCACGGCCGTGAGCGCGCGGATGCGGTCGCGGAACGCCGCGGCGGCTTCGTACTCCAGATTTGCGCTGGCGGCGTCCATCCGGCGGGCCAACTTGACTTGGACGTCTTGACTGTCGCCGCGCAGGAAATCCCTAGCTTGGTGCAGTAATTCTGCGTATTCCGCTTGGCTTACGTACCCCACGCACGGGGCCGCGCAGCGTTTGATTTGGTATAACAAACAAGGCCTTGTCCGGTTTGAAAAAACGGAATCTGTACAACTGCGAAGAAGAAAAACCTTTTGCAGGGCCGTGAGCGTTGAATTTACGGCGCCGGCGGAGGCAAACGGCCCGAAGTACTCGTGCTCTTTCGCGCGGGCGCCGCGATGCTTCGTGATCCGCGGAAATTCATGGTTGCCCTGAACCTGGATGTAAGGAAACGATTTATCGTCTCGCAGAAGGATGTTGTAGCGCGGCTTGAGTTCCTTGATCAGGTTGCTTTCCAACAGCAAGGCTTCCGCCTCTGTGTGGGTCGTGACGATTTCACAGGTATGGGTCGCCATGACCATGCGCTGCAATCGAGTGGGCATACGATCCACGCGCAAGTATGACGCAACACGCTTTTTGAGGTTTTTGGCTTTGCCGACATACAAGACGTCTCCATCCGCATTTATCATGCGATAGACCCCGGGTCGCGGCGGTAAGGTCTTTACCGTTGTGGTAAGCACGTCTAATCCGTTTCGAGGCGCACGCGCTTCGGGTGAAGTTAGAGAATTTTCCACAGTCATCGGCAGGTCGTGTCCGGCATGTTCTGATGATCTACCAAATGGGGAAGGGGTTTGGCGAACGTGAGTTCACGTTACCTGCAATTACGGATGCAGGGCAGTTTCCGTACGCTTTTCACGGCAGTAGCGTCACTGTCATCGTCCAGAAACACACAACCACCTCCATTGGTCCGCTGTGGCTTTATCGGATATCCACGAAATATGTGGACAACTTTGTTGATAACCTACCGCGACCATGTAACCGGTGGCTTTCCTCTTGGATTCAGCCCTCTATGATCAATTTTTGGGCATAAATCATAAACCGTTGTTTTGTATTAAGTAATTAGTCTTCGCCAAATCCATCAATCCAGGGCCCGGTTGTTACATTGTCCAATCGGCGTGGCAGTCGACAAGCTTCTGTGCTTGTGAACAACTTCGCTTGACAGTGGCTCGGCTTGCTCGGTTAGTTACGATTCGATGGCAGAAATTAAGACATTTTTGTGCCGCACCCGAAATTTTGCGGTGCCATAGGCCCGTTTTATTTCAGTCAGTCTGCTCTGCGTGGCCGAGGTGAAAGTCCTGAGAAACGCTCAATTTCGATTCCGACGCTCCCAGCATCGTCAAAGACATCCAGTTTTTCGACACGAACGCGCGCGGAGCGGCAAGCGCAGTCCTGAAGACAAACGGCGGCTATGCGGTCTGCCAGGGTTTCGGCCAAATTTATGTGTCCATCGGCAACAATCGCGCGCACGCGGGTCACGATGTCCTCGTAGCAAACCACGTTTTCGAGCTTATCGCCGTGCGGGATCGCGTCCTCTTGTATACCCAAATCAAGATTAATCCGTACGCGTTGTGTTCTGCCCTTTTCGTGCTGGTGGACGCCGATATTGCACTCCAGAACAAGGTCTCTCACAAAAACATGCCGTAAGCCCGCGGCGCCATCCGCGATTTTAAGCGGCGCAATAACAGTACCTTTGCTCATCTGAGTTCCTTTTCCATTGAACTCTATCCTTCCATATCGCCTTTGGATGCGTCCCGATGCCATCCCAAATGCTGGCCGCCGTCCAAAGCTATCATTTGTCCCGTCATCGCGGGCGAGGAAAGGATGAACCGGGCCGCGGCGCAAATTTCTTCAGATGTCGTGCCGCGCTTGAGCGGCATTGAGGCGCACTGCTCGTCAAACTCCGCTTGGCTTTGGTGTACGCTCGGCAATGTTGGCCCAGGCCCAATGGCATTGACCCGGATGCCCGGCGCCAGCGCCATGGCCATGGTTTGGGTCAATGTCCAAAGCCCCGCCTTGCTGACCGTATATGAGGTGAAATAAGGCGTCAGGTTCCAAACCCGCTCATCGACAATGTTTATAATCGCGCCGGATGCGTTTTCCGGAACCTGCGCGGCAAATCCTTGAGAGAGCAGAAATGGCGCGCGTAAATTGATATTCATGTGCGCGTCCCAGCTTGCAAGGGTTGCGCTGCGCACGTCATCTCGCTCAAAGATGGAGGCGTTGTTGATCAAGCATCCGACGGGACCTAGTGCGTCGCAAACTTTTGAAATGAGGGATGAAACCTGGGCTGGGTCCGACAACTCAGCGCCGAAGATTTCTGCCTTTCCGCCGCTCTTGGTAATTGAATCGGCGACCGCGCGCGCGTCGTCCGCCGATGTATTATAGTGAACGGCGACGGACCAGCCCGCGGCCCCTAGATCCTCTGCCAGGGAGCGGCCGATACGGCGTCCGGCACCCGTAATGAGCACGGTCCTGGATGTAACATCGCTGGTAAACGTGGTGGGCATTGTGGCTCCTCGCCGAAGGGCTTCTACCTAAACGGGGCCGGGGCCCAGGGCAAGGCTCTGACAGGGCTGTCATGTTTCTAAGCTTGCCGCGGCCCGCCTAAAGCGGGAATAAGAACTGGAAATGGCCGAGAAAAACGCCCACTCCGAAGCGAAACCCAAGACCCAGCCCCCGCGCCTGCGCTCTGCGCCGCTGGCCGGTGTTCTCAGCGCGACACTGGTGCTCGCGTGGCTTGTCTATCTCGTGGTTGCACCCGACCCTTCGAATTTCCAACCCCCGCCGCCGCTGGCCGAGCAAGAGGCGGCTGTGTCCGAGGCGTCGGCGCCGGAACCGCCCGACACGCAGCTGCGTGTTCTGCTTTGGCGAAACGTGCTGGGGCCTGATGCCCTTTCCGAATTTGAATCGGAGAGCGGATTGACGGTCGTCGCCGAGCGCTACAATACATTTCAGGATTTAACGTCGAGGCTGGATAGCGGAAGCTTTAATTACGACGTCGTGATTGCCTCGGGCATGGGCATGCCCGCCATGATCGAGCGCGGCGTTCTCCAGCCATTGCCGGACAGCAGCATCCAAGGCACCGGAGGTCTCAACCCCGCTGTTGTAGATAGCGTCAGGAATTACGACAGCGATCTGACGTATACCGTCCCGTTGCTGTGGGGAACGCTCGGGCTGAGCTTTGATCGCATGCAGGCCGCGCAGCGGTTGGACGCGGATATCGAAATCGATTCCTGGTCCTTCCTGTTTGATCCTCTGATGGCGGGCAAGTTCGCGGACTGCGGCGTACAGGTGGTCGATGCACCGGGCGGCGTGTTTGCCGTCGCGCTTTCATATTTGGGCCTTCCGCATGATTCACCCGAAGTCGAAGACACAGATGCCGCCGCGCAGCTGTGGGAAGGCGTGCGCTCGTCGATTCGTAAGTTCTCGACGAGCGATATCGTCGATGGCCTGAGCGGCGGCCAGATCTGCATGGGCATGACGGCGTCCGGGGACGCTTATCAGGCCGCGTTGAAAAGCCGTGAGTCGGGCGCGGCCCGGGACATCGCCTATGTGATTCCAAAGGAAAGCACGGTGGTGTGGCATGCGGTGGCCGCGCTGCCCACGGCGGCGCGCACCGAGCGCGCCGGCGCATTTATTTCTTATTTGCTGCGCCCGGAAGTGGCTGCGCGCATCACCAACGCCACTGGATTTTCAAGCGCCGTGACCGACGCCAATTTGTACGTAAAGCCCGAGATCAAAAACAATCCGGCGATGAGCCCGGCGTTCGACAGTCTCGAGAACGCGGTGCTTGAAAAAGTGCCGAGCCCGGCGGGCGCAAGCTTGCGGCAGAAGTTCTGGCAGTTGATCAACGCGCCCGCGCAGCCCGCATCGGAAAACTAAGCGGGGATCACGCCGGTCTCACGGATCGGCGTCGGCCATATCAATGTATTTTTGCAGAAGCGTGAGGCGCCCCCTTTGAAGTGGTCCATCCTGAGGTATGGTTTTTCCAAGGAGGA
>CAYYXR010000020.1:0-50643 GCA_964475755.1 uncultured Rhodobacterales bacterium
AAGCCGTGGTGCAAGCTTCGCGTCCGCTGCTTATCATTGCCGAGGATATCGAAGGTGAAGCGCTGGCCACCCTGGTAGTCAACAAGCTGCGCGGCGGCCTGAAGGTTGCTGCCGTGAAGGCGCCGGGCTTCGGTGATCGCCGCAAAGCGATGCTTGAAGATATCGCGGTGCTGACGTCCGGACAGGTGATTTCTGAGGACATCGGGATCAAGCTGGAAAGCGTCACCTTGGACATGCTCGGGCAAGCCAAGCACGTCAACATTGACAAGGAAAACACCACTATCGTTGATGGCGCCGGCAAGAAGACGGAAATCAAGGCTCGCTGTGATCAAATCCGCAAGCAGTCCGAAGAAACGTCTTCCGACTACGACAAGGAAAAGCTGCAAGAGCGTCTGGCCAAGCTGGCTGGCGGTGTTGCTGTGATCCACGTCGGCGGTGCGACGGAAGTCGAAGTGAAAGAAAAGAAAGACCGCGTTGACGATGCCCTTCATGCCACCCGCGCTGCGGTGGAAGAAGGTATCGTTGCGGGCGGCGGTGTTGCGCTGTTGCGTGCGGCGAGTGCCCTTACCGGTCTGCGTACCAGCAACGACGATCAAAAGGTGGGCATCGATATTGTTCGCCGCGCGCTGTCTCAACCGGTTCGCCAAATCGCCGAGAACGCCGGTGAAGACGGTGCGGTCGTGGCCGGCAAAATCCTTGAGTCCAAGGACGCCAATTTCGGCTACGACGCCCAGAGCGAAAAATACGTCGATCTGGTGAAGGCCGGTATTATCGACCCGACCAAGGTCGTGCGCGTGGCCCTGCAGGATGCCGCGTCCGTGGCTGGCCTGCTGATCACCACCGAAGCCATGGTGGCCGAAATCCCGAAGAAGGATGACGGTCCGGCCATGCCTCCGGGCGGCGGCATGGGCGATATGGGCGGTATGGGCTTCTAAGCCACATCCGGCCAGATATGCTATTAGAAAGGGCCGCGCCGTAAGGTGCGGCCCTTTGTTTTTGAACTGTTGGATGATCGAAAATCATGTCCGCCGCGCCATCACCCTCCTTTTTGAAAGTCATTGCGCTTTTGCTGATCTTCACGCTGGCACCAGGCACGCTGTATTTTATGTACACACGGACAGGCGGGCCGGAGTCAAAAAAGGAATTGGCGTTCCAGAGAAACCTGCGTTACGCGCTGATGGCCGGGACCGATACGCTTGATCTCGCGCCTCTGACCGAGTGGAACTGGAAAACGGTGTGCGCACTACAAAACGGAATTAGCGAAGAGCAATTGGCGGATGTGACAGGGTTTGAATACGAGCACTTCGCCGAGCTGCATTGGAATCATCTTCCTGGCTACTGGACCCTTCTATTTTTCGACAGCGAGCGCGAAGCGAACTGGGGCATGACCCGTCCGGTGACACCGGTGCGTGTCCCGCGCAAGGAGCTTGCGGACTTGAAATTGCCTTCAGAAGTCATTGGGAGCTGCGTTGACGCCGGTGAACTCGTCACATTGCAACGGCACGCGGCTCCGGTGGGCGAAAGCCCAATCGTGATAGATTTCGGTGCGATTCAGGGAGAGGGCTCATGATCGAAGTTCATCATCTCAACAATTCCAGATCACAGCGCATACTCTGGCTGCTCGAAGAGCTTAACGTTCCCTACAAGATCGTGCCGTACCAACGTGACTCCCAAACGATGCTTGCACCTGAGAACCTGAAAAAAGTGCATCCTCTCGGCAAGTCACCTGTAATCTGCGACGGCGAAATGGTGCTGCCGGAATCAGGCGCGATCGTCGAATATCTTGCGGACAAATACGGACCTGGAAAACTTGCGCCAAAAGTCGACGCACCCGAACGGCCACGGTACCTGTATTGGATGCACTACGCCGAAGGTTCGATCATGACGCCGATCTTATTGGCGTTTTACGCTGTACGGTTTGGTGAAGCGATGGCGCCCATGAAGGACCGCGTTCAATCGCAGCTGAAGCTGCACTTCGATGTGATCGAAGAGGAGCTGGAAAAAGCGCCTTATTTTCTCGGCGATGAATTGAGTGCAGCCGACATGATGATGAGTTTTCCGTTGGAAATGAGCGGCTCCCTTGGCATTTTGGACGACTATTCCAACATCAAAGAATTTCTCGAGCGCATCCGCGCGTTGCCGTCCTACAGAAGCGCGCTTGAGAAAGGCGGGGCCTACGACATGGGTGGCGTTATGAAGCTCATGCCGAAGAGTTAACTGGGCTGCCGCGGCAAAAACTCACGCACCTTTTCCACCGCATCCTTCAGGCCGAGCCGGTAAAACGGTGTACCTTTCGGAAATGCGCCTTTTAAGCGTGACGGCATCATCGAATCCAAAAGTACGAAGACGCCCCGGTCTGTTTGGCGACGAATAAGGCGGCCGAAGGCCTGCTTAAGGCGAAGCCGCGTAATGGCATCATCGTAGGTCCGTTTACCAAAAGCCACTCTGCGGGCTTTGTGGAGGATGTCCGGGCGTGGCCAAGGCACGCGGTCGAACACAACCAAGCGCAACGAGCGGCCCGGCACATCGACGCCCTCGCGTAAGGCGTCTGTACCCAGCAGGCAGGCGTCTTCTTCCGCGCGGAAAATGTCCACCAAGGTGGAGATGTCCATGGCGTCCACATGTTGGGCGTAAAGATGCATTGAGGATTGTTCCAGCGGTGCGGCAATTTGTCTGTGTACTTCGCGCAGGCGGCTAATAGCGGTGAACAGCCCCAGCGCGCCCCCATGAGAGGCGAGAAAGAGCTCGCGGTAGGCCGCCGCGACTTGGGTCAAATCGTCCTTACGCACATCCGTAATCACAATGACGCAGGTGGATTTGGCATAATCAAATGGCGAGGCTAATGATGCGCGGGCCACGGGCGGTGCGAGGTGGCTTGCGCCGACCCGCTGATCGGCATTCGCCCAATCGGCGTCTTCATCGGAATCCCCGTTCAAGAGCGTCGCGGATGTTATCGCTAAGCCGTGTGTGTGATCGGCGAGGGCACGCGCAAAGGGCAGTGTAGGATCAACCCAGTGGCGGTAGAGACCGACGTCCAGGTCGTAACCGTCGGTGCGCTCAACGGTAAACCAATCGACGAATTCCGGCGGGGTGCTGTCCTTCAAAGCTTTGAGCATGGCGCGCCAAGCGGCGACAGGCAGAACGCCGCGGCGCTCGATTGTTCGCATAAGGGCTTCGATGCGCGCGCGTGTGTTGCTATCGAGTTCAGACGACTCGTCATCCAGTTTGCGCGCAAATCCAGATATGAGTTGGCGCAATGGGTTTTCGAGCTGTGCGAGCGCCCCCTCAAGGTTTGCTGCAGCTGTTAACAGGCCGTCTATGGGGGGGTGTGTTTCCGTCTCCAGCGAATAGGGAGAGCTAGGGTCTGTCCGTGCGAATACTTGCTGGCGAACCAACGTCAGGAATGCCTCAGAGGGTCCGCGCGTTTCCCCGTCTTTGATGCGATTTCGCCAACCTGTCGCCGGTAGCGCGTGCGCGGCTGCCAAGACCTCTTCCAGTGCCGCAGACAAGCCGCCTGCCGCGCCGTTTCCTTCGGCCATCAAGTCTTCGGCGCGGCGTTTCAACCCGCGTGCGCGGCTGCGCGTGCCAGATCCTTCCGCGCCCAACAGCCAGCGGCGCAAGTCAGCGGTTTCCAATCCGCTCAGATGGGCGGAAAAAGCGGAGTCTGCCGCCGCGAAGATGTGATGGCCTTCGTCGAAGACGTAGCGCGTCGGCCGCACTGCATCATCCAGCCCGCCTAATGCGGCCTGGGCCATCACCAAGGCGTGGTTGGCCACGATGATCTCTGCGTGGCGGGCACGCCGAACGGTGCGCTCGATGAAGCATTTTTGGTAGTGAGAGCACGCGGCGTAAATGCATTCACCGCGCCGGTCCGCTAGTCCAAGTGTTCGCTCGCGACCCAATATCTCCGGCAACCAACCGGGTAAATCGCCCCCGATCATATCTCCGCCGCGTGTCGTTCCGGCCCAGCGGGAGATAAGTCCGAGGGCGACGGCATCATGGGGCTGGACCTGAAGGTGGTTGAGAGCCTCCTCGTAATTCAAAAGACATAGGTAGTTTTCACGGCCTTTGCGAATGACGACCTTGCGACGCTTTTTGTCCGGGTCGGGATAAAGCCGGTCCAGCTCCTGATCCAATTGGCGCTGTAGGTTGCGTGTAAATGTTGCAAGCCACACCGCACCCTCATTGCGTTGAGCCCACAAACTCGCTGGCGCTACATAACCCAATGTCTTGCCAATTCCCGTACCGGCCTCGACGAGGGCGAGCAGTGGTTGTTCGGGGTCCTGTCGTGGCTGAAACGCGGCGGTGATATTGCGAGCATAGGTGCGTTGTGCAACGCGCGTTTCGGCATCTCCACCCAAAAGTTCCGCCAACCGTGCTTCGCTTTCTTCAGGCGGAATCACGTGATTGCCCGGCGGCGGAGGCGGTGGGCGGTCCTCCCATTCCGGCAAGTTCATCCAAACGCGAAGGCCGGCTGCCGGTCCGTAGCCCCTTGTTTCGTTTGGGTCGCCCCCGAGTGCGGCAAGAACGCTCGCACCCCAAGTCCAGCCTCCGCGCGCCATCGCCCCCGCAATGCCGGCGAGCATCTTTGCCTCGATATCGGGAATACGCACTAGGGCCGTGAGCAGGGATTTCACCGCTTCGGCCAGCGCCAACGGTTCGTCTTCCAGATGTATCGGCGCGGCGATGTTTAGAGCGTTCGCAATGCCGGTCGGGGTCGGCAAG
Source organism: uncultured Rhodobacterales bacterium (assembly GCA_964475755.1). Taxonomy (GTDB): domain Bacteria; phylum Pseudomonadota; class Alphaproteobacteria; order Rhodospirillales; family Rhodospirillaceae; genus UBA11612. Next base: position 4,726 of record CAYYXR010000020.1, read on the forward strand.
CAAAATGAGGCGGGATACACAAAGGCGTAGAGTTCAAGAATGTCGTGAGCGGCAAAGCGGTCCGTCTTCAGGTGTGCAGCGACCGCCGGGGTGTGGCAAAGGACGGGCCTTGCGGAAACCATATGCTGGGCCGCAGCGTCCGCGCTTTTGACCGAAATCTCGCCTGAAGGGGTGAGAACGGCCGCCGACGTCCAGTCTGCGGCCAGCACTGGAACCTCGGGAATCAATATGCGGCGGAGTGGGGATGGCATTAGGTACGGGGCGGAATGAACATGGAATGCAAAGCTGTACCCCCGGACGAGGGAATGTGCAAATCACCCTCGGGGCGCTCCCGGAAATATTGATTTCCTTTGCAGGGACCAATAGGGTCCCGCCTTCCTGAAATTCGCCGTATGATTGTTTCATGACCGACATTGCCGCATATGCCCGCCATTGCAACGCCTGGCCCTTTGTTGAGGCCCGCGCCCTTTGGGACGAGCGGTTAAAAGAAAAGCCACCGGAAAAAGGCTATGTGCTCTTTGAAACGGGGTACGGCCCGTCTGGGTTGCCGCATATCGGGACCTTTGGGGAAGTGGTGCGGACGACGATGGTCCGCAAGGCATTTGAAACCTTGGTGCCAGGCGTAAAGACGCGCCTGTTTGCGTTTTCCGACGACATGGACGGCTTGCGGAAGGTTCCCGACAATATTCCGAGCCCCGAAATCGTGCGTCCTCATCTGGGAAAACCGTTGACGCGCATTCCGGACCCGTTCGGAACGCACGAGAGCTTTGGCCACCACAACAACGCACGGCTCAGAAAGTTTTTGGATTCTTTTGCGTTTGAATACGAATTTAAGAGCGCGACGGAATGTTATGCGTCGGGTGAATTCGACACCGCATTGATGCGTGTGCTGGAAAAATACGATGACGTCATAGACGTGATATTGCCGACACTCGGCCCCGAGCGCCGTGCGACGTATTCGCCGTTTCTGCCCGTATGTGAAAAGACAGGCGTTGTTCTGCAGGTGCCCATTCTTGATCGGGACGTGGCTGCGGGCCGCATCGTTTACAAGGACGAAGCCGGGAAAAATGTCGAGGTCCCCGTTACCGGCGGACATTGCAAGCTCCAGTGGAAGTGCGATTGGGCGATGCGCTGGTATGCCTTGGGCGTTGATTATGAGATGTCCGGAAAAGACCTGATTGATTCGGTGAAGTTGTCGGGCCGGATATGCCGCATTCTCGGCGGGACACCGCCGACCAACTTAACATATGAACTTTTCCTGGATGACGGCGGACAGAAGATCTCCAAGTCCAAAGGCAACGGCTTAACGGTGGACGAGTGGCTTAAGTACGCACCGTCCGAAAGCCTTGCGTTATTCATGTACCAAAAGCCCAAGACGGCAAAGCGATTGTACTTCGACGTTATTCCCAAGGCCGTGGACGAGTATCTCGACCACCTCGAGAAATTTCCCGGGGAAGAAGACGACAAGAAGCTCAATAATCCGGTATGGCATATTCACGGGGGGCATCCGCCGCAGGATACGTTGCGGGTGAGTTTCGGCATGCTTTTGAATCTGGCTGGCGTGTGCCATGCGGAAGAGCCTGGCGTGCTTTGGCACTACATTTCCCGGTTTGTGCCGGGCGCGACACCTGAAAGCGCGCCGTTGCTCAATAGCTTGGTGAAACACGCGGTCGCGTACTATCAGGATTTCGTGAAGCCAACGAAAGTCTACCGCAAGATGTCGGACGCGGAATTGCCGGCGTTCACGCAACTACGCGACGGACTGAAGTCGTTTGAGGGTGAGCCGACCCCGGAAAGCTTGCAAACACTCGTGTACGAAGTGGGCAAGTCGCACGAAGAAACGTTCAAATCGTTACGTGATTGGTTCAAGGCGCTTTACCAGGTGTTGCTTGGGCAGGACCAAGGCCCGCGCATGGGATCGTTCATTGCGCTGTATGGTGTGCAGGAGAGCATCGATCTGCTTGATCGGGCGATTGAGGGCCAAGATTTGGCGGCTTAGCGGTATTCGCTGTGTATCTTCTTAACTCGCATTGTGCACATCGAATAATTCTATTCCCGCGGCCGCTTCGCTCTCAAAGAAGTCCAGATCCTCCTTACTGAAATAATTTATGTAGTCGCCCACGAGGCCGCGGCGAAAGAGCACGGAACTCGACGCCTTTTCTGCATCGGCATTCCTTGAGATGACCATATCAATGGTTTCATTTTTGACGGGCAGCCCGACATGTTTAGAGAGTTTTGAAAGCGTGGATTCAAACGCGTTGTGATAATTTTCGTATGTCACGATGAGTACATTGTCCGTATTGGCCCAAGCGTTTACATGGTGGGCCCAGCAGGCCGGTGGCGTAAGATCATTCCTGTAGGATTGCCTAAGAAACGTATCAAAGGTTACGGACCTAAAAGCAGCGGTGTGACGCCTGCGAAATTCGAAAAAAGACACCATGACGTCGCGGCCATCGCGCAGCACATATATAACTCGGCTATTTTCGCGAAGCGCTATTGCATAAGCGCGCGCTTGCTCGTCACCGCTTAGTTCTTCCATATCAGGCAGGGTATGCGTTTTAATGATGGGGGTTGTGTTTGCGGTCCGCTTTGATTCGAATTCTTCCAGAGTTAGGTGCTCTTTGTGTTGGGGCAATAACGTTTCAAGCGTCACGAAAGAAGGTCCGGCACCGACTAGATTGTTGATAAGAGAATCGATCGTCAGGTGCGTGCCCGACCGTCGGTGGGAAGCCACCATGATATTTTTTTCAATTGCAATCACACCGTTCGCCCCAGTTTTCGCTGTCTGTTGCCGTTGTATTGAAAAATGCGCGCGAGCGCTACGCTTTCAACAGTATGTCCAGTTCGTTCTTTTTGTCGATCAGCGCGCTTGGCGAAGGCTTGGGGGCATCGTATTCCAGGAGTTCGAGTATTTTCTCCATCGGTACGCGGCCATTTTTGTCGAGAAACGTTTTTTTGACGATGGCGACGGCAGCCGTTTCGCCGTTTGCGACCATGGTGTGACGGTAGTACAGCCACTTGTCGTCCCAGGAGATGATGCGGGTCGTTAAATGGAATTTTTGCAGCGGTTGGATCGAGCGGCGAAAGCGGACGGTCGATGAGCCCAATACCGGATATAGGCCGGCGGTCAGAACGCGTTGCCAAGCCCCGCTGCGAAAAAGCATATCCATACGCCCCAAGTCCATGAAGCTGGCATAGCGCGTGTTGGTCATATGCCAATTAATGTCGAGATCCGTGAACCAACACCGGTAGTGTAGCGTGGTCTCTTCGGTCATCGCGCAGCGCGGGCCAATGCGTGCGTAGATGTACATCCACAGCACGCGGAAAATCATTGTCATGGGTTAGTCCAGCGCCAAACGGTGGCTAAGCAGCGACGGCCGCGCCGAAGAGTTCGTCGTCAACGTCCATGATGCTTGAGCCGCCCGCCAAGATTGAAGACAGTAGCGCACCTGTCTGAGGCAACAATTTGCTCATGTAGAAACGCGCCGTGGCAATCTTGCCCTTGTAAAACCCGGTCGGATCATCGGTTTTCGATAGAGCCAGTTTGGTCATGCGGGCCCACATGAAACCCACAGCCACATAGCTCATCATTTTAAGAAGATCTGTGGACGCGGCGCCGGCTTCGTTAGGATTGGACAGCCCTTTCTGAGCCATCGCGCCAACGGCCTGCTGTAAACGTCCGAACGCTTTTGCGAGGGCCAGTACAGTTTCTTCCATGGCCGGGTCGGATGCGTTTTCTTCGATGAACGTCTGCACCGGATGGAAGAACGCACGCAGGTAGCGGCCATAGTGGGCGCTCATTTTGCGGCCAACGAAATCCAGCGCCTGGATGCCGTTGGTGCCTTCGTAGATTTGGGTAATGCGGGCATCGCGCACGTATTGTTCCATGCCGTGCTCGCGGATGTAGCCATGTCCGCCGTAAATCTGCACGCCGAGGTTTGCATTCTCGAAACCGGTGTCCGTGCCGAATGCTTTGATCACTGGAGTGAGTAGCTGAACGAGGTCATCGTTCTTTTGTTTTTCGCTTTCATCAGTGGCTTTATCGGCTTTGTCCTGTGCCATAGCCACCCACATCACCAGCGCGCGCATACCCTCGGTTAGGGCCTTGATGGTCAGGAGGTTTTTACGTACGTCCGGATGGACCAGGAGCGGGTCCGCCGGTTTGTCTGGCTGAGCGGCGCCTTTAAGCCCACGGCCCTGCAGACGTTCGCGGGCGTAGGCGAGGGCGCCTTGATAGGCCGCCTCGGAAAGCCCCAAGCCTTGCACGCCAACGCCGAGGCGCGCCGTGTTCATCATGGCGAACATGGCGCGCATGCCTTTGTGTTTTTCGCCGACAAGCCAACCTTGCGCTTCATCGAAGTTCATGACGCATGTGCTGGACGCTTTGATGCCCATCTTGTGCTCGATGGAACCGCAGGCCACGCCGTTGCGCGGGCCGACACTCCCGTCGGGTTTGGGTAAGAACTTGGGCACGATGAACAGGCTGATGCCCTTCACGCCCGGCGGGGCGTCGGGAAGCTTGGCCAGTACAAGGTGGACGATATTTTCCGTCAGATCATGTTCGCCGGCGGAAATGAAGATCTTGGTGCCGGTGATCTTGTAGCTTCCGTCGTCCTGCGGGTCGGCTTTGGTGCGGATCAAACCCAAGTCCGTGCCGCAATGAGGTTCGGTGAGGCACATGGTTCCGCTCCAGGTGCCCTCGGTGAATTTGGGAAGATAGAGCTGTTTCTGTTCGTCGGTGCCGTAGAGGGTTAGCGCGTTGAAGGCGCCGTGAGTGAGGCCCGGGTACATGCCAAAGGACATGTTGGCTGAGCAAATCATTTCCTCGACCAGCATATTAAGGGCTTTCGGTGCGCCCTGGCCGCCGTAATCAGGGTCTGCGCCAAGGCCTGTCCAGCCGCCCGCGGTAAATTGATCGTATGCGTCCTTGAACCCGGTCGGCGTACGTACGACGCCGTTCTCGAATACACATCCTTCCTCGTCGCCCGAGCGGTTGATTGGAAAGAGCACTTCCGCGGCAAGCTTGCCCGCTTCTTCCAGCACCGCATCGACAACGTCGGGCGAGAAATCCTCGTATCCGGGAAGGTTTTGCAGTCCATCGCCGTCGAAGAGTTCGTGATAAACGAATTTCATATCGCGGAGGGGTGCCGTGTATGTGGCCATGGCGGTTCTCCTTACTAATTCCGAAGCGGTTTGCCGGTATCGAGCATGTGTTCCATGCGCGCGAGCGAAGCTGGATTGCGCGCCAGTTCCATGAACACATTGCGTTCCAGCTTCAGCAGGTTTTTCTCGGTAATCGTTTCTGTGTGATCGGTCTCGCCGCCGCTGAGCACGCTAGCAAGGGCGGTGGCGACGACTTTATCGTGCGGCGTTGCCTTGCCTTGCAAGACAAGTGCATCGAGGGCGAGTTTCAGCCCCGCTGCCCCGCCCGGGCCCGGCAAAGAAATTTCGGCGTCTTCCGGCGGCGTATAATTCTCGGCAAGTTTGAGGGCCTTGGCTTTCGCGTCGGCCAGCAAACGGTCTCGGTTCATGGTGATGCCGTCCTCGCGCCGGAGGATTCCCATTTCTTTTGCTGACGCTGCGGAACGCGACACCTGCGCCGTGCCGATCAGCTCAAAGGTTTTGGCGACCGCCGGCATGGGGCCGCGGGGCAATTTCGGGTTGTTCTTGAACCGCAGCAGCATCTCCTTGCAGCCGCCCCAGCCGGGGATCACACCGACGCCGACTTCGACAAGTCCCGTGTAGGTTTCGGCGTGGGCCTGGATTGTATCGGAATGCAGCAGAATTTCGCAACCGCCGCCAAGGGCCATACCGAGTGGCGCGGCAACAACAGGAAAGGGGGCTTGCTTGAGGGCGAGATATGTTTTCTGTCCGTCTTCCACTTGGCTTTCAAGCTCGCCCCAGACGGCAATGTTGGCAGCGAACAGCATCAAGCCGACATTGGCGCCCACTGAGAAATTCGGGCCTTCATTATGGATGACGAGGGCTTTCCATTTCTTTTCCTTGTCGTTCTTGAACAGCTTGAGGACGTCCTTGTAGGCGGCCATGGTCATGGGGTCGAGACTGTTGGCGCGCGAGGTGAACTCAAAACACAGAACGCCGTCGCCAATGTCCCAGACCTTTGCGGACGGGTTTTTGATAATGGGTTTCGCGCCCCGTTTGATGTCGGAGAGCTTCAAAACGCCGTCCGGGCGAACAACGTCCGTGTATTCGCCCTTAGTGGTAAGGTACTGAAGCTTGCCGCCTTCGGTTCGATAGAAGCTGCCTTTTTCTGCGGCCAGTTTCAGTAACGGCGGCACTTCTATTTTTTCGGCAGTGAGTTTGTCGGCAAACCATTTGGCCCCCAGAGTGTCGATGATCTCGAAGGGTCCCAATCCCCAGCCGTAGCCGTCTTTCATGGCTTCATCGACATCGAAGATGGTGTCGGCGATTTCGGGCACGAGGCCAGCCGTGTAGGTCAGGCCCTGACTCGCGATTTTCCAGGCGTATTGGCCGCCTTTGTCTTCGTGTTCCACAACGGCTTTGAGGCCACCCTTTTTGGCGACGCCCAGGCTGTCCAATTGCGCTTTCACGCTGGGTCCATATTCGGCGGTTTTTAGATCGATGCTTTCCTTGATGCGTTTGCCGCCTTCTTTTTTAAGCCGATAGAAACCGGAGGGCCCTTTGCGCCCAATCCAGCCGTTCTTGATCATTGTCTTGAACGTCTCCGGCTCGCCGGCAATGCGGGCGTAATCATCGGTTTTGGGCAGCAGTGACAGCATGGATTTGGCGATATGCGGCATAAGGTCCAAGCCCACCAAATCGATCAGGCCGAAGATGCCGGTCTTCGGGATGCCGAATGGGCGGCTTGCCACTGCATCTGCTTCCTCCACCGTGAGATCCAAGTTGAGGGCCTCGACGACGCAGGTTTGCATCCAATAGGTGCCAATGCGGTTGGCGATAAAGCCGGGGGTATCTTTGCACAGCACGACGCCTTTACCGAGATTAACGTCGCCGAAAACGCGGATGGTATCAACCGCGTCCTTTCGTGTTTTCTCTCCACCGACAATTTCGAGTAAACGCATGTAACGCGGCGGATTGAAGAAGTGGGTGATCAGGAAATCGGGAACCATGTCCTTTGGCATACCGCTGGTCAGTTCCTTGAGCGGAATAGTCGAAGTATTTGAAGAAACGATAGACCCCTTTTTCCGTTTGGGTTCGATTTTTTTGTACAAGTCTTGCTTTATGTCGAGGCGCTCGATGATGGCTTCGACAATCCAATCGCAATCGGCGAGAAGATCGAGGTTGTCCTCGATGTTCCCGGTTGTGATCATCGCGGCGTTGCGCGGCGACATGAATGGCGCTGGCTCGGTCTTGAGCATTTTTGCGACCGCGCCTTCGGCGACCGCATTTCTGTTGCTGCCTTCTTTGGGAACAATGTCCAAAAGGACAACGGGAATTCCTGCGTTGGTGATGTGCGCGGCGATGCCGGCGCCCATGACGCCGGCACCGATCACTGCCGCTTTCTTTATCTCGGCCATGACCGCGCCTCCCTAAAGGGCTTCTAAAATCGTCGCGACGCCCTGGCCGCCGCCGATACACATGGTGGCAAGACCGTATTTCTTTTTCTCGCGCTTCAGCAATGAAGCTGCCTTGCCTGTGATACGCGCACCCGATGCCCCCAGTGGGTGGCCGATGGCAATCGCGCCGCCGTCAATGTTGGTTTTGGAAAGATCAATGCCAAGATCCTGAACGACGGAAAGACTTTGAGCTGCGAAGGCTTCGTTGAGTTCTATGATGTCTATCTTGTCGAGTTTCAGACCCGCGCGCGCCAGTGCCTTCGACGTTGCTTCGACCGGGCCAATACCCATGATTTCTGGTGCGCAGCCGGATACGGCAATGGAGACGATGCGCGCCAAGGGGGATAGGCCGTTTTTCGAGGCATAGTCTTCCGAGCAGACCAAGACCGCGGAGGCGCCGTCGGTCAACGGTGAAGACGTGCCAGCGGTTACGGTTCCCGTTTCCTTGAACGCGGGCTTCAGTCCCGCCAATCCTTCGGCCGTCGTGTCTGGGCGGATACAGCCGTCCGCATCGACCATACCGCCTTCGCCCTTGACCGGAATGATCTCGTCTTTGAACTTGCCGTCGGACTGGGCCTTGGCCGCGCGTTTGTGACTTTCAACAGCGAATGCTTCCTGTTTGTCTCGGGGAATCTGGTATTTTTCCGCCAAGTTCTCCGCCGTCTCGCCCATTGAGATGTAAGCGTGGTGCCCTGCGTTGACGAGCTCAGGGTTGGGCATGGGGTTGAATCCGGCCATAGGAATGCGGCTCATGCTCTCGATGCCTGCGCAGACGAAGACCTCTCCCGCCCCCATCTTGATGGCGCCAGCGGCCATGTGAATGGATTGCATGGAGGAGCCGCAAAATCTGTTTACAGTTTGTCCTGCCGTGCTGTTCGGTAAGCCGGCGAGGAAAACGACATTGCGCCCCACATTGAGACCCTGCTCGGCTTCGGGAAATGCGCAACCCATAATCAGGTCTTCGATGTCTTCAGGCTTAACTTTCGACTTTTCCAAAAGCCCTTTCACCACCGTGGCAACCATATCGTCCGGCCGCGTTTTTTTCAGTGCGCCTTTGTTGGCCAGAGTGAAGGCGGAGCGATTGTAGCCAGCGATTACGACGTTGGTCATGTGTGCGGTCCCTTCTTGCCGTATCTCGATCAGATGTTATGACGCATTATTCGATGCTGCGTGTTCTTCTTTGAGTTCTTTTTTAGACAGTTTCCCGATGAGGGTTTTGGGAAGCTCATCCCGAAATTCGTAATATTTAGGCTGTTCAATGGCCGAGATTTTGTCCTTTAGGAAGGCTTTGATCTCGTCTTCCGATATGGTTTCCCCTGCTTTTGGCTTGATGAACGCTTTGGGTGCTTGGCCGCGGTAGGGATGGTCCACGCCGATCACCACAACCTCTTCAACAGAAGGGTGTAGGTGTATCGCTTCTTCGACCACGCGCGGGTAAATCTTGTACCCCGAGGCGTTGATCATGTCCTTGATGCGATCGACGATAAAAACATATCCCTCGTCATCCATGTAACCCACATCGCCCGTATGAAATGCGCCGTCTTTCATCGCGTCGGCTGTTTCCTGTTCGCGGTTCCAATATCCACTCATGACCTGAGGGCCGCGCACGCAGATTTCGCCTTTCTCGCCGATGCTGAGAACGCGGTCGTCTTCCAACGACCTGATCTCAACAATGGTACCGGGCATGGGTAGTCCGACAGAGCCGGATTTGTTTTCACCCTCAGTGGGGTTGGTACACACCACCGGTGATGTTTCGCTCAACCCATACCCCTCTACGACCACGCATCCGGTTCGTGCTTCGAATGCCCGTTTGACTTCCGTAGGCAGCGCCGCACCGCCCGAAATACAAAGTTTGAGAGAGGTGAGGTCGTAGCTCTCTACGTCCGGGGAATTGTTTATGGCCGTAAATATAGTCGGGACAGCCGGAAACAATGTTGGCTTCTTGCGGTCAATTGTTTTCAGGCAATCTTTTAGATCGAAGCGCGGCATCATGATAATTTCGGCGCCGTATTCCATTCCGCAAAGCATTACAACCGTCATCGCGAAGACATGAAAAAAGGGAAGCGCGGCCAAAAACCGTTCGGACCCGTAAATAGGATCGCTATTCCAACATGCAACCTGCCGCGCATTTGCGGTTAGGTTGGCATGAGTCAGCATTGCGCCTTTGGGGAGCCCAGTCGTGCCGCCGGTGTATTGCAGGACGGCGATGTCTCGGTGGGGGTCGATTTCGACAGGATTAAAATCGGCGGAATTGTCGATAAGGTCGTCCCACCATATTTGACGATCGTCGTCTTCGATATCGGCTACCGTTGATCGTTTGAACAGATTAAAGAGAATCGATGTGCCCAGCGGCAACGCTTTTGACATGGAGCAAACAATTAACGTTTTGATTTGCGTTTTTTCCAGTAGCTCTCTGGCCTTTGGGTACATGGCCGTCAGGTCCATGGTCACCAGTACGTCGATTCCGGCGTCTTTGACCATGACCTCCAATTCGCGGGTCGTGTACAGGGGATTCATATTGACGATCGTGGCGCCGGCCTTGGTCGCGCCGAAGAACGCGGCGATATAGTAGGGCGCGTTGGGGAGTTGCAGGCCAATACGCGTGCCTTTTTTAACCCCTAAGTTCTGGAACCCCTTGGCGGCTTTCGCTACCAATTCCCCTGTTTCGGCATAGGTCCAGTGCCGGCCCAGGAATTCCATACAGTTCTTTGATTTGTATTTTCGAACTGCATCATCCAGCAGGGTGTATATGGCCGCAGACGGCAACGGCGTGTCCCATGGCGCAAAATCCGGGTAATTCCTCAGCCAAGGAAAGTCTGGGCCCATCGCGACTTCGGCAGCCATCTTAGTCCCTACAAATCACCAATCGTTGACGGTCGTCGTCGGTCTTGGAAATTATGAATCCAGTAAGCTTGAAAGTTTCAGCGCGATTCCTTTGGAGCCGAAGACTTTCAATTTTCCCATGGTGAATGCCACCATAGGATTCAGCTCACCTTGCATAAGTTTCTGCATGTTTTCCGATGAAAGAACTAAGGTCGTCTCCGCATCTTCATCCGCTGGACTTGGAGTTATGACGACTTCGTCACCCGTCGCATCCAACATGATTTTTCCATCATCGCCCAGATCGAACAACACTGAGTGGTTAAGCTCTTTAAGTTTTTCCGCCTGAGCTTTCATCTCTGACACCAGATCATCCAACGTCATAATTAACTCCAATGTCTTCAAACTCAGGGGCCTGCCTCATCACTGCTACCGGGCTAAATTCCAGTAGGCAATGGTGGCGCGTAAAGCCCAGTCTAATCCGCAATTCGAGTTATGGCGCTGACCGTTATAACTAATATCTGGAAATTCGCGCCCTAGTTAATAAACTACTTTCTCACAATTACCGATACGTGCGCCGCCGGGGCCGCCCCTTAAAGGTGGTGAATTTGCCCCCAAAAGGACTCCGAAGACCCAGAAATTCAATCATTTCATACAGTTATTTGACCTTGGGAAGGTGACAAGATAGCTTTAATCGCGTAACAGCGGGGATGGTGCGGCACCGATGGGGATGCCGTCCGCGGTCGCGTGGCCGAAGCCTCCGGACAGGACAGTTTTTGAGATGTCAGATACCGCCAGGGCTGATTTCGGAGGAGGGGAGGCGTCGCCGCCAAAGCCCGAACTTTTGAGAGCGCTTGTTGAAGCGATGGGCAAGTGGCGGCAGGCGCCTGAGGCCGGCACCAATCTCGTCGTCATAAGTGTCGCGAGCGCACTCCCAGAAACAAAACGCGGCGAAGAACTCGTTGAACAGATGAGTCTGGCTATGGCGACAATTGCCGTGAAGCGGTCAGGCAAATGTTACCAGGTATCGAATTGTGATTTTGCAATCCTCGTTCGGGTGACCGAGACGGGGCTTATAGGCATGGTGCGCGACCTTAAGGTCGAGATGCTCCGGACGATCGAAAAGGCGTATCCTGGAAGCTTCGGCACGATTGACCAAAGCCGCTTGGTATTAAGCTACGATCTTACGAACAACTATCGGTCCGCCGCCGACCGCATAGCCAAATACGCTGAAATTGCTCAAAAGGCCGTGGAAGAGGCTGACGCGCAAGAACGTCAGCTTCGTCCGCTAACGACAGCGGACATCAAAAACGTGATGCGGGCATATGAAAAGTTTGGGAACGAAAAGTTCATTAAAGCTTTTGTACGCACGCAAGACGTTATGCTCAATGTCAGTGGGAAGCCACCAGAGAGAATTCTCTCCGAGTATTTTATCAGTATGGATTTGCTGAGGAAGCCGCTCATAGTGGACGTTGAAATGCGCGGGTCAGGACGCTTATTTAACGAATTCACGTTGGTGTTGGATCAAATTCTTCTGCGTGCGTTCAACGAAATGCACACAACAAACCAACGCTGCTCCGTGAACTTGAACGTTGAAAGCGTGTTTACCGAAGCGTTCGAGGAGTTCATTGACCGCACCCCAACCGAAATTCTGTCGCAAGTGGTGTTTGAGTTTCGCCAATCGAACATCGTTGAGAATTTCGACGAGTTTCAGGTGGCACGCGGCCTCATTAATTCCAAAGGCGCGCATATTGCTGTTGATCAAATTTTTCCGCAGACCGTTGGTTTGGTTGATGTGGATTACATTGGTGCGACAATAGCAAAGATTCACTGGCGCAACGGCGCAGAGGAAATCCTGCGCGAGCGCGAGCGGGCTATTAAATATATGCTGGATTGCAACGTTCTTCCCGTACTCATCCGGGTGGACAACCAGCGCGCTTTGGAAGTGGGTGCAAGCATGGGCATTCACATGTTCCAAGGTTTCTTGATTGATGACATGTTCAATAAGGACGGCGAATAGCAGCTACCTGCGCTGAATTAGGCCCTGCCTCTAGATTGGCACGTGAATAGCGCCTACGCTATCAATCCCCAGTATGATCGAAGTTCAAATCGCGGCGCGGTATGCGTATTCAATCCAAATTATTCCTGCTTTTACTAGCGATTGCGATTATTCCACTGCTCGCGTTGAGTTGGCGTAGCGAACGAGCGATCCAGGCCCTGGGCGATGCAATCGTTGATCGGGGGCGGGATAGTGTCATTCAAGGGATTGAGGGTCAGCTCAATCAGTCCATCGCATATGCGTCTGACTTACTCACCGCGCAGCAAAGACAAGTTGAATTCGCATTGAGGCTCCAGGCCTCGGAAGCTGGAAGGTTTTTGACAGCGCCGGCAGTTTCCCGCGACCGCAATACAAAATTTTATATGGCGCAAGATTTCGATGATCCTCGGACGTGGCCGCCGGACACGGAGCTGACTCTGGATTACGCGATTACTTCTCCGGAAGGCTCATACCAAGCTGTGCCGGTATCTCGTGAGCACCAAGCATTCTTACTGACAAAGGGCGGTAACCTGGCGACGATGAGGCCTGTCATGCTGCAGCTTTCAGGGCTCAGCGAAGTCTACCGCGAGCTCAATACGACAAGCGCAGGTTTATTTTACTGGCAATACGTAAGTTTGAAATCCGGTCTTCATTCCACCTATCCCGGCCATGGAGGATACCCGGCTGGTTATGATCCAAGCGAAAGACCGTGGTTCAAATCGGCGCTGCGCGAGGGTGAGTTAATTTGGACGCAACCATTCATAGATGCCGCCACGCGAAGGTTGCTGTTAACCGCGGCCATGCCGGTCCAAACCCGTCCGGGCAATCAAGTCGGCGTTACGGGCATTGATATCGATATCCTCAAAATTCTTGAGGATATTCATGACCGCGTGCCTTTGGAGACGGATGCCGAAATATACATCGTTTCGGTGGCGGACACTGATGGCTCTTCTTATGTGGCGGGCCAATCTGCCGGCGCCGCATCTATCAGGGCGGTTGCGTCTAGCGCCTATCGAGATACAGGCATGGCTTGGGACACGACACCGGAGACGCCGCTGTTGTTGAGCGATGCCGAGACAGGCGCCAGTTTAGTGGCGGAAGATTTGATTGCAGGCCGCGATGGTACGCGGCGGATGCCTCATAGCGGCAGGCCGTCGCTTTGGGTGTACGGTGGGCTTGAGCAGATCAACGCGGCGCTTCTTTACATTGTTCCCGTGGATGAAATTGAAAGCGCCGCGGATCAAGCTCAGTTCGCAATCAGTGGAGCAATCGCTGATCAAATCCAATTGGCTGGGATTGCTTCGATTACGCTCATTGCTGTGGTGGCCGTATTGGCCATGGTTGCATCCCGCTCTGTCACGGGACCACTTAGAGCGCTTGCGACAACGGCTCGCGGCCTCGCGGGTGGAAACCTAGATGCCCGGGCCAACGTAAAAAGTGGAGATGAAGTCGGAGACTTGGCGAAAGCATTTAATTCCATGATCCCCCAGCTTAGAAGTCATATCTCCGTAAAGGAGTCGCTGGCGTTGGCCCGTGAAGTTCAACAGAAGCTATTGCCGGAAACAGCGCCCAAGATTCGAGGTTTAGATATCGCCGGCCGATGTGTTTATAGCGAAGACGTTGGTGGAGACTATTATGATTTCGTTCCATTTCGGCAAAGACATGGTGTTGAGCGCATAGGCGTCGTCGTCGGAGATGTCGCTGGTCACGGCGTGGTTGCTGCGTTGACGATGACATCGGTCAGGGCGCTGCTTCGCAGTTTTGCCGGAGATGGTCGGGATCTTCTTTCTGTAATCGATGCGCTAAATGATCACTTGGCGGCGGACGCAGCCGGTGGCCGGTTCGTCACACTTGTATACTTCGTAATTGATGCAAACGCGAAATCAATGCGGTGGATTAGCGCCGGACATGGCCCAAACCTTTTGTATGATCCGATCACGAAAGATTTTGAAGAATTGGAAGTAAACGACATTCCCCTTGGAGTGCAGCCCGATTGGAAATTCAATGAGTGTATTCTGCCGAAATGGCCGTCAGGCGGCATCTTGATCCTGGGAACCGACGGAATTTGGGAGACGACCGACCCGGAAGAAAGAGCATTTGGCAGAGCTGGTCTGATGGAGGTTGTCCGGCAAGTTGCGCATTTGCCTGCAGAAAGCATATGCGATAAAATTGTTGAAACGCTTCGGCTGTTCTCCGGCGCGGCTGTGCAGCGAGATGACATCACGCTCGTGGTCGTCAAATTTCTTTCTGACTAAAGCACCTTAATCCATGCCATTGCATCTTCTTAAATTGGCGGTTGGCATTGACGACGTTGAGCATTTGCAGAAGCGGCAACGTGCGCTGCGTGCCAAAGATGGTACGTTGAGGCACCGGACCCGCATGACACCTCGGCGTCAGTCCGAATTAATGGACGGTGGGTCGATGTACTGGGTCATTCGTGGCAGCATCCTAGTCCGCCAACCCTTGCTGGCATTGAAAGAAGACAAAGACGAAAAAGGCCGGTCTCTTTGCATTATTGAGTTGGAGGATAGGCATATCCTCGTGCGTCCCACCGCAAAGCGTCCATTTCAAGGTTGGCGTTATCTGCCCGACAGTTCCGCGCCGCCCGACCTTAATCTTGCAAAGGGCGGGAGTGTTGACCCCGATATGCCGAAAGACATGAGGCAGGAGTTAAGCCGCCTCGGTTTAATCTAGGGCTAACAAACACAGCCAAGCGATTACGAGAGAATCACAAGGGGCAACCCCACAACCATTATGATCATTCCCATGATTTTTACTGGTGTCGCCGGTTCGTTAAACATTGTTCTTCCCAGTACCAAAGACCCCAATATCCCCACCGTGCGTTTGATAAGTTCTACAACAGCAACCAGAGTAGTTTGGTAGGCAGCCAATTGAAACGCGTATGCAAGTCCTGACGACAAGACTGCACCGACAATCGGCCGTGCTGACATGCGTGGAATGGCGAAGGCATGTACTCCTCCACGCCATGCAACCCAAACGGCCGCGGCCGTAGCGATCAGTGTTAGCTGAATTAGCCCATGCATCCCCACGGAAGAGTGCTCTACGCAAGCCTTGTCGATCGGCGGTGCTATGGACCACAAGATGACAACACCCGCCATCGGCTTTACACCAGGTTCCCTTCGAAGGTTTGCGAGCATTTCCACTAAAGAAAACGCGGAGCCAGCGGGTGCAAACAAAAGAAGTAGCCCGAGGCTTACCAAAGAGATCCCGACGATTTGATGTGTTTCTGGCCATTCGTCGATCAGCAAGCCGCTAAATAACGTGGTTAGGGCCGGGATCAGCCCCAGCATAGGAATCATAAGGCTGAGCGGCGACCTGCGTACTGCTAGAATAAAAAGAGTGTTGGCCGCGAACCCAATGACGGCAACACTAAGACCGGGAACCAAATACGCTTCCGAGAGATGGAAGTCGCCGACAATAATCAACCATGCGCCTAGAATCGGAATTTGACCGGCAACCATTAGAAATAACAAAAGCGGTGCGCTGCAGCTCGCGGGGACCGCTTTGCGGAAGTAATCTGAAGCGGAATAAGATACGGCGCTGGCTAAGCTGAGCGCGAGGGCTAAGGAACTGAGAGCGAGCATGACATTGGCTAGCACACTTGAGCCGACAAGCTCGAGATATCGTTTAGGCGAGGAGCAAAAATGGCAAAAATAGACAAAACTGATGAACAATGGCGTGCCGAGCTCACGCCGGAGCAGTTCTTTATCTTGAGAGAAAAGGGCACAGAGAGACCTTTTTCCGGCGAATACAACGATTTTAAGAAAGAGGGTGTCTTTAAATGTAGCGGATGCGGCCAAGCGCTGTTTGACTCGCGCGCGAAGTATGAGTCCGGATCCGGATGGCCAAGCTTTTTCGAGCCGGCGATCACATCAGCCATCGATGAGTATCGGGATACCAGCCACGGAATGGTTCGGGTCGAGGTGACATGTGCAAATTGTGGCGGTCACCTTGGGCACGTTTTTCCAGATGGTCCGCGGCCCACGGGTCAGCGGTATTGCATAAACTCCATTTCCTTGAAATTTGAAGACAAGAAAATTGATTAGCCAGCTCGTTAAATATGCGCGTCAGCCCCGGCCCCGGTAAGAGGGGACGTTCTGCTCAGGCGCCCAAATGTTCTCGGGCAATTTTCCTGTCTGCCAGAAAACATCTATGGGAATGCCGCCGCGCGGGTACCAGTATCCCCCTATGCGTAGCCACTTCGGTTCGGCCGCTTCCAGAATGCGTTTGCCGATCATAATCGTGCAGTCCTCGTGAAATGCGCCGTGATTCCGAAATGATGCAAGAAAAAGCTTTAGGGACTTGGACTCGACGATGGCTTCATCCGGCACATAATCTATGACAATGTGTGCGAAGTCGGGTTGTCCTGTAACCGGGCATAGCGCTGTAAATTCCGGGCACGTGAAACGAACAAAATAATCGGTTTCCTGGTGCGGATTGGGCACGCACTCTAGGATGGCGTCGTTGGGCGATGCCGGCAGGCCGGACCGCGCACCAAGAGCCGAAAGATGTATTTTTTCATCAGACATGGTCGCTATTCCAATCACACTCAAGCGTTGACGGATATTTGTTTGTAGGAACTGGCGTTCGCGGATTTCTGCTTGCTGAGATTTGAACATACCCTTACTTGAATAGCATGTCTCATTCGTCATTGGCATCGGAGGAGCTTATAGCCTCTCCCTGCATCAGCGTGTGCACGGTTGATAAGGAACCCGGCTTGTGCATCGGGTGTTTGCGCACTCTGAAAGAAATTGGCGCGTGGAGGTCAATGTCACTTGATGAAAAAAAGAAAGTTGTTCGTGCATGTGAAGAGCGCGCGAAGACCATGGCAAGGCGAGGCAAGGACGGGCAGCCACTCAATAATGGGTAGTCAGCGCTTCTGCCGATTCTTGGAAATCTCTCGTTTGAGATTCACATTGGAGCGCGGAATCCATAGGAATTCCGCCACTCCTAACGCTATATCTGGTGTTTAGTCCCGCGGTATATACAATCCCCGCCCGTCTCGAGGAGGGCCGGATGACCAGCAGATCAGTACCGAAGAATTCCGGAATCAATGTGAAAAAGGCACCGGGTATTGCAATCCCGCTTCCCGCTGCCTTCGACGATGTGCGCGGTATCGTAGAACGCGCAGTCAGTATGGCGAGAGCGTTCGGCCGGGATTATCTGGCGCAAAGCCGTGTCGCCGCTCAATCGGTCGCCGCTGTTCGCCCCGACTTGACGCCCTTGGAGGTCATGGACGCTGTTCGCCATTTGCGAGACACGCAAGCTGTCTAGTTGTGAAATTTATCCGGCGTGTGTTGCCAGGATAAAAAGTCTTCGCATGGTAAAGAGGGTTTTGCCGTCCGACTGCGGGGCATAGTGATGGCGCGTTTCCGCCGCATAGTCAGCCAGGAACTCCAGCCGGTCTTTGTCATTTAACTGAGTCAAAATCGGACGAAGGCCTGTGCCCGACATCCAGTTAACGACCGGATCTGTGCCGGTCAGGACGTGGTGATAGTTCGTTTGCCATAGGTCGATGGTCGTGCAGTGCCTGTGAAGCAGCTCATAGTAATAAGACGCAGCATGCGCATCGATATGTGGTTCAACCCCTTTCAATTTATTTTTCCATTTCGGCGACGTTATCACTGAGCGAATGCAAAGTTGATAAGGCGCGTCAGACGTCAGCGGCATTTGAACTGCGAGCACACCGCCCGGGGCAATATTCTCCAATAGACGAGGAAACAATGATGCGTGGTCTTCGACCCACTGCAACGACGCATTTGCAAAAACCAGCGCGGCTTTGGGCTGCGCCGACCATTCGGTAATGTCACCTTGAGTCCATGTGATGGTTTCGGGATTAGGAGATTTACGCGCTTCTACCAACATCTCCCCGGAAGAATCGAGGCCGACAACCTCTCGCTCGGGCCATTTCTGTTTGAGCTTTAAGGTAATATTGCCCGGCCCACATCCAAGATCAAATATGGGTCCGTCAACATTAACTGAAATTCTCGGCAGAAAATCTTCGACGGGCCGCGCGCGGTAAGCTTCAAATTGAAGATAGGTCGATGGATTCCAGATCGGTGTTTGGTTATTTGGCGTCAATTTTCCACCGGACGTAGATTTTAGGTGCCGAGTATCAGTGCTTGAATTAATAGAGACTGACCGCACGTCAACCGTTCGCAATCGATTATGCGCTCGCTTCCTCAAGTGTAGCCAAGGCGTGTGGTGACTCCGCGAGGACGGCGTTACTTCCGCCCCGCTCGATGGCGTCTTCCAACGCTTGTTCAGTTCTTCTCAGCATATCGCCAGCCCAGCGGTCGGTCGGATGAAGTTCCGCTGCGCCGATGCTGGTGGAAAAAATGATCGGAATGCCGCCAGATTGCACTTTCAGGGCGGCCGCGTCGCGGCACATTCTGGTTGCCAAAGTTAGGGCGCCGGCGCCCTCTGTTTCGGGAAGTAAGGCAAGAAACCTGTGGGGCCCCAGCCGGCCTAAGCTGTCACAATGTCGCATAATGACGCTGCAATAACCGCACAATACCTGCACGACAACATCGGACGCATGGACGCCATATGAAGACTTCAAAGTCTCGAATCCATCGATTTCAATCATCAAGCAGGAGAATGGCTCCTTGTATCTCCGGGCCCGCGCGAACTCGTTTTGCGCAAGTAAATTTATGTGCGCTCTATTGGAAACGCCGGTGAGGTCGTCGGATGTCGCGCGTCGTTCAAGCTCTCGATGAAGCACGGACGACTTGCGACGTGCTTGCTCAAGAGTCCATGACAAGATGATTGCGATGGTCACGCCGGACATAAATGCAATAAACGCAACCCCTGGGTTGAAGTCAGCGGGGACGTCGGAAATAACCAGCAGGAACGATGCGGAGCCAATAACGATTGTAACGCTAATCGCAATGAGTGCGCTCCGTAGTCTTGGCGCTAAAGACGCCACAAACAATGCGATGATGGTGAACGGTAACGGAAACTGCTGTGCAATTCCGCTTCCTTCAACGGCCATGCCCAATGCGGTTTGAGCACTGAATACAACTGCTGCAATGATTGGTAGCGCATCGATATGCGCAATAGGAAGCCCAGTGGCGACGTATGCGAACATGCCCAAGGTGAGAGCGCCAGCTGCAACACAAGATAGCAATATGATTAGCGAGCCATCCAAATAGACGAAATTCCACGCTCCGGCCGCAAAGTATGCGATGGAGGCGGCAAATAACAACACGCGCTGAAGCGGCAGGCAGTCGGCCGCGCGCTCGTCGCGTACAAATGAGTTAGCTGCATAAAGTGTCATAAAGGACTTCATGATACGTGTAGGGGTTGCCTTTATTCACATTAACACATGCCTATTTGGTGCATGCGGTCAAGTCAAACCGCCTGAGTCATAAATAGCTCCGAGGTTTAAATTCGCACCATGTTACGCAACCGCAGCCAAGCAATGTGTATGCTTATGTTTAATGAATTCGTGCCAACGCAACGGCAGAAGTATTTTGTCTGCGTCCCGCCGCCTTTGCGTCAAACATGGCATGTGTTGCGTTGAGCATTAGTTTTTGCGTCACGGCGATTGGATCATCGGCATTTTTTGTTTCGTGGATTGCTACGCCGCAGGTTCCAGTAATTGAGTGTGTGCTCGACCCAATTTCCATGGGTCCGGTAATAGCGTCAGTAAATAATTTCGCCGCGTTGAGAACGTGGCTTGGCAACAGCACGTTTCTCAGAAGCAACGCAAATTCGTCACCGCCGATTCGAGCTATGACCTGCGTTCTTGATATGAGATGGCGAACACGCGAGGCCGCTTCAATTAACACTGCATCTCCAATTTCGTGACCATGCCGAGTGTTTAAAATCTTTGTACCGTTCAAATTGAGAAGCGCGACTCCAACAAGCCCGCCAGTAGTCCTTACGTCAGAAACGGTCTGCGCCAATTTTTCTAAAAACGCTAATCGGTTTGGTAATTCGGTCAGCGAATCAAAATATGCTGCGCGTGTTAACGCCCTTTTTCTTCTGTGGTTTGCAACGGCATATCGAACAGATCTTTCAAGGCCTTCGACCGTCAGATCCCCTTTGACCAGAAAATCGTATGCGCCGTGCGCGAGCACTTCTTCATCCACGCCGCGATCATCAATGGCAGTGACAACAATAAATGGCACGTCGATATCACTTCGACGCGCTTCTTCCATTAAATCGACGCCGGTATATGGAAGTAAATGATAGTCAGCCAAACACAGATCAATGTGTTCGCCGCCCATAAGATGTAGTGCCGCCGGAATGGTGTCCGCGTGAAAAATATTCGAATTTTGAATACCCGCCGTGCGTAAAAATTTTCTGATAAGAGCAGCATCCATCGCGCTGTCTTCAAAGAGCAATATACGAAGTTCTTTAGTTGGGGGCATCGCAGCGGTCATCGGTTCTCCTGAGGTCTTGAAGCGGCCTATTTTTGAGACTTGGTATACAGGGAGGTCGTTGACAGAACATGAATCACCCAAGCCGCTAATTCTCCCGGCTTTTAAGGCCGGTCTGGCGGCCATTTAAGGGTAGAAGCCTCGTCACGGACCGCGCAGCGTGCGGAGAAGCCCGGATTACGCTGCCAACGGTTGGGCGGTGTGCTCAGCGCGCGAAAGTCGTATTTGCCCGATGAAATTTTGCCTCCGATGGAAGGTCCGTAACCTTTAAATGATAAGAATAATCATTTAAAAATTTGCCGATTTTTGGAAAATTTCACACATCAATCTTTGCTCTTACATTGACACATATTGACGAGCCCTTGGATTCTCCTGATAAATCAATTCGCACTGCGAAGCTTTTAATGTGCGCTGCACAGTCGACCTTTCGCACCGCGTAGTGACTCAACGCAAAAATTCGTGTGATAATTCCTCTGGTTGGTCATTCCTGACTTGACAGGCTGATGCTCTTGCCGTTGGTTAAGCGCCGTCCTGTGGGTCTGATTCTGGGGGACTGTTTCGGGGGTTTTTTGGGGCGCAGCACGAGAGATGCTGACCCCAGGGTTATGGATGTTGCCATCCGGCATTTGTCCTGTTAGACCCTCGGCGCTTTTCCACCCAACGGGATCGACCACAACGCCAGCCCATTTTTGAGTGAGCGCATGCAACCTACGTTTACGTCTTCTGCTTCTGGTGAAGTGAAAAAAAATACCGCCCGCAGTGCAGGCTTTGTAGTCGTGCTGGTCCTTCATGTAGGCGTGTTTTATATGCTGCAGTCGGGCCTCGCTAAGTCGGTGCTTAATACGCTGACCGGCCCAATCGAAACTCGATTGATTGAGGAAATCGCAACGGACGACGCGGAGTTACCGCCGCCGCCGCCGAAGCTAGAAGCTCCTCCGCCAGAATTTATTCCTATGCCGGACATCAACATTGATGCTCCAGCCGTAACCAACACAATTTCAAACGTCACCAACGTTAAAAAGCCGCCGCCGCCGCCGCCGCCGCCAAAGGTGGTGCCGCCCCGCTCCAATCCTCGCCGTCCGATTACCCAACCGGAGTACCCGACCATGTCTCGCCGTCTTGGCGAAGAAGGTCAGGTGGTTTTGTTGTTAACGGTTGACGAAGATGGGCGTGTGCTGGAGGCGGTTGTGGATAAGAGCAGCGGCTTCGAGCGTTTGGATGAGGCTGCGGTTCGGGAAGCTACGCGCCGCTGGCGTTTAATTCCCGGTACGATTAATGGCAAAGCGTCCACAATGCAGTACCGGTTCGCAGTTACTTTCAAGATTGAATAGAAAACAGGCCAGTATCACTCGGCGAATGCCGTCGGTGGAACTGGCCATTCCTTTATTGAGTTTAACGAGATGAAGAGTGGTAGTGAGGATCACAACATGAGCACCCGATTCAACATTTGTTTCAAACTTTCAGCCTTGATCCCGGCGTTGGCCTTCGTGGCGGCGATCGGTTTCGCACCGAGCGTGTTCGCGCAAGAAGAGGCCGCACCGGCTGAAGACGCGATGCCCGCGATGGAAAGCATGGGCGCAGAAGATAGCATGATGGGCGATCCCATGATGGCCGGCGAAGAAGGCATGATGGGTGAAGAAGGCATGGGCGGTGAAGAAGCCGCCGCCGACCCCATGGATGTCCTCGAAGGCACAGAAGATGAAATGGTAGATAGCCCCTACAGCATGACCGCCATGCTCGAAGAAGGTGGCTTCGTAACACGCGGCGTTTTCGCCATTCTGGTGATCATGTCCGTTGGGTCCTGGTACATCATGATCCTTCGCCTGATCGACACGCAGGTTCTGTATCGTCAGGCCGCCGCAGCCCAGAAAAACTTCTGGACGGCGGGCAGCTTGAAGGAAGGTTTGACCAAGCTTGAGCAGAACAGTGCGTTCCGTGCGATCGTGGACGACGGTCTAAAAGCAGCTGAACATCACGAAGGCAAGCTGACCGATTCCATTGACCTCAACGAGTGGGTCACCATGTCCCTGCAGCGTTCGACCGATGTTGTGAATGCTCGTCTGCAAGGCGGCCTGGCGTTTCTGGCCAGCGTGGGTTCGACCGCTCCGTTCGTGGGTCTGTTCGGTACGGTGTGGGGTATTCTGAACGCGCTGATCTCCATCGGTGTGTCCGGTCAGGTGTCCATCGACAAGGTTGCCGGTCCGCTGGGTGAAGCGCTGATCATGACCGCTATCGGTCTGTTCGTCGCCGTTCCCGCCGTGCTGGGCTACAACTTCTTTGTCCGCCGCAACAAAGTGCTGCTGGAGCGGGTGCGTAACTTTGCCGCCGATATCCATGCTGTGCTGCTGAGCGGCCGTCAGGGTAGTCAGGCTGCCGAATAATCGAGAAATTTCGATTTAAGGAGGCTGTGACATGGCCGGACAAGTCATTTCGGAAGGGGAAGATGAAGTAAACGTCACCATGAACGTGATTCCACTCGTGGACGTCATGTTGGTGTTGCTGATCATCTTCCTCATTACCATCCCGGTTGCGATTAAAACGATCCCCGTGGAGTTGCCCGAGGTATCGAACGAGGTTACCGAAACCAAGCCGGAAAACATCGTTATCGCGGTGGATACGGATGGTGGAGTGTACTGGAACGATCTTCCGGTTTCTCACGAAGAGCTCTTCGACAGACTTAAGACAGAGGCTGTCAAGGTGCCGCAACCGGAAGTCCACGTACGTGGCGACCGCGAAGCCCGCTACGAACACGTCGGTCGCGTTGTTGCGATCACTGGGCGTAGTGGCATTCTAAAGGTCGGCTTTATCACCGATCCAGAGCAGGGCGCGGTTGTTCAGCGCTTTAACTACTAACCGAAGGAGGACTGAAGTATGGGTGCGAGTGTTGGTCCTGCTGAGGGCGATGCCGAAGAAATGGTGGAAATGAATGTTATTCCGCTCATCGACATCATGTTGGTGCTGCTGATCACGTTCATTGTGAGCTTGCCTGTGCAAACACACGCGGTGAAGCTCGATATGCCGCGGCCGAATAACGCCGAGCAAAATGAAACACCCGTGGTCATTCAGTTGGACGTCGACTTTGACGGCACGATCATGTGGAACGGTTCAGTTGTCACATCTACAGCTCAGTTGCAGCGCTATTTTCAATCGATTTCCATTCAAGTGCCTCAGCCTGAGGTGCATTTGAGGCCTAATCGATTGGCCAAGTATGACGTTGTGGCCAAAGTTTTGGCCTTTGCACAGCGGCTTGGAGTGACAAAGATCGGTTTCGTGGGCAACGAACAATACCTTTAATTAGGTCGGTTTTCGCCACAATGTTGCCGGGGTGTTCGCCGACGCTGAGATTTGAGTGAATTAGGGGGAGCGCCAGTAGGGAAGTCCGCTGGCGTTCCTATTTCGTCTAAGAGGGTAGCTATGAAGAAACTCAACATTGTTTCCGCGATCACTATATCGCTGATGTTGGCGACGGGCGTGGTCGGCATCGGTCCCGTATTCCAGCCGTCACAAGCGGTCGCTCAGTCGGTTTCTCCCGAAGTCGGGCGTCCTCTTCAGAGCGCTCGCGAGTTGGCCGAACAGAAGAAGTTCAACGAAGCTATTGCTGAAGCGAAGAAAGCCGACGCTGTTTCAAAGAAATCTGACTATGAAGCATACATGGTCAACGAAATTCTTGGATCTATCTATCTTCAAGCTCGGCAGTACTCGAACGCGGCATCAACATTGGAAAAGTCACTGAGTTTGGGTCAGTTGTCGGCGGAAGACACTGTTGCCCGAACCAAGCTTCTGGCGCAGATCTTCTATCAAGAAAAGAATTACGGTAAGGCCGTCGAATATGGTCAAAGCTATATTAACGAAGCCGGCGAAGATCAGGATATCTTGGTGATCATTTCTCAAAGCCAGTACTTGTCCAAGCAATACACCGCAGCTGTAGGGACAACTCAGCGTCTGATCCGCAGTGGTCAGCGCTCGGGTGGCGTGAACGAATCCTGGCTTCAGCTTCTAATGAGTTCCCAATTCGAGCTTGGCAATGAAGATGGCGTGAAAGACGCGCTGGAATTACTGATCCGTTATCATCCGCAGCCCCGCTATTGGCGCGATTATCTGCAGCTTGTTGAAAAGGGTCTGCGCGGCGGCACAACTAAAACTGCTCTGGACGTGCTGCGGTTCCGCCTTTCTGTTGGCGCAATGCGGGATGCTAAAGACTATACCGATATGGCCGAACTGGCCCTTCAGGAAGGTCTTCCGGGCGATGCCAAACGTGCTCTGGAAAAAGGTAAGGCCGAGGGTGTGATCGGATCCGGTCCGCAAGCAGGCCGCCATGATCGTTTGATGACAATGGCGACCGAGAGAGCCGCAGAAGATAGCGCAAGCTTGAGCGCCGGCGAATCTGAAGCTGCTGCAATGGCGACAGGCGATGCCGATGTCCGGTTTGGCGAAGCCTATTGGACATACGGCCAATACGATGCCGCTATCGCCGCTATTCAGCGCGGGATCGATAAAGGCGTTGAAAACATGAACGATGCTCAGCTTCGATTGGGTCTTGCGTATTTGGGT
This sequence comes from uncultured Rhodobacterales bacterium, assembly GCA_964475755.1. Lineage (GTDB taxonomy): Bacteria > Pseudomonadota > Alphaproteobacteria > Rhodospirillales > Rhodospirillaceae > UBA11612. The sequence continues at coordinate 30,102 of CAYYXR010000020.1, forward strand.
GCTGGTGACAAGGCTAACGCCACAGCGGCATTCAAGAAGATTGCCGCAGATACGCCGGAATCCATAATTGCGAGCCTTTGGACTCTCAAAGGGTCCATTTAGAATCAAAGCGACTTTTTAAGAAAAGCGCCGGGCAGCGATGTCCGGCGCTTTTTTATTTCAATATGGATTTAATGTAGCGGCCGAGTGGTCGCCCCCGACGCGGTTTTTGTGATATAAGCTCTGCATCAGATAGTCTGAAAGAAGGTATCGATGCCATGCTGATACGCCATCGCAAAAAGTCAGACGTTCCATCTAGCGAAATTACGCCGCAAAAGACTTATGTAAACCGACGTAAGTTCATGCAAGGTGTGGGTGTCATTGCAGGCTCGGCTGTCTTGGGGTCCGCGAGGACTCGAGATGGGCAAGCAGCTACGCTACCGACTCAGGCCAATGCTGAAATTTCCGGTATTGTGGAGGGGTATAGCAAGCTCGGTGCCGACGATGAGCTGACCCACCGTAATGCGGTAACCACCTACAACAATTTCTATGAGTTCGGGACCGGTAAGGAAGACCCGGTGGAGAATTCTGGAGATTTCAATCCGCGTCCATGGACTATTGAAGTTAGCGGACTTTGCGCAAAACCCGGCGCGATTGATCTTGACGATTTTCTGAAGCCCCACGCTCTTGAAGAGCGCATTTATAGAATGCGGTGTGTCGAAGCATGGTCCATGGTGATTCCGTGGGTCGGTGTGCCTTTAAGCGACGTGGTGAAACAATTTGAGCCACTCGGAAGCGCAAAATACATACGTTTTGAGACGATTGTTCGTCCTGAGGAAATGCCCGGTCAGCGGCGAGGACACATTCTGCCGTGGCCATATGTTGAAGGGCTGCGTTTGGACGAAGCGTCAAATCCACTGGCGATATTGGCCGTCGGGCTCTACGGATCCGTTTTACCCAATCAAAACGGCGCTCCTTTGCGGTTGGTTGTGCCGTGGAAGTATGGCTTTAAGTCGGTCAAATCAATTGATCGAATTTCGTTTACGGAAGAAGAGCCTAAAAATACTTGGCAGGTCATGAATCCACCGGAATATGGATTTTATGCGAACGTAAATCCGAAAGTTGATCACCCGCGCTGGTCCCAGGCAACTGAGCGACGTATTGGAGAATTTTTCCGCAGGGAAACGTTGATGTTTAATGGATATGAGGAAGAGGTTGGCCAGCTATATGCCGGCATGGACCTGGCTAGGCAGTATTAACCAAGCCGCTAGTGGCGGCTGGAGCGCGACCGGCTAAATTTTACACGTTGATTTTGTATGTCCTCGAATACTGCTGAAACACCTCGCGTTCAGTTAAGTTTTCGCCGTTGGTTGAAGCCCGCAACATTTGTACTTTGCTGCCTGCCAATCGTCTGGCTTGTCGCGCAAGGATTTGGTGGCGGGCTTGGCGCTAACCCAATCGAGGCAACGATCAGATTTCTTGGCGATTGGGCGCTACGTTTTTTGCTTATAGCATTAGCAATTACGCCAGTGAGGCTCTTAACGGGCTGGTCAGTGATTGCGAGACTGCGGCGCATGGTCGGACTGTTCGCGTTTTTCTATGTCGTCTTGCATGCTCTTAGTTACGTCGGCCTAGATCATCTGTTTAATTGGCCGGTGTTGTGGGAGGACATCGTTAAGCGCGTATATATAACGGTCGGAATGGCAGCTCTCCTGATGCTGACTGCGCTGGCGATAACATCGACGGACTCAATGGTAAAAAAAATGGGAGGAAGCAATTGGAGGCGTTTGCACCGTCTCGCCTATCTCGCCGGAATTGCCGGTGTCGTTCATTTTTTCCTTATGATAAAGGCCGGGTACACTGAGCCCACGATATACGCAGTTATACTGGCCCTGTTATTCGGGGTCCGGATTGTTAAGAAATGGGCCTAAGCTTGCTGAGCAAATTATCTCCACAGATTTCCCCAAAATCGCCGGTAGATCAGAACGGATGCAATTCATCCCAAGGGAATTTCCACAACTCTCTAAAATCGAAGGGCTGATCCGGCACGAATGCCGGCGCGCATTGGCAGGTGAGTAAGCCTTGTAAATTATTCTGTGATTCGACTAAATATGTCCGGAACACGATTTCATACAGTTAAATTGCGCCAAATTAGGTGCATTTTGAATGAAACTTATTTCCGAGGTAGCTAGGTTTTGTAATTGGCCGAGTGTAAACTTGATGTCGGAGAGTCCAGTTTCCTACGCGCCTCGCCTAAATACCTTTCTATTCAGCCTTCTTGATTGGGTGGCGACTAAATAGGTATGCCGACGAAGAAAAAAACAGTTCAGAAGGCTAATTCAAAGCCTCGCGCTAAGAACGCTAGAGCATCTTCTGCATCTGATCGTGCCGAAATTCTAAGCCAGACATCTCAAATACTGAGCGCTGCGGCGAACGGTATCGTGGCTGTTGATCTGGCCGGCAAAATAGCACTCGCTAACCCTGCTGCGGCAGACTTGCTGAATAGAGATGCAAGTGCCATGGCCGGGATGCCCGTTGATCGCGCCTTCGTATATGGCAACGGACATCCAAAAGCTGGAGAAGCCCTTCCGCTTATGACGCAATTTGTGCGCGGACCCTATTATATGGATCATGAGGTGCATTTAGCGCGAAGCGACGGTCAAAGTTTCGAGGCGGTCTATTCTGTCGCCACCCTGAAAGTGGGCGGAGAAATTTCCGGATATGTGATTACGTTCCAGGATATTACGGAACGCCGGCGATCCGAGGCCGAACTGCGTATTGCAGCGGCCGTTTTTGACAACAACCCCGAGGGGCTGGTTGTTGCAGATTCATCGCAGCGCGTGGCGAAAGTTAATCCGGCGTTTGAGAAATTGTCTGGTATCAATGCCGCTAAGGCCCGAGGTCTGTCGCTTGCAGATGCGTTGCTGGGCGGGGCCGATGCCTCGGCGAATGTCCTTGAGAGTCTCGAAGATCGGGAACATGCGCAATGGGAACAGTGGTGCAAGAACAAAAAGGGCAAACGGTACTCAGCCAGAATTTCCGTAGCCGTTATTCGGAATGACGCGGCTGTCCCCCAGCAGTACGTTGCCATTATTGCAGACATCACGCAGCGAAAGCTGGACGAAGAAAAGATAATTTACCAGGCCAATTACGACCAACTTACGAATTTACCCAACCGCACGCTCTTCATGGATCGCTTAACGAGACGTGTTCTTGAAGGTAAGCGCTCCAAAACGAGTGTGGGGCTCATGTTCGTGGACTTAGACGGATTTAAAGCCGTCAATGATACGCTCAGCCACGACGCCGGCGATGATCTTTTAAAGCAAGCTGCGCGCCGATTGGAGCAGTGCATTCGTGAGGCAGATACCGTGGCGCGGCTCGGCGGCGACGAATTTACGGTCATCATGCCGTTGATCGATAGCTTGGAGGCAGCCGGAATTGTGGCCGACCGTATTATTGCATCGCTAACACAGCCATTCGATTTGAGCGGGCGGGAAGGTCGAATCTCCGCCTCAATTGGAATCTCGCTTCTTCCGGCGCAGGCTTCGACGGCCAGTGAGCTATTGCACAACGCCGACGTCGCTATGTACCACGCCAAGCGCTCCGGCAAAGCCAATTTCAAGTTTTATTCCGCCGAACTTGAAGCGACAGTCAGTGTGCCTGAGCGGGCCCTTTGAGGCACCGGAATTGATGCTTGCATTCTGGGTCCGCGTCGGCCAAAAGCAACCCGAAGCGGCGCATGTGCCTCATGCGCGAAATCGGTACAAAACCTGGAATTACGGGCCCTATTTACCATGAAAGATACGGATATATCTACTCGCCCGGAGGCCACTCACCGGAGTATGGCCAATGCGATTCGTTTTCTATCTGCAGACGCTGTTCAGAAGGCAAAGTCCGGGCATCCAGGCATGCCCATGGGCATGGCCGATGTGGCGACCGTTCTTTTTACCCGATTTTTAAAGTTCGACGCGGCGGATCCAAAGTGGCCGGACCGGGATCGTTTTGTGCTATCCGCAGGGCACGGCTCAATGCTTCTGTACGCTCTTATGTATCTCACGGGTTACCCGGACGTGGATATCGAGCAAATCAAGAATTTCCGGCAACTTGGCAGCAAAACAGCGGGCCATCCTGAATTTGGCCATGCGCTTGGGATTGAAACGACGACCGGCCCCCTTGGGCAAGGGCTGGCCAACGCCGTGGGCATGGCGTTGGGAGAGCGCCTGTTGGCGTCCCGCTTCGGTTCCGAAGTTGTTGACCACTACACCTATGTCATCGTGGGTGACGGCTGCCTGATGGAAGGCATCAGTCACGAAGCCATATCTTTGGCCGGTCATTTAAAGCTCAGTAAATTGATCGTTCTGTTCGACGACAACAAAATCAGTATTGATGGATCGACCGATTTATCTGTTTCGGATGACCAGAGAAAAAGGTTTGAGGCGTCCGGCTGGAAAACGCTGGCTGTCGATGGTCACGATCCTGAAGCAGTTGAAAGTGCGATCAAGGAAGCAAAGTCCAGCGATAAACCGATTATGATTGCATGTCGCACCGTCATCGGTTTTGGTGCGCCGAAGCTGGCTGGAACCGCAAAAACCCACGGCTCGCCCTTAGGGGAAGAAGAGATAGCGGGAGCTCGCGAGAAGCTGGGTTGGGCAAGCGAGCCTTTTGTGGTGCCCGACGACGTGCTTTCCGCATGGCGTGAGGTTGGCCGCAAAGGGTCCAGTGTCCATGACGCTTGGAAAAAGAAGTTGGATTCTGTACCCGCTGACACAAAGGCGGAATTCCTGCGGCTTGTGTCTGGGAGTCTTCCGGCTGGTTGGGACAATTCGGTAATTGAAGTGAAGAAAGCGGCATCCGGCGATGCTCCTAAGGTGGCGACACGTCAGGCATCCCAAACGGTGCTGGATGCGCTTACACAAGTGATTCCTGAAATGATCGGCGGGTCCGCGGATCTGACTGGGTCGAATAATACCAAGGCATCCGGCTTGCAGCCGGTTTCATCCGCAGACTTTTCCGGCCGCTACATCTACTACGGCGTTCGCGAGCATGGCATGGCCGCTGCGATGAACGGGCTAGCGCTTCACGGCGGTGTCATCCCTTACGGTGGGACATTCCTCGTCTTTACCGACTACTGCCGCCCATCTATCCGCCTATCTGCGCTAATGGGGCTTCGCTCCATCTACGTCATGACCCACGATTCAATCGGACTCGGGGAAGATGGACCTACACACCAGCCGGTAGAACACTTAGCGTCGCTCCGCGCGATCCCGAATCTCTTAGTCATGAGGCCCTGCGATACGGTGGAAACGGCTGAATGCTGGGCCATTGCAGTTTCTGAGAAAAGTCGGCCGTCGATATTAGCGCTTACGCGCCAAGGCGTTCCAACTCTGCGAACGGCGCATGTCGAAGAAAACCTGAGTTCAAAAGGAGCGTATGTCATTGCGGATAGCGGTGGAGAACGCAAAGTTACGATCCTTGCGACAGGCTCAGAAGTTTCGATTGCAGTGGAAGCGAAAGCCGCTCTTGAAAGCGAAGGTATCGGCACAGCCGTTGTATCAATGCCGAGTTGGGAATTGTTTGATGCCCAGCCGCAATCTTATCGGGATAAGGTGCTCGGCGTAGGAACCGTAAGGATTGCCATTGAGGCGGCAACTTCTTTTGGCTGGGAGCGCTATCTAGGTGAAACCGATATTTTCATCGGGATGAAAGGATTTGGTGCCTCAGCTCCGGCGCCGGACTTGTATAAGCACTTTGGGATTACCGCAGATGCTGTTGTCAAGGCGGCCAAAGGGAAGCTGTAAAGGCCAATTTCACGTGCCCATAAAAATCGCACCCAGTATTTTATCGGCTGATTTCGCTAAATTGGGCGAAGAAGTGCGAGCCATTGATGCGGCGGGCGCAGATTATATTCACGTTGATGTTATGGATGGGCACTTTGTACCCAATATCACAATCGGACCTGGGGTTATTAAGGCGCTACGGCCGCATTCAAAGAAGGTCTTCGACGTTCATTTAATGATCGAGCCGGTTGATCCGTTCATCGGTTCGTTTGCTGATGCCGGTGCCGACATCATAACGGTGCATGTTGAGGCCGGCGCGCATCTGGACCGCTCGCTACAGGTGATCAAGTCACTCGGAAAAAAAGCAGGCGTATCGCTTAATCCATCGACCCCTGCGGAAACGGTGGAATATGTTTTAGACAAACTGGATTTGATACTCGTCATGACGGTTAACCCGGGCTTTGGCGGTCAATCGTTCATATCTTCACAGATAGAGAAAATCCGGCGCCTTAAATCCATGATCGGGGATCGACCCATCGAGTTAGAGGTGGACGGTGGGATTAATCCGGACACCGCTCGCCAGTGTGTCGAGGCGGGCGCGAATGTCCTTGTGGCCGGTACGGCGGTGTTTAAGGGAGACTACACAGCCAATATAAAGGCGCTCCGCAGTGCTGACGGCGCCAAGCCCTAGATTGCCGAAATATTACACACAGGCTTCTCCGGGCCTCTTGGACCCCTCTACGTAATAAAACCTTCATATTTCTGTCACAAAAGTTTATGAGTACCTAGATATTGATGACGTGTTTCCTTTCGTTCCAATCATTGGAGAACACGCATGCAATTGAAGGTCACAGGCGCAGTTATCGTGGCGAGCTGGCTCGTGGCATTTCCGACACTTGCGGTCGATGTCGATCCGACGCTTCAAAGTTACTCTAAAGCGGCGGGCGTCGAAGGCAGCCTTAAGTCAATTGGATCTGACACACTCAACAACCTCATGGCTTTGTGGGCGGAGGGTTTCAAAAAGGAATACCCAAGCGTTGACATTGAAATCGAGGGAAAGGGTTCGGGCACGGCACCTCCGGCCCTGATTTCGGGAACAGCTCAGTTTGGCCCTATGTCGCGGCCGATGAAGTCCGTCGAAGTTGACGATTTCGAAAAGCGCTACGGCTACAAGCCGACACCCATGCGCGCCGCCGTAGATGCGTTGGCGGTATTTGTCCATAAGGACAATCCGATCCAATGTCTTTCACTTGAGCAAGTCGATGCGATTTTTTCCAAAACCAGAAAACGCGGCCTGTCTAACGACATCAAAACTTGGGGTGACGTTGGGTTGACGGGTGAATGGGCTTCGAAACCGATCTCGGTATATGGACGCAATTCAGCCTCGGGTACCTATGGTTATTTCAAGGAAGTTGCTCTTGCCGACGGTGATTACAAAGACAGCGTTAAAGAACAGCCGGGATCATCGGCGGTCGTCCAAGGCGTGGCGACTGACAAGTTTTCCATTGGCTATTCCGGGGTGGGTTACAAAACCGCCGACGTTCGGACGGTTCCAATCGCCGCGAATGACGGCGGTACGTGTTTCGATGCAACAGCTGAGAACGCGTATGCCGGCGAGTATCCCATCGCACGCTTTCTCTATGTCTACCTGAACAAAAAACCGGGAAGCACACTGGATCCGTTGCGCGGCGAATTTGTGAAGTTTGTCCTCTCAAAACAGGGGCAGGAAGCCGTGGTAAAGGATGGGTATTATCCAATTCCTTCGGCGGTGGCCAACCAAGACCTAGAGGTTTTCGAATTGAACTAACGCTGAAATATTGCGCAAATCTGGACGCTGGCGGCTTCATGAAGCTGCCAGCGTCGTTTCCGTTTTAACGCCTAGAGCAAACAAATTTAGTTTCATTGGAATTTGACGTGTCGCCGACCCAAAAATTGCCGGTTAATTCACCTGACAAATCATCTGGTGGCAGCGATCTGACCCGGCGCCGGTCAATGACGACCGCGCGGTCCGTCATCATTGCGGACAAAGTCGCCGACTGGACGATCCGCATAGGCGGCATCGGCGTCATCATCGCAGTTTTCGGAATTATGCTGTTTTTGGCGCAGGTGGTAGTCCCCCTTTTTACCGGTGCATCTTCCGGCGAGCCCCAATCCACAAGTATGGGTGAGGGGGGTGGAGCGCCCATTTTAAGCGTCATAGACGAATACAAGACACTCTCAACGACAGTTGATGCGACCGGCCAAGTCGGTGTCTTTCACATTGAATCCGGCACCGCGCTCAATGTTGATGATTTCGATTTTGGCGAAGCGGACCTGACCGCTTTTGCGCGAACCATAAGTGGCCGTGATGTCGCTTTCGGATTTGCAGATGGGTCGTTACGACTGGGCGCGATGACGATCGGCGGTGAAGTGTTTGCCGCGGAAAATGTCCCGAGCGGTTTAACGCGTCTCGGCAGTAATGATTTGACTGATGGCCGGTCCATATTCACGCAGGTCGCAGGCGACCAAATCCGGCGCATCTCCGTGGAAACCAGCTTGGAGGAAGCGCAACAGATCGCTCCGGAAAGAGTGCCTCTTGTCGCGATAGATTATCGATTTGGCGGCACCTTGGAACGTCCGACCAAATCGTTTGTCACGGTTGATGCCAATGGCATTGCTCGCTTAAGCCGAGCTGCATCCAGGACGAATATGTTGACCGGTCAAACCACAACGACCCTCACCACGTCCGAGCTTCCGGGGCTCCCTCCCCAAGTCGAGGTCTACAAAGTTCTTATGACCGATAAGGCTGACCAAGTTTTCGTCATCGACAGAGATGGTGCTGTCTACAGATATGATACGCGCAATTTCAATCAACCGCAGCTAGCGGAGTCAAAGAATTTGTTGCCGCAGGGCGTGTCGGTTGGAGCGGTGAAATTCTTAATCGGCGAGCAGTCTCTTGTGGTCGGCGGCTCTGACGGTTCGGTCAACGTTTACTTTCGTCTGCCGGTCGATGGTGCGCAAACCAAAGATGGATTTGTAATGACGCGCGCGCACGAGCTCGAAAAACACGCGTCTGGCATCGTCGCCATGGATGTGAGCCAACGCGGAAAAATGTTTGTGACTGCCGATACGCAAGGTCACGTGTGGCTGCGGCATTCAACCAGTGAGCAAGTTCTATTGAAACTGCTCCCCCCGAGTCTCCCGCAGAATTATACCGTTGTTTCGTTTGCGCCGCGCGAAGACGGTGTAGTGGCGCTGACAGACAATGGAACAGCGATTGCGTGGGACATTGACGCGCCGCATCCGGAAACGACTCTCGGCACAATTTTCGGAAAGGTCTGGTACGAAGGGTATCCGGAGCCGGAGTATACTTGGCAATCCTCGTCGGGCACCGACGCCTTTGAGCCCAAGTTCTCCCTTGTGCCTCTCATTTTCGGAACGGTTAAGGCGACGGTTTACTCTCTTTTGTTTGCGATACCGATTGCCCTTGGCGCTGCCATTTATACATCGGAGTTTGTCCACCACAAAGTTAGGGCCGTAGTGAAGCCAACCATGGAGCTTATGGCGTCGTTGCCGTCTGTTGTTCTTGGTTTTATTGCCGCGCTGATACTGGCACCTATTGTCGAAACGTGGATTGCGGCCGTAATTCTAGCGTTTGTCGTCATTCCTGCGGGCCTATTCTTCAGCGCATACCTATGGCAACTGCTGCCTGGGCCGGTTGCGCTGAGATACGGGGGTGTGCCGAAGTTTTTGCTCATGTTCGTGTCGGTGTTCGTGTTCGGGTATATCGCGTATGCGTCAGGTTCGCTATTTGAGCGATTATTTTTTGCGGGTGACTTGAAGGCCTGGTCGAACGGAGATATCGGCTCGAGCGCGCCGGTCACTATGCTGATCGTATTTCCGTTCGTATTTCTTGCGGTGTTCATTACATCGGACCGATTTGTCACGACCATCCTAGGAACATTTCTTAGAGGACAAGACCGGGTCCGGGCCGGTTTAGCGGATATGTGTCGCTGGTTTGTGACTCTGTTAGTGAGCGCTGGCCTCAGCTACCTGCTGGCCATGTTGTTAATCGTTGGCGGATTGGATCCGCGGGGTGGCGTTGTCGATACCTATGTGCAGCGAAATACATTGATCGTTGGTTTTGCGATGGGATTTGCCGTTATCCCGATCATCTACACTATTGCCGAAGACGCCTTGAATGCTGTGCCGGAACATTTGCGCGCTGCGAGTTTGGGCTGCGGTGCGACAACGTGGCAGACGTCGATCAATGTTATTTTGCCGACGGCGATGAGCGGAGTGTTTTCAGCGATTATGGTTGGAATGGGCCGCGCCGTCGGTGAAACCATGATTGTCGTGATGGCTGCGGGAAATACGCCGCTTTTAGATTGGAATATTTTCAATGGCTTGCGTGCGCTATCGGCCAACATTGCGGTGGAGTTACCCGAAGCGGTGCGGGACTCAACATTGTATCGAATGCTCTTTCTTGCAGCCTTGACGCTGTTCATTGTGACCTTTGCAGTCAACACACTTGCCGAAGTTGTGCGCCAGCGCTTCCGTAAACGCGCCGCGCAGTTGTGAGAGGGAAGAAATGAGCTCCGCTTCAGAAACAACCCTTCCCATCGCTGATACGACGAGTATTTCTGAGCCTGTCCGTCAGGTGCGCACCACCGACATGCGCGCGCGTGGTGAGCCCGCTCTCTGGAGCTTGGGCGGCGCGCTTGCGATAGGTGTTATCATGATAATCGGGTTTCTGATTCTCGTTCTTTGGAACGGAATAGTAACTTTTGTTCCGAAGCCCATCGCTGTCGTAACGTCCGTTGACGGAACGGTGACCGCCGGCGAGCCGTTTCGCTCAGAGGTATTCAAGCTCAGCCCCGATATTCTTGAACGACTTTCTGGCGATTGGCAGCAAAATATTGCCGCTAACGAGGGCTATGCGGAACGTACGTTGTACCGCATAGGCAATTTTGATTTGTACGGTGAGGACTTTCGATGGGTTGTGCAGTTTGACGTGCAAGATATCGCATATCCCGAGGATATTGTTTTTGTTGAACGTTTGGAGTGGGGGCCGTTTGTCGGTACGGTTGAGACCTTCTCAGTTGATGGCCAAGCCCGAGATTTTGAGTCTCTGGCTGATCCCGAGTTCGAATCCGCTCACGAAGCAGCCTTGGAGCGTAGCGAGCTAATCGCCGAAATCGAACACGATGAAATTGGTGCGATTAACTACGAACTTGAAGAATCTAGATTGGATCTTCGCAAAATAGAACTCGAGTACGGGGCCAACAGCTCACAATACACAACGGCGCAAACTGAGCTCGAGCAAAGAGGCGCTGTCCTGCAAAGACAGCATGATGAGCTTTCAGCTCGCGTGCAGGCCATGCGCGCGGAGAACGCTAAGAATACATTGACCTTGGCCGAGATCGGCGGTCGCGAGGTAACGATTGAATTTGCGGAGCTGGTTCGCGCGTACGCCGCCAACAACCTAAGTTTTTTTGATAGCGTAGGCGTATATTTTTCCCGATGGTGGGAGTTCCTTTCTGCCGAACCCAGAGAAGCGAACACCGAGGGCGGCGTTTTCCCAGCAATATTCGGAACGGCGGCAATGACGTTGCTGATGGTGATCGCAGTTACGCCTTTTGGCGTTATTACCGCTTTATATTTGCGTGAATATGCCGCTCAAGGTCGACTCGTATCTTTCGTACGTATTTCCGTGAACAATTTGGCGGGAGTTCCATCGATTGTTTATGGCGTGTTCGGCTTGGGATTCTTTGCCTACGTACTAGGTGGCTCAATCGACTCTCTGTTCTATCCAGAGCGCTTTCCAAATCCGATATTCGGCACCGGTGGTTTGATGTGGGCGTCCCTGACCCTTGCACTGCTTACTGTGCCAGTTGTCATTGTCGCCACAGAAGAAGCGTTGGCTGCTGTCCCCCGGTCAATGAGAGAAGGTTCTCTCGCATGCGGCGCCTCCAAATGGCAGACGATCAAATACATCGTATTGCCCCGGGCAATGCCGGGGATCATGACGGGCATTATTCTAGCCATGGCGCGCGGCGCTGGAGAGGTGGCGCCCTTGATGTTGGTGGGCGTCGTAAAATTGGCGCCCGAACTTCCGATCGATGGCTTTTTCCCGTTTGTACACCTAGAGCGCAGTTTTATGCACCTCGGCTTTCATATCTACGACGTCGGTTTTCAATCGCGTAACGCAGAAGCCGGGAAGCCCATGGTTTTTGTCACAACGATGCTTCTCATCGCCCTAATTGCCGCGATGAATGCAACCGCAATTGTTATTCGCAACCGACTGAAGCGAAAATTCGTTGGAAGCCAGTTTTAAGGGGAGATGATGAACGTAAATACCAACCCAGCTGGCGCAGCAAACGCTGCTTTCGACAAAACAGTCTACCACCTCAAGACCGGCGGTGGCCCGGTTCTGGAAATTAAGGACCTGTGCCTTTGGTATTCGGCAACACAAGCGCTGTTCAACGTGGAGATGTCCATTGAGAAAGGCATGGTTACGGCCCTTATAGGCCCATCCGGCTGCGGCAAGTCCACCTTGCTTCGCTCCGTTAACCGAATGAATGACCTTGTGGACGGACTGAAAATCACCGGTCAAATAAAATTGCACGGCGAAGACATTTATGACCGTTCGGCTGATGTCATCGCGCTTCGTAAGCGGATGGGAATGGTTTTTCAAAAGCCAAACCCCTTCCCAATGTCGATTTTTGACAACGTCGTTTACCCGCTGAAGGTAGATGGCGTTCGGGACAAGGATGTTTTGGAAGAGACTGTTGAGCGTGCCCTCAAAGGTGCGGCTCTGTGGCAGGAAGCGAAAGATCGACTTCATGACAATGCGCTTGGTTTGTCGGGTGGTCAGCAGCAAAGGTTGTGTATTGCACGCGCTATCGCCGCCGACCCTGAAGTGCTTTTGATGGACGAACCTTGTTCGGCGCTTGACCCCATCGCAACCGCGAAGATCGAAGATTTGATCAATGAGTTGGCGGGTCACTACACGATTGTAATCGTAACGCACAATATGCAGCAGGCGGCGCGCGTATCCGACAACACGGCGTTCATGTATCTGGGCCGGCTGATTGAATATGGGGATACGGAAACGATCTTCCAGACACCCCATTCGCCGCGAACGCAAGACTATGTAACGGGCCGGTTTGGCTGAGAATGTATATGGGTACATTGGATAAAAGCGCGAAAGGGCGTGGGTCGGAAGACCACCATGGCAATCGCCCAATAAGTTCGGAATTGACTGATTTTACTGGCCGTTTGGCGGCAATGGGTGGCCTTGCGGAATCTCAGTTGGCAAGTTCCATCGATGCTCTTACCGCGCGAAATCCGGAAATTGCCGAGCGTGTGGTCCGCGACGATGTCGCTATTGACGATTTGGAAACTGAGGTCAATGCACGCGCGATGAAACTCCTGACGCTCTATGCGCCTCTTGCAGCTGATCTGAGAGAGATCGTCGCCGCGTTGAAGATTTCATCGAATATCGAACGGATCGGTGATTATGCCGCCAATATTACCAAGCGCGGCGTGATCATTTCCGGTCTGCCGACAGTCCCTTCCACAAGCGGTGTTATCGAGTTGGGAAGGCTTGTGCGTCAATACGTGCATACTGCGTTCGATGCCTACGCCGAACGCAATATGGCCAAAGCAGATTCTGTCTGGCGCGGAGACGCGGAAATCGATGATTTGAACACCAGTGTATTTCAGGACTTGTTGTCGGACATGCTCGTTGAGTCTGATCACGTGCTAGCGTGCACTCATTTGATGTTCGTCATAAAAAATCTGGAGCGCATTGGTGATCACGCGACGAATATTGCGGAGACTATTCAGTTTCTAATTGCGGGTACGCAATTAGCCGAGAAACGCCGAGTTAAAAATCCCGCGGAACACGCAATGAGTGAAAAATTGAAGGCGGGTTTGTCGGCGATGGCCAGCAAAACACCAGAAATATCATCTTCTAATATGACAGGAGAAAGGTGATGAAACCTACTGTGATGATCGTGGAGGATGAAGCATCCCTCGTGACCATGCTTAGGTATAACTTGGAAAAAGAGGGCTACACCGTCACCGAAGCTAGCGACGGAGAAGAAGCAATTACCGTTGCCGACGAAATGAAGCCTGATGCGGTTATTCTAGATTGGATGCTACCGAGAATGTCCGGCATCGAAGTATGCCGGCAATTGAGGCGCAAAGCCGAAACACGCGGCGTGCCCATTATTATGCTAACTGCGCGCAGCGAGGAAACGGACAAGGTCAGGGGACTGAATGTCGGCGCGGACGACTATATGACCAAGCCTTTTTCGATGCCTGAGTTGGTGGCACGTGTACGGGCGTTGCTTCGGCGGGCGAAGCCGTCGCAGGCTAAAGGTCAGCTAACGTTCTTGGATATTGTGCTCGATATGGATGCACATCGTGTTAGCCGCAATGGTCAATATGTGCACCTCGGCCCGACGGAATTCAGGTTTCTACAATACCTGATGGAGCGACCCGGCACCGTTTTTTCGCGCGAAGAGATTTTAAATGGTGTGTGGGGCCCGGACATCTATGTTGAGCCCAGAACCGTTGATGTTCACATCAGGCGGCTGCGCAAAGCATTGAATGCGAACAACGGCTCTGACGTGATCCGCACTGTTCGCGCGGCCGGATATGCACTCGACAGTAAGGGCGATCAGGCGGCGTAGCTGAGTGTTCTACTCACTGTCGTAGGATAGAAGGGCCTTAAAGGGGATGCCCAGCTTTTCCTTGGCGCCGAGGAAAGCTAACTCGATGATGCACGCGGCGCCAACAACAGGTGCGCCGGACCCTTCTATAAGAGATGCGGCAGCTTTTAGTGTCCCGCCAGTTGCCAATAGGTCATCGATAATCACAGTACGCTGACCCGGTTTAATCGCGTCTTCCTGAATTTCGACCGTATCCGTCCCGTACTCCAGGCCATACGAATGGGCACGTACTTTTCCGGGTAATTTGCCGGACTTACGTACCATGACCGTGCCGCAGTTAAGCTGGATCGATAGTGGCGCAGCCACCAAGAACCCTCTGGCGTCGACTGCCGCTAAGACGTCTGGTTTCCAAGGACTTACCAACTCGGTCATACGCTCAATTGTCGTACGCCATGCCTCCGGGTGCCCAATCAGCGTGGAAATGTCGAAAAAATTGATTCCGGGCTTGGGAAAATCGGGAATTTGGCGGATGTGCTGTTTTAAGTTCATTTTCTGTACTTCTGGTTGACCAGCAAAAGGACTTGTTTTGAAGGTTTACGGCGATGGGTGCGTTCAGAAATGCCTTACATTTGGCGGCCTGGGTTATAAAATTATTATAAATCAAATAGTTGGTTCTAGGCCAAATATTTTGGCTGGCGCTGCGACCAGATGTGCCCTCCAAGCGTTATGGTTGTGGTCGCTTTCATATTCAGTGTAACAAGGCTCTCTCAACGGATTTGGTAAAACTGTCTGAGGTGCCCCCATTGAGTGGTATGGTGGCGTTGCTAATCCAAATGGTGAGGTCGCATCGGGTGAGTTTTTTGATGATACGCGCAACGGCGACAAAACTATTAACAGTCCCGTAATTACAGATATTACCCCTAATCTTACCGGCGCAGGGTGGGGTGTCGGCATGACAATTTCCGGTTCCGGCATTCCCGCCAGCACGACGATTCTTTCTATCGATTCCTCGACGCAAATCACAATGTCTGCCAACGCGACCAACGGCGGCAACAATACGACGCTGACTGTAACCGGTGAAGGATCGGCGGGTGGTGACGAAGACCCGGATTATTCTCCTTCATATCTGTCGGGATCGCCTTCACTTCAAAATCCCGGTCAAGGCGGGGAAGCGGGCGACGTCAATGGGCGCGGCGGTGCAGTTATCTTAAAGTGGTAGGGCGGTTTACGCTTTGCGCGGGTCGTAATCGTTCGTCCAGTCCTTGAGGAACTGTTCCAAATCCTTGTCCGTGTCCTTAGGCAGGGCGACTTTGAGAGAGACGTACTGATCTCCCGGTTGTTTGCCCTTACCCGAAGAAACCCCTTTTCCTTTAAGGCGCAATTTCGATCCGGTATTGGACCCTTTGGGGACCGTCACAGTCACTGGGCCGTGCACGGTGGGCACAGTTATTTTCGCGCCGAGCACGGCTTCCTTTAGGGAAATCGGCACCTCCACCAATATGTCGTGGCCTTCGCGCCGGAACATGGCGTGAGGTTTTATTTTGACTTCAATGAGAGCATCGCCCGGACGTCCATTCGGGCCGACGCCGCCTTGCCCCTTGAGCCGGATCGTTTGGCCGTCTGAGATGCCGGCAGGAATATTGACGTCGAGAGACCTTCCGCTGGGCAAGGTCAGGCGCTTTTTGGCGCCAGTCACGGCGTCCACAAAATCCACCTCTAAGCTGAACTTGGTATCGGCGCCGCCGGCTTGACCGAACGGGTCCGCGCCACCTCGAAAAGGTCCGCCACCGCCCCCGCGGAACATGCCACCGAAAAGGTCGCTTAAATCCTCGAAAGCGAACCCGCCTTGCGTTTGTGCGCCACCGAAGCCATGCGCACCACGCGCGCCTTGCCGAAATGGGTTCTGACGAATTTCGGCACCGGAGGCGTCGATCTCGCCCCGATCGAAACGTGCGCGCTTTTCCGGATCGCCGACAATGTCGTAAGCGGCGTTCAAGTCCTTGAACCGGTCTTCCGCTTTCTTGTCACCCGGAAACAAGTCAGGGTGCGACTTTTTGGCCAATTGCCGAAAAGCCTTCTGAATTTCTTCGTCGCTGGCGCCTTTTTTGACGCCCAGTACGTCGTACGGATTCCGAGCCATCGTTCGCATTCGTTAACTTCAACAAGGTCTTAGGTGAGGTCTCCGGAGACTTTTGTAAAGCGCCTTCGTCGAATTTCCCGATTTTTGGGGGGGACTAATCTTTCCCCTTGTTGCAGAGCCGCCACCCTGGTGGTCTAGTATTTCTTGGCGGACGCGTATCTGAATTCGGGTGCCGCTTAGAAATTGGGGAGGGGTAGATGAGGGGCATCGGCGCCGTCGTATTGGTGTTGGCCGTAACTCTGGTCGGCACTTTATTCTTGTTCCAAAACTCAACTATGAATTCCGGTGCGATTTCCACAGAGCAAGTGGAGCGCGGCGCTCTGGTCTATGCGTCCAACTGTGCGTCTTGTCACGGTGAGGATTTACAGGGTGGCTCCGCATCGGGTCTTGCTGGCCCGCAGGCGCTTGCCCGTTGGGTTGGACAATCAGCGCATGATCTTTATTTGCGCATACGCACTATGCCCTATGGCATGCCGGACTCCCTTTCAGATCAGGACTACGTCGATGCGCTGGCATTTATTCTTGACCGCAATGAGAACTCGATGGCCCAAGGTGAGATCGCGGCGGACCAGGACGCTTTACTCGAGATTCAACTCGCTTCGGCCGGGGATATTCCGGACGGCGCGCCGGCAATGCGCCATCGCCTGACAACGGCCAGAGACATTTCAAATATTATCGGCGGTGGTCCAACGCAATTGGAACTCACCTCGGCCAATTCGGAAACGAGCGATTGGTTGTTTACCAACCACGATTACAAAGGCCAGAGATACGTCGATCTTGATCAAATCACGCGTGCCAATGTGTCGCGGCTGAAACCCGTGTGCATGTACCAGGTTGGAGATTTGAATCCCTTCGAGGTTAATCCGCTTATCTACAAGGGCAATATGTTCATCACGAGCCGGGATGCCACGGTATCCTTAGACGCGGCGACATGTCGGGTGAATTGGCGCTACGACCGTTCATCGCGCGTGCCGGCAAGCTACGGCCTAAAAATGAACCGCGGCGCAGCCATTAAAGACGGCAAGCTGATACACGGCACGCATGACGGCTTCTTGATCGCACTGGACGCCGGTACCGGCGAGCTACTTTGGGAGCGTGATGTGGCCTACGCGCCTGGTCGTGGCGGCGGGTTCACCATGGCGCCGATGATCCACGAGAACCTCATATTCATTGGACCGGCGGGGAGCGAGTTGGGCGTGCGCGGTTGGATCGGCGCTTTTGATTTTGATACAGGCGAACTTGTGTGGCGGTTCGACACCATTGCCGACGAAGGTGAGCCCGGCGGAAACAGCTGGCCCAATGACGAGGCCCGCAATAGTGGCGGCGGCGCCGTGTGGGGCTCTATCACGTTAGATACGGAAACGGGGCACCTTTACGTTCCGGTGTCCAATCCCACGCCCGATTGGGAAGACGGTACCCGCCTTGGAGACAATCTCTACACGTGCTCAATGGTTGTACTCGATTCCAAAACGGGAAAGTTGCTTTGGTATTACCAATTAACCCCGCACGACACACACGACTATGATTTGTCGCAAGCCAGCCCGCAGTTCACGACGGAAATCGATGGCGTGCGTCGTGATCTCGTGGTTTCGGTTGGAAAAGAAGGGCTGCTGCACGTCTTTGACAAAGCGGCGCAAGAACTGGTTTACAAAATTCCTGTAACCACGCGGCAAAACACCGATATTCCGTGGATAGAAATCGACACCACGGAAGGCGGGGAGCGCGTATGTCCGGGTGCGATCGGCGGCGTGCAATGGAATGGCCCGGCTTTTAATCCGCGTACAAACGCCCTGTACGTGCCGGCGGTAGATTGGTGCTCCATGACACGGGACCCTGTCGAAGAATCCAGGGGTTGGCTAACTTCAATCGATGCATCCACGGGTGAAATTCGCTGGCAGTATGAATCGCAACGTCCGATGCTCGCGGCGGTCACGACGACTTCCTCGGACTTGGTGTTCACGGGTGAAATGACGGGTGACTTCATCGCTTTGGACGCACGCAATGGAAGCGAGTTGTTTCGCTTTTACACCGGCGGGCCGATGATCGGCGGTGTTGCAACATACAGCGTCGACGGGAAGCAATATGTTACCGCGGCGTCGGGCGGAACCAATGCGTTTTGGCGCTCGGCTCCGGGTTCGGCAACCATCGTTGTGTTCGCGCTCCCCTAGGCCATGCAGATTTGGAAAGGCAACGATATGAATTTGCGAACTTCTATAATTGCTGTCGGCGTGGGCGCTTTAATCGGATGCCCTGCCGCTTTTGCGCAAGATGCGGAAATTAAGCGCCAGATAATGCAACGGAGCGATGTTCCCGGAACGGCGTACGAGACCGTTCTGGGTATTGCTGAACTGCCGTCCGGTATGTCGATCGGCAAACACACGCATCTCGGTGTTGAGGTCGGATACGTGGCCCAGGGCGAACTGGAACTGATGATCGATGGTCAGGCGCCCATCCGCCTTAAGGCCGGGGACTCGTACCTAGTTCCTGCCGGAGCCGCCCACGACGCCAAGAGCATCGGAAATGTACCGGGCCGGGCGGTCGCGACCTGGGTCGTCGAAAAAGGTAAGCCCCTGTCCCAACCAGCGCCATAATCTGTCCATAATTATATATAAAAATCATACACTTAATATTTTCAGGCTTAAACGTTGTTACTTGGCGTCACAAATTCCGTGGTTGCGGCAAAACCCGCAGGTTCTTAGGCTAGCGCCGAAATCCGGTCCGCCCATGCGAACCGGTGGTTTTTGTTTTCCCAGGGAGGATCAGTATGCACGCCCGATTTCTGAGCACGTTGCTCGGCACGACATTTCTTTTTGCGATGAGCGGCGCACCCGCCGTCATGGCTCAATCCGTTACGATCGACGACAATGACATCGGCGGTGTAGTCACCAGCGGTAGCGGTCCGGAAGCGGGCGTATGGGTTATCGCGGAAACCTACGATCTGCCCACGCGTCACGTCAAAATCGTCGTGACCGACGATCAAGGCCGCTATGTCCTCCCTGATATGCAGGAAGCGACATACCAGGTTTGGGTGCGCGGCTATGGCCTCGTTGACTCAGATCCGGTTGATGCTGATCCCGGCACAAAGCTTAACCTGACGGCAAAGACTGCACCGACACCTCAGGCTGCTGCCGAAGTCTATCCGGCGCATTACTGGTTCTCGCTGATCGAGAACCCGGCAAAAAGCGAATTCCCCGGCACCGGCCCTGAAGGCAACGGCATTTCGCCCGCGTTCGCCACCCAGCAAGACTGGATCGGTCACGTGAAAGAGCAGTGCCATTTCTGCCACCAGCTCGGCAATAAGATCACGCGCACGGCCCCCGACGTTGGCAACACCATTGAAGCCTGGGATCAGCGCGTCCAGAAGGGCCGCAGCCCTGACGACATTTTCCATGACGGCAACGCGCAATACGCCATGCGCGGTCCGGGTCTCGGCTCGGTCATGAACAACAACATGACCCGCTTTGGCCGCCAGCGTGGCCTCTCCATGTTTGCTGATTGGACCGACCGTATCGCGGCTGGCGAAGTGCCGGTTGCTCCGGAACGCCCTGAGGGTGTTGAGCGTAATATCGTCGTCAGTGTTTGGGATTGGGGCGGCGGCCGCTTCATTCACGACGCGATTTCAACCGACAAGCGCAATCCGACTGTACATGCCGGAGGCGAAGTGTTCGGTGTGCAACAGCTTTCAGGCATGGTTGCCACGCTTGATCCAAGCACCTCCACGCTCAGCGAGTTCGAACTGGAAGGCTTGTCGGGCGACTGGAACCCGAACGCGAACGACCATACTTCAACAATCGACTCCAAGGGTCGTCACTGGATGTCCAACACCGGCGCCATCGAAGGCAAGGCGCACGAGTATTGCACCAACGGTGATCTGAGCCCGTGGGCAGCTTTATATCCGAAGCAGCAGCGCGGTGGTCAGATGATTTCGGTCTTCGATCCCGAAACAAAGGAGAGCGAAGCTATTCCGGTTTGCTTCGGAACCCACC
>CAYYXR010000021.1:0-50433 GCA_964475755.1 uncultured Rhodobacterales bacterium
GTTTACGCCAAAATTAAAGATCTCCAGAAGGTCTACAACGGCCTTGGCATCTCCATCCTCTCCACGCCGCGCGGCGTCATGTCAGACCATGAAGCGCGTCAGCAGAACGTGGGCGGGGAAGTGCTCTGCCAGGTTTTCTAAGGACGAAAGGCGATTTGGCCCCGGGCGGTGCCGAACTAAAGGAAAAGTAAGATGTCGCGTGTTGGAAAATATCCCGTCGAAGTTCCCAGTGGAGTCACCGTCTCTATGTCGGGATTAGATGTGACCGTAAAAGGCAAGTTGGGCGAGATGAAATACACCACGCCCGATGTTGTCGAAACGCGTGTTGAAGACGGAAAGGTTTGGGTCACGCCGAAGAAGACGGACAAGAAGTCGCGTGCGCAATGGGGCACCACGCGCGCCAATATCAACAACATGGTTGTCGGCGTGAGCGAGGGTTTCAAAAAGACGTTGGATATTACCGGTGTTGGTTTCAAGGCACAGGCCCAGGGCAAGAAGCTCAACTTGAATCTCGGGTTTTCCCACGACGTGATTTACGAAGTGCCCGAAGGCATCGAAGTGAAGACGCCGCAGCCCACGCAGATCGATATTTCCGGCGCCAACCGTCAACGTGTCGGCCAGGTGGCTGCGGAAATCCGCGCCTACCGTCCGCCGGAGCCCTACAAGGGCAAAGGGATCAGGTATTCCGACGAATACATCCTGCGTAAAGAAGGCAAGAAGAAGTAAGCCGGAGCATAGGAATCGATGACCAAGAATTTAAAGCAAACACAGCGGCGCCGGACTCGTACTCGTTTTGCCGTTAAAGACGCAGCACGTGGCCGTGCGCGTCTTTCGGTGTTCCGTTCCGGCAAACACATCTACGCACAGATCATCAACGACGATGACGGTAAAACCGTCGCCGCCGCGTCCACAGTGGACAAGGATCTCAAGGCTCAGGTGAAATCCGGGAGTAAGGACTCAGCCACGTTGGTTGGCAAACTTATCGCGGAGCGCGCCGGCAAAGCGGGCGTAAAAGAAGTCGTATTCGACCGCGGGTCGTACAAGTTTCACGGCTGCATCAAGGCTTTGGCCGATGCAGCGCGTGAAGCCGGTTTGTCGTTTTAACCGGCTGGACGTTATTGAAGGAAAAGATTTATGGCACGCACATCTGCAGCAGCTTCGGAGCGTGGTGAACGGCTGTCAAAGGGCCGTCGCGATCGGGGCGGTGACCGCGAACAAGAGCGTGACGACGAGTTTCAGGATAAACTCGTCCACATCAACCGCGTCGCCAAGGTGGTCAAGGGCGGTCGGCGCTTTGCGTTTGCGGCGTTGGTTGTCGTCGGCGACGCCAAGGGCCGCGTCGGCTTCGGTTCGGGCAAGGCCCGCGAAGTTCCCGAAGCGATCCGCAAAGCGACCGAGGCGGCAAAACGCAGCATGATCCGAGTTCCATTGCGCGAAGGCCGTACCTTGCACCACGATCTCTATGGCCGCTACGGCGCAGGCAAAGTGATTTTGCGCACGGCGCCCGCGGGCACAGGCATCATCGCCGGTGGTCCGATGCGCGCCGTGTTCGAAACCATGGGCGTGCAGGATATCGTTGCGAAGTCCGTGGGCTCCAACAATCCGCACAACATGATCAAGGCGACGTTCTCAGCCCTTAAGGGCATGGCCTCGCCGCGGGCGGTCGCCGCGAAGCGCGGCAAGAAGGTGGGCGATATCGTCGGCCGCCGTGAAGACGCCGCCAAGGAGGCGCAATAATGAGCGCCGCGAAAAAAACAGTAACCGTCACGCAGGTGCATAGCGCCGCGGGACGTCTGGCCGATCAGCGCCAGACCTTGATCGGCCTTGGTCTGAATAAGATTAACCGGACCAAGACGCTGGAAGACACCCCCGCCGTACGGGGCATGATTAATAAGGTAAAACACTTGGTACGTGTGGACGAAGCCTAGTTCGATACCTATCTCGGGTGTTCGCCTTGTAAAGGGGCGTTCCGGGAGGTTAGGGGCTCCGCCGCCGGCAAAGGACGAAGACGATGAAACTCAATGAATTGCGCAGCCAGCCCGGTTCAACGCACCGGCGTAAAGTGCTTGGTCGGGGTATTGGCTCCGGACTGGGCAAGACCGGCGGCCGCGGTGTAAAGGGACAAAAATCCCGTACCGGCGTTGCCATTAAGGGGTTTGAGGGCGGTCAGATGCCCTTGTTCCGCCGCCTGCCGAAGCGCGGCTTCAGTTCCATCAATCGGGGCACCTTTGCGCAGGTCAACGTTAGTCGCCTGCAGGCTGCCGTAGATGCGGGCCGCCTCGATCCGTCCAAGGAAGTGAACATTGAATCCCTCGTCGAAGCGGGCGTTGTGCGCCGTGTAAACGACGGGTTGCGTTTGCTCGGTGACGGCGAGCTCAAGGCAAAGCTGTCGATTGTTGCCGCGCATGCCTCCAAGGCCGCCATCGCGGCGGTCGAAAAGGCCGGGGGATCTGTAACCGTCAAAGCCGCCGAAAAACCGGCAGCTAAGGACACCGCCAAATCGGAGTAATGGCGCCGCAAGGCACCGTCACCGGAGTGAAGAATGGCCTCAGCCGCTGATCAACTGGCTGCGAACGTAAATTTCGGCGTATTCGCGAAAGCGACCGAGTTGAAACGCCGGATTTGGTTTTCGCTCGGCGCCCTGATTATTTTCCGCGCCGGCACGTTCATTACGTTGCCGGGTATCGACCCGATTGCCATGGCGGACGTGATTGAGTCCCAGAGCCGCGGTGTACTCGGATTGTTCGACACCTTTGCCGGCGGTGCGCTAAGCCGCATGAGCATCTTTGCGCTCAATATTATGCCCTACATTTCGGCTGCAATTATCATGCAGCTGCTTGCGGCCGTGAATCCTGCCCTTGAGCAGCTCAAGAAAGAGGGCGCGACTGGTCGCATGAAGATGAACCAGTACACCCGCTACCTGACCGTGATGATCGCCACGTTGCAGGCGTTGGGCATCGCGACTGGGCTTCAAGGGGCAACGGCGGCCAATGGTGCGCCTGTGGTCATGAATCCCGGACTGTTCTTTGTTGCGACGGCCGTGATCACGCTGGTGGGCGGGACGATGTTTCTGGTTTGGCTTGGTGAGCAGATCAGCGAGCGCGGGATCGGGCAGGGGATTTCGCTGCTGATTTTCTCCGGC
This sequence comes from uncultured Rhodobacterales bacterium, assembly GCA_964475755.1. Taxonomy (GTDB): domain Bacteria; phylum Pseudomonadota; class Alphaproteobacteria; order Rhodospirillales; family Rhodospirillaceae; genus UBA11612. Next base: position 3,143 of record CAYYXR010000021.1, read on the forward strand.
ATTATTGCCGGTCTCCCAGGCGGCATCGTCAACCTGCTTGAATTGGGTCGTACCGGCGCTATTTCGTTCTTCGTGTTGGCTCTGTTTGCAATTGGCGCTGTGGCGGTGATTGCGGGCATTGTTTTTGTTGAGCAAGCGCAGCGGCGTATCATCGTTCAGTACCCGAAGCGTCAGCAGGGCAACAAAATGTTCGGCGGCGAGGCCTCGCACATTCCGCTGAAGCTCAATACGGCCGGTGTTATTCCGCCGATCTTCGCAAGTTCCATTCTCCTTCTGCCCTTGACCATTACCGGGTTTCAGTCCGGCAGCGACGGCGGCATCATGGCGACCATTGCCGCACTGATGGGCCGCGGGCAGCCGCTTTATCTTGTATTGTATTCTGCGGCGATCATCTTCTTTGCGTTCTTCTATACCGCGTTGGTGTTTAACCCGCACGATACGGCCGAAAATTTACGCAAGTACGGCGGCTTCGTGCCGGGTATTCGCCCGGGCAAAAATACCGGCGACTACCTGGACTATGTCCTGACGCGTCTGACCTTGGTCGGCGCTCTTTACTTGATTGTTGTCTGCCTGATTCCGGAATACCTGATCGCGCAATACAGCTTCCCGTTCTATTTCGGTGGTACAAGCTTGCTGATCGTGGTGAACGTCACTCTCAACACCATGCAGCAGGTGCACGCGCACTTGCTCGCCCATCAATACGAAGGCCTTTTGAAGAAAACGCGCCTTCGCGGGCGCCGGTAAAAGGGGCGGGCGATGAGCGGCAAGCGATTGATTCTGATGGGACCTCCCGGCGGCGGAAAGGGTACCCAGGCTAAACGTTTGCAGGAGAAGTACGGCATCGTTCAACTCTCAACCGGTGACATGCTGCGCGCCGCGGTCAAGGCGGGCACAGCGGTCGGCAAGCAGGCCAAGGAAGTTATGGATGCCGGCAAACTGGTTTCCGACGATCTCATTGTGGCGATGATCTCCGAGCGCATCGACGAGCCCGATTGTGCCAACGGCTTCATCCTCGATGGGTTCCCTCGCACGGTGCCGCAGGCTGAAGCTCTGGATAAGCTGCTCTCAAGCAAAGGCATCGCCCTGGACAAGGTCATCGAGGTGGCCGTGCCGGACGCCAAGCTGATCGAGCGCATTACCGGACGCTTCACCTGTGCGAAGTGCGGTGAGGGGTATCACGACAAATTCAAGCAGCCCCAAAAAGCCGGGGTTTGCGATGCATGCGGCGGTACGGATTTTACCCGACGTGCCGACGATAATGAGGAAACGGTGACTTCGCGCCTGAAGGCCTATCACGACCAGACGGCCCCCCTGATGCCCTTTTATAAGGAAAAGGGCCTCCTGGAGGTGCTGGACGGAGACCGCCCGATGGATGCCGTAACCGCTGATTTGGAAAGGGTTTTGGGAAGCTGAGCGTCGTGTTGACACCCGGAGCTAACTGCCTATAATGGCGCGCTTTTCGGGTTGCGCAGGGCGCTCACAGACAACTTAGGATTATGAAAAGGAGTACGGGCTTTGGCGCGTATTGCTGGCGTTAACTTACCGACGAACAAACGGGTTGAGATTGCCTTGCGTTATATCTACGGCATTGGTCCAGCCAACGCGCGCAAAATTTGCGACAGCGTGGGCATCGACAATGCACGTCGGGTCAATCAACTCACCGAAGACGAAATCATCCGCATCCGCGACACCATCGACCGCGACTTTACCGTGGAAGGTGATTTGCGCCGCGACGTTGCGATGAACATCAAGCGTTTGATGGATTTGGGCTGCTACAAGGGCCTGCGTCACCGCAAAGGTTTGCCTGTGCATGGTCAGCGCACGCACACCAATGCGCGCACGCGTAAAGGTCCGGCCAAACCCATCGCGGGCAAGAAGAAAGTAACGAAGTAAGATTACGCGGCCGCGTTCTGCGCGGCCGGCGGTATCCAGGGACAGAGAACCGATATGGCGAAGCCAGAAACAGCAGCGCGCCCCCGTCGGCGGGAACGCAAAAATATCAGCTCCGGTGTTGCGCACGTCAATGCGACGTTTAACAACACCATGATCACGATCTCCGACGTGCAGGGCAATACGATTGCCTGGTCATCGGCGGGATCGCAAGGCTTCAAGGGCTCGCGCAAGTCGACCCCTTACGCCGCCCAGGTTGCCGCGGAAGTCTGCGGCAAGAAAGCGGCCGAGCACGGCATGAAAGTGCTCTCGGTATTGGTGAAAGGTCCGGGTACGGGCCGTGAGTCCGCGCTGCGCGCGTTGCAGGCGGTCGGCTTCACCATTACGTCCATCCAGGACGTCACGCCCGTTCCGCACAACGGGTGCCGCCCGCGCAAGCGTCGGCGCGTCTAATCGTTTTTTCACGCTTCCGGGCCTTTCCCACCGGAAGCGTTTGGTTTGGGCACTGAAGGTTTCAACGTCCAGACATTTATTCAGATCGGGATCAACACCCAAGGTATGGGACTGAACCGTGATACAGAAAAACTGGCAAGAACTGATCAAACCGTCCAAGCTCAACATTGAAGCGAGCGAAGACCAGAACCGGGTAGCAACCATTGTCGCCGAGCCGTTGGAACGCGGTTTCGGGATTACCTTGGGCAATGCACTGCGCCGCGTTCTCTTGTCCTCGCTGCAAGGCGCCGCGGTCACCTCGATCCGCATCGACGGCGTGCTGCACGAGTTCTCGTCCATTCCGGGCGTGCGCGAGGACGTGACCGATCTCATTCTCAACATCAAACAACTGGCGCTCACCATGCACGGGGAAGGCCCCAAGCGCATGACCCTGAACGCCAAGGGTCCGGGCGAAGTTACCGCCAGCCAGATTCAAACGCCGGCGGATATTGAGATCATGAATCCCGATCTCATCATTTGTCATCTGGACGACGGCGCGAACTTGCATGTCGAGCTGGAAGTTGATCAGGGCAAGGGTTATGTGGCCGCGCAGCTGAACCGCAAGGAAGACGATCCCATCGGCATGATCCCGGTGGACTCCATCTTCTCGCCGGTGCGCCGCGTCTCCTATAAAATCGAAAACACCCGCGTCGGCCAGCAGACCGACTACGATAAGCTGTCCATGACCGTTGAAACCAACGGCGCGGTAAAGCCCGAAGACGCCGTGGCTCTGGCCGCCCGCATTCTTCAAGACCAATTGCGCCTGTTCATCAACTTCGAAGAACCGCAGCAAGCCCTGGCCGAGCGTCAGGAAGAAGAGCTGCCGTTCAACAAGAACCTGCTGCGCAAGGTAGACGAATTGGAACTCTCCGTCCGTTCGGCCAACTGCCTGAAGAACGACAACATTATCTACATCGGCGATCTGGTCCAAAAGACCGAGGCGGAAATGCTCCGCACGCCGAACTTCGGCCGCAAGTCCCTGAACGAGATCAAGGAAGTTCTCGCGCAAATGGCTCTGCACTTGGGCATGGAAATCACCAATTGGCCGCCGGAAAACATCGAAGAGCTGGCCAAGAAGCTCGAAGAGCCGTTCTAGTTTTCTTCGGCGCTCCACAAGGGGCGCCGGTATTTCAGGGCCGTAGTGGCCCATCCCGTGCGTACCTGCCGCAAATTCGCGGCGCGGCCACGGGCAGTGCAATCGGTCTCGTGCGCGAGATCAGAGTGATGAAAGGACTACGCTATGCGTCACGGAATGCGCGGCCGGAAGTTCGGCCGTACCAAGTCTCACCGCCGGGCTTTGCTCGCCAATCTGGCCAACGCGCTGCTCAAGCACGAGCAGATCAGCACGACGCTGCCGAAAGCCAAAGATCTGCGCCCATACACCGAGCGCCTCATCACTCTGGGTAAACGCGGCACGCTTCATGCCCGCCGTCAGGCGGCCGCCATCTTGCGCGATGAGAAAATTGTCGCGAAATTGTTCAGCGATCTGGCCGAGCGCTATAAAGAACGCGCCGGTGGATATACCCGCGTCATCAAAGCTGGCTTCCGCCACGGCGATGCGGCCCCGATGGCCGTGATCGAACTGGTTGACCGCGATACCGAAGCCAAAGGTCTGGACTCAGGTCCGAAGCCCGAGCCGAAAATGGATGAGGAAGATCAGGGCGGCGCGCCCATGGTCTAACCGGAACTCACCGGATAACGAATTCAGCCGCCCCGGCACTCGCCGCGGGCGGCTTTTTCGTTGTGGCGCGTATGCTAAAGAAAACCTTTTTGCTGGCTCCTGCATATTTAGCCTGTATGGTCGAATTCAACGAAAACGCGTTCTGATTCAAAGGTCTGAAGGTTCTATGCGAAGTCTAAAATGCGCCGTCATAGCGGTTGTTCTAACGGCGCTCTCTTCGGCAGCGTTTGCCCAGCGCGCCTCCGAAAATGTGGTCACGTTCGCCCAGGATGCCTTCGGCACCTCCATCGGCGACGACAACATCGGCCTCTACGGCTCGCGCGATGCGCGGGGGTTCAGTCCGCAGGACGCCGGCAATATGCGCATCGAAGGGCTGTTCTTCGATCAGCAGACCATGAGTCTCGGCTTCGCCGGGCAAGTGGCGCGCAGCACCACCATGCGCGTCGGCCTCAGCGCACAGTCCTATCCGTTTCCCGCGCCCACCGGTATTGCCGACATCCGCCTGAGGCTGCCGGGCGATGAGTTTCTCGTCAGCGCCAGTACGTTTTACGGGGACTACGGGTCTTATGGTGGGCAGCTCGACCTGGAGGTGCCGTTCGTAAGCGGCAAACTGGGCGCCGTGCTGGGCGCGGCGGCGGGTCATACGGACCTGCGTTTCGGCGGCGGCTTCGAATATGTGGACGTCTCGGGCGTATTGCATTGGACGCCCAGCGAACAAACCGAAGTCATTTCGTTTTATCAACGCAGCGAACCGCAGAACGGAACCGGCACGCCGCCGAACGTTCTGACAGGCGGGTCGTATCTGCCGCCGGAAATCGAGAGGGGCGTTTTCTTCGGTCCGGATTTCAAACAGGGCCGGCATCGTATTCAGACCAACATGGGCCTCATCAGCCGCACGCAAGTATTCAACAATTGGCGCCTGCATACCGGCCTGTTCCGTTCCACAAACGATCTTGAGAATTTTTTCTTTATTTTCTTTTCCGACACACAACCCGACGGCATTGGCGATCTCAACGTCCGCACGCGCCCCTCCACATTCCTGGGCTCCTATTCGGGCGAGGTGCGTGCCTCGGGCGTCTTCGATGAAGGGCCCCGCCGTCACACCCTGCACATTTCGGCCAGGGGCAGGGCGGGCAAGCGCACCTTTGGCGGCGACGACACGATATCATATGGCCCGTTCCCGATCGGTGATCGCATTTCCTTCCCAAAACCCACCGCATTCACCTTCGGTCCACAAAGCTGGGATAAGGTTCGCCACGGCCAAGTGGGCGTGTCCTACGTCGGCCAATGGAGCGGCGTCGGCGAAATCAGCGTTGGGGTGCAGAAAGCGTTTTACCGGCGCACCGTCGATCAATTCGGTCCCACCCTGACCGACACACGCACGAACCCATGGCTCTATAACGGGACCCTCGCGTTGCAGGGTACCGACAAGCTGACGTTTTACGCCAGCTACACGCGCGGCCTGGAGGATTCAGGCATAGCGCCCGAAAGCGCCGCAAACCCGGGCGAGGCATTGGCGGCCAGCTTGACCGAGCAAATCGATGCAGGTTTTCGCTACAAACTTACGCCGAAGGTAACGTTGGTGGCAGGCGTGTTTCAGGTCAATAAACCGTTCTTCACCCGCGATTCCGCGAACGTCTTTACCCGGCTTGGGTCACTCAAACATCGCGGCGTCGAGGTTTCGCTCTCCGGCGAGCCGCTCGAAGGCCTCAAAATCGTCAGCGGCGCGGTACTGCTTCAGGCGCGGGTCAAAGGCGCTGCCGTCGATCAAGGATTGTTGGGCGAGGTCTCGCCGGGGCAAACGCCTGTGCTTTTGAAGTTCAACGCCAACTACGGCCCGGCCGCATGGCAAGGATTTTCCCTGAACGGGCAGGTCAACTTCACGGGGGCGCATTATGCGAACCGGCTCAACACCTTCAAGATCCCGTCGGCCACCACGCTCGATGTGGGCGCGCGCTATAATTTCAAGGTGAAAGACGTTTCCGCGTCGCTGCGCTTCGACGTGCGCAATTTCACCGATGCATTCGGGTGGGAAGTTGCGGGCGCGTCAGGTCTGTTCACGCCGCTGGAGAAGCGCCGGTTTATCGTCAGGCTGGCCGCGGAGTACTAAAAAAGAAGCGCGCCGGAGGCGACGACAGTTGCCCTAACGCTGCCCGTCGCCGAGTTCGTGAGTCGCCTTTACCTGTTTCATTATGATCCCCTCGACGTCGGGGATTCTGCGAAGGTGCCGGCTAAGGAAGTGGACCGCGTCGCCCGCATGGCCCGGGAGAGCTGGGCCAAATCCAGGGCGTGGATATAGCCCCCAGGCCATCAGCTGGGGCGTGCCACGGCCGATTTTTCATATCCATGAAATTCCCGTTTGAAAGGTCGGCTTTGTAACGCTCTGTCACCCAACAACCTTTGATTCACCACGGTTTGGGGGCCATATCCTGGTGTGCTTGGCCATCGTTGGTGCTACTATTTAGGCGCATTTGTTCACGAGGGAGGACACCAAATGTCATCACCACGAAAAACTCCGCCTGCGGAAAAGCCTCTTTTTCGCACGGCTTTCGTGACCACCGCCATGTTGACGGCGGCTCTGATGGCGCCGAACGCTGTTTCAGCCGCGGAGTCCCGCTCGTATGTCGTGAACTGGTTTACCGAAGCCATGTACTACGGCGGCGACGGTGTGGACTCCGAGTGCCCGAACGGCACGAATTTATCCGCAATAGATTTCTACCGCCGTGATCTTCTCAAAATCGGCCATTCGCCGGAGAAGGTCGAAGCCGCCTTGAAAGACTTTCCGGGCGAGGGTGGGCTGGGCCAACCCTGGGTGCCGCTGGTCATGGTGCGCGGTAACGGCAAGGACAACGTCTATGCCTTTCCGGAGACTATGTCCGACCCGGAATTCATAACCGCATCAGGCAAGTACGGCTTTGGATTCAACCTCGATGGCAAGCGCAACGAGAACGATTTCGAAGACCCTGAAACCGGCGAACGCGGTATAGACAACCAGCTATTCAGGGTCATGGGTTGCACCCGCACCTTCCGCGGTATGCCCGCCCCGGCGCGGCCCGCCCAGCCGGAGACCAACTGGGACGTTCTGCGCAATCTCACCACGGCCTGGATCATTACGGTCACCGCCGAAAACGGCTTTGACCGCGACGGGCCGGTGGAAGTGAAATTCAACCGCGCCCTGCAGCGCGTGACCCGCGATGCCACCGGCTGGAACGTTCAACCCGACATGACTTATGGCCTCGATCCGGACCCACGCACGCAAACCGTGCTCCAGGGGCGGCTCAAGGAAGGGATGATCACCACCGAACACAAGGACGTGACGATCATCGGCGATGAATACGTGATGGCTGAGTTTGACTTCTCCGACGCCCGTGTGCGTCTGGAGGTGGAGCGCGACGGCACTCTCAGCGGGGTCATCGGCGGCTTTATGTCCTGGTATCCCTACTACTACCGCTTCGCCAAACAGGCCTATATCACCGAGTACGCGGCGTCCGTAGACGTGCCGGGCATGTACCATGCCCTCAAAAAAATGGCGGACTACGATCCTGACCCGGAAACGGGACAGAACCGTAAAATTTCAGCGGCCTACCGCATTGACGCTGTGCCGGCATTCACCATGCCGGCCCAAACCGCCGACGCCTCGGCGCAATAGTATCCAGGGGGCAGGGACAGATTTATGGCTGAGAACGCAGGTATGTTTGTGAAATGGACGAGTGCAGCTGTGGCGACCGCGACGCTGGTGGGCGTGGCCGGTACGGCCCTGTCTGCGGAGATTACGCGCGGGCGCCTGAATGAGGTGCAGTACCGCAGGATCGTGGCGGACGTATTCGGGCCGTCCATTGATATCGGCGGGCGCTTCGAGCCCGAGGTGCGCCGCGACGGGCTCATGGCCGTCGGGGCGGGTTTTGTCAGCGTGACGCCCTCTGGCATGGAAGAGTTCGATAAGATTGCCCGTAATATCGCCCAACAGGTGGTCAGCGAGGAGCACCGGGCCAGCCTCATTCCCTGTACGCCGTCTGCGCCGAATAAGGCCGACGCCAAATGCGCCGGAACTTTTCTGAGCGAGGCCGGCAAGCTCTTGTTCCGCCGTCCGCTCAGCAATTCTGAAGTAAAAGATTACGTAAAGGTCGCCTCGCAATCCACTGATAAACTTGGTGATTTTTACGCCGGTTTAGGAACCGCTTTATGGACCCTCATGGTGTCTCCGGAGTTCCTGTTCCAGCAGGAGCACCTCGTCGCGGATGCCGATAATCCGGCGTTGCTGGAACTGGACGCTTATTCCAAGGCCTCGCGGCTCAGCTTCCTCTTGTGGAACGCTGCGCCGTCGCCGGAGCTTCTGGCGGCCGCCGAAAACGGTGATCTGAATACGATGGAGGGCGTCACGCGCCAGGTGGACAAGATGCTGGCTTCGCCGCGTCTGGCCGACGGTATCCGCTCCTTCTTTGCCGATATGCTCGGATTTGACGAGTTCGACAGTCTCGCCAAAGATTCCGAGCTGTTCCCCAAATTCTCGTTCCAAGTGGCCAATGACGCGCGCGAACAGACCCTGCGCACCCTGGCCGATCACCTTGTCGTGCAGAAGGGCGATTACCGGGACATCTTCACCACCCGGCGTACGTTCTTGACGCCGCTTTTGGGCTCGATATACGGCGTGGCCGTGAACCCGGACGCAGCTTGGCAGGTCTACGAATTCCCGGAAGGGGACCCGCGCTCAGGCATTCTGTCCCAGGTCAGCTTTACCGCACTCCATTCCCACCCGGGGCGCACATCGCCGACGTTGCGCGGCAAAGCGCTGCGCGAACTTCTGATGTGCCAGATTGTTCCCCAGCCGCCCGGCGCTGTGGACTTCACGTTGGTTGATGAGACCGATAACTCGCAATTCAAGACGGCGCGCGACCGGCTCGATGCCCATGCGGCTGAGCCCATGTGCGCGGGCTGCCACCGCATCACCGATCCTATGGGATTAGCTTTGGAGAAGTTCGACACCTCGGGCCAATACCGCATGACTGAACACGGCGCGACCATTGATACCAGCGGCGCTCTCGACGGCGTGAATTTCGACGGCGCGGTGGGTCTCGGACAGACGCTGCAGGATCACCCGGCGCCCACCGACTGCGTGGTCAATCGCCTGCTATCCTTTTCCGTGGGACGAGCCCTGACCAAGGCCGACGATCCTTGGGTGGCCCGCCTGCAGAGCGTCTTTGCGGACAGCGGCTACCAGTTCCCCGCGCTCTTGCGCGAAATCGTGACCAGCGAAGAATTCTACCACGTGCCGGCGGAGTCCATGCGGACCCAGGCCGCGCCTTATGTTAAAATGGCCTCAGACACTTCAACACAGGAGATCCGGAAATGATCCCTTTGCGCAAAATGAACCGGCGCACAGCGCTGCGCGGTATGATGGGCGGCGCGGCCGTCACCGTCGGCTTGCCGATCCTTGATTGTTTCCTCAACGAGAATGGAACCGCTTTTGCCGCCACCAACGCGCCGCGCCCGGTGCGCTTCGGCACCTGGTTCTGGGGCTGCGGCCTCAATCCGGGACGATGGGAACCCACGACCGTCGGTGAATTCACCGAATTTGGCCCCGAACTCGCGGTGCTCGATCCGTTCAAGAGCAAGGTCAACGTCTATTCGGGCATGAAGACCTTCCTCGATGGAAAGCCAAATGGCGTGCACTTCTCGGGCGCCATTTGCTGCACCACCGGCGCGGTCCCGACCGATCTTGTGCCCACCGATCACCCGTCGTTCGATACCGTTATCGCCGATACCATCGGCCAGCGCTCACGCTTCCGGTCGCTCGAAGTGGCCTGCACCGGCGTCGCCTCTCACAGCCAGTCGCGCCGTGGCGCTAGCGCCCTGAACCCGGCCGAAGTCTCGCCGCTGGCGTTGTACCAGCGCGTATTCGGCGATGAATTCATCGATCCCAACAGCGCTGAGTTCACACCGGACCCCAAGGTCATGGTGCGCAAGAGCGCGCTGTCGGTGGTCACGGACAAGCGCAAGGAACTGTTGAAACAGGTCGGCGCGGCCGACCGCGAGCGCCTCGACCAATACTTCACGTCACTGCGCGAGCTTGAGCAGCAGCTCGACCTGCAACTCCGGAAACCCGCGCCCATCGAGACATGCACGATTCCGGAGTCCGTTACGGAGAAGGAGATCGGCACGGAAATCGAGACGGTGAAGGAAAATTGCCGCCTGTTCTCGAAAATTCTCACCCATGCGGTCGCCTGCGATCAGACCCGCGTAATCAATATCGCCTTTGCCGACGCGACTTCGTCTCTGCGGGTCATCGGCGGTACCCAGTCGCACCATGAATTCACCCACGAAGAGCCCGTGGACCCGATCTTGGGCTATCAGCCGGGCGTGGCGGAATTCAACGCCCACATCATGGGAAGCTTCGCGGGCGTTCTGGCCGACCTGGACGGCGTGAAGGAAGGCGACGGCACGCTGCTGGACAGCATGATCATGTTCGCCTCCACCGACCATGGGTACGCGAAAGTGCACGGCCTCGAAAACATGCCGCTGATGTCCATCGGCAGTGGTAGCGGTCGCCTCAACACCGGTCTTCACGTCAATGCCGTGGGCGATCCGGTCACCCGCGTCGGCTTGACCATGCAGCAGGCGATGGGTGTGCCCATCGGCACCTGGGGCACCTTGTCCAACGAAACGTCGAAGACGATTACCGAAGTCATAGCGTAACGCCGGGATTATTTGGGAGAGATTCCATGCGCCTTGTCACAGCCATTGGCTCCGCCGTTCTGGCTTCTGCCGTATGTTCCGCCGGGGCATTGGCGTTTCCCGCCACGGACCGCGGCGAAGATGTCGAATTGGCCGCGCCCATCGGCTTTACGTTTCACGCCGCGCGCGGCGGCGATATCCGCCTCGGCGATTCAAATGGAATGACGCTGTACATCTTTGATGGTGACAATGAGGCCGGCGCGTCAGCCTGCAGCGGCGAATGCGCCGAGGCTTGGCCGCCAATGGTTGCTCGGGAGGGTGAGGGAGCCGTCGGCGCCTGGAACACGATCCAGCGCGCTGACGGCACGCTTCAATGGACCTATCACGGCAAGCCTCTGTACCGCTCGGTGAGGGATCAGAAGATCGGTGACGCCAAAGGCGATGCCGACGACCGCAGCAACAAGGAAGACGAAACGGTCAAGGATTGGCATGCGGCCACTCTTGCACCCGCTGCCGGCGTTCAAGTGCCCCCGGCTTTTTCCGCTCAAGAATTATCTACGGCGGCGGGTTGGGGTTTTGTCACCGATGACGGCAACGTGCTGTACACCTACGACGCCGATCCGGCCGGTGGGCATCCGGTCTGCGTGGATACGGCGTGCGCAAACACCTGGCATCCTGTCGCAGCCGGACAATTGACGCTGCCCGTCGGCGATTTCGGCGTCATTGCGCGCGACGACGGCATCCGCCAATGGACCTTCAAAGGCAAACCGCTCTACACCTTCGCCGGCGACACGGCGCCGGGCGATACGCTCGGCAATGGCTACAAGGGTGAGGGACGTGTTGCGCTCATCGCACGCTATTTTATGCCTGATGAAGTGGCGCTGTGGCACAACCACTTCGGCGGCACAAATATCGCCACCACCGACGGCATGACCCTCTACATGCGTATTCGCGGCGGGTATTCCAACGGCTTCTCGTTGCGTGAAGGCGTATCTGGGTCCGCCTCCGTAGGCCGGGGCCTTGGCACCGGGAGCTGCGACGCCGAATGCGTTCAAACCTGGCCGGTCTTAAACGCACCCGACGATGCAGTAGCATCCGGCTACTTTGAAATCTTCACCCGCGAAGACGGCACCAAGCAGTGGGGTTTCAAGGGGTATCCGCTGTACACCTATATGGAAGACACCAAGCCCGGCGATATGGAGGGCTACATCTCCTATAAGTTCCTGCCCAAAGGCGAGGAAATGGAGATGGTCGCCACGGCTGGCGGCGCCAATCCCATTCGTGGTGCAACCGCGCTCATTTGGGTTGCGGCGGTTCCATAAAACGAAACCGCCGCCGCACCATCGAACAACAGAGAACGATTACATCCCGAAGGTCACGTAGCCTTCAGGGCTGATCGGCCACGCTGGGTTATAGGCGATCTCCCACAAATGCCCGTCCGGATCGGCGATGTAGCCGCGCAGACCGCCATAGGGCGGCGCATCTGCGTTGCGCGTAATGCGCCCGCCGAATTGCGCGAGGCGCTCTAGGGTCGGCTGAACGTCCTCCGCTTTGGCCACATTGTGCGCGATGGCGCAGGCGCCGGGAACAGGCAGGCCCGTTTGCTTGACGTCGGCCTCCAAGGCGTTTTTCAGCCACGTGCCGAACACCAGGCCGTTCATCTGATAGAAAATGATCTCGGGCGTATCGAGCACCGGCGTCCAGCCGAAGCCCTCTGCATAAAAGCGTTTTGACCGCGCGAGATCGGTCACACCTAGAGTAATAACGGAAATCTGATGTTGCATAGTCCACGTCCTTTTCTGCTTACCTACGCACCATGCGCAGGCAGTAAAGGCCGCGGGACTTGGCACGGGTGTGCCAGACAGAGCCTCCCGAAGTACCGGGAAGGGACCGGGCTAACCACACCGGTCCTGCCTTTCTCGACGGTGAAAGGTTAGGGCGCCCTTACGCCTTTGTCCATTGAATGATGGTGGTGGGATTGAAGTAGATGTTGCCCGAACAGTTCTTATCCACGTAGTCGATTTTAATGACGCCTTTCGCCTCCAGGCGGCGCAGTACTTTCACCAGGTTGATGTTCCAGCCGTTGTTGACCGCTGTGTACGCGGAAAAGTGGTCGCTCACCTGACCAACGAGGTTAATTGGAGCATCGGCCCGCTTTTTGATAATGAAATATTGTCCCGATCCGGCTCCAAGGCCGCAATGGCTTTCGAGCTCGCCAATCCCGTGTCCGACAGTTCGCAGCCGAAATACCGCACGTTGGGGAACTTGTGCTCCAGCAAGTCGCGTAAATCGAACAGATTGCGGCCAAATCCGCTCCCCAATTCCACGACCGCTTGCATGCTCTCGTTCACAATGTCGGCGACCGAGGGGACGCTCATTTCATTGTTCACGTTGGCCAATGCGTACTGATAATAATTGCCGTTGGTGACAAGACGGTATACGCCCGCCCCGTTTGCGTAGGTTCGCCAGCCGAGCGTTTTTAAGATTCTGCTGTTTATTTCATTTTTTGCGCCGGTGTAGTGATCTGCTGGCAGGTGGCTTTCCAAATTGCGCAAGAGCCTTGAAATGGTCATGCCGGGTACCGCGCAAAGTTCCCGGACTTCCGATAGTTCTTTACCCCAGTTTTTGGGATTGGTTTTTTCACTCACGCAATGCTCTCCAGGAATCGGACCGTGATCGAAATCGTGCGCACTCAATGCCTTTGCTCACCACGATGGCCGCAAAAGCCATACATTTAGGTCTGAATGTCCAAGGCAGGGGTGCCGTCTTTGCCAAGGGGGGCTTTCGTCACGGCAACGACGGCATTTGCATCGAGCATGCCGTAAAGGTGCGGAAACAATTCGCCGCCCCGCGACGGCTCCCATTTAAGCGCTTCGCCAAGAACTTCGCTCGGCACCTTGAGCACAACCAGATCGACTTGGCCGGTAAAGTGACGGCGTGCGGTTTCCACGGCCTGTTCGGCTGTTGAGAAGTGAATAAATCCGTCGCGTTTATCGACGACGGACCCATCGTAATGCCCAGCGGCCTTCGCGCTTTCCCATTCGGCGCGCGGTAAAATTTTATAGATCGAAGGCATTGTCGCCGATCAACGTCGCGATCCGCCTTTGTAATTCATCGCGCGCTACGCGAAAACGTATTCGCATATCCTCAGGCGTGAGGGACGGGTCCTTGGAGGCCGGGTCATCGATCGGCCAGTGCATGCGCTTCACCTGCGGCGGGACGACGGGGCAGACCTCTTCCGCGCATAGGGCAACGATCAGATCCATGTTTTCGGCATCCACATCGCTGACGGATTTAGACGAATGGGCGGAAATATCGATACCTATTTCCGCCATCGCCTCGATGGCATAAGGATTCACGGTGGCCGGCTGCGAACCCGCGCTTGCGACATCTGCACGCTTGTCCAGAATATGACGCGCCAAGCCCTCCGCCATTTGACTGCGGGCGGAATTGGCAACACACAGAAACAGGATGCGTTTCATGATCAGGGCCTAGCACATGTGGTGAGGCGCGCGGCTGCTGCGCTCTCCGATGCCGGACCTTTTTAGCGCCGCCCGCCTCAGAAATCGAGCTTGGCACCCATAATCATGCCGTAGCCGTCATAGGAGACGTTCGTCGCGTCGCGCTGGGTGGTGTAAAATCCCGTAAGCCCCACGCCGATCCCCGGCCCAAGTTTGTAGGCGCTCTGCAGCTTCACGAATTCCGTGCGTTCCTTGATGGTGGCATTGGCAAACGGTTTACGTACAGCGTGGAAGTAGTCTGCGGAGAACGACCACGGTTGCAGATTGTAGAGAGCCCCCACGGTCCAGCTGGTTTCGTCCGTGCCGTTCACGGGGTTCACGTCCATGATCGTGCCGCCGATTTGAACGCGGCCCATAGTGGCGGTGACGTTCGCATTCCAGGCTTCGATCCCGTCGTCGGCAAGGAATTGAGACTTGCGCGAGCTGACGTGGAAATAACCCCCGCCGACGCGCAAATCCACAGCGCCGACACGGCCGGTCCATCCGGCGGAGACATCGATGGCATTGTTGCGTTGCGTCGCCATGTCCGTCGGACCTTCCCCGGTCGCTACGGACGGGTGGTATGACACCGCTGCCTTGAAGCCGGAGAAAGACGGTGTTTCATAGCGCACGCCCAGCACGTCGCTGGCAAAGCGCTTGAACGTGAAGGTGTCGTTCACGGTGACGCCGTTGCGCCGTTTAATGGCCATTTCACCGATGATGCGCTCATCAGTGGTCAGAAAGGCTTCGGGGACGGGGCTTCCGATAAAGCTGGCGTTGAAGCCTTCCTTTTCACCGATACGAAAGCGTCCCCAATCGCCGCGAATATCAATGTAGACTTCGTCGCCGTTCGTGGATCCGCTGGTTTCCGCTTCCAATTCCACCACGGCGGAAATTTCGAGGCCGTTGTCGAGTTTCGTGCTGCCCTTGAAATAAATCTCGACATCGGACGACATACCGAAGGCGTTTATGGCCTCGGGTGCGATTTCGTCCTGATCGGAAACAAAAAAGAAATGGCGGAGCTTGCCGCCGACACTCACCCGAATGGGCTCGTTCTGACCGTAGGCGTTGCCGATATGGGCGAACGCCAACAGCGCCGCTAGGACGCCGATCCCCTGTTTCATTTGCAGCCTCAAAACCCGTCATTTCGCAGCGAGTACATTGCCCGCTGCTTTTTACGGGATTTTGTATGGCTTACCCGTTTGGCAGGCGCAACATATAGTTCGTGAACCTTTTGTTGCACACATCAGGCTGACGCCGAAATGGCCGCTAGTTGTGAAGGCCGCTTATTTGGTCGGGTCCAGGTATTCCGCGCAAAAGGCGAGGTCCGGCTGTGCCAATTCCGCTTCATCGAAAAACGCACAGGACCGTCTGATCTCGCCAATGATCAGGGCGCACGAATTCAAGACATTGCACGGCGGGTGGGTGGCCGGTGAAACGTGAATGCATTGCTCGACATAAATGTCGGCCTGTTCTTTGCCGACTGCCGCCAGACAAGAAGTTTCATTCTCGGTTGCGCGTGTACCGCATGCACTCAATGCAAGTATTGCGCATCCTGTGTAGATCGGAACAACGAGGTCCCGCAACTGCGAACGGTGCCGATGCGTTTGTAGCCCAGGTCGAAACGACAAGAAGGTGCTTTGCATGACCATCAGTATATCCTTACTTCAGCCCTTTATCGCAATAATCGCGGGACTGCTGATCCTGCTCGTTCCCAAGTTGCTGCGCTATGTTGTCTGGATCTACCTGATTGTGGCAGGCGCGCTGCAATTGGTGTGAGGCCACGCGCGGCCTATTTCCCCAGTCAAAAAGAAACCGGCGCCAGTCGTAGGATCGGCGCCGGTGCTGTGTTTGTTTTTTTGCCGGATTAGGCCAGATCGAAGCGATCAAGTTCCATGACCTTGGTCCAGGCAGCTACGAAGTCCTTTACGAACTTTTCTTTGGCATCGCTCTGAGCATAGACCTCGCTCAGGGCGCGCAGCTGCGAGTTTGAACCGAAGACCAAATCAACGCGCGTGCCGGTCCACTTGACGTCACCGGTTTTGCGGTCGCGGCCTTCGTAAACTTCAGCCGCATCGTCGGTCGGGCTCCATACGGTGTCGATACCCAGGAGGTTGACGAAGAAGTCGTTGGTCAACTGCCCTGTGCGTTTGGTGAACACACCGTGCGGCGAGCCGCCGGTGTTGGCACCCAGAACACGCAGACCTCCGACCAGCACCGTCATTTCAGGCGCACTCAAGGTGAGGAGTTGTGCCTTATCCACCAGCATGTCTTCGGCGGAAACGGTGTAGGCTTTCTTCTGGTAGTTGCGGAAACCATCGGCTTCAGGTTCCAGAACAGCCATGCCGTCGATATCGGTCTGCTTTTGCGAGGCGTCCATGCGGCCAGGGGTGAAGGGAACTTCTACGCTGTGGCCCGCATCCTTTGCCGCCTTTTCCACGCCCGCAGCACCGCCGAGCACGATTAGGTCAGCCATGGAGACTTTCTTGCCGCCGGAGGCGGAGCCGTTGAAGTCTTTCTGGATGCCTTCGAGCTTGCTCAACACCGCGCTGAGGACTTTCGGCTGGTTCGCTTCCCAGTCCTTTTGCGGGGCGAGGCGGATACGTGCGCCGTTGGCACCGCCGCGATTGTCGGACCCACGGAAGGTGGAGGCCGACGCCCATGCCGTGGACACCAGCTCGCTGACCGACAAACCGCTCGCCAGGATTTTTGCCTTCAGATCGGCAATGTCCTTGGCGTCGATCAGCGTGTGGTTCACCGCCGGGATCGGGTCCTGCCAAATCAGATCTTCGGCAGGCACTTCCGGGCCGAGATAACGAGCCTTCGGACCCATGTCGCGGTGGGTGAGCTTGAACCATGCTCTCGCAAATGCCTCCGCGAACTCGTCCGGATTTTTGTGGAACCGGCGGGAGATCTTTTCATACGTCGGATCGAAGCGCAGGGACAAATCCGCTGTCGTCATCATTGGCGGATACTTCTTATTTGGGTCGTGCGCATCGGGGATCATGTGCTCCGGCCTTACGTCCTTCGCCACCCATTGCTGGGCGCCCGCCGGGCTCTTGACCAGTTCCCACTCATATCCAAAGAGCATGTCGAAGTAGCCGTTGTCCCATTTGGTGGGATTGGGCTTCCACGCGCCTTCGATGCCGCTGGTGGTGGTGTGCACGCCCTTACCGGTGCCGAGCTTATTCTTCCAGCCCAGGCCCTGTTCTTCGATGGGGGCGGCTTCGGGCTCGGGGCCGACCAGTTTGGGATCGCCCGCGCCGTGGGCTTTGCCGAAGGTGTGACCGCCGGCGACGAGGGCGACGGTTTCCTCGTCGTTCATGCCCATGCGGCCGAACGTTTCGCGCACGTCGATACCCGAAGCAACCGGATCTGGTTTGCCGTCCGGGCCTTCCGGGTTCACGTAGATCAGGCCCATCTGCACGGCGGCCAGCGGGTTCTCCAAATCGCGCTTACCGCTGTAGCGTTGGTTGCCCAGCCATGTGGATTCAGGGCCCCAATAGATGTCTTCTTCAGGCTGCCAGATGTCCGCCCGGCCACCGCCGAAGCCAAAGGTTTTGAAGCCCATGGATTCCATCGCGACGTTACCGGCCAGGATCATCAAGTCCGCCCAAGACACTGAATTTCCGTATTTTTGTTTGATCGGCCAGAGCAGGCGGCGCGCCTTATCCAGGTTGCCGTTATCCGGCCAACTGTTGACGGGGGCGAAGCGCTGGTTGCCCGTGCCGCTGCCGCCGCGGCCGTCACCGGTTCTGTACGTTCCGGCACTGTGCCAGGCCATGCGGATCATCAGCCCGCCGTAGTGGCCCCAGTCGGCCGGCCACCAATCCTGCGAGTCCGTCATCAGATCGCGCAGGTCTTTTTTCAGCGCCTTGAAATCGACCTTCTTGAACGCTTCGGCGTAGTCGAAATCCGCGTCCATCGGATTTGAGGCGGGGCTGTGCTGGTGAAGAATGTTCAGGTTGAGCGTGCCGGGCCACCAATTGTTATTGGCGTGTCCGCCGCCGCCGGCGGTCGAGCCCATACCTGCGCCGGACGCTCCGCCGCCGTCAGGCGATTGCGCGGCCGCGGGTCCGATTGAATGTGCGGCAGTGGCGGCGGCGAGGGCCGTCGTGGCTGCGAGCAGTCCGCGGCGGCTGGTTCCGGATTGACCTCCCGAGAAGGGACATCGTGATTGTGGTTGCATGTGGTTCTCCCGTGATTGGCCCAAGTTGAGATGTGATGTTGGTGCATCTAGCCCAGACGGGCGCTTCTCGGCGGGGGAAGAGGGGGAAAGCCTGGAGGGGCCCGCCTGGAACTAGATACGAACTGGTCTAATTCGAATGTAAGGAAGGTATCATGCCGAAGCGGGGCGTCAAGTTGTTTAGAATAATTCTAAATAATAGACCGAACAGTCCAGAAGAATCCGCAGTTTTCCTGGGTTCCCAATTTCAAAAATTTAGAGGATTTGGACTGGATTTGAGCCGGGGCTTCGCCCATTCGCTGCGATTTGACAGCCCGAGTCTCGGAAGGAAAGAGGAGGGGCACTTAGGCCCCTCCGTCTCCGTAAAAGTCTATTCGACGATGATCTGGCCGAATTGCCACGGATGCAGCGTATCGGTGTAGGCGTATTCGCCCGCCGTATCGAACGTCACCGTTTTGGACTCGCCCGGTGCAACCGGACCGGTGGTCCATGAGCCGTCCTTGGCGGTGGCGTCGTGGGTCATCGTGCCTTCGTTCTTGAAGGTGATGGACCCGCCGACTTCAACGCGGACACGAAGAGGCCTGTACGCGTATTCGTCTTGTACGGTACGCCGCATTTCGAGACCGGAGTCCTCGATCATCGGCGCCATGATGATCTCGCTGGCGTTCTCGATGCGGCCTCGGAAGGAGGTGACCGTCGGAATAGGGTTGGGCGCGGTCTCGCTTTGCGCCACCGTGCCGCCGAGCCTGAAGCCCCACAACTTGTTGGCTGAGGCGACAACCACATTCTGCTCGCCGTTCGCGGTATAGGTGGCCACCGCGTTGTTGGCGGACGCCCCGGTCTGGAATTGCCACAGCAACTCGCCCGTCTCCTGAGCGAAGGCTTCCAGATTGCCGTCGGTGCTGCCGTGGAACAGCAGATCGCCGGCGGTCGCCAGGAACCCGCTGCCGTTTTCCTGAACTTCGTAGTCTTCGTAGTGACGCCAGACCAGTTTGTTGGTCGTTGAGTCCATCGCTGCCCAAAGACCCTTAAACGTAATGCCCGGCACGTTGGCACCGGCAAAGAACACATGCGGGTCCTCGAAGCGCAGGAACCAGATGGGCCACTCGGCGCCGGTGGCATAGAACCGCTTATTGACCGGGCTGTAGGCCATCGGCGCGGCGCGCAGCGATTTCACCGGATACATGGCGTTGGGCATGGTGTGATCGACGGGATCGTAGACACACTTCGCTTCCCAGCCTTCCGGAATGGTCTCGGGATCCACGCAATCATTTCCAACCCGATCGGCGCCGACGGGGAAGGGTTGTGTCGCGGCGGTTTTCTGGAACTCGTTTTGCGGTACTTCGCGGTACTCGATGGGCCAGATCGGCTCGCCGGTCACGCGATCAAACATGAAGAAATCGCCGTAAGTCGTTGCAGCTACAACGGCTTTACGAATCTGACCGTCTACTTCCGCATCGTAAAGAACAATGGGAGTGCCCAGGTCGGCTTCCCAGATATCGTGGGCGGTCGCCTGGAAATGCCATTTGATCTCGCCGGTGTTCAGGTCCAGCGCGACCAGGGCATTGCTATACAAATTATCGCCTTCGCGGATATCACCGCTGAAGCCCGGCGTCGGGTTGCCGACGCCGAAGTAAACCATGTTGAGATCAGGATCGATGACGGGGATCGACCACACGCCGCCGCCGCCCGGCATCCACTCGGTTTGATCCCAGGGCCAGGTGTCGCCGCCCGGCTCATCCTGGGTTTGCGGCGTGGTGTTGAATGTCCACAGACGCTCGCCGGTTTTCGCGTCGAAGCCCACGACAACGCCTTGAATGCCGTAGTCGGCATTGGCCAAACCTGAAACCAATACGCCGTTTGCATAGTTCGGGCCGCCCGCGATGAACTGGCCGCGGACCGGTTCGTCGTCAACGGCGCCGGTGCCGACGCGCGCTTCCCACACTTTCTCGCCGTTCTCTTGGCTCAGGGCGACGATGTTTGAATTGCCGAGACCGACATACACAAGGCCTTCGCCCAATGCGGGGCCTTTGAACAAGCCATAAGACTGGAACGGAAGTTCGACGCTCCAAATGGTCTCGCCGGTGGCCGGATCGAGCGCGTAGGCATTCTGCGCCGTGACAGCATACATCTTGCCGCCCTGTACGACGACGGTGCCGCGGATCGGATCGGTCAGGTCTGCGACCCAAGCCGCGCCCAATTGACCGATGTTTCCGGTGTTGATCTGATCGAGGGTGGAGAAGTGGTCGTTGGCCATTCCTCCGCCGATGGTCGGCCAATCGTTGCCGGCGTGCGGCAGCGAAGATTCCGGCACGGCGTTTTCTTGTGAACAGCCCGCCAGCGCCAACGCGGCGACGCTCGCAGCTAAAAGCATGTGTTTGGATACAGTGCGCATACGCATTGTCAAAATGTCCCTATGTGTCGTGAAAAGTGGTGTCTTGAAAAATGATCCGATCGCGGAACGCGATCTACCTCCCCTTACTTGAGTTAGAAGGGGAATTTACTTCAATTTCGGAACTAATTCGCCCCCTGATTTGTAACATCGGGTGAGGCCTTTTATTGGGTCGGGTCAACGGGATAAGCCGCGTCAATACCACTTCCGCAGGTCCATGCCCGCGTACATATGGCCGACCTCTTCCCCGTAGCCGTTGAACATCAGCGTGTCCCGGCGCAGGAAGTCGCCGATGCGCCGCTCGGTGGCCTGCGACCAGCGCGGGTGGCTCACGTTCGGGTTCACGTTGGCATAAAAGCCGTATTCGCGGCGGTTCATGTCCTGCCACGTCGTGTCCGGCTCATCTTCGGTGAAGGTCATGCGCACGATGGATTTGATGGACTTGAACCCGTACTTCCATGGCACAACAAGACGGATCGGTGCACCGTTCTGATTGGGCAGCACTTCACCGTACAGGCCAACGGCGAGAATGGTCAGCGGGTTGGTTGCTTCGTCCAGACGCAATCCTTCCTCATAGGGCCAGGGCAATATTTGTTGAGGCACGCCGAAGCGATCGGTGAGGTTGTGTTGGCGGCGCTGCCCGCGCATTTCCCTTGGGCGCACGACGGTTTCAAAGCGCACGTACTTCGCGCTCCCCAACGGCTCGAAGCGGTTCACAATGTCGGCGAGGGGCACGCCCACCCAAGGAATGACCATGGACCATGCCTCGACGCAGCGCATGCGATAGACACGCTGTTCGAGGGTGTGCGGTTTCAAAAACTCTTCAAGACCGATAGTTCCAGGATTGGTGCACAGGCCATCGACAGCGATCTCCCACGGGCGCGGATTGAAATCCCCCGCGTGCTTTGCCGGATCGCCCTTGTCGGTGCCGAACTCATAGAAGTTGTTGTATGTGGTCACCGCTTCGGGGTGCGTGAGTTGATCGTTCTCACCCAGTTTGCTGTATCCAGGCTCAATGTCGTCGATCAGTCCGCTTTCCGGCAGCGTCGCGGCATCTGCATTGGAAATAGGCAACGTGCTTACGGCGGCCATGGCACCGGCGCGTTCCATGAAACGCCTCCGGTTCAGATACACGCATTTGGGCGTGATCTCCGACGAGCCCGGTTCGAACTTTTATTTGCGGCGTATCAGAATGGCGCGGCTCCCGTTCTGAATAACGCGCCCAGTGTAGCACAAATAGCAGTCGCAAAATAAAAAGTCCTCCAACCGCGCGGAAGGGGCCGCTCAAAACTGATGGGGACCGATTTCCTCCGGAACTCCGTCTTTTAACCGCTCAGTGTGTGCCCTGTTGAATTTCTGAGCAGGACGGGAAGGCGCATTGCCTTTGCGATATCGACCTTCATGTATTCCGATGGGGATTTAATCTTATGCTGACGCGATAACGCGTCGTGTATGTGTGGCCGAAAGGAGTTGTAATCAATCGGCTTGACGATATAGCCGTCCACATCAAGGTTTTTGACGGCAAGAACCAGATCCGCCTCTCGGTGCGCCGTCAACATGACGAATTTTATGCCCCTTATATAAGGTGAATCTCCGTGTCTGCCGGTGCGCAGATCTTTTAGGAATTCGACACCGGTAAATGGAGATATATCCTCGGCGCATATAATACAGTCCACGGGAGGATAGCCTGTTTGTATTTTATGAAGTGCGTCTTGAACCAGATCGGTTGTCAGAACAGACTTGGCGCCATCCATCACCAAATAGCGCTTGATGGTATTCAAACATTTTTCGTCAAAATCTACGACTAAGAATGTCTTGCCTTCACACGTCGCTTTCCCAGAAGTCACTGCACGCACCCGTAATCGATAAGTTACTCATTCATAATTGGTATGAAGGGTTCGAGAGCGCAAGGTTTTGTCGCGCGAAGCGGCATGGTCACGTGAAGTTTTTGACCATACAAGTTGGTTTCCGACGGCGCGTTCAACGGAAGCAAAATAGTGAAAGTGTGTTTCTCAACTCGAAATGGGGCAGCAGACCTATTCGTTTCTGGTTCTTATTCTGAAAACCAGGTCGCTCTTTTCGCGATCTAGCCCCTTTATGGAAACGCGTAAAGCCACGCCAGCGCGCCCATGCCGAAAGTGGGGGCGGGATACTTGGTTTCTTTTTCCGGATCGAGGCTGATGAAAAAATCGTAGTGGTCGGTGCCGCGTAGGTCGCCGGGCCGTTGGTCGCCCGCGTATGTGTATAACGCATAACCCTTATAGACCCACTGACGCGTTCCATCTTCGCGCGTGGCGATTTGCCAGAACCCTGAAGCCTGTGCATCGTCCGATGCCGCGAACGGATGCCAAACGCTTTGGCATTCGGCGTCGCAGCCTTCCATGCTGGTGCCGATTTGGCGTCCGACCTGCGGGCGCGGCGGCACGCCGCGGCGAATACCGTGTCCGCCTTGCTGGAATGCCCAGGTATCGCGCCGGTACAACGTCATGCCGTTTTCATCGGCCAGAACGAACCCTTGGCCCGGCGTGCGCTGAAGCATGGCGTTCGACGGCATGAAGTATTCAATGAGCACCGCGACGTCCATCTTTTGGTCGACGCCCAAACCGGCGGCATAGCCGCTTTCATAATCGCCGCTGTAGGTGAATAGCGGTCTGCCCTGGTACGCCCACTGACGGGTTTGATCGGGGCGGATGACGATTGTGAATTCGCCGACGGGCACCGCGAGTTGGGGCGCGGCCACCGGAATCCAGCGGCAGGGGATGGCGCCGCATTGCGGCGTCTCGCGGGCGATGTCCCCGGTGTACGCGTAGAGAACACGATTCTCTTCATTGAACAGCGCTTGGCCGACCGCGTCCGGCACTTCGGCGACGTGCATGCTCGCGGGCAGTTCTATATGCGCAGCTGGTTCAAACAGTGCGGCTTGCCACGGACTGTCATTGGCATCGTCGCCTTTTGTTTGTCCGACCGCCTCATCGCCGTCGTAGCGGTAGAGCGGTTTACCGTCCAACGCCCATTGTCTCTGGCCGTCGCTGCGCGTGGTTACGCTCCAGCGGCCTTGCGCCGCGGCATCGGACGGCGCGATATAGGCAAGCCAGTCCTCACCGCAATTCTCGCCGCAATCATTTTCACGGGCATAAAGCGTCATGCCTTCCGCATCCGCATAGGCATAAGTGTTCCGGAAGCGCAGCATGGACACGCCGTTGACGGCAAAGCTGTCCACCGGCTGAACGGTAATGCCCAGCGGTGTCGCCATAGGTGTGTAGGTTGATTGCATGGAACCGCTGGACGGTACGTCAACGCTCGCGCATCCCGCGAGTAAAAGAGCGCCAAGTGCAGCGGAGGCTTTTGAGGTCTTACGGTGTTTCATGACCCAACTCCCAAAATCATGCTCTCGATGTGTTAGGCCAAAACTTCGGTAATGGTCCGCGACGTACGGTTGGACTCTGTGCCCCATTCCTGAATCGGAATGCCCAAGGCTTGCTGTACGGTGAGGCCCACACGGCTTGTGGTATCGCCGCTGGCCGGAACGTGGATGCCGGTCTTCATACGTCCGCCGCCGCTGCCGAAGGTAAACATGGGAATGTTTTCCAGCGAGTGGATTTTGGCGAAGCCCGTGTCGGTGCCGTACATCATCAGCACGCGGTCGAGCAGCGTTTTGTCGCCTTCGCGAATGCTGTCGAACGTCAGGAACAGATCGTTCAGGCATTCAAAGCTTTTCTCCATGAACCAGCCCACGTTCTTCTGATATCCCAAAGCGGGGTCCACGGGTTCTTCGTGTGTGTTGATGTGGAAGTTCACCGGGCTATCGTTCTGGCGAAGGTTGCCGTTGGCATTGTCCAGCACGACGTTGACGACCCGCGTTTGTCCGCAAGCCAGTGCGTGAGCGAGAAGGCCCGAGAACATCTTATGGGTTGCTCTGACTTCCTCCATCACGTGGCTGATATGCCCTTCGTCTTCAGCGCCGGGAATCGTGCAGGCCTCGAGCGGCGCCGGCTTTTCAAGCTGAAGGCCTAGCTGCCCTTCGAGTTCGCGCAGCGCGGTGAAATACTCATCCATGCGTGTGCGGTCCGTGGCGCCGAGGTCGCGCATGAAGTCCTTGCGCCGTTCGCCGACCGCCGAGAGCACGCTTTGCCGCGCCATGATCTTGGGATCGGATTTGAACTCGGCGGCGTTCGGGTCCTGGAATTCCGGGCCGAAGATCTGCGCGTACAATGCGGCAGGTGAGGGCTCTGCTGGATTGGTGGCGCTTGCGCTGCGGCGGCTGTAGCTGATGCGCTCACCGACGCAATTGACCACAAGCGAGCGGTATCTGCTTCGGGTGCCGATGTGATCGGCGACCAGCGTGTCGATGCTTGGGAAAGATTCCGTATCGTTGCCCGGAATGCCGCCGCCGATGATCGTGACCGCGCCGGTGTCGTGAACCTTCGGCGTATGCCCATCCAAATAAACGCGCATGCCGCTGTACACGTTGATGCGGTCCCTGAATTGGCGCAGCGGCTCCAGCTGGTGCGTGACTTCGTAGTCGGGACCGATGGTTTTCGGCTCCCAATAGCCGGGGTTCAATCCAAGGCCGTTGAACCACGTGCCGAAACATACCGGTAGTTCCTGTCCACTCGCGGCCAAGGCGGTTCCGTTTTCGTTGAGGAAGCAATCGAGAAACGGCAATCCGACGGTAACGGCGCTGCCGCCGAGCATGCCTTTAAGGACGCGGCGTCGGCTTGCCAGTCTGTTGGTAACTGCGCCCATGATTATTTCTCCTCTGAGGAAATGCTGTTTGCCGCAAGCGCAACGTCATTGTTTTGCGCTGCCTGCGTTTCGGGTGGCGTAACACGATAGAACGTATCGCTGGTGGCGATGTCTTTCATGAGGGCCGTAAAGCGGTACTCGTTGGTTTTGAAACTTTCGAGAAGTTGTTTCACCCAGTCTTCTTCGCTTTTGTTCGCCGGGCGTCCCGCGGCGTAGGCATAGACCTTGTTGGCCACGCAAGACGCTGCGGCGGGGTCGTCGTGAAGCAGCTGGCTGAGCCCAACGGCGTCCTCGTATTTTTTGCCGTTGAAGTCGCCGCTGGTGTCGATCACGGCGCCGTTCTCGGTGGTGCGGAAGCCCGCCGCGGAATCGAATGTCTCAAGCGCAAGGCCGATGGGGTCGGTGATTTTGTGGCATCCCGCGCACATCGGTTCGGTTGCATGCGCATTAAGCCGTGCGCGTGCGGTCTTGTATTCGGGATTAGTGGTGTCCTGCACGACGGTGAATTCCACGGCGCCGGGCGGATCGGGCACCTTTTGGCACAACAGCAGTTCACGCACCGCCTTGCCGCGCTTGGTGGGCGAGCTGCGGCCCGGATGGGAATGCAGCGCCACAAAGCTGGCGTGGGCGAGAATGCCGATCCCGCGCGGGTCACCTTCGGCAAACTCAAACGGTAGCCACTGGTTCGGTGCGCCGTTGGCGGTGATCTTCGGCACAGGCACGCCGTAAACCGATCCCAGCAGCGGGGTCAAAAATGTCTCTCTTGTTGTGAAGATGTCGCGGTAGTCGCCTTGGTTTGTGACCAACAAATCGACAATGGTGCGCAGCGTTTGCTCTTGCGCTTCCTGCGAAACATCCGGCGTGAAGTTCGGATAGATGTTCGCGTCCTTCTGGAAGCTCGCGAAGTGATCGAACTGCAGCATGTCGGTGAAGTAAGCGCGCACACCGCTTTCGAGCTTGTAGGACGTAAGCATGCGCTCCACTTGCCGGCGAAGGCCTGCTTCGGTGTGGATGGCGCCGCTCTTGGCTGCTTCAAGCAGAGCTTGGTCGGGTGCCGAGTTCCACAGGAAAAACGACAGGCGAGACGCTTTGGAAAATGCATCAAGCCGGTATTGGCCGGGATGATCAGGGTCGGGTTCGGCGACTTCTTTTCGGAACAGGAAATCCGGTGAGGCCAGCAGCCCAGCAAGACCCAAACTTAATCCCGCATAAAAATCGTTGAGCGTTCTGGTTGCATCGGCTGCAGCGCCGACATAAATCGCAAGTTCATCCTCGGCCAGCGGGCGACGGAACAACAGCTCGCCCGCGCGGGCCAGAAACTGCGACGTGCAAGCGTCATCGGGGGCGTCCAGCTTTTGCGGCGCGCACACATTGAGCGTGGCGCGGTGATCTTCATCGACAACTTGTTCGGCAATGGTCCGGGCCATGGCTTCGTACTGGGTGAGTCCCGAAACGGCGATGGAGATATGGCTGGTGCCGACGGCGAGAAGGCCGTCCTGACGTTGGTCGGGTTCAAACCGTCCGCCGATTTTTATTTCGGGTCCGAAAACGTCGGCGATGATTCCCTGATATTGCGACGGCGTGAGGCGCCGCACCATTGGAGGGGCTTCATCGGCGGCTGCGCTCGCGGCGAGTGTTATTTCTGGTGCTACGGCCGCGCACCCAATCATCGTGAGTGCGGCGAGTGTGACGGGTTTGAATGTCATTATTCCAATTCCACGTTTAGTTGGAGCTGCTGTCCTTCGCAAATTCATCGGCGGTGATATCGCCGTGCACCGTGAACGCAGGCACGGCTTCAATGCGGTATGCGGTTGAGATGTGCGTGTTCTTGCCGGTTTCGGGGTCCGGGTAGCCGTCGGCGAGTGCTTGCAGCGTGTGGAACATGCCGATGAAGTCCACGCCGAGGCAGCACTCGAGCAAGAGACCGCCGGTGGCTAAGATTTGATAAGGATCGATCCACGGCTGGTAGCCGCCGATGAAACCATCAAGGTTGCCGTCGTCCAGCAGCTTCACGCGCAAATGCGCGTCCTCGAATTTGAAAATATGCGTGTAGTAGGGATCGGACATCATATGGAAAGTGCCCGGTTCGGTGGTCTCGACCACGCCGTCTTTGAGATAAGCTTTAAACTCGTTGTGCGAGCGCGGATTGGGATCGATCCGGTAGGTCATGTTGCGCCGGGTGTTTGACAGACCATCCCATTGCGTGGCTTCCAGGGCCCGGTCGAAAATTACGGTTACGGGGCCGTCCTTCGTAAGGTCTTCGCCTTCGATGGTGATGATCCAGGCCGGCTGCGTCAGGCGGATGTTGTCCCACTGAAACGTTCCAATGGCGAGGGGACGCTCCGGGTAGTACGCGCGCATGCCGGTATTGCAGCCCACCGCGCGGAAGAATTCATTGTCGATGCCGCTTTCGCCGGTTTCAGCCTCCGTGAAAGAACGCGGACCGTCTTTGCCGTCCAAATCGAAACCGAAGGCGAGGTTCCCGGTGACCGTGTGAATTTCGGGGACGGGCGCGGCGGCGGGATTGGCGTAGGCGTTGACGGGTTTGCCTTCGATGCGCGCGCGGTTGGTGATGATGTTGCCCGCTTCGGGGCCGCCGGTCGTGCCTTCATATTTTGCGAACAGCTCTTCTTCTTCTTCGGGCGAAACGCCCAGCTGTTGAATGGCGTGGCGGTAAATGCCGTCGATGCTGGGATTGCGGCCCGGACAATCGTCGTCCTGGGAATACATCGCCGGCGTGAACCAGCTCACCACAAAACTTTTGGATTGTTCCGCCGCCGCGGGCATGGCCAGTCCGGCGGACATCAAGCTCGCAGCAAAAATAGTTAGGGAACGCCCCGGCAGTACTCTCGGCATCGCATCCTCCCGCCGTTTTGAAGGCCAACAAATTTCTTCTGTCGGACGATAACGGCAATGCGTTTCAGTTGATTGACGCGTGTCAAAAATCGTACTCCAGCCAGGGGAAGGTTGCCACATTATCCAAGGGCCGCTCGCCGATTGTTACAATCAAATTGGACATTGATGAGCCCGGTGGCGTGGATGTTATGAAAACCAGACAAAATGCAGCCAAAACCGTGCGCCGACCGTGGCTAAACCGCGCTTTGACCGTGCAATGTGCACGGCTAACCCGCGCGGGATAGGCCCAGGAACCGGGTAAAACATAAGGAAAACTGCGGGTTAGAGCGTTTAAAAATTGCCGTTTTTCCGTGCTCTATGCTATCTCCAGCCGCGTATTGGCCGCGCGAAACCGCGCTCCCATCAGCAATAGATACGGTGCCATGATACGAAACCTCGCCTTCGTAAGTGTTTTTTGCCTTCTTTCGGCGCCTATTGCCGGGCCCTGGGCTGCCGAAGTGGTGCCCCAAAGCCGTGAACAGGTGACGTTAACCTTCGCCCCGGTGGTCAAGCGCGCCGCCCCGGCCGTGGTGAACATCTACACAAAGCGCATTGTCCGTGCCGCGAATTCACCGCTGTTCAACGATCCGTTTTTCCGGCGCTTTTTCGGCGACGATATGAACAGCCTTTTCGGTCTGCCGCGCGAGCAGGTTCAAAATTCGCTCGGCTCCGGTGTGATCGTCCGCGACGAGGGCATCGTCATCACCAATCATCATGTGGTCAGCGGCGCCGATGAGATCACGGTTGTCCTCACCGATCGCCGCGAATTCGAAGCGGAACTTGTCGGGACCGATGAACGTTCCGATCTCACGGTCCTAAGACTCAAAGATGTTGAAGCGCCATTGCCGTCGCTCGACCTGTCCGACTCTGAAGATCTCCAAGTCGGTGACATGGTTCTTGCCATCGGCAATCCATTCGGCGTCGGGCAAACCGTGACATCGGGCATCGTGTCTGCGCTCGCGCGCACAACGGTTGGCATTTCCGATTTTCGTTCCTTCATTCAAACCGATGCGGCGATCAATCCGGGCAATTCGGGCGGGGCGCTGATCACGTCCGACGGACGTCTTGTCGGCATCAACACCGCGATATACACGCGCGACGGAAGCAATGTCGGTCTCGGCTTTGCTATCCCCGCGACCATGGTGCGCACCGTCCTTACCAGCATCTTGCGCGACGGACGCGCCGTGCGCCCGTGGCTCGGCGCTTCGGGCAAAACGATCACCTCCGATCTTGCCAAGGGTCTCGGTTTGCCGCGGCCGATGGGCGTGCTTGTGGACCGCGTCATCGCCGGCAGTCCCGCCGCGCGGGCCGGCCTTCAGGTCGGCGACGTTGTTCAAAGCGTCGAGGCGCGCGAAGTAGGTGATACGCAAGAACTGCGCTACCAACTCGCGACTTTGGAAGTCGGCGGCACGGCAGAGATCGCGATGCTGCGCGACGGCGCGCGGCGCATCGTCAATGTTTCCCTCATTGCGCCGCCGGAGCGTCCGGCGCGGCAGGAAACGCAACTCAGCGGCCAGCAACCTTTTTCGGGTTCCAAAGTCGCCAACCTCAACCCCGCGCTTGCCGAGGAACTCGGCCGCGAATACCTCGAGCCCAATGTCATCGTGCTTGAAGTGCAGCGCGGCTCGATCGCATCGCGATTTGTACGCCCTGGCGATATCGTCGCAGTGATCAATGACGAGCAGATCAAATCCGTTGATGATTTGATCCGGCTGTCTTCGGAAGATGCAGGGCCGTGGCACCTTACTCTTAACCGCGACGGACAGGCGCTCCAGCTTCAGGTCGGCAGGTGAGCGATCTTTTTCAAGGTGCGGAGCCGGATCAGTCCAGCGGCCCCAAGGTCGGTCAACCGCTCGCCGATCTTCTACGTCCAAGCGAACTAAGGGACGTCGTCGGTCAAAATCATCTGCTCGGCGACGACGGCCCGCTGGGCCGAATGCTGTCGGCCAAGCGTTTGAGTTCGATGATTCTTTGGGGGCCGCCCGGCTGCGGTAAAACCACCATCGCGCGGCTTCTCGCAAAAGGCACCGACCTTTATTTCCAGCCGATCTCCGCCGTGTTTTCCGGCGTTGCCGACTTGCGCAAGATTTTCGATGCGGCGGCGAAGCGCCGGCGCACCGGGCAGGGCACGCTTTTGTTCGTCGATGAAATCCATCGCTTCAACCGCTCGCAGCAGGATGGATTTTTGCCGTATGTCGAAGACGGCACTGTCACGCTTGTCGGCGCGACAACGGAAAACCCATCCTTCGAACTCAACGCGGCGCTGCTGTCGCGCTGCCAAGTGATGGTGCTGCGCCGTCTCGACGACGACGGGCTCGAAACGCTCCTCGAACGCGCCGAAGAAAACGCAAATCGCAAACTACCGTTGACCGAAGACGCGCGTGCGTCTTTGCGCGCCATGGCTGACGGGGATGGGCGTTTTGTATTGGCGCTGGCGGAGGATTTACTCGCGTTGACGCCGCCGCTCAAAGAGGCCCTCGACAGCGCCGGTCTCGCAAAAATTATTCAGCGCCGCGCACCCGTTTACGACAAGGACCGCGAAGGTCACTACAATCTCATCAGCGCCGTGCACAAATCCTTGCGCGGCTCCGATCCGGATGCCGCGTTGTATTGGGTTAGCCGCATGCTGAATGGGGGCGAGGACCCGACGTACCTCTTACGCCGCTTAACACGATTTGCCGCCGAGGATATTGGCATGGCCGATCCGCAAGCGCTGCAAGTTGCGATAAGTGCTTGGGAAACTTACGACCGGCTGGGGCCACCCGAAGGCAACCTCGCCATCGCCATGCTCGTTATATATTTAGGCACCGCACCGAAGTCGAACGCGGCCTACACCGCATTCGGCGAGGCCATGACGGCCGCGCGCAAAACCGGCTCTCTCGCACCGCCCATGCATATCCTCAACGCACCGACAAAACTGATGAAAGACCTCGGCTACGGCAAAGACTACGCCTATGACCACAATGAGGAAGATGCGTTCTCCGGGCGCAATTACTTTCCCGACGGTATGGCGCGGGAACAGTTTTACCGTCCGCCCGAACGCGGCTTCGAACGAGAAATCAATAAGCGCCTCGATTATTGGAACAAACTGCGCGAGAAGAAATCAGGCGGCGAGGGCGGCGCATGAGCGGCGTTCAATACATATCCGTCGCCGCGGACGAAGAAGATGTGCGGTTGGACCGGTGGTTCAAACGCCATTTTCCCGACCTCAATCATGGGCGCCTTGAAAAACTTCTGCGCACGGGCCAAATCCGGCTGAACGGCGCGCGGATCAAATCCAATCAGCGGCTGCACAGCGGCCAGATCGTCCGTGTGCCGCCCCTAGGGACGTCAAGCAACACCTCAGCTGGTAAGAATAAGCCCAAGCAAGTTCCTGAAAAGGACGCGGCGCTGATTCAATCCATGATTCTTTACAAAGATGACGATTTGATCGCGCTCAACAAGCCGCCGGGTTTGGCGGTGCAAGGCGGCAGTAAAACCACGCGGCATATCGACGGCATGCTCGATGCATTGCGCTTCGACAAAGATGAGCGTCCACGACTTGTGCACCGGCTGGACCGGGATACGTCGGGCGTGCTCATCATCGCGCGCAGTGCGAAATCAGCGACGGTGCTGGGTCGTGTGTTCCAGGGTCACGATGCTCAAAAGACCTACTGGTCTTTGGTTCTCGGGTTTCCCGAGCACCCCGCCGGAACCATATCGGCGGCGCTCGCAAAGTCCGGTCCGCAAGGGCGCGAAAAAATGCAATGGGATGACGAAGAGGGAAAGAAAGCGGTGACCGACTACCGCGTTATATCTTCGGCTGGTGAAAAGATAACCTGGCTTGAACTCATGCCGCAAACGGGGCGTACACACCAGTTGCGCGCGCACTGCGCTTTGATCAATACGCCCATCATCGGCGACCGGAAATATACTGTGAAACACGATCATCCGGATCAACAAACGAATTTGGATGACGGCTTGCTCGCGGATATCGCCGACAAGCTTTGCCTCCACGCAAGAGAATTGACTTTGAATATGCCGGGACGAAAACCGCTGACCATCAAAGCGCCACTGCCCAAACATATGGCCGCGGCGTTCAAGGATCTCGGCTTTAGCGAAGGCGAGGCGCGGGAATGAGTGCGGACTTGAGGCTCGTCATATTCGATTTGGACGGCACGCTGATCGACAGTCAGGCCAATATCGTACGGGCCGTTTATGCCGTTGCGGAAGCGCTCAAGGTTGACGCGCCGCCACACGAGGAAATTCCGCTTGTGATCGGACTTTCCTTGAATGAGGCGCTGGTGAAACTATTTCCAAGTGTCGATCCGGATATGCATCAGGAAATGGACAAGACCTACAGAGAAATTTTTGTCCGGCTTCGTAAGTCGCCCGAGTATAAAGAACCGCTTTTTCCCGGCACGCTTGAGGCGATCGCGGCGTTAACGGAGCAGGGATATTTGCTCGGCATTGCCACAGGCAAAGCCATGCGCGGTGTTGATCACTTTGTGCAACGTCATGGGCTTGAAGGTCGTTTCGTAACCATACAAACGCCGGACAAGGCGCCCGGTAAACCGCATCCCGGTATGATTCTCAATGCTTTGGCGGAAACGGGGGTCGCGCCGGACAATGCGGTTATGATCGGGGATACCGCGTACGATATTCAAATGGCGGTATCCGCGCACGTGCCCTCAATTGGTGTATCCTGGGGAAACCACCCGCCCGACGAACTGACGCGTGCGGGTGCGAATCATATTATTGAGCACCTCGATGAGTTGGTGCACGCTATTGGCAAATTAAATTCAAACGTCGCGGTTTCGTGACGGATAAGACGGCGGAGGACAACCATGAAAGCGCTTAAAATTGGC
Source organism: uncultured Rhodobacterales bacterium (assembly GCA_964475755.1). Lineage (GTDB taxonomy): Bacteria > Pseudomonadota > Alphaproteobacteria > Rhodospirillales > Rhodospirillaceae > UBA11612. Next base: position 36,444 of record CAYYXR010000021.1, read on the forward strand.
GGCGGTATCGTTGCGGTACTTATTGTTGGCGTCATCGTTTTTCTACTGACCTTCGACGTCAATCAGTATCGGGGCGTTATTCAGGAGCAGGCCAAGGCCGCGACGGGCCGTGAAGTCTCCATCGGTGAGATCAGTTTGGCTTTGTCGTTGTCGCCGGCCATCGTTGTCCACGATGTCTCGGTTGGAAACGCGCCTTGGGGCAGCCGCCCGGAAATGGTGAAAGCGGAGCGTATTGCCGCGTACACGCAACTCATTCCCTTGATCTTCGGCACCGTGAATATCGCCGATCTGGAAATCATCGGCGGTGATATCGTTCTGGAGACAAACAGCGAAGGCAAGGGCAATTGGGAATTCGATGTTGAATCGGATCCCAATGCGGAACCGGTGCCGTTGAACGTCAATGGCGTATCCGCTCAGAACCTTAAATTCACTTACCGCGACGCCGTCAACAAAATGAGCGCCGATATCGCGGCGGAAGATGAGGAAGTCGAAATCGACGGCGCCTTGATAGACATGATTGTACCGTCTGTCGAAGTTGAAGGCGCGGTGATTGCCTTTGTGCAAGGGGCGATGAAAGCAGATGCGAAAATCGGAAGCTTGGAATTAAACGCCGAGGGACCGATTTTGGATATGGCCATCACCCAGGTTGAAGCCAGCGATACAGTTGCAAATTATCAAGACGGTGCGATGAAGGCCGAAGCGAACATCGGCAACCTCGCTTTGAATTCTTCGGGGCCCATTACCGAATACAATATTTCGAATATTGCGGTGAGTAACACGACGGCGACCTACACGTCGGGCGGTACGCCGATGCAAGTGGCCATTGAAACGGCTGCGCTCAACGATGATGGCTATCTGGATCTCAAAGCGTCGCTGGATGGCGAGGAAGTGACTGCTTCGGGTGAATTTGCCTCTATCGCGCAGCTCATGGCCCGCAATGAGGCGTTCCCGGTCAAGTTGGCATTGCAGGGTTTTGGCATAAACGCGGAAACGGATCTTCAGGTCAGTCTCGCCGAGGACCGTCCGTCGGCGAACGGCAGCGTCAGTGTCGCAGAGGTTATTCTGCCTCAAGGTGAGGAAGGCGAATCTGCCGAAAGCAGTGGTTCGCCGGATGGGAAGGTCATTCCAGACCTTCCCATTCCATGGGACACGCTGGCTGTTGCAAACGCCGACGTCGCTGTCTCGGTTGGCAAGGTGGTTTTGGCCAACGGACTTGAAATCACGAACGTCGCCGTGCCTATAAAACTATCCAACAGCACGCTGTCCGCCGATCCGATTTCCATGGCAATTGCGGACGGTACCGTCCGCGTGGGACTGGGCATGAATGCCGGAAATAAGTCGGTGTCCTTGAAAGCAGATATCGATGGTTTCAGTGCCGAGAACGTGGCTAAGGCGATGAAGGAGTCCGATCTCATTACCCAGGGCGAGTTGGATTTCGCGCTCAATGTGAGCGGCAGAGGGGATACAGTGCGTCAGGTCATGGCCAGTTTAAACGGCTCAATGATCTGCGGTATGGCGCAAAGCCGCATCCGCAGCGATGCGCTCAATGTCATCGGTGCTGATGTAATCATGCAAGTCGCGAGCGCGATCAATCCGATGGGAAACAAGGACCCCTATACAGTTGCGCAATGTGCCGTCGCCAACTTCCAGATTTCCGACGGTGTTGCGCGGACTGACCGGGGTATTGCCCTTGTCACCGATAAAATGAACGTGACCTCCAGCGGTAACATCAATTTCAACACCGAAAGACTGGACCTCAATGTGCGGCCCAAGGCGAAATCGGGGATTGGCCTTGGCCTGGGCGAAATCGCGCAGGCCGTGAAAGTATCCGGCACTCTTGCCGAACCTGGCGTCGGGATTGATGCCGCCGGTGCCGCCAAAGCCGTCGGCACCATCGGCGCGGCCATCGCAACGGGCGGCATCTCGGCGCTGCTGCAGGGCGCGAAAAATCGCGTGGACGCGGAAACCGATGGCGATCCCTGTCAGATTGCACGCACATGGCACCAGGGTTGAGAATTCGTCGTAGCGTTGTGTGGGTATGACTGAGGTCGCGCCGACCACGGGTAAGCTTTCTGATGCGCGCTCGAAGCCAAAGAGAGTCTACAAAGACGTGACGGTTGCCGAAGACGCCGGCCTGTATTGCGTGTTCCTTGACGGCAAATCCGTGCGCACGCCCGCGCGCAAACAGCTTGGCGCCAAGAGCCGGGCGCTCGCCGATGCGCTGGGAAAAGAGTGGGATGCCCAGGACCCGGTCATCGACCGCGACGCCATGCCGCTCACGCGTCTTGTTTCAACGGCCCTGGACCGCGTCGGCCCCGAGCGCGAAGCAGTTCTGGATGGGCTGTTGTCTTACGTTGATTCCGAACTTCTGTGCTACCGCGCGTCTCACCCGGACACCCTCAAGGCGCGGCAATTGGACTCATGGCAGCCGATCCTTGACTGGCTCGATCAGGATATGGGCATCTCGTTTCAAGTGGTCGAAGGCATCATGCCTGCCGCGCAGTCGCAGGACACCGTGGCCGCGCTTAGTAAGGCCATTGCCGGGCTGAACGACGAGCAACTCACCGGGTTTCAGGCCTGCGCGGCGGCGACCAAATCACTGGCATTGTCGCTAGCCCTGGTGCGCGGACGGCTAAGTGCCGAGAGTGTTTCCGTGCTCGCGCATTTGGATGAGACATTTCAGGTGGAGCAATGGGGTCAGGACCGCGAAGCCCTTGAACGGCGCAGAGCGATAGATGCGGACATCAACGCCATAGGGGCGTTTCTCAGCCTGATTTAGCTGTTGTCGTCTTTAGAATTCTCCGCCGGGGCTTCAACCTCAATGGAATGCCGGAAGATGATCGGCAGAAGCGCAAAGCTGAACACCAGCGTAATCGGCATGACACCGAAGACCTTGAAGGTCACCCAGGTATCGGTGGAGACGTTGCGCCATACCACTTCATTCAGCGCCGCAAGGAATAAAAAGAAGCCGATCCAGGCGCGGGTGAGGATCAGCCACCCCTGATCGCTGAGCTGCAGGGCGGATTCCAACAGCAACTTGATAAAGATCCGACCGGTTTTAAGGCCGGCAAATAGAATCGTCGCAAAAAGCAGGTTCACGATGGTGGGCTTCAGCTTGATAAACAGGTCATCCGCGAGCCACAACGTCAGCCCGCCAAAAATCAGAACGAAGACGGCGGTCACCAGCGGCATCGTGGGAATGGTCTTGGCGATGGCATAGGACAGGCCGAGGGAGATGACCGTCGCCACCATGAATGCGGCAGTGCCTTCAAAAATGCCGTACGAACTGTTCACCAGGAAAAACACCACAAGCGGGCCCATTTCGAGGGCGAGCTTGAGGAGCGGATTCATTTGCGGCTGTTTAATTTTGGGGCTCCGGCGGCAAAACAAGTTCGGGGGTTATACCGGTGCAATGCCGCGCCGCCAAGAGTCCGTCAAATGGGCCCTAAACCCCCAAAATCGGCTAATTTTTTGTGACATTCCCCGGCGTTTCCTGTGCTATGTCCTGTGTCGTGAGGGACGGCCTTAGGGGCCGTGTCGCTGGGGATTCCTAGATAAGTTTAGAACCGGATCGGGGTATGAGAGAGATCATCCAACGGCTTGACGAAAAGCGCGCCGCGGCGCGCCTGGGCGGCGGTGAAAAACGCATCAGCGCCCAACATGGCAAGGGAAAGCTTACCGCGCGGGAACGCATAGAACTGCTGTTCGACGAAGGCTCATTCGAGGAATGGGACATGTTCGTCGAGCATCGCTGTGAAGACTTCGGCATGGGCGAGCAGCGGGTGCCCGGGGACGGTGTTATCACCGGTTACGGCACCATCAATGGCCGGCCGATGTTCATTTTCAGCCAGGACTTTACGGTGTTCGGCGGCTCACTGTCCGAATCCCACGCCAAGAAAATCCTCAAAGTGATGGAAAAGGCCGTTCAGGTGGGTGCTCCCGTGATCGGCCTTAATGATTCCGGCGGGGCGCGCATTCAGGAAGGGGTTAACTCCCTGGCCGGCTATGCCGACGTGTTCCTGCAGAACGTGCTGGCGTCGGGCGTGGTGCCGCAGATTTCCATGGTTATGGGACCGTGCGCGGGCGGTGCCGTGTATTCCCCGGCCATGACCGACTTCATCTTCATGGTGAAGGACACCTCCTACATGTTCGTGACCGGCCCGGACGTGGTTAAAACCGTGACCCACGAAACGGTGACCCAGGAAGAACTGGGCGGCGCGCTGACCCACGCCGGAAAGTCGGGTGTAGCGGACGGTGCATTCGCCAACGACATCAAAGCAATCCTGCAACTCCGCCGGCTCATGGACTTCTTGCCTCTCAGCAACCGGGAAAAGCCTCCGGTGCTGCCCTGTACCGATCCGCCGGACCGTGACGATATGTCCCTCGATACACTGATCCCGGACAACCCCAATAAACCCTACGACATGAAGGAACTGATCCTGAAGGTCGTGGACGAGGGGGACTTCTTTGAGATCGGGGATTTGTTCGCCCGCAATATCATCATCGGCTTTGCCCGCATGGAAGGCCAGACGGTGGGCATCGTTGCCAACCAGCCCATGGTGCTGGCCGGGTGCCTGGATATCGACTCAAGCCGCAAGGCGGCGCGCTTCGTGCGGTTCTGCGACTGCTTCAATATCCCGATCATTACCTTTGTAGATGTGCCGGGCTTCTTGCCGGGAACCGACCAGGAATGGAATGCCATTATCAAGAACGGCGCCAAGCTGCTGTTCGCCTATGCAGAAGCCACCGTGCCTAAAGTAACGGTGATCACCCGCAAGGCTTACGGCGGGGCCTACGACGTGATGAGCTCCAAGCACATCCGGGGTGATGTGAACTTCGCCTGGCCGACGGCCGAAATCGCGGTGATGGGGGCCAAGGGCGCGGTGGAGATTATCTTCCGCCAGGACATCGGCAATCCGAAGAAAATTGCAGCCAGAACAAAGGAATACGAGGAAAGATTCGCAAATCCGTTTAAGGCGGCGAACCTCGGTTTCATCGACGATGTGATCATGCCGCACGGCACCCGCCGGCGCATCTGCCGGTCTCTTGCCATGCTGCGCTCCAAGGACATCAAAAATCCTTGGAAGAAACACGACAATATTCCGCTTTAGGGACAATGACGGAGCGGGGCGTGAATATTGATGTGGGGGTCAAGGCTGAGTTGCCAGCCGACGTAGTTAGGCAACAATCTGACGCCCTAAATGACGCCTTGAGCCCTTTTGTGCAGAGGCTTGGATATATGGGCGATAAGGTGACCTTTTATCGTTTCCAATCTGCACTCAAGACATTGAGCAGGGCAAAGGAAGTTGCAGACGAATTGGGACTCAAACTCAAAGCGCCTCCACTTAAGTTTCTCATCCCGTTAGTTGAAGACGCATCACTCGAAGAGCCAGAGAGTCCATTAAATGAACTTTGGGCGCGTTTATTGGCAAGGGCAGCGACGGCCGACAAGTTCGATCCGAAATTTCAACTCTACAGAAATATACTTAAACAAATCGGGCATGAAGAAAGCGTTTTTCTTGAAGAATGCTGGCAGTTTTTGGCCACTTTGGAGAGAATTTGGATAAATCGACCGGGCCAATCACGCATTGAGATTCGAACAATCGATGATTTTGTGGATGCTCTCGAAGGCAGGGCAAGAAACGAAATTGACGAGAGTAATGTCGGCTCCGCATTTACGATTATGTTTCGGACGTTTGAAAACAATTTACCTGTATTGATCTCTCGCTTTATGGGTTTGATTGAGGTTTCGGGAAGTGTGCAGCCAGATTTTGAATCAGTTGGAAAACTAAGTGAGAAGATCCGTCAGATTGGGTTGTCCGTGACATCTGATGCCTACAGTGTAAACGGGCGAGAGTTCATGAGGAGTTTTTCTCCTGAAAGCAGTGCTTATCCGGGCGGCTGGAGTTCCAAAGCATTATTATTGCATCTTGGGCTGCTATCTGAACGAACGATTGTTGCAACTGGATATGACAAAAGCGGAGCGCTACTAAAGGTTGATTTGAGTTGCTTGGTGCTAAGTTCGCTGGGCATAGACTTTGTTTCTGTTTGTCGTGCACCGGCAAAAATTGGGGCGTAGATGTTCAAGAAGATCCTTATTGCCAACCGCGGCGAGATCGCCTGCCGCGTCATCAAAACCGCCCGCAAGATGGGTATCGCCACCGTGGCGGTGTATTCCGACGCGGACCGCAACGCCCTTCATGTCGAGATGGCCGACGAGGCCGTGCATATCGGCGAAAGCCAAGCGGCTAAGAGCTATCTGGTCATCGATAAGATCGTAAAGGCCTGCAAGCAGACCGGCGCCGAGGCGGTGCATCCGGGTTACGGCTTTTTGTCGGAGAACAAGGAGTTCCAGAAAGCCCTCGCCAAGGAAAAGATCGTCTTCATCGGTCCCGATGCCAAAGCCATCGAAGCCATGGGCGACAAGATCACGTCCAAGAAGCTGGCCGACAAGGCGGGGGTGTCCACGGTGCCGGGCTTCATGGGTATCATCAAAGACGTCGCTCACGCCCAGAAGATCGCCGAAGAGGTGGGCTTCCCGGTGATGCTGAAGGCCTCCGCCGGCGGCGGCGGCAAGGGCATGCGCATAGCTCGCAATGCATCCGAGGTGAAGGAGGGCTTCGAGCGCTCGACCTCCGAGGCTAAATCGTCCTTCGGCGACGACCGGGTGTTTATCGAGAAGTACATCGAAGAGCCGCGGCACATCGAAATCCAGGTGCTGGCCGACCGCAAGGGCAACACCCTGTATCTAGGCGAGCGCGAATGCTCCATTCAGCGCCGCCACCAGAAGGTCATCGAGGAGGCGCCGAGCCCGTTCCTGGACGCCAAGACGCGCAAGGCCATGGGCGAGCAGGCGGTGGCTCTGGCGAAGGCTGTGAAGTACGTCAGCGCGGGCACTGTGGAGTTCATTGTCGATAAGAAGAAGAACTTCTACTTCCTTGAAATGAATACGCGTTTACAGGTGGAGCATCCGGTCACGGAACTGGTGACGGGGCTCGATCTGGTGGAGCTGATGATCCGGGTTGCGGCGGGCGAAAAGTTGCCCCTCAAGCAGTCCGACGTGAAGCTGAATGGTTGGGCGCTGGAAAGCCGCATCTATGCCGAGGACCCGTACCGCAACTTCCTGCCGTCCACCGGGCGGCTGGTGCAGTACATCCCGCCCGTGGAAGGCCAGAATGTGCGCGTGGATACGGGCGTGCAGAAGGGCGGCGAGATCAGCGTCTTTTACGACCCCATGATCGCCAAGCTGTGCACTTGGGCGAAGGACCGCAAGACGGCGACCGCGCAGATGCGCGCAGCGCTGGACGCCTATTACATCCGCGGTGTGTCTCACAACATCCCGTTCCTGGCCTCGGTGATGAGCAAGAAACGCTTCGATGACGGACGACTGTCCACCAACTTTATCGCCGAAGAGTATCCCGATGGGTTCTCCGAGGCCGATTTGCCGGCCCAGGACCCAACCACACTCGTCGCGGTGGCGGCGCTGGTGCACGACGCCTATGCCCGCCGCTCCGCCGAGATTACCGGGCAGGTGCCGGGCCATGGCCGCGTCATGCCCGAGACCTGGGTCGTGGTGGTGAAGCACAATGGCGATTTCGACGAATACCCGGTGTGGATCGCGCCGAAGAAGGAGCCTTCGTACGGCATCGGCGGGGGCGTGGCCAAGGTCGGGAAGAAGAACATCCATATCAAGAGCGATTGGACGTTCGGCGCCCCGCTGTTCACCGGTCAGGCTGACGGCAAGGACATCGTCATCCAAATCGACCGGGAGTCGGTGGGCTATCGTCTGTTTCACGACGGTGCACAGTTGGATGTGAATGTGTACACCACGCGCCAGGCGGAGTTGGCGAAACTGATGCCGCACAAACCGCCGCCGGATCTCACCAAGTTCCTGCTTTCGCCCATGCCGGGGCTTCTTGTGTCCGTCGCGGTGACGGAAGGCCAAGAGGTGAAGGCCGGTGAAACGCTCGCCATCGTCGAGGCCATGAAGATGGAAAACGTCCTCAAGGCCGAGCGGGACGGGACCGTGAAAAAGATCCACGAGACCAACGGCGCGTCGCTGGCCGTGGATCAGATGATCCTGGAGTTTGAATAAGGGATTTTGTGTGTCTGAGTCCGAAGAACCCAAAGTAACCTTGCGTTTGAAGATCAAGGGCAAGGTGCAGGGCGTCGGCTTTCGTTTTTGGGCGGTGAGCACAGCCCGGCGCTTTGGCGTTTCGGGGTGGGTGCGCAATCATGGCGACGGCTCGGTCGAAGCCTTGGCCCATGGAAGTCCGGAAGCCGTGAACTTTTTTGCCGCCGCTTGTAGTGAAGGCCCGCGCACGGCACAGGTCGAAGCGGTTGATGCCACCGCCGCGCCGCCATTCACGGGTTCGGGGTTCGAGCAAAGGCCGTCCGTCGAACGAAAAGGCTGATTACCTAGGAATTCCGCCGCACCGTCCCGTATTTGCTTTTGCCGGTTTCCCCTCTAGGCTTTTACCCCTCTGGGGAAGGAGGGGCTCATGACAACCGATCTTAAAATGCTCGCGTTCAGCGCGGGGCTCACCGCTGTACTTTGGCTTCCGTATATTCTCACGTTGATCGTCAAAGCCGGCCTGATGCCGGCGCTTACGTACAAGGCCGACGGCATGGCGCTGCCTGATTGGGCGGCCCGTGCCAAGAAGGCGCACTATAACGCCGTTGAAAACCTGGCGCCGTTCGCGGCCCTTGTGGTTGTCGCGCACCTGTCCGGTGCGGCCAATGCGGCGACGGCGGCAGCGGCTGTTACCTATTTCTGGGCGCGGGTGGCACACTACTTGCTTTATGTTGCTGGAGTGCCTTTTGGACGAACCGTCATATTCGCAATCAGTTGGGCGGCGATGGTTTGCATCTTCTGGCACATTGTCACGTTGTAGAATTCAAAAACGTTTATTTCACCAATGGGGAATTCAATGAAATTTAGAGTGTTGATCGCGGTGTGTGCCGTGTTCGCGGTTGCGGCCATGACCGGTGCGAGCGGCCAGGCCGTTGCGGCGGAATCCAGCGCGGACATGTTCGGCTGCATGCATGAAGGCACGAAAGTCGGCAAAACATATATTCGTCACACCGACCCGGCAAAGCTTGAAGAGGCGGTGCAGATTTTCGAGGGCAATCTTGAAGACAGGGAATATCCGGTCGGTACTGTGCTTCAACTCGTGCCCATTGAAGCGATGGTCAAACACGAAAAGTCGGCGTATCCGGACTCGAACGGATGGGAATATCTGCTTTTCGATCTTTCCTCCGGTGTAACCAAGATTGCCGCGCGGGGCGTCACCGCCGCCAATCCGCTCGGCACGTGTCAGAGTTGCCACGAAGGCGCGGCGAGCTTTGATTACGTTTGCTCAAAAGATCACGGCTGTCCGCCCATTCCGGTGACCGACGAACAGATCATCGGCATGCAGGGCACGGATCCGCGCTGCGAGGCTAACTAACCGGCGTTAAGGCAGATCCGAAGACTTCGGCGAATGTCTCGATCAGGGCCGCATCCAGGTCGTCCATGGATGCGGCCACGCCCAGGTCTTTTAAAGACGTCACACCGTGCTCGGAGATGCCGCACGGAACGATGCCGGTAAAGTGCGATAGTTCGGGCGTAACGTTTAAAGCCAGCCCGTGGAAGGTGACCCAATGGCGTATCCGCACGCCGATGGCGCCGATCTTGTCTTCTTTTCCATTTTCCCGATCCACCCAGATGCCCACGCGGCCCGGCCGGATTTCTCCCTTTATGCCGAAGCGGGCGAGGGACGAGATCGCCCATTTCTCGAGATCGCGCACATAACAGCGCACGTCCTCACCGCGTTGGCGGAGGTCCAACATGGCATAGACCACACGCTGGCCGGGGCCATGGTAGGTGTATTCGCCCCCGCGCCCGGTCTTGAACACCGGGAAGCGTTTGGGGTCCAGAAGGTCGGTGTCCTTTGCGCTGGTTCCAGCCGTGTAAAGGGGCGGGTGCTCCAGCAGCCAGATGAGTTCGGCGGCGTCGCCCGTGCGAATCTTTGCGACCCTGTCCTCCATAGCAGAGATCGCCTCGGGATAGGGAACCGGGGCCTTTGAAATCTGCAGTTCGACGGCGGTTTGGGTCATATGGCCTTTCCTTGCCTTCCCATAGCCGATTTGCTATCTCACCGCACGCCCGGCGTGACCGAAACCTCAAAAAAACGGCACCCGGCGCTTTGATATAAGCATCCACCCGTGCGGTCGTGGCGGAATTGGTAGACGCGCAGCGTTGAGGTCGCTGTGGGGTAAAACCCGTGGAAGTTCGAGTCTTCTCGACCGCACCATTAAATTAGGATGCACATATATCTTCGTGCTTGCCCGAATGACTTGATCTGACGATAACCGTCAGGCACAAAATGCGTGTTTCGCGGTTGCCGCCGCGCAATACCGGTCGTTCCATCCCGAATTCCAGGTGCCGCCATGGTCAGCGCTGATACGCCAACATCGCCGCACGCACCTAATTTACAGCATCCCTTGCGGGTTACTCACGAGAGCGCCCTCGACGAGAGTTTCGATCTGGATACCGATTTCGTCGAGATGGTGACAAACGCCATTCATGAGGACGATGTCGATCTGATCTGCGCGCTGGTGGAAGGGCTGCACCACGCCGACCTTGCCGACCTGATCGAGCGTTTGAATAAGGACGATCGCAAGCATCTCGTTCACGCCATTCGGGCCGATTTTAACGCGGACGTGCTACCGGAACTTGTAACCGATGTGCGCGATGAAGTGATGGACGCCCTCGGATTTGAGAACCTGGCAGCGACACTCGATGACCTGGATTCAGATGATGCGGTCTATGTGGCCGGCAAATTGGATCCTGAAGAGCGCGAAAAACTTCTGGAGCGTCTTCCGCAGACTACGCGCGCCCTCATTGAACAGGGTCTGGCCTATGGGGAACGCAGTGCCGGACGTTTGATGCAGCGTGAACTGGTGGCCGTGCCGAATTACTGGACCGTCGGCGAGACCATCGACTATCTGCGCGCAACACGTCACGCACCGGACAAATTTTACGTGGTCTTCGTCGTCGATCCGCGCCACCGCCCACAGGGCATGGTCGAATTGCATCGGGTGCTGACGTCCAAGCGGCCGGTTCGCATGAAGGATCTGACAGGCCGGGATTTCGAAACCATTAGAACCGATATGGACAAGGAGGAAGTCGCGTTCCTTTTCCGTCAGCGCGACTTGACCGCCGCGCCGGTTGTCGACAAGTCCGGGCGCTTGATCGGCCAGATCACGATTGACGACGTGGTTGACGTTATCGACGAAGAGGCCGGGGAAGACATTCTGAAATTGGCCGGTGTGCGCGCGACGGAGGATTCCAGCCTTTATCGAACGATTCTCTCAACAGCGCAGTCGAGATTCCTGTGGCTGTTCCTCAATTTGGGAACGGCCTTCGCGGCCTCTGCCGTTATCGGCGTGTTTGAAGACTCCATCGCAAAACTGTCGGCGCTTGCCATTCTTATGCCCATCTGCGCCTCTATGGGTGGGAATGCGGGCACGCAGACCCTTGCGACCGTGGTGCGGTCCTTGGCAACCCGCGAACTGCACGCCGCCAATGCCGTTCGCGTGGCGTGGAAAGAGCTGTTTGTCGGCCTCATCAACGGAGTCCTCTTTGCCGCGATTACCGGTATTTTGGCGTCCTATTGGTTTGATGACGCCATATTGGGGATCGTCATTGGTGTGGCCATGGTTATCAATTTGGCGGCCGCTGGGCTCGCCGGGATCGCTGTGCCCCTCGCGCTGGAGAGGTTGGGGGCGGATCCGGCGGATTCGGCAACTGTTTTCGTGACAACTGTCACCGACGTGGTCGGGTTCTTCACGTTTTTGGGCCTAGCGACCTGGGTCATACTTTAGGGGCGTCAGTTTTTGGCAGTTTTCCTCGCTCAATTTCTGGTGCGACCCGAGACGATATATTTCAAGACTGGAAGTGTAGTCATCTGATAGTTGAACGTACACTGATGCTGCACACACCGTTTTCCTCGTTTGAGTTTCCGATGGCCGAAATAACGTCAAGTACATCACGCCCCCAAATAACCTAAGACAGAAGCAGAAATTGGCCGGCGTATCGGGTGTATTGGACGCCGCATGGATTGATGCGGCTGAACGGCAGATCGTGGCGGCCAAATTCGACTACGAAGAGGCCGTGAACGAAGACCTTGCAAAGCTGCATGCGGCTTATGAGAAATCTCTGAAAGAACCGGACAAGCGTGCGGAGCATCTTGCAGCGCTCTATGCTGTTGTTCAGACCGTTAAAGGGCAGGGGTCCAGCTTCGGGTACCCGCTTATTTCCGCCATTGGCGCGCAGCTCGCCCGCTATTTGGAAGACGCCGACGGAAAACTTTCAGACGCGCAAATGGAAGTCGTGAAGGTCCACGTTGAAGCTATTCGTCTTGTGATGCAGCAAAAGATGGAAGGCGAAGGTGGCGCTGTCGGTAAACAGATTATGGGCGGCCTTGGGCTGGTCATTAAAAAGGTCGCGGCGGGATAAGTCGAACGCTCCTAGGGCGCGTCCATATCCATTTCATCTTCGCTTTCTTCAATCAGTCCTGATGTTTTTGGATCGACGGGAGTTTGGAACTCCCAGCGCCGGTATGCTTCGACGCCGTCCAGGACAACGCCGTCGAAACCCAAATCAATAACGCCTTCGAGATACCGCCCGATGATGGCTTTCCATGCCGGGTTCCAAAACTCTATGACGTACTGACCCGGACTGTCGTGATAGGCCTTGATCCAAGTGGGGGAGCCAATTTGCCAGTCTCGCTGCCAGCAGCACCGCTGATCTTCGGCATAGCCGGCGTTGACGATGGCATAGACCTGCCGGCGGGCGCCGATTTGCTTGAACTTTAGACTATGAACCTCTTCTTTGCTGAGGGGTTCGTTGCCGTTGTAGAAAGCGTCCACCAAAAGTACGTCGTAGTTTGTGGATTGCAGGGCCGCCAGCCATTCGCGCTTTGAGCCAAAGGCACGGGACTGCTGCGACACAAGCATATTCCTCGCCGCGCGGACATGTTCCACGTTTCCCGAATTCTCAGGTGACGGACGGACGGCGGGGATGCGGTCAAACCGATCGGAGGAATCCAAATCAATGTGGGCGGCAACGTTGGAGTTAACCGCTGCTCGCAAGCCCGCCGATGCAAATTGTGGATCACGGCAATGCTCGATGGAAAGCGCCTGCAATCCGGCATTCATCATGGCGCGAAGCTCAGCTTGCGGAACGCGTAGAGGCGCGCAGAACTGGCCGTTGAGAACAATCCCGTCGATGGTTTGAATGTATCTGCGCATCGGCAAACCGACCGGGCGGATGGTGTCCGGGGAGACGTATGCGTCCGAATCGCGTTTGACCTCGGCCAGATCGAACTAGCGCTGACTCCACGTCAGCAGATCAAAGCCCGGGCGGGTCAAAACCGTAAATTCCCGATCTCGACCGTGAGCGTAGCGTGCCAGCTCCTCGACGATCTCACGTGTGTACTCGCGGTAATTGGGAATTTGCTGAAGCGGAATCGGCAAAATGTCGAGATCGCCCAAGATCATGCGAGTGCCGCTCAACAAATCTGAAATCATATCTTCGGAAGATACATCTCCGGGGTTAACCGGAATCAGCGGCCCTTCTTGGCGCTCTTCCATTTCCTCGGTTTCGGTACCTTCAAGATTTTGGCCGACGCCCGGCGGCGGTCCTAGCGGGCGCTCCTGGGCTGCTACATTCGGCAGGCCGGCCATAACGGCAATGGCCGCCACAGCAATAAGCGTCGATAGGTGCTTCGGGCTCATGTCTCGGATCACGTCAATCGCTCCGCTACGTAGTCGGCAATGGCCAGACTAGAGGTCAGTCCCGGCGATTCTATCCCATACAGGGCCATAAAACCGTTAACACCGGTGGTGGCGGGCCCCTGGATCTCGAAATCCCGGCGGAGGTCCTTCGGCCCTTGCAGCTTGGGCCGGATGCCGCTGTATCCCGGCCTTAGAGCGCCGTCGGGCA
>CAYYXR010000022.1:0-48014 GCA_964475755.1 uncultured Rhodobacterales bacterium
CCTCCTTGGAAAAACCATACCTCAGGATGGACCACTTCAAAGGGGGCGCCTCAGTCTTTCCTAAACGGCTGCACGCCGCCACACTGCGACACAGGTTTGGATCGATAGGGGAGGATAGAATGGCAGACTCACCAGCACGGCTCGACGGCAAAGTTGCGTTCGTTACTGGCGGCGGCGCGGGAATTGGACGCGGTATCGTTGAAGCTTATGCGGCCCTTGGCGCTAAGATCGCCGTTCTGGAGATCGACCCCGCACGCGCCGAGGACGTCAGCAAAGCACTCGGCGGGGACTCCCTAGTGATCACCGGTGATGCCTGCAAAACGCCGGACGTCAAGGATGCCGTGGCGCAAATCGATAAAACCTTCGGCCGGCTCGATATCGTCGTGAACAATGTCGGCGATTTTCTGGGAAGCCACTCAAAGTTCGAGCGCTTCACCGAAGAGCAATGGGACGACCTTTATCACGTCAATCTGCGCAACATTTTCGTTGTCACTAAACATGCCATTCCCCTGATGCAAAAAAGCGGAGACGGCGGCAGCATCATCTGTCTGTCTTCAATCGAAGGGTTCCGCGGCATACCCATGTGCGCTGTATACGCGGCGTTTAAAGCTGCCATCGGCGGCTTCGTCAAAAGCTTAGCCCTTGAACTTGGCCCTTACGGCATTCGCGTGAACGCCATCGCACCGGAAACCACCGACACGCCGCAAGTGCCGGTTACAAAATTTATCCCACCGGAAAAACAGGAGAATATCGAGCGCTGGATTCCCTTGGGCCGGTTCGGCACACCGAAGGATGCCGCGGGCTGCGCCGTGTTCCTTGCCTCCGAGATGTCGGCCTGGGTGACGGGCACGACCATTCACCTGGACGGCGGGGCTTTGGCGGCGGGAGGCTTTTACCGCGCCCCGGATGGCTATTGGACCAATCTACCTGTGGTCACGGGCCGCGGCATTGAGCTTGGCTAGCGCTTGCACCCCGTTTCCTCGCACGCGATAGTGCGCTACCAATTATTCGAGAGGAACTGAGACCGTGGAACTGAAAGACAAAATCAAGACGGCGGTGGATGGATATTTTGACGCATTCGACAGGGGCAGCGCCGAAGCCGTACTGGCGTTATTTGCGAGCGACGCAACCGTCGAAGATCCGGTTGGTTCCAAAGTACGCAAGGGCACGGAAGAATTATCCAAGCTCTATACCGGTGCCATGGCGATGAAGTGCAAAATTACGCCAACGGGCCCTGCACGCATCGTCCAAAACGAGGCCGCTTTCCCCTTCCACGGCGTTGTTCAGTTGCCCGACAAAGTGATGGAATTCGATTGCATCGACGTGATGACTTTTAACGACGACGGAAAAATCCTGACCATGCGCGCCTTTTGGGGTCCGGGCAACACGACCTACACCGAAAAATAAGCCGTCTACCGCTTGCCCGGGGTGATCATGTCCACCGGCACGGTTTGCGTCCATTCGATGATCAGGGTCCGGCGGGCAAACTTCCATTTGCCGTTCTCGCGGCGGAATTTGTCCTGATAACGTAGCCCCCAGTCCAAGCGTTTGTGCTTTCCGTCCTTCGGCTTCATGAGCTGATAAGCAACGCCGTAGGTTTCACCGGTGGCCGCGTCCCCGTCGATGGAGACGGTTTGATTTTGCACCGTGTGCATGGTGGAAGTGAACATCTTGTCCAGCATTGCCGGAACCCCGAGAATTTCTTCGAGCCCCGTTTGCACAGCCACCGGGCTTTCGATGACCGCGTCATCGGTGAATATTTCGCGGATAATGTCCGGCTCGTTTCGATCCATGCCGCGCGCATAGAGATAAGTAAGTTGCCTTAACTCCCATTCATTGGAATCGACCGTTGCGTGGGTCATCTAACCCTCCTCCTTTTGAACGCGAGCATAAACATCGCCTGACCGGGCTCGTTTAGGCAGATTGTGAATGTGATCAGTGATCTCATTTTTTGAAACCCAATTGGTCAACCGCAACTTTTTGTCTTCGCGGTACGAGATATTGAATTCATAGCCTCCGAGCTGAGCCAGTTTATCGATGCACGCACTGGCTAGCGCCGGCTGGGCGCCGAGAAATTCGAACGAAAGCGATGGGATCGGCTGACTCAATCCAGCGAGAACCTCGCGTTCAAACCCTTCCACGTCGATTTTGCAAAATTGCGGCAAGCCGTGACGCGCGATCATATCGTCCAACGTTTCGATGCGCACATCCTGGCGTGCATCCCACGCGACGTGGCTAAAGCCCGACGTGCGGCCCGCGCGCTCGGTCCACTCTTGGGAAAGGCTGGAGAGTGTGGGATTGCCGGTACTAATCAGCATTTCTTGATTCCCACGCTTCGCCCCTAAGGCACAATCTTCGAGCGATACATTTTCCGCACGTCCGTAAATCCGACGCAGGAATTTCATCATCTCCGCTTGCGGCTCGAACGCAACCACGCGGCATCCCAGCGCCCGCAGCGCCCATACTCGGTCGCCCACATGCGCGCCGACGTCAAAGGCAAGATCGCCGGGCTGCACGAATTGACGATAGAGTCTGCGCATCCGCAACTGACCGATCACGTTCAAGCGATAAACGGCAATAGACCGCGTAAACCCAAAAGCGCCGCGCAATGTCATCAGTTGGGCGCAACGATACGGCTCACCGCCATGTCCTGACCCGCTGTCAGGTTCTGAGCCCCGGCAGGAAATCCGTTTTCCGAAAGAATGAAGGACGTCACTGCGAGGTACTCCGCCTCGCTCAAGCCGGCCGGATTATCGACCGGCATGGTGTCGCGAATACGTTTGAACAGGTCTTCGACGCTCAGCCCGCGCCAGCGCGCGACAAAGGTTTCACCCGCGAGCGCCAACGCCGGTCCGTTGCCGCTGAGGGTCTCCATATGGCACCCCGCGGCGCAGCTTTTCAGGTAAACCTCGCGCCCCGTGTCGGCTTGAGCTTGCGCATAAACGCCGTCGCGCACCGTGCGCCCGGAAATCGCCGCCATTTCCATTGTGCCGGTGCGTGCGACAACATTTTCTGCGCCCGAGCCAGGCACCGCGAAAGCGCGCAAGGTCTGTCCGCTCGCCCAGTAGACAACGCCATCCATGACCGCCGGACCGGACTCGCAGCTCGCGCCGGATTTGAAGCGCCACAAGAGCGAACCATCGCGCGCATCAAATGCATACATCTGCCCGTCCGGCTCGATGGAACATGTAAACACCACGCCGTTCGCCACCGTCACCGGCGCTTTGAGATACGGCCCCGTACAATTCGCGCCGGTGCCGGCCAAGCTGTCGCAGTCCTCGGCATTACCGGAAACCGCGACACCGGCCGGATCGGCCACCTGCCAGATACGCGTGCCCGTCGTCGCGTCGAATGCGCCAACCGATCCGTACGAAATCACTTCACCCGATGTCATCTCAGTGGGCTGTGGCGCACGGGTCGGAAACTTGGCGTTGGAGTCTGCGAAGTAAATGCGCTGCCCGTCGGTCGCCGTACCGAACTCCATGCCGCCCAGCGGTCCGGCCGAGCCCGAAAACGCCTGCCAAACCACGGCGCCGGAATCAGGATCAAGCGCCCAAAACACCCCCGACTTTTGACCCGCGCCGACAAATTCGCGTCCGCCCGCCGTCCACATCATGGGCGCCGTACCGAAGTCATAGTCGGGCCCCTCACCGCAATCTTTCAATGGCGCACCGTTGAACTGCAGACACCCGGCGGTGAAGAAATCATCGTGCCGCCCGCGATATCCCCATTTGATGGCGCCGGTATCGGCATCGAACGCAACAATCGAGTCATACCAAACACCGTCGGGATGACAGGCCGCTTGCGCACCTTCGTCACCGGCATTGGCGATGACGCAGTCCTGCACCTCCTTAGGCCCGAGATAGGCGTTGCCCGTCGTAATATAGACCGTGCGTCGCTTGGCATCATACGCGCCGGAAGCCGACCAGATGGATGCTCCCGCGAAACCTTCCGGCAGGACATACGTTTTCCAAAGTAGCGCGCCGGTGCTCACATCCAAGGCCACCGTGCTGCCGCGAAAGGTGCAGCATTCATAGTTTGGATTGAGCGCAGGCATCGCCTCTTCCGAAACGCCGGTCAGGCTTAAGAATACCTTTCCATCCCCGACGATGGGGGATTGCGCGACCTGCGCGAAACGATGTTCATCGATTTTCGTTTTCCATAGTAAAGCACCGCTTGCGGAATCAAGCGCGACAACAAACGGCGCATTGCGCAAACCGAAAATGACCTTGCCGGCCGTCACCGCGACACTGCTGCGCACGGTCGCACCAGGAACATCCACCACATCGGGAATGGCGATTTCCCATTCGATCGCACCGGTGCGTCGGTTGATCCGGTACAATCGGCTGGCGCTGGTCGGCAGATACAGTGATTCCCCGTCGGATATCGGCGTTGCAAGTTTGACCCCACCGGCCAAAGGCACGGACCAGAACGTTTCCAATTGACCTGCCGTTTGCGGCGATAGGTGGGCCGCGCCTGCGCCTTTGCGCATGCTGTGCACATCGCCGTTGATGAAGGGCCACGTCGCGACGCTCGTTTCGGACTCGGGCTGATTGGGACCAAAAGCGAAATACGCGAGCGCAACAACAATCGCAGCGCCCAACGCAGCAACAATTCCCAATCGAGCCATGCGACCCCCCCCTTCCGGCACCGTCGGATACACGCACCCTATATATAGCGTTGCTCGGCTTAAGTCAGAGTCTTTCCTGACACGGCGCAGCCGGCAATCGGTTTGCGTCTTGCATAGGCGCGCCCGGTCTGCTTCGTTTACACTTCAAGTCCATGCGGGCTGAATTCCGGGGGAGCATGATGAACAGGTTTTTACTGGGCGGCGTTTTCGCACTCGCGGCGCTGCTGAGCGTCCCGGCGCACAGCGCCGACTGGGAAGATAAGTTCAGGCCCCTCGATGAAATCTGGCCGACGCCAACCCAGATGCGTACGGCCTCCGGTGCGCCGGGCCCCGACTACTGGCAGCAGCAAGTCGACTACAAGATCTCGGTCACCCTCGATGACGGCACCCAAAGCCTGAGCGGGCGCGAAGAAATCACCTACACCAACAACTCACCCGATGAACTGAGGTACCTCTGGCTCAACCTTGACCACAATCACTTGTCTCCGGACTCCGATTTTATTCAAGCGCGCACAACCGATACCGATGACCGGATGACCTTCAATGAACTCCGCGCCCAGAACATGTTCGATGCGTCCGAGTTAGGCATAAGGATTTCCGCGGTGACGGACCCGGCGGGCAATGCGCTTCGGTACACGCCCTCCAACACTATGGTGCGTGTTGACCTGCCTTCGCCCCTGCCGCCGGGCGGCACCTTTACGTTCAACATCACATGGACATTGAAGTTGCCGGACAGCGAATACTTCCGCAACCGCAGCGCTTACGAATACTTTGAAGACGACGAGAACTATATTTACGCGGTAGCGCAATGGTACCCGCGCCTGGCCGCGTACTCAGACACCGACGGCTGGCACATTCAAGCGTTCTCCAACCTTTCAGAGTTCACCCTCGAGTTCGGAAATTTCGATGTTGAGATTACCGTTCCCGCCGACCACGTGGTCGCGGCAACAGGTGAACTTCAAAATGCTGATGAAATTTTAACCGACCAGCAAAAAGCGCGGCTTGAGCGCGCCCGCACGGCCAAGCGCACGGTGGAGATCATCACCGAGGCCGAGGCCACCCGCAATGAAAGCAGCCGGGCACGAGGCACAAAAACCTGGAAGTTCAGCGCGGAAAATGTGCGCGACTTCGCGTTTGCGTCCAGCCGCAAATTTATATGGGACGCGCAAGGCTACGAGGTGCCGGAAACCGGCAACACGGTCTTGGCCATGTCGTTTTATCCAAAGGAAGGTAATCCGCTTTGGGCGCAATATTCGACTCCGGCCCTCGTTCACGCCATGGAAGTCTACGGAAAGTTTGCGCTGCCGTATCCCTATCCCGTCATTCAATCCATCCAGGCCCCCGTCGGCGGCGGCATGGAATATCCCATGCTCGCCTTCAATGGCCCGCGCCCCGACATCGACGAGAAGACGGACGACGTTACCTACTCGCGCCGGACCAAATACGGCTTCATTGGAATCGTGATTCACGAAGCCGGGCATATCTGGTTTCCGATGATCGTCAATTCCGACGAGCGCCAGTGGACTTGGCTGGACGAGGGACTCAATTCCTTTCTCGATAACCAAGCTCAATATTTGTGGGAGGAGGACTACCCCAATCTGAACGAAGTGGAGCGCATCACGGGCTACATGAAGTCGCCCAACGACCAGCCGATTATGACCAACGGCGCCTCCCTGACGAACCGCGGCGCCAACGCCTATGCCAAGCCCACCGCGGCCCTGACCGTCTTGCGGGAGACAATATTGGGCCGTGAACTGTTCGACTTCGCGTTCAAGGAGTATGCCCGCCGGTGGGCATTTAAACGCGCAACACCTTATGACTTCTTCCGCACAATGGAAGATGCTTCGGGCGTCGATCTGGATTGGTTTTGGCGCGGTTGGTTTTACGGCACCGACCATGTCGATGTGAGCTTGGACAACATCACCGCCTACACCATCAACACAAAAGAGCCGAAGACGGAAAATGAATACAACCGCGAAAAGGACGAAGAAAAAAGCGATACGCTGACAGAGCGCCGCAATGCCGAACTCGAAAAATTTATCGAGGGATATGCGGGCCTGGAAGATTTCTATAACGAGCATGACCGCTTTACGGTCAGCAACGCGGACCGCAATAAATACAATTCGTTCCTGAAAGGATTGGAAGACTGGCAAAAGGAAATGCTGGACGACGATGCTTTCCTTCATGTCCTCGAGTTCAGCAACAAGGGAGGTCTTGTCACCCCCGTCATTGCCAAAATTACTTATCGCGGTGGGCGCACTGAAGAGTTGCGCATACCCGCGGAAGTATGGCGGGCGAACCCAAAGTCCTTCGCCAAACTGTTCGTGCGCGACCGAAAAATCGAATCCGTGGAAATTGATCCGAATCTGGAAACCGCCGACGCCGACACGGCCAACAACCACTGGCCGAGGAAGATCGAGGACAAGCGGATCGAGCTTTATGACTACGACCGCGAGGGGCGCAATCTCATGAAGGATATGAAGACACCGCTGCGGTCCGGGGACGAGGACGAAGAGTAGTCCGGGGCTGCTTCCGAAAAGGGATTCGGCCTTGCATTTATTTCGACTTTTATATATTTCCACTTTGTACTTAATTGACGCCGGTCATTCTTGGGGGGCGCCGGACGCTTTTTTATGCGTGAGCACAGTCCATGGACGACAGCAGACCCCATTCCGAAAACATCCAAGAGCCCGTTTCCAGCGACTCTTCCGTGGCGCCTAAAGCCAAAACGAGCACGCTCCAGAAAGTCGTTCGGATTCTAATTGTGGTGGTCATCGCCGCGGCCGCTGTCGGCGGTCCGCTGCTGTATCAACGCAGTCAGCGCTATCCCTCCACTGAAGACGCATACGTCCAGGCGCACGTGGTGCAAATCGCACCGCAAATTTCCGGCACCGTGTCATACGTTCATGTGGTCAACAACCAGCATGTGGATGCAGGACAGCTCCTATTTAAAATCGACGAAGCGCCGTTTGTCATTGCATTGGAAGCCGCCCAAGCATCCTTTGATGAAGCTGTGGACGATGTTGGCGCCAGCGGCGCCGGCGTGGCGGCAGCGGCGGCGCGGGTCCGCGAAGCAGAAGCCACACTCGCGAACGCTCGGCGTGAAGTTACGCGCGGACGTTCGCTCAATGAAGCCGGCAACCTGTCCACCTCCGTATTGGATTCACGTGAAGCCGCATTCAAACAAGCCGAGGCCGCCTTGGCCGTAGCCCAAGCAGATCTAACGCGCGCACAGCAGGAGTATGGTGGATCGGGCGAAGGCAATGCCCGGCTGCGTACAGCCAGCGCGACGCTCCACAAAGCGCAATTGGACCTCAGCTACACCGAGGTGCGCGCGCCCGCATCGGGCTGGATCTCAAACATGACCTTACGAGAAGGCGCGTACTTAAACATGGGCCGTCCGGTTTTTGCCTTGGTGGAAGATACCGAATGGTGGGTGGACGCCCACTTCAAGGAAACGGATTTGACCAAAATGAGACCTGGTCAACCGGCGGACGTGACCGTCGACATGTATCCTGGCGTTACGCTACGCGGCGAGGTGGACAGCATCAGCGCGGGCTCGGGCGCCACCTTCTCACTTTTGCCGCCGGAAAACGCTACCGGTAACTGGGTGAAGGTCACGCAGCGCTACACCGTTCGCGTCAATATTTTAGATGAGCCGCCTGATCTCACCCAGCCGCTGCGCGTCGGTGGCAGTGCCGTCGCCACGGTTGATACCGGCGAATAATTACCGCCGCCCCGAATCATGAACGCCGACCCTTCACAGCCTGAAGCCACCGGCATCGCGCGCATCGCGATCGTCGTTTCCGTCATGCTGGCGATGATGCTCGAGATCATCGACATGACCGTCGTCAATGTCTCCCTGCCACATATCATGGGCAGCTTCGGCGCAACCACCGATCAAGTCACGTGGGTGGTAACGTCCTATATGGTTTCGGCCGCCGTCATCATGCCCCTGACCGGCTACTTAAGCAGTAAACTCGGCCGGCGCCGTTTGCTTTTGCTCAATATCGGCGGGTTCATGGCCGCCTCCGCAGCCTGCGGCGCGGCGCAGTCTTTGGAACAACTCGTGCTGTTTCGCATTTTGCAGGGCATGGCCGGCGCGACCATGGCTCCCCTTGCCCAATCGACGATCATGAGCATGTTTACCCGCGAACAGCGCGGCAGCGGCATGGCCATTTGGGGATTGGGAATGATGGTTGCGCCAGTGATGGGGCCGACAGTTGGCGGTTACATCACTGAAGCCCTGAATTGGCGCTGGATATTTTATGTGAACATTCCCGTCGGACTGTTTGCCCTTCTCCTGGCATCGGCCTTCGTTCCCGAAGTGGCCGGCAAGCGCGCACGCACCGATTGGAAGGGCCTCGTCCTCATGATCATCGCTGTGGGATCATTGCAGCTGATGCTCGATCTTGGCCATTCGAAGGATTGGTTCAGCTCAGAACTCATTCAGCTCCTTGCGGTCATCGCGCTTGTAGGCGGTCTTGCTTTCGCCGGTCATGCCTGGGGCAGGCCGGGCGCAATCGTGAACCTCAGTGTCTATAGGGATCTGAACTTCGCCACGGCATCGGCTATGGTTGCAGCCTTCGGCATGAGCGTCTTCGGCATCATGACCATTCTGCCGATTATGGTGCAAAGTGTGATGGGATATCCCGCCGACGTTGCTGGACTTATTATGGCGCCGCGCGGGCTGGCCGTTGCCGTTTCAATGTTCATGGTCGGCCGTCTTATAAACAAGGTCGATCCACGCGCGCTGATGTTCGTCGGCGCCCTTCTGATTGCCGGCGGCACCTACATTTATGTTCTTCTCCCATTGGATTCGAGCGCAGGATGGATTGTCATTCCATCCATTGTGCAAGGCATGGGAATGGGGCTGTTCTTCATTCCCTCCTCAACTATCGCCTACGAGACATTGCCCAGACATATGATGGATGGTGCCGCCGGCATGTTCGCTTTGGTGCGTTCCATCGGCGGTTCGATAGGGATCGCGGCCATGGCGACTTTGGTGGCGCACCGCGGCGAGTACCACTGGCAGGTTCTGCGTGATCACATAACGCCTTACAATCCACAGCTTCATCAATGGTTGGGGGAGCAAGGCATGACGCTGAACGACCCCATGGCCGGCCCGCGCTTGGTGGGCGAAGTGATGATTCAAACTCAAATGCTTGCGTTTGGAGACGCTTTTCTGTCCATGTCCGCCGTTATTGTTGCTATGGCGTTTTTGGTGTTGTTCATGCGCCACCCGTACAAAACTTCTCGCCCATTAGAAGTGTCCGCGCATTAGCACTCATTGGATGGTGATGCCAAAACGTTGACTCTGAAACAAATGCATCACGCGATTCTTGCTCCCCTGGATTCTCTCTGGCACGATTCTTTTGCGCGTGTGCAAAAGCCGCCGCGTTTTATTGGTAGAACGTGACGCAATCGTCCAAGGAGAGTAGATGTCCAGTTTGGAGATGCAGTTAGAAAATTACCGTCTCACCACCGCTCAAATTTTTTACCACATGCCCGATCATCCAAAGCTCCTGCAGGAATTCATCTGGCAAGAACTCGATCTGGCCCCGAAATTTCCAGTCCTCACAAAATTTCTGAATTTCTGGGAGAGCAATCTCGACGGAAAGCTTCATTCCGTAACCGTCGGTCAGACCCAACTCATCTCACCGTCGGAATTCAGAAACGTGGACGGTCTGCTGCGCGTCCACTGACGCAGGCGCGCTAGAAGTTTTTGTTTAGCCACGCGGCAATGTCTTCGGTCGTGCGGGTTTCAAAGTCATCAAAGGCATTGGTGGCCCCATCCGGACCGCCGTAAAAGATGTACTCGGCCTTCTCACCGGCGGCCTCGCTGAACTCGATCAGATACGCGCCTTGCATGAATGGATCGCGCGAGCCGCCCAATGCCAGAACCGGAATATCCAAATCCGCGACAAGGCGTTTATGCACGGCCTTGGACGCCGGTCCCCAATAACTCAAGAAACTATCGGCGTGATAATAAGTAAACCCGGCGCCGGGAATGGCCAGGTACATCGGCTGGCGCGGGTCTTCGTCGTAAGCCGCCTGCGGGAACGGCGCCGTGATCAGATGCGAGTCACCCTTGTTGTCGCGCACCGCTTCTTGCGCCTCCAGCACCGTTCGCACGTAGCGGTCCTCGCCCATGGCCAACCTGGCATGGCGCGGCATATCGCGCATGGGCGCGAGGTATACAGCACCCTTTATGCGGTCATCGCCGGTTTCATTCAGATAATAGCTGAACCAAAGACTTCCCGTGGAATGACCGGCGGCAATGAGCGGACCGTAATTGCCGCGCGACATAAAATCGACCCAAGCGGCGATATCATCCGGCACACTCTCCAGCGTGCCCGCGACGATGCCGCGAAACCCAGACGAACGCGTTTGAAAAGCAAGCGCTGTGTACCCCTGCTGGGCAAGACTCCGGCCTAGCCAATGGGACACCGAACGCATGACATCACCGGTCCAGCCATGGGCGATCAGGACGGCCGGTTTGTTTTGTCCACCTGAAGGCGAAACAGGCTCATACAGAATGCCGGACAGCGGCGATCCGTCGCGCGCCGTGACACTCACGACTTTGGTATTGATCCGCGCAACCGGCGTGATCCCTAAACCTGACAGCCAGTTCGCGGTATCGGCCGCCAGCGTATCACGCGCGCCTTTGAAATCGTGGCCCGTACGCGCGTAGGTTTTTGTGTCCGCTTGCGGCGAAAGGAACGCGAGAGATTTAAGCTGATCCAACCGCCCTTTGGCGACGCTGGGGTCTTGCGCACCGGCGGCGATAAACAGGGGCGCATCGATGCCTGCAAGATTGGCCGTCAGGGAGGTTTTTGCGGTCGGTCCGTACCAATCGAGAAAAGCCGTCGGCGTAAAGATCAATCCGCCGCCCAGATTGATGAACACCCCGCGCCCGCCGTCCTTCAGGGCTTGGGAGGCCATGTCCACGGTGTCCCAATATTTATCTTCGCCCGCTTCATCGCGCCAGGCTTCGGCAAGGTTGGGACTTGGAGAGTAAAAGATCACCGCGCGTATGCGATCGTCGCCGGTCTCCACCAGATAGCGCGCCGCCAGCAGCGTGCCTAGGCCGTGACCGGAAAGAACGACGTCTGTAAACCCGCGCAAGACCAGCATGTCGATGGCCGCGCGGACATCGGCGATGGCATCGTCGAATTCACTAAAGGCATAAGACTGCACATAGCGCGTTTCCAAACTGAGATTGACGTAGCCTTGCTGCGCCAATCCTTCAGCGGCAAAGCGGGCGGCATCATCGGCGCGCAAGGAACTGGTGCCGGGACCGTCGGGCAGATGCAGAATGGCCGGCCCGCCGGAATAAGCCCCGCCGGCCGGCGCAGTGAATACTGAGGGCAGATGCAAGCCGTCGGCGGTGGTCACCGTTACGATTTCCTGAGTGGTTGAGCTTGCCTGTTGGGCCTGGGCGTCAAAACACAGACACACCGGCAGCATGGCCAGTACGGCAAGAGTCCCAGCAATGATATTCGAAAGCCGCGTCATCGCCCCTATGGCATCGATCCTCGCCGCAATGTTGTCGCCGACTGTGGAACGGGGACGGGACGCTCCCAGTTGTGCGGCCTTACGGCGGACGCCATTCCCGGTTGGTTAAACGTCGCGCCAACCTTAGCGCCGCACCGAATCAAGCGCAAAGGTCAGCACCGGTGAATTTGTTGTTATACTAAGGCGAAAATATGTTCGGGGGATCATCAGAATGCCGGAAGAGGTCGCGCCGCGCGGCCGTGCGTTGCCGAGCCCAGGACTGGCCTGGGCGCCGGGCCGCGTGCCCGTGGCCGAGCGTTTCGGCGACGTTTATTACAGCCGGGAGGACGGCCTTGCGGAATCCAGGTACGTTTTTCTGGACGGCTGCAGCCTGCCGGGTGCCTGGCAGGACGGCCACGATTATACGATTTGCGAGCTCGGCTTCGGCACTGGACTGAACTTTCTGGCCACTTGGGACGCGTGGCGGCGCAGACGCGTGAAAAATGCGCGGCTGCATTACATCGCGGTCGAAGGGTTTCCGCTTCTCCAAAGTGAACTCAGCGAGGCTTTGGAAACATGGCCGGAACTGCACACCCTTGTACGCGGATTGAAGCGCGCTTATCCGCAGCCGCAGCGGGGGTTTATGCGCGTGTTTCCGCACATCCCCGGCGACGATGCCGTTAATGGTATTTCGCTGACTCTGCTGTTCGGCGACGCGCTGGAGATGCTCACCCAACTCGAAGCGCGGGTGGACGCGTGGTTTCTCGACGGCTTCGCGCCGGACCGTAATCCGGACATGTGGCGCGCGGAAGTGTTCAAACAAATCGCGCGGCTCTCCCATACCGATCACGGCGGCTCGTGCCTTGCGACGTTCAGTGCGGCAAGCGAGGTGCGGCGCGGGCTCGATGCGGCGGGCTTCGATGTTTCAAAAGTCGCCGGGTTCGGCAAGAAGCGGGAGATGATCCGCGCACGATTTCGCGGCGGCGTGCAAACCGAAACCCTTTTGCAGCCTTGGTTCGCACATCCGCCCAGTTCCCACGGCAAGCGCGGTCATGCGGCGGTTATCGGCGCGGGCATTGCCGGGGCGAGCGCCGCCTATGCGCTGAACAAACGCGGCTGGCGCACCACCATCATCGAGCGGCGCGGCAAGATCGCGGCGGAAACATCGGGCAATCCGGTCGGCATTCTGTTGCCGCGCTTGACCGCTTCACCCGATGCGCTGGATGGAAAGTTTTACGCGGCGGCGTGGCCGTTTGTGCTGAATGATTTGGAGACTCTTGCGGAGGCGAACACCGCGTTTTTCCGCGACCGCTGCGGCGTGCTTCAGCTGGCGACGGATGAAAAAGAATCCGCGCGGCAAGAAAGTATTCTTGAGTCCGCAGTTCTGCCCGAACCATTTCTGTTCGGCGTTTCGGCCAAAGAAGCTTCGGACATTGCCAGCATCAAGCTCGAGCGCGGCGCGCTGTATTTTCCCAACGGCGGATGGGTGCGCCCGCGCATGCTGTGTGAAATGCTTGCACAAAATTCAAACGTATTTCTCAACACCGATGCGGTCTCGCTGACTCATACGCACGGCCTCTGGCAAATCGCAAACGGCAGCGGGAACGTCATTACTCAAGCTGATGCCGTAATTCTTGCAAACGGACTCGGCACGAGTTCCATTCCGTTTACTTCATGGCTGCCGCTGGCCGCGCGCCGGGGACAAATCAGCATGGTGCCGCCCACGGCGATGAGCGCAAATTTGCGCACGGTGTTGTCCTTCGGTGCGTATATCACGCCGCAAAGCCGCGGCGCGCATTCCATCGGCGCGACATTTGACGTCACCGACGCGGCAAGAAGCGACGACGTTGCCGCGAACAGCACTGATGATGCGCGCAATATCGAGGCCATCAACGCGGTTTTACCGGACCTGTTGGATGCAGACTCACTCGCGGGCGTGCACGGGCGTGCGGGCGTGCGCTGCACCTCGCCCGATCACTTGCCCATGTGCGGGCCGGTGCCTGATCAAGGCGCGTATCTGTCTGATTTTGCGGAAGTGAGGCACGGCCATCCGTGGGCGAAATATCCGCCGGCGGCGTATCAAGCAGGATTGTATGTGCTCACCGCGCTCGGCTCGCGCGGGTTTACGGCCGCCGCACTCAGTGCCGAGATTTTGGCCGCGCATATCACCGGTGAGCCGTGGCCGTTGGAGCGTGATGTGATGACCGCGCTGCACCCCGGGCGTTTTCTTGTGCGCGATCTCAAACGGCGCGAGGCGTAAGTCTGCGCGGATTTTCTATTGATTTACGGCGGAATAGAGCCGTTTAGCCGTGCGCGCTACGCCGGTTCACCGTGCATGTTGTGCGCAGGTTTCACGGTTTTAGGTGCAAAAAGCCACGGTTTTGATGTGGTGAAGAGTGCGTTTTGGAGGTTGAGACGGGAAACTGGGGCCAGGATCGAATTTCGGGGTCTATCTGTGCGCGGACGGGCGGATAGCGATGGTCGAATACCCGACCCTGACCTCAATTTCCCGCAGGCGTGTTATTCAAATCAGGTGCTCTTAACGAGGCTGCCGAAGCGAGGTTCCCGAGATAACCGTTTTGCGTTCGTTTTTTAGCGGAAGGGTCTTCTCCCGCCCGGCGCCGGGCCGGGGCCTTGCGGCATGTACGCCCTGGGCGCGGCGGGCGGGAGAAGACAAAGACCTTGAACCATCACCGGGGTAGGAAATGACTCGTGGCAGTGAGGGACAAGGCCGTATCACAAGGTCTTCCTGAACACGGTCTCGGGGTTGGCATATGCCTGTACGTTGCTACACTCCATTTTCGTTATGTGGGAATTATTCCCACGGACAAGGATAGGCTAGGACCGCATTACAGGCTTGTCAACATTTTTGTGGGAATTAATCCCACAAATAGGTATACTGCGGCTTAAGGGGCAGAGTCGCCCCGGCTCCAATTTTTGAAGATGCAACGCCGCCGCCCAACTCCGATGCCCAAACTGTACAAAACCCCGCTTAAACCCTTGCCCGACTCCCGCGCCCCGACCGGACGCTTGCCGATAGAACGCGTGATGATCGGAGCCGTGCGATGAACGCCGCACAGGTGAAAAAAAACGGCAAGCCGCTGAAGGCCGCCGTGGTGCGCGTGCTGCGCCCGCTGGTGCGGCTGCTGATCGCGAAAGGTGTCGGCCTGCCGTCGCTGATAGAGATGTTGAAGGAAATCTACATCGACATCGCGGTTTCGGAATTTCCGGTGAACGGAAAGCGGCAAACGGATTCGCGCGTGAGCCTGCTGACGGGCGTTCACCGCAAAGACGTCAAACGGCTGCGCGAAGCGGCCGAACAAAACCCCACCAATGACAAAGATACCGGCGCGCCCCACTCTGTGGGCATCGGCGCGCTGGCGGTGGCGCGCTGGGTGGGATCGGAGGACACCACCGACGATCAGGGCCGGCCTCTCCCCCTCCCCCGCACAGGTCCATCATCCGGCGCGCCATCTTTTGATTCGCTGATCGAAGGCATCACCAAAGACGTGCGCCCGCGCGCGGTGCTGGACGAATGGGTGCGCCTCGGCGTCGCAAGCCTGGATGAAGACGGCCGCGTGCATTTGAACCAAGCGGCGTTCGCCCCGGACAAAGGTTTTGATGAAAAGGCGTTCTTCCTGGGGCGCAACGTGCATGACCACCTGGCCGCCGCGGTGCGTAACCTGCTGGCCGAGGGCAATCCGTCGCTGGAGCGCAGCGTGCACTACAGCGATCTGACAAACGAATCGGTGGCCGAATTAAATGATGCCGCCGAGCGCGAGGGCATGCGGGCCCTTCTGGCTGTTAACCGGATGGCCCTGAAGCTGGCGGCCCAGGACAAGGGCAAACCCGGCGCCGACCGGCGCATGAATTTCGGGCTGTACTTTCATCAGGGCAGCAGTAATTTCAATACGTTAAGCGATGCTGCTGGAGCGGCGCCTGAAGAGACGGGCGAATAAACCGCGATTTTGAAACGTCTTTAGGGTATCAGGCGTTTGTATCAGTTGGAGAAAATGCCTCGAAAAGAACGTATTGCGGGGCTTGTATAAAGGTCGATCAGAGGACACGGGAACGGATCGAAAGACCGGCATGAGCAGGGGAAAGAGCACGCAAGAACGGTTGAGCGCGCTGCGGCACATCGCGGCGGCGCTGCTTGTGTGCGTGCCCATGTCTTTGCTGGCCGCGTGCGCCACCAGCGTCACCCAAACCGCTTATGATCCGAAAAACGGCGACGGTGTCGGCGGCACCGGAATCAAGCATGCCCAAAACAGCGAGCAGAACGGCGACGGTATTGGCGGCACCGGCATTGTCGGCACCATTTCCGGCTTCGGCTCCATCATCGTCAACGGACTGAAGCTGGAGTTCGATCCGCGCACCGACGTTGAGACGGATGGTAAACCCGCAACGCTGGAAGCGCTGAAGGTCGGCCAGGTGATTCGCGCCGTGGCCGGCACCAAGGACGGCAAACTGTATTTGGATGCCATCGACATTCAGCACGCGGTCACCGGCCCCATCACCTCCATCGATCACGCCGGCGAAACCATGATGGTGCTGGGCCAGAAAATCCGCCTGAACCTCGGCGGCGACGATGCGGCGAAACGCGCCTTCGAAGATCTTTCGACGGGTGACATTGTCAGCGTGTCCGGTCTGCGTTGGGCAGACGGCACGATCATTGCGACCCGTGTGGATGAGCAGCCCAAGGATGAACGCATCATGGTGCGCGGCACCGCGAGCGTTGTCGGCAATGGTGCGGTTCAAGTGGGCGGTCTCAGTATTCCGATGAACGGCACCGTTGTCAGCGCACCTGAAGCCGGCGCGCAAGTCTTCGCGGCAGGCCGGATGATCAACGGCACCTTTACACCCGATGTGGTGATCGGCGAAGCGCCGCTGCCCTTCGATGAAAAGGTCAGCGACGTGTCCCTGGAAGCCTATGCGCCGAAGAGCGCGGATGCAGGGGGCGCGGTCAGCATCCACGGCATCACTGTCGAAGGCGCGGCGCTGCCCGCGGGCACACAGATCAACGACCGTATCGTGATTACGGGCCGCATCGCCGCGCCCAACAGAATTACCGCGAGCGGCATCGAAAAGGTGCGCACGGTTGTGACCATTCACGCCGCCCGCCCCGACCTGCGCCCCTCGACGGTGCGCCCCGAGGTTACCCGGCCCGAGCGTGTGGCGCCGCCGCGCCCCGAAGTGCCGGAGATTCCGAAGTTCATTCGCCCGGAAGCACCGAACCGTCCGGAGCGCCCGGACATTGAGCGGCCACAAGGCATTCTGCCGCCGATGGCCTAGCTTGTGGCCTAACCAGCAATTCGGTTTAGGTTTGGCACGCGCGCACTGCCCGGCGGCGTTTTATCTTTCAACAATTCAAAACTGACCCTGGTGACGTCGGCCAGATTACCGATGCGCGCGGCGATAACGTTTGCACGCTGATCGCAGACAGCGACGAGACGCACATCCAAACGGAAGGCACCTTTCTGATCAACGCGCGTGAACAACCACGCCGGTTCCAAATCGAAGCGGTTGAGAATGTCGAGGACGCGGGAGAGGACGGTAAGATTACCGGCGTACCTAACCGTAAAACGGCAAGGTTGAGAGTCTTGAACGGAAACCATGGCAAATCCTTTGCGGAAAAATGTGGGCACGCGCGAGCGAACAACGGCCCTGTGAAGGGGCCGCGGTGCTAATTCGCGTGCTAATCCGCAAAGTGGTGTGCATGGCGTTCATGACGGGCGGGAAATTAGCCGCCTAAAGACGATAAGTCTAGACGGCGGTCGCTCTGGTCGGCGAGCACCTACACGGTGCCCGCCGGCCAGGCCTCATGGAAGACTACTGCGATGCGCTGCTTCCAACTTGTTCGCCGGCGCTCATGGTGAGCGCGACGTAGGTGGTGGTGTCTTTGAAGGCCGCCGCTTAATCGACCGCCGGTTCGGTGGGATTGAGCGTCTTGGCTTTGGCGTAGTCGGCCTTTGCCGCACCTCTCTTGCCCATGGCGTAGAGCAAGTTGCCGCGGTTGACGTATACCGCCCAAGCTTCCGGGGCATACGCAACAGCCGCATCGCAAGCATCCAAAGCGCCTCCGAATCTTTGAAGCTGAGTCATGTGAATGCAGAGATTGTTCTGCGCCATGGCGGTTTGCAGGGGCGTAAGCCCTTCGGTCTCGACAAGATCGGACGCGGCTCCGGCGCCCGCGACCCAATTTTTCGCGGTGACGGCATCTGCGCTTTTGTCGAGAAGGCTATGGATTGTGCTGGTGTCGTGGGCCTGGGCGGCCGAGACGGTGGTGAGGAAGAAGATCGCTGGTAACGTAACTGACTTTTTCATGGCTACTAACTTTCCTAACATTGCTAATGGTGGTGTAGCCTCCCGATAAGAATGGTAGCGGACACGGCTAGGGCATGTGTATTCAAATTGTGCAGTGCAATATGATTTTATTGCATGGCAATATTGGATCCGGGGGCTCTTTTGGAGACGCCATGCAAACCGGCGCTGACACCGTTCCAGTCGCCGGGCGCGGAAATGTAGGCATTCAAACGGGGTAAGCCGGGATATGAAGACCGAAGATCTTGAATATAAGGACGGCAATGTGACGTGCCGGGGGTACCTGGCGTACGACGAGTCGCATGCCGGAAAACGCCCGGGAATCCTGGTGGTGCACGAAGCGTTCGGGCTGGGCAAACACGTCATGGACCGGGCCAAGATGCTCGCCGACTTGGGCTACGTCGCCTTGGCCGCCGACTTGTATGGGGACCGCAAACGCGGCGAGACCCTGAAAGAGATCGGCCCCTTGATGAATCCCTTGCGGGAAAACCGGCCTGCCTTACGCGTGCGCGCACGCGCGGCGCTCGATGCCCTGGCAGGCCTTTCAACGGTCGACACATCGCGCATGGCCGCCATCGGATACTGCTTCGGCGGAACCACGGTTCTGGAACTGGCGCGGAACGGCGCGCCCGTAAAAGGCGTGGTGAGTTTTCACGGCAACCTCACCGCGCCGCTGCCCGCAGAGAAGGGCAAGGTGAGCGCGAGCGTGCTGGTGTGCAACGGCGCCGACGATCCATCCATCCCGCCCGATCAAGTCGTCGCCTTTGAGGAAGAGATGCGCCAGACGGGCGCCGACTGGCAGGTGATCAATTACGGCGGCACCGTGCACAGCTTTACCAACCCGGCCGCCGACAGCTCTCTTTTGCCCTACACGTTATATAACGAGAGCGCCGACAAACGGTCCTGGATTGCGATGCGCGCGTTCTTTGATGAGATATTTGCGTAATGCGGATTCTCATAACAGGGGCGGGCGGCATGATCGGCGCGAAGCTAGTGCGCCGGCTGGCCGGTGCAGGCAAATTGAGCGGTCAGGCCATCACGGCATTGGACCTAGTCGATTTAGCCGCGCCGCAAGCGCCTGAACATTTCGCGGGTGAAGTTACAACGGCGGGCGAAGATTTATCGGCGCCCGGCGCGGCCGACACATGGACCCGGAAAAAACCCGATGTCATCTTTCACCTGGCCGCCGTTGTGTCCGGCGAAGCGGAGGCCGATTTCGAGAAGGGCTACCGCGTCAATCTGGACGGCGCGCGTCAGATATTCGATGCGGTGGTCCGGGAACACAAAAAGAGCGGAGGTCAATACAGCCCGCGCGTTGTGTTCACGTCTTCCATCGCCGCATTCGGATCGCCGCTGCCCGATGTGATCGAGGACGATTTTCTCACCGCGCCGTTGGGAAGTTACGGCGCGCAAAAGGTCATGTGCGAGGTGATGATCAACGATTATTCGCGCAAAGGGTTTTTCGACGGGGTGAGTTTGCGCCTGCCCAACATCTGCGTGCGGCCCGGAAAACCCAACGCCGCCGCGTCGGGATTTTTCTCCAACATCATTCGCGAGCCCTTGGCCGGCAAAGAGGCCGTGCTGCCGGTAGAGGGCAGCGTGCGCGCTTGGCATGCAAGTCCGCGTTCAGCGGTGGGTTTTCTCGTCACTGCGGCCGAGGCAGAGTTGTCATCACTCGGCGGGCGGCGCGCCCTGAACCTGCCCGGCGTGTCGGCAACCGTGGCCGAGCAAATCGAGGCGTTGCGCAAGATCGCCGGTGAAAAAGCCGTGGCCTTGATCAAAGCGGAGCCGGACGAAAATATCGCCCGGCTGGTGCATAGCTGGCCCAAGGCGTTCAACCCGGTCCGCGCGTTGGCGCTTGGGTTTACAGCCGAAACAAATTTCGAGGACATCATCCGTGCCCACATCGAGGATGAGATGGGCGCGGAGTCCGGTGCGGGCTCGTGTTCGCGCAGATCGAACGGCGCACCGTCATCTTCAATAATAATGGCAATTGCATCTTCCATGGCGGACATGCGCACCTGAATCTTATGATAGCCGCCGACCTTGTAGGCATAAGAAATAAGATTCGAAAGATATTCGTCCACGCAAACGCTGAGCTGAAACGCATCTTTGTCCGAGGCGCCGCTGCGCTTAAGCAATGGTTCGAGTTTGGCCTGAAGCGCCGCGATTTGCTTCAAGTCGTTTTCGATTTCAAAGTTATGAGACTCGCTGGCCGGTGATTTACCCCCCTTGAACGTGAGCGCAAGGCAAGTGAGATCATCGGATTGCTCGAAATCACCAACAAATTTTTCAACATCTCCAATGACGGTCGAAACGATGTCCTCCGGCGAGGCGCCGTTCGCTTTTTTAAGAACCGACACCAAGCGGTCGCGGCCGAACATGTTCTGCCCGGAATCGAAGGCTTGGTTGATACCGTCGGTATAGAGAAAAAGCGTGTCACCCGAGGAAAGAATTGCGGTCTTTTCCGCGTAGGTCGCGGTCGCCTCGACACCCAGGGCCATGCCCGCCGTCGGATCCAGCGGCTGAACGGAGCCGTCACCGCGCACCAACAGCGGACTCTCATGGCCGGCATTTCCGAACGTGATCTTTCCGGTTTCCAGATCAATGACACCGTAGAACATAGTCACGAACAGTTTGATCGGGTTTTGCGCTTTCAATCGCCTGTTGACTTCACTCAACACCAACGACAGCATTCTTAGTTCTTCGGCGACAGACCCGAGTAGCGCCCGGCTCATGGCCATAAACAGCGCGGACGCGACGCCCTTGCCTGAAACGTCAGCGATGGCAACACCCAGATGCTTCTCGTCGATATAAAATACATCATAGAAATCGCCGTCCACCTGGCGCGCGGCGTGCATGAACGCACTGATTTCGTAACCAGAGTGCGCCGCGAAATCGTGCGGCAAAATAGATTCCTGCAAACTTTTCGCGAGCGCCAGATCCTGTGTCATCTGCTCGAGTGCGCGTTCCGATATGTCATTGGACGCGCGTAGCTCTTGAGTCAGGTGCTCCAGCTCAAGCCGGGCCGCTTCCACCCGCCGGGTCTCCTGCTGCGCTTTGTCGGCAAGGTCCTTGTTGTCGAGCTTGAGCATGATGTTGGTGGTGGTCGTGATATTGAGCAGGCGCGAGGCGACGAACAGGAAATACGAGAACACCACGAACGTAATGGCCGTGATCAATGTGTAGGGCTCATTCAATGCTGCGAAACGTAGCGGGATGACCACCACCATCGGCGCGAAGAACGCCAGAAAGCAGAACCACAGGTACGACATTGAAAGAGTAGACCCCGACGCATAGCACGCCAGAATCATGACGGTGTACATTTGCTGCGCGACGGCACCGGCGGGCATCAGAAACAAGACAAAGCTGGACCAGGTAAGACTGGTTGCCCCCAATGACAGGATCACCCACCACCGCCAGAATGTCATCTCATGCGGGCCGGGCGCGCGAGCCTCAAAGCGGCTGCACACCCATACGCGGGCGAGCAGGATTGTCGTCATCGCCGCCGCCCAGGTGATGAGGTGCGCAAGGGGCACGAATTCGAATTGCACCAAGAAAAGGAAGGCGACGCCGATTAAGGAGACACCAACGCCCGAACGTGTTCCGGCGAACACCAGACGGACCTGCTCGGCCCTGACTTCGGGTGACGCCTTGCTCGGCATGGGATCGCTAAAAGCGCGGCCGAGCGCGAATAGAACGCCGGCGCCTGAACCGCCCGGCTCATTGCCCTTTCGGGCGGGACTTACCCCATCTGGTTCAGTCGCTGTGCTCAAGGTCGCCCAGACTGTCGATGATTTCAAAAAGGCTGGTAAACCCGGCGACGGTCAAAACGTCGCGCACGTTGGCGGTGGGCGCCGCCAGCACAAGCGTGCTCCCGCGCGCGCAAATCTTGGGCTGCGATCACAAATACGCGAAGCCCGGCGCTGGAAATATAAAGGAGGTCGGAGAGATTGAGAACGACACGCTTGTGTGAACCGCTCACGACATCGCTGACGGACTTTTCCAGTTTATCGGCGTTCGCGGAATCCGCCCGGCCGGAGATGTGCAGAACCGTAGAATCCGTTTGAGAGGAGGAACGGACTTCCAGAATTTGGCTTCCTTGCTGCATTGGCGGGACTGCGAATATTTGAACGCCTACGGGTGTAAAGACGGGAACGCCAAATGGCAATTGATCCAAGGGCGCCGCCGCAATAGGGCATATGGCGACACACGCGATTGATGCTATGACCTGCCGGTCATGGCTGCGCCTCTTCTCATTTTACGCGATATTCATCTGACCTTCGGCGGGCCGCCGCTGTTGGACGGCGCGTCGTTTTCGGTCAGTGAAAGCGAGCGTTTGTGCCTGGTGGGACGGAACGGGTCGGGGAAATCGACACTGCTTAAAATCGCCGCTGGGTTGATAGACCCGGAATCCGGCGAGCGCGCCCTGCAGCAAGGCACGTCAGTGCGATATTTGCCGCAAGAGCCCGACTTCGCCGGATTTGAGACGGCGCTGGCATATGTAGAAGCAGGCCTCGGCGAACACGACAATCCGCATTTCGATCCGCACCGGGCGCAATACCTCCTGACCCAATTCGGCCTGCGCGGCGATGAAGACCCGTCAAAACTTTCAGGGGGCGAAGCGCGGCGCTGTGCCCTTGCCCGCGTGCTTGCGCCCGACCCCGATATTCTGATGCTGGACGAGCCCACCAACCATCTCGACCTGCCGGCCATCGAGTGGCTGGAAAGCGAGCTTGCAAATATGCGCGCGGCCATTGTGATGACCAGTCACGATCGGCGTTTTCTGTCGAATCTTTCGCGCAGCACCGCGTGGCTGGACCGCGGGCAGGTGCGCACGTTCGACGAAGGTTTCGCGCGTTTCGAGACGCTCCGCGACGAGATTTTGGAACAAGAAGCCCTGGCGCAGCACAAACTCGACCGCAAGATCGCACGGGAAGAGGAATGGGTGCGCTACGGCGTTTCCGGGCGGCGGAAAAGAAACGTCCGGCGCATGCGCGAGCTGGATGACTTGCGTCGCCAAAGGCGTGAACACCGGGGCCCCACCGGCAATGTGCAGATGGCCGCTTCCGAGGCCGACGCCAGCGCTAAGTTGATCATCGAGGCGAAAGGCATATCGAAATCCTACGGCGGACGCGCCATTGTCAAAGACGTGAGCGTGCGCATCGCCCGCGGCGACCGGATCGGCATCGTGGGGCCCAACGGCGCGGGCAAGACCACGCTTTTGAATATGCTGACCGGGGTGCTCACACCCGATACCGGCACCGTGAAGCTGGGCGCGAACATTGAAATGGTCACACTCGATCAAAAACGGGAGTCCCTTGATCCCAATTCCACACTTCAAG
The DNA here is from genome assembly GCA_964475755.1 of uncultured Rhodobacterales bacterium. Lineage (GTDB taxonomy): Bacteria > Pseudomonadota > Alphaproteobacteria > Rhodospirillales > Rhodospirillaceae > UBA11612. Next base: position 23,794 of record CAYYXR010000022.1, read on the forward strand.
ATGCGCTGACTCAAAACGACAGCGACATGGTTGCGGTGGGCAATTCCACCAAACACGTCATCGGGTACATGAAAGATTTTCTGTTCGGCCCCGAGCAAGCGCGCACTCTTGTGCGCAAGCTTTCCGGGGGCGAGCGGGGGCGGCTGATGCTGGCCCGGGCCTTGGCTAAATCTTCAAATCTGTTGGTTCTGGACGAGCCCACCAACGATCTCGATCTGGAAACCCTCGATTTGCTGCAGGAGATGCTGAGCGAATACGCGGGCACCGTTCTGCTGGTGAGCCATGACCGCGATTTCCTCGATCGCGTTGTCACATCGGTGATGGCCTTTGAGGAAGGCGGCCGGTGGGTGAGCTATGCCGGCGGGTATTCGGACATGGTCGCTCAGCGCGGTTATGGCGTGGGCGCGCGCAAAGACCAAGCCAAGTCCGCGGCACCCAAGCAAAAGTCGTCCGACGCTCCAAGAAACGCCGGATCGGCCGCACAAAAAACCAAGCTGAGTTTCAAGGAAAAGCATGCGCTGGAGACCCTGCCCGCTAAACTGGACGCCATGCGAAAAGAGGCGGCCGCACTGCAGACAAAACTGGACGATCCCGAATTCTTTGCGCGCGATGCCGAAGCGTTCAACAGAACGGCCAAGGATCTGGATAGCATATTGACCGCGATCAACGAGGCGGAAGACGAATGGTTGGCCCTGGAGATGCTCAGAGAGGAATTAGGGGGCTAACCCATGGCGGATCAGATTTCATCGACGTTGGCCCGCGCCGTCGAATTGCACAAAGCCGGGCAAATTGCACAAGCCAAAGAGCTTTATGAAGGCATTCTTGAGTTAGAGCCTGATCATGCCGACGCACTTCACCTGCTTGGCGTCATTTACCTGGCGAGTGAACCGGACCGCGCCGCAGATCTAATCGGAAAGGCCATTGAAATCCACCCGGGCCACGCGGCACCCCTTTGCAATTACGGCGCGGCGCTTATTGCGCTCAAGAGGTTCGAGGAGGCGGTCGCGCGGTACAATCAAGCCATCGCCCTTCGCCCTGACTTCGCCGAAGCTCATTACAGCCGCGGTATTGCTTTGGCAGAGCTCAGGCGTTTCGAGGAAGCGGTCGCCAGTTACGACAAAGCCATAGACCTGAAGCCGAATTATTCCGATGCTTTTCACAACCGGGGCATCGCGCTCACCGATCTCAAACGGCTGGACGAGGCCGTCCAAAGTTACGAAAAGGTGCTGGCGCTTGCGCCGGGATATCCCTTCGTTGCCGGTAAGTTGATGCATGTGCGCATGGAGATGTGCAATTGGGAAGCATATGAATCACACGTAGAGACAATGAGGGCGGGCATTTTAAGAGACGAGAAGGTGTCGCCGAGTTTCCCGCTGCTGGCCCTGTACGACTCACCTGCCCTGCTCCGGCGGGCGTCGGAAATATGGATGAACGCCAAGCATCCGCCGAACTCTGTTCTCGGTCCGGTTTCAGGTCAATCGAAGCACGACAAGATTAAAATCGGATATTTCTCGCCCGACTTCAGAGTTCATCCCGTCTCGCATTTGATTGTGGAGGCACTGGAATTACACGACCGCAACGCGTTCGAGGTGGTTGGGTTTTCCTTTGGGATAGATGCGAAAGATGCGATGCGCGAGCGCGTTGAAAAGGCGTGCGACGTTTTTATTGACGTCCGGGAGATGACGGACCGGGACGTTGCCCGGCTTTCCAGAGAACATGGTATCGACATCGCCGTCGATCTTGCCGGGCAAACGACGGACAGCCGGCCCGGTATCTTTGCGCATAGGGCCGCTCCGGTTCAGGTCAATTACCTCGGCTTTGCGGGAACGATGGCCGCGGACTACTATGATTATCTGATCGCCGATGAAACGATTATTCCGCAGGCATCACGGACTGACTATTCGGAAAAAATTGCCTATCTGCCCAACTGCCTCGTGAGCGGCGTACATAGAGGCGTCAAAGACAGGACATTTTCCAGAGCGGACCTTGGGCTGCCCGACACCGGGTTCGTCTTTTGTTGTTTCAACAACAATTCGAAAATCACGCCTGAGATCTTCTCGGCCTGGATGCGCATTCTGAAACGCGTCGAGGGTAGCGTCTTATTTTTATACGCCCGCAACGGCTTTGCCGAAACGAACCTCAGAAATACAGCGACGAGAAGCGGCGTCGATCCGGCTCGGATCATATTCAAACCATTCTTGCCTCTCGCCGACCATTTGGCGGCGCTTCGATGCGTCGATCTATTTCTGGATACATTTCCCTATAATGCGGCGACCACGGCCAACGACGCTTTGTGGGCCGGCGTGCCGTTGCTGACACAGGCCGGCGACTCATACACCAGCCGAACATCGGCAAGCGCGCTCAACGCCATCGGCCTCCAGGAGTTGATCACGCACAGCGTGGACGACTATGAAGCCCTGGCGGTCGAGTTGGCAACGCAGCCTGACAAAATGAACGAACTAAAAAAGAGACTGATGCACAATAAGCTCTCGAGTCCGATTTTCGACGGCCAACACCTCTCGCAACATCTGGAAGGCCTCTATAGAGAAATGCACCGGCGTCATCTGGAAGGTTTAACGCCGGATCACATCGAGAGCAGCACTTAGATTTTTAACGCCACCGATAGGTGAGGCTGAGGCCGCCGCCAACGGTAGGGCTGTTGTCTGAGAATCCCTTCACGCCGTAGGCGAGTAGCGACCAATCATCGGAGATGCGGTAGTTCAAATAGGCCGTACCTTCCTGCGGCGTTTCGGCGCCGCGGATAGAGGCCTGGCGAATATCATAGTAGGCACCGAGAGTAACGCCGCCGCCAAAGGTGTATTGCAGACCGGCACTGCCGTAGACAACGTCGCGCAGTGCGAAACCTTCTGGGTCTCCGGTAAAGCGGTACCCGAGGGTGGCGAACGGCACGAGATTGCCGATGGCTTGAGCGACATCCACTTGCAGGGCGAAGTCCCAGGCACCGGTGCCGAGCCCTTTGCTAAAACTGGCGGTGGGCGCTTTGACCCGGCCGGTCAGATCGATGAACAAGCCGCGGTCGTAAAGGGATTCGACGGCGTAAGTGGCAAAGAGGTTTATATCTCCGGGCCCATCCGCTTCGCCGGACGTGCGCACGCCGAGCGAATCGCCGGCCGAAGACCCATCAATAAGAAGGGCCGGGCCGGATACGTTCAGGTACGAAAAGGTGCCGCGCAGGGTCCAAGGGCCTTTGGACGCCTGTAAGGTCGCGGGCACGTAGATGACAGTGGTGCGCTCCCGGGCGCCGTAATACCCGGAGCTGACGTCGACGCCGGTACTGGCGCGGTACTGCCAAAAAGCGTCGGCAAAGGAGTCCTGGGCCAGTGCGGCGTCAGCGCTGATAATAGTACCAGGTACTATTATCAGGCCGCTCAAGATAAGGGCTAAATGCTTCATTTCACCCTGACCTTGGGCAGGGGCGCACCGCGGCGCATGGTTTCGATGAATTTCTCATAGGGCGCAGGTTCGGCCACCGGCGCATCCGGCTGCGGCGTATTCCAGAACGCCGACCACGATGGAAACAGATCATGGAATCCGCCCTCATACGGGTCCTGGTCCGGCCAGCGCATCTTATTCTCGCCGATCGGCGGCTTGTTGATATCTGCGGCGTACCAATACAGCGGCAAGCGGCGGCGAAAATACCATCGCCCCTCGATCCGCTCATATTTGTCGAAATACATCATTTGCATGATGACCCACTCGCCGCCGGCTTCGTGTTCGTTCTTCGAATAGACGATGCCCTGGGCGTGATCGGGATCGTCGAATTCTATGATGTGCCCGCCAATATGATGCGAGGTGCCGGTGAATTGAATCCGATGGGTTTCGTCGAACCATTTTTTGAGGGCCGCGCGCCCGATTTCGGTCTTGCTGACACGTACGTCCGCGGGAAACAGATTCACCCACGCGTCCGCATCGCGCATATCAAGCGCCAGTGAATACTTTGCGGCCAGCTGGCGAATTTCGTCCAGCGATTCCAACCGCGCAACGCGGGCTTCTAAACTGTGAGGTTCATGTGCGAGCACTTCGGATCCTATTCAGGGATATAAAGTTGAGCTGACTTGCCGCCATCGACATTCAAACAAACGCCGGTGGTGAATGTCGACTCATCGGAGAGCAAGTATAAAACGGCGTTTGCCAACTCCCGTGGTTGGCCGCCGCGCCCCATGGGAATGGCGGACGCCGAACGGGCCGCGCGTTCAGGGTCGGCTTTGGCGAAGTCCTGCAGTGCCGGCGTCATCACCATGCCAGGCGCAATGGCATTCACCCGCACGCCATGAGGGGCGCCTTCTATCGCTGCGACCGCGGAAAATTGAATCAACGCCGCTTTTGATGCGGAGTAACTCGCCATGCCCACCATGGCGCGCATAGCGTTAAGAGAGGAAATATTGACAATGGATCCGCGCTTTTGCGGGATCATCACACGCATGGCCTCGCGCGTACCGACAAATACCGCATCGGCGTTGACCGCAAAATCCGCGCGCCAGTCTTCAATGGTCGCGTCGAGAATGGTTTTGTATGTCACGGACATGGCGTTGTTCACCAGACCGTCGAGGCGGCCATGACGCGAAGCAATTTCGGCGATGGTTTTGGCGAGTGCATCGAGATCTGAAACATCGAGCACAACAGCTTCCGCCGAACCGCCAGCAACACCGATCGCCTTCGTCGTATCGTCCAGCGGTTCGCGGCGACGGCCGCAAACGATAACGTGGGCGCCCTCCTCCGCGAGGCGCTCGGCGCTGGCGCGCCCGATCCCGGTTCCCCCGCCCGTGATTATCACCACTTTGTCCGCCATACGTCCGGTCATCGCAAATCCTTCAATCGTAAGACCACAAGGTTCGTATGCCCCCGCGGCTCTGTCAAACAGAGGCTGCGTCCGTGGATTGGGGTTTGGAAGATACGGTTTGGGCGATTTGTTGCATCTGACCGCGCGCTTTGGCCAGTTGCTCTATGGCGCGCCGCACGCACCGTAAGGCTTCGAGGGCTGATTCCAAGTGGGCGGAATCGAACTGCCCTTTCACGGCGCCTTGTAAAAGGGCATTTCGAGCCGCTGCATAGCGGTCCATCACGAGTGCGGCGCCTTCTGCCGATCCGCCTTCGTCAGCCACTTTAGCCGCTGTTTCAAACAGATCTCGCACCGTCGCTTTCTCAAGACCCATGTGCACGCGATCAATCGCCGGACGCAACTGCGCCAGTTCGACCGCAAAACCGGCAGTACTGGCAAAATGGCTTGCAGCGTGAACCACCTCCACCATCGCCGAGGAAATATCCTCGGGGAGTTCAGTGCGCTGGACACGGGTGACAAACGCCGTGATCGCCTGTGTCAACGCGGCGACCGACTGCTGCCTTGAAGTGTCGGGTTCCGCGGCGTGGGACAAATCGAGGGCACGATGCAGCATCGTACTGACTTGCGCGCCAACGCGCGTAAGCTCGTTGGACAGTGCGGAGAGGGCTAGAGCGGGCACTTCCGCGACCGTGTTATCGAGAAAGTAAGGCGTGCCCGCTTCTTCGGCCTGGATACGAAATCTCGTTTTCAAAAAGGCCGCCAGCCGAGTTGTCAGCGGCCACATCAGCAACGTGCCAAGCACGTTGAATGCCGTATGAAACGCGGCGATGGAAAATGTGGGGGTCGCGCCGGCTCCTAAAGTATTTTCGATTTGAGCGATCAGCCACAACAGCACCGGCAGTAAAACGAGCGCGATTGCGCCGGTAAAAACATTGAATGCGACATGCGCCGCCGCAACACGCTTTGCGTTGGCCGTCGCGCCGATGGTCGCAAGCATAGCTGTTGTCGTCGTTCCAATATTGGCACCGATGACCATGGCCGCCGCACTGTAGAGAGTCAGGGCGCCCCCCGCCACTGCCGTTAGAATCAAAGCGAGCGCTGCGCTGGAGGATTGCGTCAGCGCCGTCATCAGGAAGCCGATGGCGACCAGGGCCACAACGCCGCCGGCACTGCCGGATTGCCAAGTGGAGAAATCGATCTGCGCGGCAAGACCCTCGAAGGCGCTGCGCAAGAAATCAATGCCGAGAAAAAAGAGCCCGAATCCGGCCAGTGCGCCGCCCAGCATGCGGGCGCGTTTGCGCGGCGCAGCCAGCTTGAGGGCCGCGCCGATGCCCACCATCGGCAACGCAAGGGCGTCGATCTTGAGGTTGAACCCAACGATACTGACCAGCCAACCGGTCATGGTCGTTCCGATGTTGGCGCCGAATACAACGCCCAGGGCCTGGCCCATGGTGACAAGGCCCGCATTGACAAAGCCGATGGTGGCGACCGTTACGGCGCTGGAGGATTGCACAATACCCGTCACGAGAATGCCCGAAGCAATGCCGCGCGCGGGCGAGCTCGTCCATCTGGCAAGAATGTCGCGAAGATGGCTGCCGGCGGCAAGGCGCAAACCTGCGCTCACCATCGAAACGCCGAAAATGAAGAGCCCAAGGCCGCCGAGGAGAGCGCCGATGGCTTCATAGTTCATGCCGATTTCCCTCTTGTCCGGGACCGCAACCGGGCTCCGAATTTACTTTGCCACTATGCCCGGACATTACGGTCGGCGGCATTAGGTTTAATGCGTATGAGCGGGGCGTCCCGAAGCCGGGATGCGTTGACCGCACTGGGTACGCATCATATAGACGAGACACCATAAAAACCGGCATAGGCTGTAATGAATACTCCTTCCACAGACGAAGCGAGCTTGCGCGCCGCGCTTGCATCGGACCCGAATGACCCAAATCACATTGCGTTGCTTGGAAAGTTCCTTCTCGCGCGCGCGCAGTCGGAGCCGGGCGGTTTGAACGCGGCGAACGGCGAAGAGGCCTTTCGCCATTTAGGAAAAGCCATCACCCTGGGCGAGGTAACGCCCTCAATCGTGACCCGGTTCATTCATGGACTGCGGTCCATTGATGTAATTCCGGAAGCGTGGAACCTTTCCGAGGCATTCCTTATTTCCTTAAACTCGGGCCTCCTTCCCTTCACGGATTTCTTTGACCCGTTCCTCGCGATTTTCCGCGGCTTGTCCGAAAATGGTGCACCGCTCGCCCATGCGTCTTTCCGGATATGGAAAGGTGACGTGGACTCCTTCCGTACGCAATTGGCGGCGGGGGAGTTTCGCGACATTCTGGGGCATCCGGTTCTTACATCCGTAATGCGCGGCGGTGTTTTAACTGTGCCGGAGCTCGAATGTTTACTTACTGAAACTCGGCGCCACTTTCTGCGGATTGCGCTTGATACAAATCCAGTAAGCGTTCATCCATCGGACCGCGCGTTTTGCTATGCGCTCGCAGATCAGTGCTTTTTAACTGAGTACGCCTATTGGGAAAGTCCCGACGAAAAGATGTGGTGCGAGTCCCTGGCTGAGACAATTAACGCCACTTTAAAAAGCGGCGGTTCGATTTCCGACCCGTTCCCCATCGCCGTCCTAGCCTGTTACCGCTCTCTGTCCACGTATGACTGGGCCGAGACCCTGGCCGATCAATATACGGGAACGGAGCGAGACAGCTTTGCCATGCTGGTGCGCCGTCACATACATGAACCGAGAATGGAGCGTGAAATTGCGGCGGCCCTGCCCGAGATTTCCTCAATAACTGATTCGGTTTCACTTAAGGTGAAAGCCCAGTACGAAGAAAATCCCTATCCGCGCTGGGCCGGTAGAACACAATTGGCCATTCATCCCTTCCCTAAATTTATCCAAGGCAGGTATCCGAACGCCGATCCGACGTATTTGAGCACTATTGAATGCCCGGATATTCTTTATGCAGGCTGCGGCACCGGCCAGCACATCATGTTCAATGTCTACGGGCTTAAAGATTGGAGCGCGACCGCCATAGATCTGTCGCGCGCCAGTATGGCGTATGCAAAACGCCAGTTGGAGGCATACGGCCTCCGGCGGATATCATTTCAGATTTGCGATATTCTTAATGTATCGATGCTCGGCAAGAGCTTTGATTTGATCGAATGTGTCGGCGTGCTTCACCATATGTCGGACCCCATCGCAGGCTGGAAAGCGCTTCTAGACGTCTTAAGGCCGGGCGGGATCATGTCGGTCGGCCTATACAGCCAGGTCGCGCGGAAGGGCATTAACGACGCCCAAAAATACATCCAGGCGATGCAATACAAATCCACGTCTCAGGATATCCGGCGCTTTCGCCGCGATTTGATCGATGCCGCGAGAAAACCACGCGAGTCATTACACCCCGACCTTCGGCCGTTGGCCAATTCGGATATTCGCAACTTTCTGGATTTTTATTCTCTTTCTATGTGCCGGGATCTCGCCTTCCACGTACAGGAGCGCACGTATTCGATATCAGAAATTGCTGAAATCATCGAAGACCTTGGCCTGCAATTCCTGGGGTTCACGTTTCTGCCAATGGAACTGACGAGAAAATATTGTCAACAGTTCCCCGATGATCCTGAATGTACGAATCTTGCAAACTGGGCTGAATTTGAGCAGGCCCATCCGCATATCTTTCGGGGTATGTATTTATTCGGGGTGCAAAAACCGTTGGAATAGGCGCGCTAGCCTAAGAAGCGCCTCTGGATAGCAGATCTTCCGTTTCGGCCAGGAGTTCATCGATAAGCTCGCGGCAACCATGCAGGTTGTCACGCTCGTTTTGCAAAATCGCTTTGAATGCCTGCGCCTTCAGCAATCCAATATCAATGTCCTCGCCAACCCCTTCGATCCGCGCGGCATCCAAGACAATATCCATCAGCCGTTCGGCGGAATGCAGCCGGCCCCAAAGATAATCGTTCTCGCGGTAAGCGCGGCAGAAGAACGCACCGAAATGAAAAAACTGAATCCCCTTTAGGGTCGCGGTCGCATCGCCTTTACGTAGTGTCTGGGCATCGTCCGGGCTCAGGCGGTCCACACGAATTTCATCGAATTCATCCAGATCGCGCCAATTGGTAATAGAAAAAGTCAGCACGTCCCAAACGGCAAACCCGATGTAGTGATCAATGAGCTCGCGCCGGGCCGCACTGGGCAGCGGCTTCGCCTCGCCCGCGCCTTCGACTAAAGCGACCAGAAGCGCATCGGTACGCTCGTTGTCCCGTTCAAGTCCCAAGTCCACACCGACAAGTTCGATGGTTTGCTCAATTTGCTCCGCAAATTTTTCCGCAACCGCCGCGGGGCTAACTGCAAGCACGGCATCAGTTTGCATGGCATCTACAATATCGCCGACCACGCTTTTTACCGCCGCGATTGAGTCGCGGCTAAGGTCGTGGCCATCTCCAACGGGCGTGCCAACACGGGCACTGAGCGGGCGGAGCAAAGCCAGGGCGTCATAAAGTCCCGCCTTTATCCGGTCGAGCCGCTCGGTCCCCAGACCCGCGTACTCGGGCTTGTCCAAACATGTGTAGAGCTGATTCACCGCGCGCACGACAAAACGAATACGCCGTTGCCTGTAGCGCACATCGAACCGAAGCAAAAACCGCACCCATGGCGGCACGGTTTTGCCCGGATTGAAGATGGTCGACAAATCGAGTGTCTCGGGGCTGACACCGGATAAACGCGCCCATGCCTGAATGACGTTCACGACACGCGCGAGTTTTTGCGAGCCGCGCTCATACCCGCAAATCATGCCGGTTAAAGTGGCAACGTCTTCGATGACCGCCGCCAATTTAAGGCGTAAGTACCCTTCATATGCAAACCCGGTCTCCAATCGCGCACGGTTGTTTGCCTGCTCGCGCAAACGCCCGACATCTTCACCCGTTAATCGTTTCTCGAAAGCGTTGCCGACAATTCCATTCGCAATGGTGCGAATGTGAGCGCGCGCGCTTTCCACCACCACCTGAAGGCGCCGCACTTCGGCGTTGTGGGTATTGACCCAGGATAAATCGTCATGAATGGGCTCGTTGCGCGGAATATCGGACAGCGCACCTTTAAACGTTTCAAACCACCCAGGCACCCGACCCCAGGACCGGCTTTCGCGGCCCTTAGGGTGCGGATCGATGTAAAGCAGCCGGCGATCAACATGACGGTAGGCGGCGCGGCCATGAATGGCTTCGATTGCATGAGAGAATGGTTTGTTATTGAGCACACTGCCGTCGATGAACGCCGCATCGCTGGGATTCAAATCGGCGCGCAGGTAGGGGCGAAAGTTCGTGTAAATGAAATCGACGCGCTTTGGCCAACTGAGACTGCGCTTGGCCATGAGATGATCGATTTCAGAAAACTGTGTCGGGGGAAACGCGCCGGGAAACGACGACGTTGCCCGCGCCGCAAATGTCAAACCGGGCAGACCTTCGCGGTCAAATCCCGACTGTTCCTGTCCGCGTGGCCACTGCCGGTATTTAAAATGCAGAACTTGGCGATGTTCGCGATCGCGGATGATCGGCGGATCGTGAATAGGCGTGTCGGTGACATATCCATGAAAGTCGGTGACGGTCACGAAAAGATCAAGCTGTTGGCCGGCGGGCACAAGCGAACTTCCGCGTTCGATCGGATCGCCCATTGCCGAAAACCCGCCGTACAGGACTTCGGTAAGATTGTACCCGTCGAAAGGAGGCTTGAACCAACGCGAGCGCAAGAACATCGAAAGCTTTTGCTTGAGTTCAACATTGTCGCCGAGATCGTCGCGGAAGTGCCACAGAAGCATCCAAACAAAGGGCCGGAAATACCACTTGCGCCACGGACCCGCCTTGACGTGCAGCGGCATGAGTTCGGCCACGTCGGAATGCTTGAGCCAGAAATCGCGCACCGGATCGATATTGAGATCATGGGCCAATGCACGCGCAAGAATCACGCCGTTAATCCCGCCGGCGGAGGCTCCCGCGATCACATCGACAACAACCCGAAGATCGAGATGCCGTCCGATCTGTTTCATAAGATCGAAGTAGGCGCGTTCGCTGTCGACCGGATCGCTGCGCGGCTGCGTGACATCATCGTACGAGATGCCGTCCTGCTGCCGGTTAGCATATGTGTGATAGTCCTTTGAGGCCCGGACGAGTTTGAGGATTTCCTTCGTGACGCCGTGCATGTAGACGGCAAGTGAAATGCCGCCGTAACACACCAGGGCAAACCGCAGTTCCTTCTCTTTCACGCGAGCTCCCGAACAACCGTGCGCGACGTCCTTTCGCCGCGCGGCGCGGCGATCTTACATCTTATGTTCTCTGTGGCGAAGGGTGAGGACGTTGAACGGTCTGGTATACTTTATTCAGCAGGCTGCTGACCCGTAGAGCCCGCGCTTGCTGGGTGTTTTTTCTCATAGTCGTGCAATTCAGCCGCCACACGGCCCGGCGAGCCTGTGCCCTTGGCGAGCAGCATATAAAATGCAGGCACAACAACCAGGGTGATCACGGCGGCAAAGGCAACGCCCGTGAAGACGGTCACACCGATGGGCTGGCGCCCTTCGGCTCCTGCCCCGGATGCCAGTATCAATGGGACCGCACCCATAATCGTCGCAAGCGCCGTCATAATGATGGGGCGCAGGCGCGTGACCGCGCCTTCAATGAGCGCTTGGCGGAAGGGGCGACCGGCATCGCGCATCTGGTTGGCGAATTCGACAATCAATATGCCATTCTTGGCCGCGAGACCTACCAGCACGATAATCCCGATCTGTGAGTAGATGTTGATGCTCTGACCGAACAACAGCAGCCCCACCAGTGCGCCGAACACCGCCAGAGGCACCGTCATCATGATGATAAACGGATGCACGAAACTCTCGAACTGCGCGGCCAACACAAGAAACACCACGAGGAGCGCGAGGCCAAAACTAAAGTAAATGAAGTAGCCAGTTTCCTTGTAGTCGGCGGCCTCGCCGCGCCAAATGATGCGGGCGGTCTCGGGCAGAATGGGCTCGGCGATGCGCTCCACTTCGGCGACCAATTCGGCGAGATTTGCATCGCCCGCTGGGAACAAATTGAAGAAAATAGCGCGACGCCGATCAAGGCGCGGCAGAAAGTCGGAGTAGGTTCCCTCCTCCAGCGTCACGACACTGGACAATGGAATCAGTTCACGGCTTGTGCCGGAACGGACGTAAATGTTCGAAATGTCGGTCGGCGTTTGCCGGTCCTGCAGACGTCCCTGAAGGATGACATCGTACTCCTCGCCGCTGTCGACGAAGGTCGTTACCCGACGCGAGCCCAGCATGGCCGCCAATGTCTGGCCTATGGCGCCGACGGACACGCCGAGGTCGGACGCACGGGTGCGGTCGATGCGAATACGTATCTGCGGGTTGTTTTCACGGAAGCTATTGTTGACGTTAACGAAATATGGACTTTGCGATAGCGCCGTCATGAGATCGTCACGCCAAACACGCAATTCGTCGTAGGTCGGTCCGGTCAGAGCGAAGTTGAGATTATTGAAGCCACCGCCGCGCTGACCTAAAGCCGAGGGCAGATTAGGGGACACCCGCGCACCGGTCACACGATTCAATTTGGGAGCCACCTCGTCCAAGAAGGCCGTGACATGGCGGTCGCGATCCGCCCACGGCGCGAGAATGACCAGGATATTGCCGCCGCCGTTATCGCCGTCGACGCGCTCAAGCAGCCGTTCGACTTCGCCGCTGTCGATATAAGGTTTCAAAATATCCGCCGCTTCCTTGACCTGGCGGTCCGTATAGGACGCCGTCGAGGCCTCGGGCGGGCGAATTTGTATGAACATCATGCCGCGGTCTTCCTTAGGCGTGAATTCCTGCGGCAAGATCATAAACATTCCGCCTGCGAGAACGATAATCCCCGCGAATCCGGCGAGAACGCGCCACGGCTTATCCAATGTCTTATCCAAGGTTACGATATACCAAGACTTCAAGCGTTCGAAGATTTCATTGGCTTTGTGCGCGACAGGGCTGGTGTCCAGTTTCGGTGTGAGAATTTTGGAACACATCACAGGCGTGAGTGTGAGCGAAACAAACATGGAAAAAGCAACAGCCACGGCCATGGATACTGCAAACTCGAAGAACAACGTGCCAACCGTCCCTTCCATAAGGGTAACGGGGATAAACGCCGCAATAAGCACCAAGGTTGTCGAGACAACGGCCATGCCCACCTGACGCGCGCCGCGGTAGGCCGCAAGCAGAGGAGGCTCACCCAGCTTCATACGCCGGTGAATGTTCTCAAGCATGATGATGGCGTCATCCACCACAAGCCCGATCGCCAAAACCATGGCCAACAGGGTCAGGATGTTGATGGAAAACCCAAGGGGCCAGAGAACGATTGCCGTGGATATGAGGGAAATGGGAACAGTTACAGCGGGAATGATGGCGGCGCGCGCCGTGCCGAGAAACAAGTATATGACCGCGACGACCATGGCCGCGGCGACCACCATGGCGATCACCACTTCACGTAAAGCCGCGGAGATATAGTCCGCCGAGTCATTGTTGATGCCAATCGCGAGATCGTCGGGCATAGTCCGTTGGATTTCTGCGATTTCCGCACGGACGGCCGCGGACACGTCCAAAGTGGATGCGCCGGGCTGCTTGATAATGCCGATGCCGATGCCCGGCCGGCCGCCTTGCCGGAAAACCTGTTTGTCGTCCACGGGCGCAATCTCGACGTTGGCTATTTCGGCCAGCCGGATGAGATAGTTGTTCTCGCCGCGGGCAACGACAAGGTTTTGGAAATCCTCGACCGTCTGGTAAGCCCGGATGGTACGCAGCGTGTAATTTCGATCGGCGGACTCGAGCATACCTGCGCCAAGCTCGACATTTTCCTGCCGTAGCGCGCTTTCCACATCTGTGACGGTAATCCCGCGCGCAGCCATGGCGCGCCGGTCGAGCCAGACCCGCATGGCTTTTTCTCTATCGCCGCCGATCCTTAAGGACGCGACGCCCTGCACAGTGGAAAATCTTGGCTCTAGATTGATGTGCACATAGTCCGACAGTTCCATGGCATCACGTGACGTGGAGTACACGTTGATCCACATGATGGGCTGACTGTCGGGATCGGCCTTCTGAACCACCGGCGGATCGGCGTCTTGGGGCAGGCGGCCGACAACGCGGCTCACCTGATCGCGCACATCGTTGGCAGCCTCGTCAATATCACGGCCAACCTTGAACTCGATATTGACGTTCCCGCCGCCGTCGAAGGAATAGGCGTTGATAGTCTCGATGCCCTGCACGCCGCCGATGCGCTCTTCGATCACGCGTACAACTTGAGATTCGATGACTTCGGCCGACGCGCCGGTGTAATTGACGCGAACGTTGACCACGGGCCGGTCAATGTCCGGGGTTTCGCGCACCGGTAGCCGCATGCCGGCAAACAACCCGAAGACAACCAGCAAGAGGCTGGCCACAATGGCCACCACGGGCCTCTTTATGGAGATATCCGAGAGCAGCATCGCGTCAGAGTCCTGAAAGCGCGCGGCACACAGCCAGGCGCGATTGAATTACCCGAGAGCTTGCGCCATGTCCCCGGCTTGCGCAGGCGGCGCCGGGCTAATCCCAACTTCGTTGCCATTCAAAATTTCAACGCGCGCACCATCCTGAAGGTCCTGCTGGCCCTCTCTGATAATGATGTCACCTTCGCTTAAACCACTCACCACTTCGACAAAGCCGGCGCGGCGGCGGCCAATAACGACTTCCTTGCGTTGAGCAACGTCCCCGGGGCCGATCACAAAAACATACTGCCTATCGTCCTCTGGGAGCAAAGCCGCCTCAGGGATCATGAGTGACTGACGCCGATCCTTAATCAGGTCGACAACCATAAGCATGCCCGGGCGAAGACGTAGGTCTTCGTTGGGGATTTCGGCGCGCACCGTCACAGAACGGGTCGTCGGATCAATGCGGCTATCGACGGCGGCGACAATGCCTTTGAAAATTTCCCCGGCATACGCGCTGGCTTCGGCCTCAATATCGAGACCGGGCTTTAAAGACGCCATAAAGGTTTCCGGGACGGCAAAGTCGAGATTTACTTTCGAAATATCATCGAGAGTCGTGACAACGGTGCCCGGCGACACAAGCGCGCCGACACTGATGCGGCGTGTACCGACAATGCCGGCAAACGGCGCAGTGATGAGACGGTCGCCGGCGCGTACACGCGCAGCGGCAACATTAGCTTCCGCTTTTTTGACGGATGCGACCATTTCATCAACACGTGCTTGGGAGACGTGGCTGTCCGCCGCCAATCCCATAACGCGCTCAAGCTCCTTGCGCTGCTGCTCGAGATTGGCCAGTTCGACATTGAGTTGCGCGGTTTGCTCGCCGGCGTCGATGGCCGCGATCTCCTCTCCGCGCTGAACTGTTTCGCCGTCCTCAAAATAGACGGAGCGAATGATGCCTTGCACTTTTGCGGTGACGTTTACCGATTCTTTGGCAAAGACGGTGCCAATCGCTTCCAAACGATCGCTGAACTCCTCTTTCTCGACAACGGCCACGCGCACAGGGCGCGCATCGCCGTTATTGCGTCCGCGGGCGCTGTCATTTGACGGTCCGCCGATCATAAAAAATGCAGCCACGCCAACAATGACCACGAGTGCCGCGAATGCGCCGAGTTTTTGTTTCACATCCATTTTCGGAACCGAAAAAAACGGGGCAGCCGCTCATCTGCCCATCGCCACGCCGGCAAAGCTTCAGGTCGAGCGCTAAAACGAGCGCTACCTTAAGGTTGCAAGCCTTGGTTAAGCTTTATACACACCGCAGCGTTACAAAGCTATGAAGAGGCTGTAACCGTTCGTAACATATGGGTTTTCTTGGGTTTTTGCAACGCAGCAAAGACCCGTTTATTCAGCGGGCTGCTCGGTTCGCCCCTCGGCCCCTGTAGGCGCTTGGCGGGGGAAGCTGGTTTCGTAGTCTTTGAGCTCGGCGGCGATTCGGCCTGGCGAGCCGGTATTACGGGCCATGAGTTGATAGAACGCGGGCACAACCAGCAGCGTAATGAAGCTGGCAAAGGACACGCCGAAGACGATCACGATCCCGATGGCCCGGCGCCCCTCGTAGCCGGCCCCCGAAGAAATCACCAGTGGCACTGCACCCATGACCGTGGCCAGCGCGGTCATGATGATGGGACGCAGGCGGATGGAGGCGGCCTCGACCAGCGCATCGCGGAATTCCATTCCGGCATCACGCAGCTGATTGGTGAACTCGACGATCAGGATTCCGTTCTTGGCCGCAAGCCCGATCAACACGATCACGCCGATTTGCGAGTAGATGTTGAAGGACTGACCGGCAATCAAGAGTCCAGCCATTGCGCCGGCCATCGCAAGCGGCACGGTCATCATGATGATGATCGGGTGAATAAAGCTTTCGAACTGCGCGGCCAAAACCAGGAACACGACCAAAAGCGCCATACCGAACGAGATATAAATGAGCGCGCCCGACTCTTTCAGTTCCTCTGCTTCACCGCGCCAGCTAATGCGCGCCGCATCCGGCAATAGGTCTGCCGCCATTTGCTCGATGTCGGCGACGGCCTCACCCATGGGATAACCGGGAACCGCATTGGACGTGATCGTGATCGAACGCATGCGATTGTAGCGGTTCAGTGAGTTGCTGCCCGCCATTTCTTCGACAGTCACGAAACTGGACAGCGGAATGAGTTCTCTGGTCGTATCCGAACGAACGTAGATATTCGATATGTCCGACGGCGTTTGCCGGTCTTCATCCTGGCTTTGTAAAATCACATCGTACTCACGGCCACGATCAAGATACGTCGTGACCTTGCGCGAGCCGAGCAGCACTTGCAAGGTTTGGCCGATGGTAGATGTGGATACGCCCAAATCCGCTGCACGGTTCTGATTGGTGCGGATACGCATTTGCGGATTGGTTTCGTTGTAGTCGGACCGCAAACCCACCAAACCGGGATTTCGCTGCATGGCGCCGAGCATGATATCGCGCCACTCGCGAATTTCCTCGTAGCTGTCGCCGCCAATAACAAGTTGCAACCCCCCAGCAAACGGATTTTGCCCGATGCTCGGCGGCAATGTTGGAATGAGTTGCGCGCCCGGAATGCCGCGCAGCTGCATCATAATTTCTGGAATCAGCTCACGTGAGGTTACGCTGCGTTCCTTCCAAGGTGTCAGGTGCATGATGATGTTGCCCTGATTGTTGGACCCGCCGCCGGGCCCACCAAATGGCACCATCTGCATCACGTCCATCGCCAAGCCGCGATCGACATAGCGCTGGAAAACTTCGGCGGCTTTTGTCGCCTGCTCGTTGGTGAATTGAATGCTGGACCCTTCAGGCGCCCGTACAATGATGAAGATCGCCCCACGGTCTTCCACGGGTGTGAATTCTTTGGGCACCAAGGTGAAGAGACCGGCGGTCACGGCAATGATGCCGATGAACAGCATGAACACCTGTTTGGGGCGGTCGAGACCCATAATGAGGGTTTTTCGATAAAAGGCCCTTAAGGTTTCAAACAGGGACTGCGCGCGCCGCGCGACCGGCGAGTCATCGAGATCGGGGCGCAAGATTTTGCTGCACATGACCGGCGTCAGTGTGAGGGCGACAAACATCGAGAAAATCACGGCTGCGGCCACGGTTACCGCGAACTCGGTGAATAGACTGCCCACCGTGCCTTGCATCAGCATAACGGGCACGAACACCGCTGCCAGCACCATTGTTGTCGCAAGCACAGCCATAGCCACCTGGCGTGCGCCGCGATAAGCCGCGAGCAATGGTGGTTCGCCGCGTTTCATGCGCCGGTGAATGTTCTCCAGCATAATAATGGCGTCGTCCACCACGAGGCCAATGGCCAAAACCAACGCGAGAAAAGTAAAGATGTTGATCGAAAACCCCAAGGCCCACAGAACAATGAACGTCGCTATGAGCGAGACCGGCACGGTCACAGCAGGAATAACAGCGACCGTCACGGTGCCCAGGAAGAGGTAAATGATAGCAACGACAAGAACCGCCGCCACAGCCATGGCGATGGCCACCTCGTTCATGGACTCTGTGATGTATTCGGAAAAATCGTAGGCAATCTCCATATTGAGATCGTCCGGCATGGTCGCGTTGATACGCGCGACTTCTTCACGTACGGCATTGGCCACCGCCAGCGACGAGGCCCCCGGCCGCTTGACCAAACCGAACCCAACCGCATTGCGGCCGTGAATGCGGAAAACCGAGTCCGGATTTTCCGCGCCGATTTCCACACGGGCCACTTCGCCGAGCCGGACAAGATAGTCGTTTTCACCACGGGCGATGACGAGCTGGGCAAACTCCTCAGGGGTTTGAAAGTTTCGCGCCGTGCGCAATGTGAAATCGCGCAGGGTTGATTCCAGCCTGCCCGCACCGAGTTCCACGTTTTCGCGGCGCAGAGCGGCTTCAACGTCTGCAACAGTCAACTCGCGCGCGGCCAAAGCGCGCCGGTCCAGCCATACGCGCAAGGACGGCTTGCGGAACCCAAACATAATGGGAAAGGCAACGCCTTCGACCGAAGAAATCCGGTCGCGGATATAGCGTTCGACGTAATCCGACACTTCCAGAGGTGAACGGGTCGTGGACGACACCGTCATGATCATGATGGGCGACGAGTTGGAATCCGCTTTCTGAATAACGGGCGGTTCGGCATCGGGCGGTAAACGGCCGGCTGCACGGCTGACCTGTTCGCGCACGTCATTGGCGGCCGCATCAATATTGCGACCTTTTTCGAATTCGATAGTGACGCCCCCGGATCCATCACGGGCGGAGGCGGACAAAGATTTCACGCCCTCGATACCGCTGATCTGTTCCTCGATCACCTGGATGATTTTCGTCTCGACGATTTCAGCTGAAGCGCCGCGATAGTCCACGCGCACTGAAACGACGGGCTCCTCAATGTCCGGTGTTTCGCGAACCGGCAATTGTGTAATGCCGAATGCGCCGAACACCACAAGCAGCAAGCTCGCGACAGTGGCGACAACCGGGCGTTTTATGGAGATGTCCGAAAGCAGCATGTGCGTGTTCCGTGTGCCAGCGTGTGCAGACTAGCTTGGATCGGTCCGCCGGGCGTCCATCGCGGATGAACCATCGGCGGAGTCTTCGGGGGTCAGAATCTGAACTGTGCCGCCAGGGCGCACTTGCATTGTGCCTTCGATAACAACGAGGTCGCCTTCGGCCAGGCCTTCGCTGATCTCTACAAATCCGGGACGGCGCGTGCCAATGGTGACCTCACGACGTTCGGCCACATTATTTGCATCAATGACGTACACGAACTGTCGCGTGCCGTCCGGCATTAGGGCGTGTTCAGGGATCATCAGCGATGTGCGCCGATCTTTAATCAATTCAACAATCATTAGCATGCCGGGCCGTAGTTTTTGTTCATCATTGGGAATAACCGCCCGGATATCGACGGAACGTGTGATCGGATCGATACGGCTGTCGACCGACGTGACTTGTCCCTGAAAAGTTTCATCCGGATAGGCTTGAGACGTCGCTTCGATATCAAGGCCCGGACGCAGACTGGCCAGGAACGTTTCGGGCACCGAAAAGTCAAGCTTCACAACTGAGATATCGTCCAGCGTGGTGATAACCGTGCCGGGGCTGACCAAAGCACCGGGGCTGACGCGGCGCGTTCCTAGAATGCCCGTAAAGGGCGCCCAAATACGAAAATCGCTGACGCGTGCGCGCGCCGCCGCAACATTTGCCTCCGCCTTTTTGACCATCGCCATCTGTTCATCGACGCGGGCTTGGGAAACATTGTTGGTCTTTGCGAGGTCAACGATGCGATCGAGGGTCTTGCGTTGCTCTTCCAAATTGGCGAGCTCCGCATTCAGGCGCGCATCTTCCTCAGCGGCTGCGATAGCGGCGATGAGCTCATCCTCGCGCACCATTTCGCCGTCCTCGAAATTGAGAGACCTGATGATGCCTTGCGCCTTGGATGTCACGGTGATCGACTCGTTGGCCGTCAGCGTCCCGATGGCTTCAATGCGATCAGCAAAGGACTCATACTTTGCAGGCGTGACATAGACAGGTTGCACGCCGCCGGGGCCGAACCCGCCACCCGGCCCTCCGCCAGAGCCCGGCATGAACACAAACCACGCCCCAACCGCCACGACGACTATCGTGGCCACGAGGGCCAACGCCTTTCTGGACACGTTCATTTTAGGAAACCGCTGTCTCCGGCGCCTGCCGCACAAGAAATACGGGCCGGCGGCGCCTCCTAAGTTGCAAATATTATTTCAAGCGGACTTATAGCTAATGCACTGCAGCAAAGCCACGAGTTACATGTAACTCATTGTAAAAAAGAAAGAAATGTATCGCCTGTGTGTTCTGGCGTGCACGCACGAGCCCGCTGCAAGCTGTTACAAACGCACGCTTTTTCGCCAAATTCAGAAGCGTTCAAAAAAAGAACCCCGCCAAAAGGCGGGGTTTAAGGTGTTGGGTATATGGAACTTGTCAGCAGTGCCGACCCATCACTTGTTGCGCCGACACGGCCAATCTTTTGCCATGCGGACGGTTTG
The DNA here is from genome assembly GCA_964475755.1 of uncultured Rhodobacterales bacterium. Classification (GTDB taxonomy): domain Bacteria; phylum Pseudomonadota; class Alphaproteobacteria; order Rhodospirillales; family Rhodospirillaceae; genus UBA11612. The sequence goes on from CAYYXR010000022.1 coordinate 44,118, forward strand.
GGCGGACCTGCGAGAACTGACAGGTTAGTCGGAATCCGGCCTGTCAGTTTATACAGGTCTATGAATTTTCTCAGGTTTTTTTTAGAAGCGTTCAAAATTACCGGTAGTGTTTGAAGTCCTCGGTGGCCTTCACGAGCGCGGCACGAATGCCCGGCTCCATCGAGGAGTGGCCGGCATCAGGTACAACGCGATACTGCGCGCCGGTCCATATGCGGGCCAATCGGTCGGCGGAGGCGATGGGGCAGACCATGTCGTACCTGCCTTGCACGATGACCGCAGGCAGATGTTCAATCGCGCCAACGCCGTCGAGCAGATGGTTAGGCTTCAGGAATCCCCGGTTCATCATGTAGTGCGCTTCGATGCGCGCCATGGATAAAGCGCCGCTGTAGTATTGCCCCGTTCCTTTGGCGCCGCCGGCCTTTGGATCATTGGGGATGAGGCGAGAACACGCGTTTTCGTATGCACACCACGCCGCCGCCGCAGGCTTATGAACAGTAGGGTCGGGATCGATCAGGCGCGCGTGATATGCACTCAAAAGATCGCCGCGCTCGGCCTCGGGAATGAACTGCGAGAAGGACCGGTAAGCTTCAGGAAAAAACCGCCCCATCCCTTCTCCGTCACCGCCCACAAACCATGCAATTTCGTCGTCGCTGAACAGAAAGACACCTCGGAGAATGAAACCGATGCAGCGTTCAGGATGAGATTGGCCATATGCCAAGGCCAAGGTTGAGCCCCAGGACCCTCCAAAGACGATCCATCGTTCAATGCCCAAGTGTTCCCGGAGTTTTTCGATATCCGCAATGAGATTGGCCGTTGTGTTGTCGGTAAGATCGGCTTCCGGCGTGGAACGACCCGCCCCGCGTTGATCGAACAGGATGATGCGGTATGCGGCGGGATCGAAAAATCTGCGATACGCCGGAGCTGTTCCAGCGCCCGGCCCACCGTGCAAAAACACCACCGGAACGCCTTTGGCGTTTCCGGACTGCTCCCAATACATTTTATGAGGCGTGCCGACATCGAGCATGCCGCTGCCGTAGGCGTCCAACGGCGGAAAAAGCGGCCGGTCATCGCCGGCGCTCTTTCGCCTGCTTCCCAGGCCCGTGCCGATGTTCTCCAAAGCAGCGATGGCGGCGCCTCCTTGACGATCCGGCTTCGCGAGCCGAACAGGGTTCTCATATCACCAGATTCAGCGCCGAGAGCAAGGGGTTCTCTGACTTTTTCGGCCCGGCCCGCAGACTTGACGCGGGGCCGTTTTGGTACGACATAAATAGGGTATATGCCGCGCCGCAGGTGCGGGCGGCAAAGATACGGCGCCCTGCGGGGGCCTTTACCGCGCACTCGCTCGATTGGAGGAGACGGAAAATGACGCGCGTTTCGGTTTTTTCGAGCCCGCTGCTGCTCGGCTTTGATCACATCGAGCGGGTTCTGGACCGGGTCAATAAGACCTCGGGCGAAGGCTATCCTCCGTACAACATCGAGCAAACCGGCGAGCACCGCCTGCGGATTACACTGGCCGTGGCAGGGTTCTCGGAAGAAGACCTGAATGTAACCGTCGAGGACAACCAGCTTGTCATCCGCGGCAAGCAGCAGGAAGACACGGTGAACCGCGTGTACCTGCACCGCGGCATTGCCGCGCGCCAATTTACGCGCAGTTTTGTCCTTGCTGAAGGGATCGAAGTGAAAGGCGCCGAGGTGGTGAACGGGCTGCTGCATGTAGATCTCGAACGCCCTGTTCCTGAACCGAAGGTGACGCAAATCGAAATCAAAAGTGCGTCTAAAAAACCCGCGCCGAAAACGATCGACGTCAATCCGGACAACTGATCTGCCGAGAACTCTGGACCACCGTTGAAAAAAGGGCTGCTGCCAATTTGGAGCGCCCCATATTGATCGCTCGAAAGGAGGATCACGATGAACGATAAAGATAGAAATCTGACTCCCGCAACCGAAGAGTCCGCACTTGAGGACCATTTTGGCCCGCAAGCCATACCCCTTGCTTCAACAGAGGTGGACTTAGCGCGTTTAGGTCTGAACGAAGTGGCCTATATCCGCCAATCCTTGGTGGACAACGTTCCCATGTGGACCATTCACAGCGCCTCGGGCACACCGATGGGGGCTGCGCACAACCTTGAGCAAGCGTGGGGCGCGGTCGTACAACACGACCTGCAACCCGTGCACGTGCACTAAAGCGCGAGCGCCCAGCGGACAACGCACATTCGCCTCATTTGTAGCCTGTAATAAAATCACCGGGTACTCGCAGCTTTGTGATTACCCTATGCCGGGCCCCTCAACGTCTTCGCGTGGGCGGACGGGCCGTGCTATAAGGCGGGCCGCCGGGCGGAGCATCGCGTCCCCGTAGCTCAGCTGGATAGAGCACCAGATTCCTAATCTGGGGGCCGTGAGTTCAAATCTCGCCGGGGACGCCATTCCGGCAGATGTGTTAAGTGGGCGGATAAAATCGCACACATATCCGTGTGATGGGAGGAAGTGAGGCCATGGGCCTTCGGTTGAAAATCATAGGCGCCCTTGCGGCGTTGTTTTTGGCTGCGCCGTCGCAAGCTCAGGACGCGGCCGTTGACCTCGCCCTGATTCTCGCCGTGGACGTGTCCATGAGCATCGACGAGGGCGAAGCCGGTGTGCAGCGCATCGGCTATATTCACGCCCTGCGCGATGAACGCGTCGCCGAGGCGATCCGGTCGGGCCCCATTGGCCGAATTGCGATCACCTACATGGAATGGTCGAGCATCTACCATCAACGTGTGGTGGTGCCCTGGCGCATTGTATCGGACCTTGAGAGCGCACGGTCTTTCGCCGCCGAACTCGATGAAGCGGCGCTGAAATCAGGGAGCACCACCTCCATCAGCGGCGGTATCGATTTTGCGGTGAAATTATTTGACGAGTGCGGTTGCGAAGCCACGCGCAGCGTCATCGATATATCAGGCGACGGCTATAGCGATTACGGCCGCCCGCCCTCCGAAGCGCGCGACGAAGCCATCGACAAAGGCATTACCATCAACGGCCTTGCCATTATGAACAAGCGCGCCGAGTGGAAACAGGCCGCACCGGAAGATTTGGACAAGTATTATCGCGACAACGTGATCGGCGGACCGGGTTCGTTTTACCTTGCGGTCCACAATTTGAATGACTTCAGTCAATCAGTGTTACAGAAACTGATTCTTGAGATTGCCAGCAACCAAACGGCGCCGCGCCAAGCCAATAACGGCTAGTTTACCCGGCGGACAGTCACCTCGGTGGACTCTCCGTCAATGTACATGGTGCCGTTAATGGTATTGCCGTCCACAGTGCCTTCCAGCAGCATCGCAGAGACCCGGCCGTTGGCGTCGCGCAGGCGCGTTTCAAATCTGATGTCATAGCCTTTCATTTCGCCATACTGCATGGGAAGTGCGGTACCGTTTTTCAGCACGTCACCGGAAATTTTCTGAAAATCTTGTGAGATGACGGCGCGATAATCCGTGCCGCTTACCGTCCACCTCCACTCTCCTTCGACCTTTGCGGGCACCATCCAATAATAGATGTGCCGGCCATCGATGTTATCGAATGCATCAGGCTCCCACTCTCCCATTGTAAATGCATGCGAAACAACACGTGTGCCCGGCTTGAGATCGTCGAGAATAATGGGCCGGAGCCTCAGGTTGACCTCGGGAAGCAAGTACATGGTCAGAACCGTGGCCTCGCTGAAATCAAATTCGAAGAGATCACCTTCGACGAATATTACTTTATCCGTAACCCCCGCCGTGCGCGCATTTGCATTGGCTTCCTTTACGCGTTGCGGATCGAGATCGATTCCCACGCCGCGCTCAACATTGAAATCTCGCGCGGCGGCGATGACGATACGGCCGTCGCCGGACCCCAAGTCATAATGAATATCGCCGGGACCGG